>JBBDIY010000001.1:0-9383 GCA_040880185.1 Paenibacillaceae bacterium
AGCGTGTCAATAGCCGACTGGACGTATCCTTCTGCTTTGAGCTACATACGATTCGAGGTATGAACAAAATGAAGATGCGTTGTGGACTGGCCCTTTGTGTGATGCTGGCAATGGCATTAGGTCGAATCAAGGAAAAACAGCCAGAGAAGATGCGAAGCTTGGTAGCTAGTGCGTAGAGTGAATATCCACATGGGGATAACTCATTAGAAATCGCTATCCACAGGCTCGATGTGTGGATAACGGGAGAAGTCTGTCCTTTTATCCACAAAAAGGCATGTACTTCCCGAATTTTATCCATGCTATATGCTCATTTGAGATAGACGATATCGCAATCTTCAATTTGAACCTGATTTTTTTAGAAGTGCTCAATGAAAAAAAGGACATCGCAAATAGCTCATGAGGAAAAAGACTTGACTAATCGTAAGAAAAGAGCCGGAGGAAATCCCGACTCTTCAGAAATAATATGCTAATTCATCTTATGAGGTAGCTCTTTATAAAACTGCTTGCGATAATCCTGGGGATTCATGCCATAGTGCTTGCGGAACATCTTAGAGAAATGAGAGAAGTTTGTATAATGAAAGGATTTAGCGATATTACTAATCATCTCGTCAGAATGTATAAGCAGCTCTCTTGCTGTCTTCATACGTTCTTGAACGATAAAGTCAGTAAGGCTCATGCCCACTTCTTTCTTAAACAGTCTGGATAAATAAGAAGAATTAATATGCACACAATTGGCCAAATCATCTCGTGAAATCTCGTCGTATAGATGATCTGCAATATAATTCCGCACTTTATCTACCACAGTAAAACCCCGTTCAACAGCTACTAGATGCTCCGTCAACATTTGAAATATACGTTTAGTCCAATCCTGAAGCTGATCCAACGACTTAACCGCCATTGCTTGATCTAATGCTTCACCATTCGCAAAGATCGTCTGTACGGAAATACCTCTTTTGTGCAGTACATAATAAATGGTTTGAAGCAATGAATGGTAAAGGGCGACAAGCGTATCCGAGTTAAAGTTCGCTTCCTTACGCAATTGACCGAACATGTCGTTAGCTAGTTGATCCAGCTCATCCATCTTTCCCAGCTCCATAAACTCGGACCATTCGAATAAAGCAGGAAGCTGCAAAACTTCTTTGTCTGCTTGCTGTTCTTTGGAGTAGAAAACGAATTTAGACAAGGTAACATTATTATGTTCCATCTGTAGTAGCACGTTATAAGATTGCCATACGGTGTGAAGTGGAACCCAATCGCCAATATAACAAGATATACTACAGAATAAATACGCTGAGCACGCTTCAATAAATAACTTACAGCTTTTCTTTAATTGTTCAAATGTGACATTAGGCTTATGAGATTCATCTGCATATAACAAGACAAAATGAACACCGTTTCGATCTTGTAGCACTTGCCCCGGTAGCTTACCTAAGATCATCTCTGCAGCTGCATTCCGCAATGCATACTCCATGATTTCTTCATCTTGCGTATTCAGTTTCTTCCCCCATTGCTCGATACTAATCATAATGAGCAATACTTTGCTATTCATAGGAAGGGGCATCATATAAGAATCTATGGCTTTCTCTATTTTCATTAGGGAGCGTCATTGTGTAGCCAGGCTTGTTCATCTCTTCGATAGATAATTTGGTTAGAGGAACGCCTTCATCGGATACAATTAAAGCTTGTCCTTGCTGTCCAAGATCTAGAAGATGTAACGGAATGAGCAGATTACTAACATCGACCCAGGCTCCAATAACCTGATAGAACTCCGTTTCGACTAATCGAATGAGTGCCGTCTCACCACCGCTTTGAATCAGCTTCCATCTGTTATCCGTAAATCCTTCAGCTTCATGATCAAGCATATATGCATGCAACACTTTATTGATGGATTCATACTTTTCAAAATTTGAGCTAAGTAATCTTGTGCTTAATAAGTCATGTTCCTCTAATGAATAAATGAAGAACATGTCAGCGTTCTTGAAATTATTAAGATCTGTATTCATTTTATTCTGTAATCGAACTTTAGATATCATATATTCATTATTATCGGGATTGTTCTGACTATAGAGGGCTAAATCTGTATCCTTCACAATAAATGAGTAAAGGTATGAATCAATATTCTCAAACGTACTATCAATCTGGTTCATATACATCGATAGCAAGTTTTTATTCGACTGCCCCACCTGCGTACGAACAACCTTCATCGCATAATAATTGTTATATATGAGGAAAATAAACATCGGGATGGTCACGACGCCGAAACCAATAATAAGCTTTAATCGGAGCGAGGATTTCATGATAGTACCCTTCTCACCGATTGCCTCTCAATAAGCTTAAGAGGTAATGTATTTTTCTCAAGGTCATTAGAAATGCTGCCTTGAATTGTTTGTATTAAGTATTGTGCTGCTCTAATTCCTTTAGCTTTTATATCCTGACGGATGGTCGTTAATTGCGGGATAAACATACTAGACATCATAATATCATCAAAGCCAATGACGGAAACATCCTCTGGAACACGCTTGTCAGCTTCCTGCAAACCGCTTATGATACCAAAGGCTACCATATCAGCAGTAGCAAATATCCCTGTAATTTCCGGATGCTTCTGTGCGACCATTATACCTGCTTGCACTCCATGCTCATATCGAATTGAATCTTCAAATATATAAGCAGGATTATACAATAACCCTGCTTTTTCCAACTCACTTTTATAACCCAAAAACCGCTTCTCTACAACACCATCTTTTTTTATTTTACCTGTTACAAGAGCAATATGAGTATGTCCATGATCAATTAAATGTCTTGTGGCCATACTTCCTCCAAATTCATCATCAATGCCAATTTTCTTGAATAAGGTGTCGTCGATGTAGCTATCTATTAGGATAATAGGAATATTCACTTTCTTAAGCTCTTCATACAGGCTGTCATTGTAGATTCCCATAATAATGACTCCATCCAGATTTCTCTGCAAAGTGAGATCAGAATACCCTTTTCCTCTGTCCATTCCCGTTAGGATAAGATGGTAGTTATGCTTCCGAAGCTCACTTTCAATACCGCTTACAATTTCACTATAGAAAGGGTTTTCAAGAATTGCCGAGTTATACCCTTCCGTCTCAGGAATAATAACTCCAATCAAATTAGATTTTTTATTAACAAGGCTTCTAGCAGAAAAATCGGGAATGTAATTTAGAGAAGCAACTGTCGCTTGAATTCTTTCTAACGTTTCTACAGAAACCTTCGATTCTTTTCCGTTTAATGCATAGGATATAGCTGCTGTAGATACACCTGCAGCTTTGGCAACATCTTTAATTGTGATTCTCTTCATGGCATCACCCCTAATTAAACGTTTAACTAATTATACAAAGGGATATATATTAAATCAATACAACATAATAAAAAGTCTATCACGAAGCTGAATCGCTTTCGTGATAGGCTGTTGAGAAGCAACTTTATAGTAACTGTTACGGCAATCTCGAATAACCATGTCGAGTTTTCCAGATGAAATATTTCTCGAACAATCGCTTGTTAAAGTCGTAGAAGACATTTGGAATCATTAGAGCAATCTGACGTGGCTTAAACAAATGATTGCTAATGATAATTACTTCCTTCTTGCCTGCATCCATGACACAAAGCCCCGGGATTTTACCGAATGGTTTCTCTTTCAGCTTATGTTCGCCTCGACTGATTCGAATGATATTCTCGGCAACTGTTTTGCCCGCTTCATCCGCAGGAAATCCAGTTTTTGGAACGGAGAATGGCACTTCACCTTGTACAAACGGCGGCTTTACATCGATTGCTATGCCCGCTGCCCATACATGCTTATATTTCACATGCTGATAACCACCGTTCACCGGAATATAACCCGTTGGCGTTGCTTCTAGCTTGACTGACTTTTTCACGAAGTCAACCCCATGAAACGGAGGCATTAACATAGTGAACTTTTGCGGCAGTTTTTGCCCGTTCGTGAGATGGACCGTATCTGCTTCTACTTTTTCTATACCGACACCTGTTACATAATGAATATTAAACATTTTGCAGAAAGACTCGAGCATTTTTTTGCCGCCAGTAATACCTTCGATACCGAAATGGCCTAAAAATGGTTCAGGCGTCACCCAGTACAAATCCACTTTTTTGCGGATGCCTTCTTCCCTCAACCATTTTTCAATATTAAAGAGAAACTCATACGCCGCCCCCATACAGCCTGCATTCTGCGTGGCGCCTATAACAACAGGACCGGGGTTTTTCTTCAATTCCTCCAAAGCTATCCGCGTTTTCATCGCTCCGGCTGGCGTACCAATGTAATGCGCATGTTCTCTGACGCCAGGTGCAACATCATAAAGCACCTGGGGTCCAGTAGCAATTACAATGTGGTCAAAGGGTATGTCTCCTTGCTTCGTTGACAAGATGTTCGTTTCTGGATCTACTTCCAAGGCATCCGTATGAATAAATTGTACACCCGCTTTGCGCAGTACAGGTTCTATAGGTATAGTGATGTCTTTGATTTCCCTCCACTTAAGAGGCACCCAAATCAGCGATGGGATGAATGTGAACACAGTAGAGTTACTGACAAGCACAACTTCATGCGCTTTCCCACCCTTTCGCTTAAGCTCTAGAGCAGCAGTCAATCCTGCAAAACTTCCTCCTACCACAACAGTTTTAACAATAGGTTTCATGGCTTTTTCCTCCTTATACATATACCAGTACTGGTATCATAATCCCATTATACAGCTGTTACCGTTGTTTGATTGTGATATATTTCACATTAAATCAAATAAGGATATATAAAAGCCTACCCCGAAGCAGAATCGCTTCGAGATAGGCTGATATAATGCAATACTAACGCAGGAAAACGAAGTAACAGATGAACACGACGAACAGAAAATACATAATCGGGTGAACCTTCTTAGCATCACCCTTGGCGATCATAATGATCGGGTAGAGGACGAAGCCTAGTGCAATACCGTTAGCAATACTGTAAGTGAGCGGCATCGTTACGACAACGATGAAGGCAGGCAATGCCTCTTCGAATGATTCCCAGTCAATCTTCTTCAAGGCAGAAGCCATAAGCACCCCTACAATGATTAATGCCGGTGCAGTGACAAAGTTATCAACTACTGACAGCAATGGGAAGAAGAACAGTGCTAATACGAAGAAGAAGGCTGCCGATATGGCTGTAAATCCTGTACGCCCTCCTGCTGCAACCCCCGCAGAGGATTCAATATACGCAGTTGTTGTAGATGTGCCTACGATCGCTCCTGCAATAGTAGCAACCGAGTCCGCTGCCAATGCTCGACCTGCACGAGGTAGCTTACCATCCTTGTCGATTAAACCAGCTTGACTAGCAAGACCGAACAAGGTTCCTGCTGTATCGAAGAATTCCACGAAGAAGAAGGTGAATATGACTACGATCATGTTAGTTGTCCACATATCAGCCGTGAATAGATGATTGAATAGCACGAAGAGTCCAGTAGGATTGGGAGGTAGATCAACGACTGATTCGGGAAGAGCCACAATACTAAAGATGATTCCGACTATCGATGTAATGACAATTCCATAGAAGACAGCTCCATAGATTTTGCGAACCATCAAGATGACCGTCACTATTATTCCGAATATAGCAAGTAGTGTACCTTTATTATCTAGATTAAAGTCGCCTAGTCTTACGAAGGTTGCTGCATCTGATACTACAATACCTGCATTCTTCATCCCAATAAAAGCGATGAATAAGCCGATACCTGCCGCAGCCCCGAACTTCAGCGATGCGGGAATCGCATTTATAATCGTTTCTCGAATGCCAGAGAGGGCGAGGATAAGGAAGACAATCCCTGACACGAACACAGCAGCTAGAGCTTGTTCCCACGGTACGCCTGAGCCAATTACAACCGTGTAAGCGAAGAATGCGTTTAGTCCCATGCCTGGCGCTAATGCAATTGGATACTTAGCATAAAGGCCCATCACCAATGATCCGATGATTGCTGCAATCGCAGTTGCTGTAAAGACAGCGCCTTTATCCATACCCGCCTCACCGAGTATATTTGGATTGACAATAAGTATGTATGCCATTGCCAAGAAGGTTGTTAAGCCTGCAATGAATTCCTTGCGGTAAGACGTCTTAAATTTTCCGAATTCAAAATACTTCGCCAAACCTTTTTCACCGCTACCACCGCTCTTACTTCCACTTCCACGATTCGCCACGTAAATCCCCCTTAAAGTTTTTGATGAGTACGCTAGTGTTCGAAAAAACTACTTCGTAAGCATAAGCTGAGTTTTTGATGAACATGTTAACTCAGGACATTCGTATGTGCTGGAAAGTTGTGGCATATGTCCAACTCCATTCTATGGTGAGCCCTTCTTGCTGTCAATAAAAAAACCGAACATACACCCCGTTATATGGGCATCGTTCGGTTTTAATAGTATTCGGGTGGAGAATACAATTAATGGAAGTGTTTTCTCGGTGGTAGCTTACTGAAATTAATGATTTTCCCTATTCCCACTCAATCGTTGCAGGTGGCTTTGATGTGATGTCATATACGATCCGATTCACATTATCTACCTCATTCACGATCCGCGTCGAGATGATCTCTAATACTTCGTAGGGAATTCGTGCCCAATCCGCTGTCATCCCATCAATGGATGTCACTGCTCGGATACCGACGGTATACGAATACGTTCTATCGTCACCCATAACTCCGACGCTCTTCATATCAGGCAATGCTGTGAAGTACTGCCAAATCTCACGATCGAGACCAGCCTTAGCAATTTCCTCACGTAAGATCGCATCCGACTCTCGCACAATCGCCAGCTTGTCCGGTGTAACCTCACCAAGAACACGAATGGCTAAGCCTGGGCCTGGGAACGGCTGACGCCATACGATTGCTTCAGGAAGACCACATTCCGCTCCAACTTTGCGAACCTCATCCTTGAATAACGCCTTCAATGGCTCAACTAGCTTGAATTTCATATCTTCAGGCAAGCCGCCTACATTATGATGTGACTTGATGGTTTTTGCTGTCGCTGTTCCACTCTCGATTATGTCCGTGTACAGTGTACCCTGTGCTAAGAAATCAAAATCACCAAGAGCAACGGATTCCTCTTCGAATACACGAATGAATTCGTTACCGATAATCTTCCGTTTCTTCTCAGGGTCCGTCACCCCACGCAAATTACCTAGGAAACGCTCACTCGCATCTATCTTGACTACGTGCATATCGAATTTCCCAACGAATGTGTCCATGACACTTTCTGCTTCGTCTTTACGCAGCATACCATGGTCGATGAACATACAGGTGAGTTGTTTACCAATTGCTTTATGTAGAAGAATGGCTACTACAGAGGAATCTACACCACCGGATAATGCACACAGAACATGCTTATCGCCTACTTGCTCACGAATATCACGAATCGTATCCTCGATGAAGGTTTCCATATTCCATTGACCTTCACACTCGCAAATCTCGAATAGGAAGTTTTTAATCATCTCATTACCTTGAACAGAGTGGCGTACCTCCGGATGAAATTGAACGGCGTATAGTTGCTTCTCCAGATGGCTCATCGCTGCGACGGGCGCATGGTCCGTACTTGCATCTACAACGAAACCTTCTGGAAGCCTAGATACTAGGTCGCCATGACTCATCCACACCTGTTGGTCAATATCAAGATCCTTGATTAATCGGCTGTTGGCCTGAAACTTTACATTCGCTTTACCATACTCACGCTTCTGAGCTCGTTCAACCTTGCCTTGAAGCTGATGCGACATGAGCTGCATCCCATAACAAATCCCGAAGATCGGTATGCCCAGATCATAAATGCGCATATCTACCACAGGAGAATCGTCCCCATAAACACTTGCGGGACCACCTGAGAATACGATTCCTTTGGGCTGAAGCTCTTGAATTCTCTCTACGGTTGTATTGTAAGGCAATAGCTCGCTATACACACCTAGATCACGAATTCTGCGAGCGATTAATTGGTTGTACTGTCCCCCGAAATCTAGGACGACGATCATTTCATTAGGCTTATCCATGCCGATCTCCTTCACAATTCAAATGTATAATATCTATTTATTTTCTTAATACCCAATCACAGCTTTGCTTAATGATCGTGCGGTAGGCTGGAATCTGGAAGGGTCCAACATCATGACCCGGCATCAAGTATACCACACGTCCGAGTCCATATTCATGAGCCCAGGCTGCCTGAACTTTCGCACCTTCATGCTCATATTCCAACAGAACGGTTCGATCAGTATAAGGGACGTATTCATATCGATAAGGTTCATCATTAATTGTGAAGCCTTCGACACCTTTTAGAATATCATGACCCAGTGCTGCTATCTCGATATCTATCGAACGATAAGGTGGATGCCCAGTAAATTTGGCCCCTATCATATGGCAAACTTCCGGACGCTTCTGCAAGGAAATCCCACTATGGATGACAACTAATCCACCACCGTTACTGACGAAGGATAGTAGTCCCGCTGTCTGCTCAGGTGTGATTGCATCCTTCCATTTGTCCGCGTAGGAGATGAATAGATCATAATCGCGAATCCGCGTGGATTCAAGTGAATCGTAATCCTCTGTACAGTCTACTGCCATGCTGTCGCTTAAGATCGATGTTAGCTCCTGATCGATGGGATGGAAAGGATGCCAAGCAGGGTTCGAATAATCTCCTAATATACAAGCTCTTAATTGTTTGGACATTCTGGACTACCTCCTGAATTTGATGCCCTCTTGGGTCCATATTGATCTGGGAATAATACTGTGATCGCTACAAAACTAACAACTAGGGAGGATTAAAGCTACACACACCTTGAATAACGGCTTACCAGGCCTTTATTCCCGATGAAAGCTAGATATTTTCTCATAATAGAGGTTTGCGAGGCCTTTAAACAAGAATTAACGTGCTTAATCAGGTTGTTACTGGGTGTCATTTCTGAAATAGAGGCCCCAAAGTCCGTTATACCAAAAAGGATCGATGTTATGTTAACTATTAAGGGCCTTCAAGACCGTTAACCTCAGATCAGATCAACTCAATCAGCAAATTTCTGCACAACACAGCAGCTCAATACATCTCAGCACAACACAACACAACACAACACAGCTCAGCTCAGCATATCAGCTCAATTCACTTACCATAATTGAGGAGTGCCTAAGTGATCGATGAATGCAGGCGTGGGTCCGGCAAATTCCCTATGCCTCTCCATAAGCCCCACAAGATCTGCAGCTGATTCATCTGCTGTAATAGCGGCCGCCGTGTTCAACTCGCCACTCATATAACTCTGAACCCAGCCTGGATGGAAATTAAGCACCTGACCACCTTGCTCGTAGATCATGTTCGGCTCATTCTCAAATAGGAAGATCACTACCCGGTCAAGTCCCCAACTTTCAGAA
>JBBDIY010000002.1:0-54452 GCA_040880185.1 Paenibacillaceae bacterium
TGTATCCTCCGATAAAGGTGTAGTTGACGATGTAGTCCAATAATGATTTGGAGCGATTCTTTCGACAAACAAAAGCTTGTCATCGCCGGATTACGGGACTTCGTAGCTGGAACACATACATTATGCGTAATGGCGAAATGATCGTATTGGTGGACGATGCACTTCGTCAAGAGCATCTGATCTCGCGTCTACGCTCCGTTTCCTTTCATGATTATAAAGCACGGAAAGCGCAATGGGATCACCGTTTATCTGGTGTCATTCTGCGAAGAAAATTTAATCGTAATACCGATGCTTACCTAAAGGATTTGGAACAAAAGTGGGAACAACTGAATTGCTAGTTAATCTTGCTGTCGTAGTTTAAAAAAAGAAGATTGTGATGCCATCAACCTGTATACTCTACCGATGTTATGGAAAAAATTGCAGGTGGTAGGCAAATTGGGGGGACAAGCATGTTTTTATTTCTAGTGAACAGACTATCTGGACATGGACAAGGATTGAAGGTCTGGAAACAAACTCAGCAACTGCTCCAGGAAAAACGAATTCAATATGATGTTGAGTTTCCGGGAAGCCCGGTTCATGCTGCGTATCTTTTGAGGAAATATATGAAAGAAAACGACCAAGTAAAAGTTGTGGTGGTTGTAGGAGGTGATGGTACGGTTCAAAGCATTGCCAACGAATTGGCAGCATGCAGCATCCCATTAGGCGTTATTCCTGCAGGATCGGGCAACGATTTTGCCAGAGCGTTAGGAATTCCGTTAAACCCAAAAAAAGCGCTGGAGTATATACTAACCGGGGTCATCAAAAAAATAGACATAGCACAAAGCGGAAACAAATACTTTGTAACCGTTGTTGGTATCGGGATTGATGGAAAGATAGCTCAAACCGTAAATCATTCGTGGTACAAAAAATGGTTCAATACTTTCAGGTTGGGTCGTTTATCTTATGTAATTAGTTTGATTCATGTATTGTTCAGTTACCAGCCTCTCACGGTGAACATCAAAGTGGACGAAATGGAAATGAGATTTTCTGACGTGTGGCTTATTGCCGTTGCCAATATACCGAATTATGGCGGAGGAATGATCATTTGTCCCGGTGCTTCTTATACGGACGGGGTATTTGATATTTGTATCGTGCACGGAATTTCCCGTTTTGAAGTCATACGAATATTTCCGCAGGTATTTGTAGGAAAGCATATTCTTCATCCCGGGATTTCAATGCTTCAAGGGCAAGAAGTAAAAGTTTTTTCGGACTCCCCTATGCCGGCTCATGGGGATGGTGAAATGATTGGAGAAACGCCAATCGAAATTTCGATTCGTAAAGAAGCGATCCATGTCATTTGTAAATAAAAAATTGTTCCTACCGCGTGAGCAGGATTTTTTTTCACTCATTTTTGATCGTAATGTAATCGCGCTCCAAAAGCCTGTTTCAAAAATACCTGCTCCAAGAAAATAGATAACAATAGGCGAGGAGGAATTCCCTAAGGCAATGTTTGTTTTCCACACCTTGAGCAATAATATCCTTCAGTCCCACAATCCAGCCTTCTTTTTATCCATTGATGATTGCATGATACCTCCACATATCTTTCTTCCAACATAGAATTACAAAGAATTTCTGTAAAAAGCTCCAACAATGACTGTTTTAACAATGCTAATTTAATCTGGATTCCCTCCGTATTTACTTCAATTAGATCATACAAAGATTATTATTCCCCTTAAGGTTATGTATTATTTCCCATTTTTATTTATAATTTTCATTTTATCTGTATATATTTCTACGTTTTGCCCAAAATTAACCATGATTCTAATATAATTAACTTCCTTTCCATTCAGATTTCCTGTTGATACCAAAGTTCCGGGAAAGCGGTGAACCTTGTTGAAAGCATTACAATTTCATTACCGTACTGCACGATACGCCTTTTGCAAAACTTTCGGCAAGTTGCTTCCTACCTTTCATTGGCATCCAAAGTTACCCTGCCTCAGTTATGGAGACATCCCGGAATCGGTGCTTCCGGATGAACAATGGGTCAAAATCAAAGTTAAATGCGGCGGCATTTGCGGCAGCGATACGGACCTGATGTTTCATGATAGCCCATCCACTTCTCCTTTCGCTTCTTTTCCTTTCATTATCGGTCATGAATTCGTGGGAGTAATTGTGGAAACTGGAAGCGAGGTCAAACATTTTGCTCTGGGAGACCGGGTGGTCACCGATCCTGTATTGTCTTACGGGGCTTGCCACGACACTAGAGGAAGCTGGAGTCCTTATCTGGTAGCACACCAAAGCCAAGTATTCAAGCTCCCTCCACAGGTAGACGATTTAAATGGTGTTATGGTGGAACCTTTTAGCTACGCTCTGCACAGTCTGTTGCAAAATCCCCTGAAGTCAGGTGATACTGTTCTGGTGATTGGGGCTGGGATAATCGGTATTTGTATGATTGCAGCCATACGAGCACTCGACATTCCCTGTCGAATTGTGGTTTTGGCCAAACATCATTTCCAAAGTAAACTGGCTGAAGAACATGGTGCAGATGCAGTGATTCACATTTCGCGGGGAGACGGCCATTTCCCTGAAACTGCATCCTTTCTTCATGCTAGGCTCTTAAAACCGCTTTTTGGGTCTCCTGTCGTACAGGGAGGAGCGGATGTAGTCTTTGAATGCGTGGGTAATAATCAAAGCGTTAACGACGCCCTTCGTTTCTCAAAAAGCGGGGGGAAAATCATATTGCTCGGGTTGACCGGTATTCTCGATCAAATAGATTGGACAACTGTCTGGATGAATGAACTTACGATAAAAGGAAGTTTCGCCTATGGTACGGAGGAATTCAATGAGAAAAAATTACACACGCATGAAATCGCCATCAATCTGATGTCAGAAGGAAAAATAGATCTGTCTTCGCTTGTAACTCACCGTTTTCCTCTTGAACAATACAAGAAGGCTTTGACTGCCGCCATCCGTAAAAGACATCAAACCGTCATGAAAGTAGTCTTTGAACCATAGCACACCCTGTACTGCTACATAAGCACGGAGGTATTGGTAGCTTCTTCACCTTATTTTCTGCAATTTGAAATGGCTTATTGAAGCAATTCGAAATAACCGGCATACACTATTTCAGGGCATTTCACCCAAACTACTAAAAATGTTAAGGATGGTGTTTTTTTGATGAGACAAAATGCAATGTGGCAATCTGTCGTCACCCATCTTACGCTGGCAGGATTATGCTGAATTGCATTTACAAAACGCTAAACAAGTCGTTATACAACTTACCGGTTCTGACGCCAGGCAGGGACAATTCCAGTATGATAATCGAGTAGGAAATCAACATTACAGCTACCCCGTTTTTTGAATGTTTTTTGTGGTGAATCTTGGATTTGGTCTACTACCCATCATTATTCGTTCACCAATTGTAGAATCCAGTTCTTTATATCCACGATACGCAGTGTTTGGGCCTGGTAGTTGTTCCGGATACGATTAATGGAACAAGGGAATCTAATTCATGCAGCGAACCATGAGCCCCTCCGCCGACATGGGTAGGAGAACTTTCACCTACGAGTTCATATCCGGGTTGCACGGTGACGACAACATATCTTCCTTCATGAGAATGCATAGCCCCATATAATCTCGCTAGGACGTCGGGATACTTGCCATATGTGATCCGGTTTTTAGTTATTGAAATATCCATGAGATGCGGGTCTCCCGATATCGTCCACGATTGTCCGTATTCATCCACTTCATTTCCTCTGGGCTGATAAGAAAATTTTTTAGCGCTTTTCCCAGCTGTGACATGGATATTCTTATTGTCTTTCGTTGCGATTATGTCGAGCTTAGCCTCATTCTGTAATTGCTTTACAACATCAGATAATTCCACCTTAGAATCGGTTATATCAATATAGGCCATCCGTTCGTTAGCGGAAATCACGATTTGGTCCTCGTTCCTGACAGCTTGATCTAATTTTGCTATACGGTACCGGTTCAAAAGCGGTCTTAAATCAACAACGGATTCGTCCCGATCATTGTGTACATAGCTTTGTCCGCTATCTCCCATGACGACCCATACAACGCTTTCTAACGCTTGCTCCCAGGAATCGTAAGCATTAAGCACGTTCTGCAGCGCTTGATCAGCCTTTTCAATTCCTTTCAATCCCGCTGGGCCTTTTCTATGAACGTAGGTATCATTCTCGGGAAAGTAAGCAAGTGTAAAATCCGGAAGTTTGCCTTGTCTAATAAGAAAAGCGATCTCTTGTGCGGAAAATTCATCATTCATTCCATATTTTTTCCACAAATACGTATTCCGTGCATTATCCGGATCTAGTTGTTTAAGCGCTGCATAGGATAACAGCTTCGGTCCTGATATTCTGATTTGCTCCGGCAAACGGGTGCTCATTGCTATGGATTGAGGCACCTTTAAGGTATGCTCCGTTTCGCCCCTAAAAACCACTGCATTAATCGACGCCGAATTTTTCCCTTGTTCGGCCAGTTCTTCATGTATCGTCTTGGTTTTTTTGCTCAATTGAATTTGATTTAACTGATAAATGCTATCCATGAATACTTGTAGTTGATCAATCTTCAATGCTTCTTTGAAGCCGTTCCCATACAATACCATGCGTTCCTCTTCAGCATTGTACCAGACTAGTCCGGGTACATGATGTCGGTCCGCATACACCCCCGTTAATAACGTGCTGTCAATCGTCACGGACATTGTAGGAAACGAACTGACAACATTCGGGAAGTACTTCCCATGATTAAGGAGAAACTGCATTGCCGGTACACGACTCCCTTGAATCGCTTCGTTTAGAGACTTATCCATTAAAGAATCAATCATAATCATTACGACAGGCTTGGCATTCTCATTTGTAGAGATGTTAGACTTGGTATTCAATTGAGTTATCCGTTGAGTGGGTTCCTCCCTACAACCGATTGTAAGCAAACTTAGGCTTATAGCCAGTATAAGCATTGATTTTCCCTTTATTGTCATGTGTTTCTCCTTCTTAATTTATTATTCAACTAAGCCAAGCGAATAATAATCGTGTATACTTACTACACCATCAACGGGTAAGTTATTTGCTTTCTCAAATGTCTTCATTGCGTGCTCGGTTAAAGTATCGAATTTCCCGCTACATACCCCGTTATAGAACCCGCCACTGCGTAATCGGTTTTGAATCAATAGAACGTCTCCGCCAGAATCGCCCTTAGCTAAGCGTCGAGGATTCATATTAGGTTCTCCGAGGACATGTCCAAGAATAGACACTTTTGCCCCCACCTTCACAAGTTCATAAAGCTTTTCAACATGACTGTTCAACATCCGAATGCAACCGTGACTTGCGTCTAAACCAATGGATTGAGGACGATTTGTTCCATGTATGCCGTAGGTTCCCCAGGGAACGTTCAAACCGATCCAACGGGTGCCAAAACCCGAGCCCCAATTTTTAAACTTATTCACAACCACGAAATCTCCAACTGGGGTTGGTGTTTCAGGTTTACCCATAGCGATGGGGTACCATATAAAAGGACCATGGTCGTCTAGAACAATGAGTTCGTTTTTTAATGGATTAATCTGAATCGAGATTGTCTCATTAATGGTTTCTTTTTTATAATGCTCTTCCGCTGCTTTGATGTTGGTGATCGTACATAAGAACAATATTATGAAAGCAACCGTCAATTTACTGAATCTCATTTCTTAATTATCCTCCAATTTTCCCAGCAATGAATGTATCATTCCCGAACAAATATCGGTTATGAATTACAACAATTTCCTTATTTTCAATTCACATATAATCAAGGATAAACAGAAAGTGTAGTGAAAACTTATACTTTCTTACTCCTTAGAAACAACAAACCCCACCATAAGGCCATAAGGTGAGGTTTGTTGTTTCTAATTATCCTGGCATACGGTTTCTAAGCGGTTAAAGCATCCGTTGGAATAACCTTCCTTGGCGACCTCTTCTTACTCCAATAGCTGTCGCACCAATTGCCAGTGCCAATACGGACATTATCATGGTTCCTCTTCGGCCAATAGTGTTTCGATTGTTACGCCCTCTAAATAATGACATGAACCATTGCATGTTATCACCACCTATAATCGAACACATTATTGTGTTCATTGTTTGGACGATTACTAGTATGTGCGAATCCGTTCGTAACATACTGGTAAATTCCTATTTATAGTTGGGTATTCATCTCTTTTGTAGACCCTTCAAAGTTGTCTGTTCCTAATATGATCAGGGTATGTTAATCGTGCTCCCTTCCAATCCATTACTGCTTTCATTGCTTCAATATGGTCACCGATGATCAGCTCCGAAACACTATTGTTGCTTCCGACATTCCGCTTCCGTATCCGATTTTTAGAGATGACATCCACATGAATCGGGGCGCTTATTTTCAATCCCTTATCCATTGCAATCACTTGGGCTTTCGGGGGAACCGCTAAATTCTTATAGCCAATTACTTCCGCTGCTTTTTTACTCATTGCATGTGGAACTGCCGTTAACGAGTTTGCTTCGAGCTCCACTCGCTCCATAGACATGTTCACAAATTCCTTGATCGTAGTCACTTCATCTCTGTTTGTGAACAAACCGATATAAGGAGTAATATTGTTCAAGGCAATATCTATTCCTCGTTCAACGGCGTCAATGAAAGGTACAAGATGCTCAGCATAAACTGGGAAATCCCCGTCAAGGAATAGCAGTATATCCGATTCCGACAGCTTGGCTCCAATTGCTCTGCCTACATCATGGCCTAGAGGATGATGATAGTGGATAATCGTCGCCCAAGACTGATTCCTAATCATCTCGAAGCTTTCATCGGTCGATCCATTCAAGACGAAGATGATTTCATGAAGCGGCAATCTATGAAGCTGTTCAAGAATGCTTGGAATCGTATCCTTCTCATTCATGACCGTAACGATCACAGAAACCGTCTTATTGGTAGGGATCAATACCTGCCTATTAGCATGCTGTCCAGTCTGTCGGCAATAACCTTCAATAAATTGGTTGGCCGTTATGTGATACATTGGCCATGATAATCGTTGCACAGATGAATACCAATCATTCCAGAGTCGATTTACTTTCTGATGTAGATCAGTTTCTCCATCGATTGGATGAGAAGAACCAGCATAGCACCCTGCTGTGTAAGCCCGCTCTCCCCAATTGGGGGCAATTCCAACAGTCGAGCGCCTATGTCTTCTCAGCCTGGATTTCCGATTGACCCTTGGTTTCTTCCTCAATTTCCTTCCTTGAGAGCGATTTGGCATCCTACTCACCTACCTATCAAGATTACTACACTCATCATATGTACGGGTTATTTAACCGTAACGGCAAACGTACCTAGGCATTAAGAAAGAGGGGATAATTATCCCCCTCTTTCTTACAGAGCATACCGTTATATCGATGTGTCATGGCGTCAGCTTTTACGTTTATTGGTGACACCATAATATTCTGTGTACCAATCAATGAATGTACCAATCCCAACATCCAATGGTGTATTCGGTCGGAATCCCACATCGTTCATGAATTCAGATACATCCGCACACGTTTCTATTACATCCCCCGGCTGGAGCGGCACAAATTGTTTGTCCGCGATCATGCCCAGCTTATCTTCAATCTTCTCAATAAAAGTAACTAGATCAACCGGATTATGATTACCGATATTATATATTCGATAAGGAGTTGGGGTTGGCTGGGGTTTTAATGGAATTAAGCGAATAATCCCTTCTACAATATCATCAATATAAGTAAAATCTCTCCTCATCTCGCCATAGTTGTTAATGCGAATCGGCTTTCCTTCCAATATCGCTTTAGTGAATAGGAATAGTGCCATATCTGGCCTACCCCATGGTCCGTATACAGTAAAGAATCTCAATCCTGTTGTCGGCAGAGCAAATAAATGACTATACGTATGAGCGAATAACTCATTTGCTTTTTTCGTTGCAGCATAGAGGCTAATTGGTTGATCTACGCGGTCTTGAGTCGAATAAGGCATCTTCGTATTAAGTCCATATACAGAGCTCGATGATGCATAGATGAGGTGTTCAACCTTGTATTGACGACAAGCTTCTAATAGATTCATGTACCCTACTATATTCGAATTTATATACGCATAAGGGTTTTCGAGACTGTATCGAACACCGGCTTGTGCTGCCAGATGAATAACAACCCGTGGATGCCATTGCTTGAACAATCGGCTAATGGATTGCTGATCTTCCAAATCAGCCTTAATAAAATGAAAGTAATCGTGCTCTATCCACTTCAATCGATTCCTCTTCAAGGCTATATCATAATAATGATTCAGATTATCTAGACCAACGACCACTTGTCCTTCCTTAATCAATCGTCTGACTACATGTGAACCTATAAAACCCGCACATCCGGTTACCAGAATACACAATATGAACACCTCTTCTGAAATATACCCTCATAGCACATCATGAATGGATCTCCTGCCTCACGACAAAATTTCAATCCATTCCCTCCTGTAGCAGACGCTCAGCTAGTGCTGCAGGCTTCTCTAATTTCCCTTGAATGATTGGCCAAATGTCTCGTGTTACAGAGTGAATGACCATATCATAAGATATCCCTCTGATCGTAAGCCCATTCTGCTCAATTCCTGTACGCACAAAACCACAGTTGTCATGAAAAGAAACGACGCTTGCATTATTTATAACTGTATTGGAATAAACCTCGGACAAACCAAGGATATTAAAAGCTATGTGCATAATAAGCCAAACGCTGGCAGGAGCAGCAGGCACAGAAGGAGAGATAATCCATCTGCCCCAATTCCCTTTACCACCTTTAATATGATAGATAGAAATTGTCCCTATCGGTTTTCCTGACAGTAATTCGATACAGAAGTAATAATCATCCTTACTTTGCAGATATTGCTCCAACCATAAACGATGGACTTCTAATCGAGCATCGATCTCACCAATATATCTGGACAGCTCTGGTGATCTTCTTAAGCGATGAATAAAATCAGCATCGTCCATGGTGATTGGTCTTAAGCGAATTCCAAAGCGTTCTACGACAATCGTATGGCTCATGATTTAACCTCAATGATCTGTACAAGATCATCCGTGCTCTGGATCTCAGCTACCTCCCGGCTAGAGAAGCGGACTTGGAATTGTTCTTCAAGACGTAGGATAAGCTCGATATGCTTAAGTGAATCCCAGCTTGGAATCTGAGATCGCAGTTGATTATCCAAAGAGGGTAACTCAATGTTTAGCACTTCAGCAACAATAGTTGTAATATGCGTGTGTAAATTATCGTTCATTCGATCACCACCACCTTCGAGGGATGCTGCATACAGACCGTACGGACATTGTTCAACAGCCCCTTCAAGGGTATATTCTTTGGAACGTCCTTAACATAACGCCTTAACCAATCGATAGCGGGTGCATTCCTAGGGCCATCCTTCACATCGATACTTATTTGTTCTATTCCACATAAGCTTAATTTCTCAAGTAAACAAGCAAACGACACGGACTCAATATCACGCCCGAGCGCCCTACAGCTGAATATGGTTTCGATTAATCTTGCGTTCCGTCCATCCAACCTACATACCAAGGCTCCGATGATACCACTATCCGATACAATGTCTGAGAGTCGAACAGTTAGTGTCACATATTGCTCTTTATTCATTACATTGTGTGACTCAATCTCCGTCATTCGCCGTAGTGCCAAGTTAAATTGGTTCGTTTTGCGGCTTAAATCGAATAATCGGCCAGCATGGGATATTTGGTTGACATGGATGGTGACGATCATCTGCAAGCTTGCCAGGTACGTACCATCTTCAGACGATTTCTCCTTGAGACTGTTGCGTATTTGATTGGCTTGGATATCAGCTGTTCTTATAGCGGCTTCATGATCCGGTCGAATTTGATATAGACCAGGATAGTGACTAATCTTGATCATGGTATCCATACCATTAACCTCTGCATGCAGTAGCTTCACCATCGGCATGACCTCTGCCATCTTCAGCAATTCAACCGGATTATCATCGATGAACAGAATAGCAGCCGAGTCGATGTTTAGTTGCTGCGTCAATTGACGCACATTGTCTGCTTTCGATTGCCAATTGGCACATATTAGAGCGAAATCGGACCATTGCAATGGAAAATCGTCTCTTCTTTCGAATAAGACCTTTACATCCTGCTCCTCATTGCGGCTACAAATCGTTAGCATAATTCCCGAATGCTTAAGCCTTAACAGTAACTTCTGTAACTCATAATGCCCTTTCGTCAAATTCAAGCTTTTCCATCCATCTTCCGCCAGAATCCCTCTGTATATCGTATCATCAAGGTCTAATACGATGGCTTTAATTCGGGGTAAGAACGAAGCTGGGAGCAGCTGTGTACCCAGATGTCGAGCTAACCTAATCGTTATCGAATCCGAGAAAGGGTAGCTGCTGATCTCATCGTTCCTTCGATCATATATAACCCCTATCTCATCGTATGCGATTCCGGCTAGGTCAAGTAATTCACATCCTACCATGGGTTCGATGTGCTCCGACAGGTATTCGTTAAACCGGCGTATCTTCCCACGTACATTCACGCGAAGTCCGAACAATGTATCTCCTGGCTCTAACGATTCCGGCCAATTATTAACCCAGATCGGTGCAGTTGTTGCTTCACGTAATTGTTGAATGCGTCCGACCAGCCAATGTACGGCGTCTTCCATTGCCATCGATTGACGATAAATACGCCAATCCAGCCAGATGATGTAAGCATCTGCCTGATGATCTCCGCCTAGCCGGGATAAACTTGCATCATAATCCGAATAGTCGAATTGAACATCCGCCTCCCATAATCCACAGAATGGCGGCATCAGATTGCCAATGAGTTCAAAGGGCATCGTTCTATCGACCCTGATCTTATACATTCGGTTAATAGAACGAGTCGTGCTACTCGTAATTTGTTCTCGAGTTGGAAGAGAAGAGAGTAACCGATGTACCGAATTAAGATGAGTTAGAACGTTGCTCATGACAACCCTCCTCGTAAATCATAACATTCAATATAATCCTAGCTCCTTACCCCAAACATTTATTTTCTCCAAATAACCTTCTAATAAGAAGGCTTGCTTGTTCCCCTCAATAGCCCATTCGAGTTGAAGATACAAGCTCCGTTCCAAGACGCGTTGTAAGTAAGCCATCTTATATAATCGAACTGGATCTTCGTGGAATATAACTTCATATTTAGCCATCTCCGCTGCATATAGATGCGCACAGCGAATGACGACTGCTTCCTCGTCCTTACGCCAATCTTTGCGGTAAGCGAAGAATACGCCTATCAAGTTGAACATATCAAACCAACAAGGTGCAAACCGGGCGCCCTCCCAATCTAGGAATTTGATGTCCCAATTTGCCTCTCCCACATTGTTGCAACCTATGTTCGGCGTTTGGAGATCGCCATGAATTATACTTTTTCCTGCTTGAAGAAGCTCCGGGAAATATTCAGGTCCTTTTTGCAATATACGTTGTAATTTACTGTAATCAGAACCTAATCTCGCCTTCAGTTCTGGACGACTCATCGCTACATCTAAGTGGGTTAAGGTTTTCTGATTCGTATTCCTTCGTTCAAGTGTTTCCGTTTCGGAATGGTAGAGCGGCAGCCAGTCGGCGAATACTTCCCAACGTTCATAGAATCGATCATTATACATGCGTGCGTGGAACTTAGCCAGAGCTGGAATGATGTTGTCAAATTGATCAGGAGTAAATATAAGCTGACCTTTTAATTGCGGGACAAACTCCATGAATACCCAGACATCACTACCATTTACCCCTTGATACACCATATGAATGTTAGGCATTAAGCCGGATAGCAGCTTACTCGCCTTCCGATACATATTTAACTCGATTAAGCTTTGAGCTTCGATGGGGGCTTTAAATATCTTTAAGAGGAGTGGATGGCTTTGCTGATCGATGATGATTTCGAGCCGCCATATTGAACTCTTCATCGTTTCCTTCAAGCATTCCATATGATGATCATTCAAAGCCACAGATTGACCAAATTGTTCTGTAAGCTGGTCCGCACAATGTAGCTCCCTCCACATCAAACTAATCTCATTAAGAGGTGTTTCCGAATTGTTGATGGTCGTATCTTTCATAGCGGTTCGGGCATCCTCGAGCCCTTTCATGAATCCATCTTGCTTACCCTTGGCAAATCCGGTTTTGTGTCCTTTATGGTAACCGCCTTGATCATAAGTTTTCGTCACGACACCTGTCCTCCACTTCATTTTACCTGTTGTATCTTATGTGGAATCCCGCCATCGTGACACAGATACGCTACAAGCTTAATACCTTACTTAGCGTTTTGATTTTGTCGAGATAAACCTTGAGCAGCTTTGGTTCTTTCCTTCCAGTCACTGCCCAGCTCAGTTGGAGGTATATCCCTCGCTGTAAAATTCGTTGCAAATATGCCATTTGGTAGAGCTTTATCGGGTCTGTTCTAAACGTAACACCATTGTTCTTCATCTCCTTAGCATATAATTGGACGCAGCGCTCTGTAATAGCTTCCTCCTTCTCACTCCACTCCCGTTTATAGGCCATATACACACCAATCAGGCTTACCATGTCGTACCAGCAGGGGGCGAATTTACCGCCTTCCCAGTCGATGAATTTAATGTCCCAGTGTCGTTCCTTCACATTATGACACACCATATTGGTCAGCTGTAAATCACTATGGACAATGCAACAGCCTTCTTGGTACACCTCTGAGAAGTACTCCGTACCTTTCTTCAATAGCCTGCGTAACAATGACGAATATGGTTCAACGATTTCCTTATACCTTGGAATCTTCAACGCTTGATCGAGATAATACGATGTCTTATTGTTCCATTCGATGCGTTCCTCGATCATTTCCTTGGAGTCATAACGAGGCAACCATTTATCGAATGCTTGCTTGTATGGAATGAATGCTTGATTCATGGTTGAAGCATGAAGCTTTGCTAGCGTTGGAATGATTTTCTCGAAATGAGTAGGGTCAAATTGAATTTGGCCTTGAATTTTCTCTATATACTCCATGAACACCCAAAGATCATGACCATTGACGCCCTTCTTGGTCATATAGATGACTGGCATGAATGGTTGGAGTATTGTTCGCGCTTTCCGGTACATATTCTTCTCAACTGTGCTTTCTGTTCTATGCTTCCTCATCGGCTTAAAGACCTTCAAGATAATGGGGATCTTCTTGTCGTCGACCTTGATTTCAAGCTTCCATACGCTGCTCTTATAGGAGTCCTTTAAACATTCAATTTGACGATGATTTAAAGATACCTCGCCGTTTAATATTGGTTTGAACTTTTCGTCACATTGCATGCTTCGCCATTTCCTGCATATAAGTCGTTTGTTGATTTCATTAATTTGACTCATCTAAACCGCCGTCCTCTAATCCTTTCGCGTAACCATCATTAAACCCACGATCATAGGACTCATCAATCGTCTTGTCTTTAACTTTATGAACAGTCCGTGCATTCCCTATTATGCGCTCTGACGGAGGAACCTTCTTAACAGGTTTAATTGGTTTGGAAGCTTTAGTTGGTTTGGATGATTGGGTCGATTTGGAAACTTTCTTCTTACCCCTGGGTTGTTGAATCATACCTTTCACCAGCCTTTCATATATCGAGTTAGCGCATCACGCCATGATGGTAAATCAATCAAACCTTGTGATCGAATAGCTTGGTGGTCCAAGATTGAATACTTCGGTCGAAGAGCCGGCAATCGATATTGCTCCGTAGTAATTGGATGAACCGTGACCTCATCAAAACCCGCTTCCTGTACAATCGCCATTGCAAATTCATACCTCGAGCAGAAACCTAGATTGGAAGCGTGATAAATCCCATATTGCTCGGTTTCCATTAATCGGCAGATGAATATAGCTAAATCCAACGTGTAAGTTGGGGAGCCTACTTCATCCATGACCACCTCTATGTTCTGGGACCGCTCCGCTGCTTGCACAATTTTGTGAACAAAGTGATTACCTTGATTCCCCCCATATAACCATGAGGTCCGTACAATGAAAACCCGGTTATGGAGCGATTGAACGAATAATTCTCCGGCATACTTGGATATCCCGTAAACATTAATCGGATTGGGACGATCCGATTCAATATAAGGTTCACCCTTCTGTCCATCAAACACATAATCGGTGCTAATATAAACTAGCTTTGCTCCACATTCTGCTGCTGCCAATGCGATATTCCGTGAACCAATTGAATTTGTGAGGAATGCCTTAATCGGTTCGTGCTCTGCCTCATCTACCTTTGTATAGGCTGCCGCATGGATAATGACATTCGGTGAAATTTGTTGTACTTTGGACATCACCATTCCAGAATCACACACATCTAATTGCTCTCTATCTAAGGCGAATACCTCATATGGCTGCTGCTTTGTCACTTGTGCAAGATCAAATCCCAGCTGTCCCTTACTTCCAGTTACCATCACTTTCATAGAGACTCACTCTGTAATAACGGGTTCCACCAATCTTCATTTCGCTCATACCAGTGGATCGTGTCTTGAATTCCTTGATCGAGCGTGATTTCTGAATGCCAGTATAACTCCTTTTGGATTTTTGAAGAATTTATCGCGTATCTACGATCGTGCCCGAGCCGATCTTGGACAAACTGTATTAGGCTATGTGGCTTATTCAATTCATCCAGAATTCGCTTAGTCATCTCCAAATTAGTTGTCTCACTATTGGAGCCAATATTGTAAACCTCACCGGGTTGACCCTTACTAAGAACGAGATCGATCGCTTTACAGTGGTCATTGACATGTAGCCAGTCGCGAATCTGACCTCCATCCCCATAAACAGGAATTGGCTTATCCTGAAGTGCATTCGTAATAATTCGCGGTATAAGCTTCTCCGGATACTGCCGGGGACCATAATTATTCGAGCACCTGGTTATAATAGCCGGAAAACCAAACGTATGATAATACGCCCGAACAGCTAAATCTGAAGATGCCTTACTGGCCGAGTAGGGACTATTCGGTAACAATGCCGTCGACTCTGTGAATAATCCACGAGGTCCGAGCGTTCCATATACTTCATCCGTAGAAATATGAATGAATCGCTCGATTCCACATTCTCGTGCAGCTTCCAGCAACACTAAGGTACCTAGTACATTTGTTTGGAAGAAAGCCATCGGGCCTTCTATACTTCGATCCACATGAGATTCAGCCGCAAAATGCACGATCGCATCAAATTGTTCCTGTAACATGTGTCGAATAAATTCAGTATCTGTTATATTTCCCTGCACAAATTGATAATTAGATAAACCCTTAAAGTCAGCAAGATTAGATGGATTACCAGCATAGGTTAATAAATCGATATTCGTAATGTGAATATTGAATTTGTATATTTCCAACATGTATCTAATAAAATTACTACCAATAAAGCCTGCACCACCTGTAACGAGCAGACGTTTCATTGCTCATCACCTATCCCTAGCTCAGTGTCCGCTTCCCTAAGGGATTCGAATGTGCCCGCGTCCGTCCACCAACCATCCATGATGTCATAGGATAGCAGTCCTAGGTCGGCATACGCATTATTCACATCGGTAATCTCCAGCTCTCCCCGGTTAGAGGGCTTGATCTCACGGATAATTTGGAATACAGACATATCATACATATATATGCCGGTCACACAATAGGACGATTGCGGAATGTCCGGCTTCTCCTCAATGTGTGAAATCGTATTCCCATCCAGTACAGGCACACCATACCTGCGGGGATCAACGACATGCTTGAGTATCACTCTCGCACCCTTACTCTGCATAAACTTCTCCACATTGGATCGAAGTGAATCTTCGAATAAGTTGTCTCCAAGCAGTACGACAAATTTCTCATCGGAGGATAAGAATGGCTCAACCTGGGAAAGGGCTTGCGCGATACCACTGGCCTGCTCTTGGATGATGTAAGACAAGTGCACATCCCATTCTGACCCGCTTCCCAAATAATCGGTATACAGCCCTGCAGATTGTTTACTGAGAACAATGTGAATATCATGGATACCGGCATCCTTCAATTTCTTAATAGCGTGAACAATCATCGGCTGTCTTCCTACCGGTAGTAAGTGTTTATTCATCAAGCGAGTTAATGGGAACAGCCGAGAACCCGTTCCCCCAGCAAGTATCACACCCTTCAAGGCCATTCATTCCTTTCATATTCAAGATGTAAGGGCGATTAACTACCTCACCATATCTCTTTTGCGGATCGAATCGGTGTAACCTCCACGTTCGTTCGAATGATCAATGATCCAACTTATTGCCTCTAGGTGGTCACCGATTATGAGCTTTTTAAGCGGATCGACCTTTACCCATTTGCGCTTTCTCGGATTCGATCGTCCAACATCCACATAGGCTGTCCCCTGTACTTTCAAACCTTTCCACACAGCAATGGCTAACGCTTTGGGGGGAACTGTTAACCACTCGATTCCGATGGTTTGTAATGCTTGACGACTGAGTGCATGGGGGATGGTGGTCATGGACATCCCAGTAAGATCCGAACGATGTAATACGGCATTCAATGCATGTTTAGCTAACACCACACTGTGGACATGTTTCGAGTTTGTTATTCCAGTGTAACGATTTAATGCGACGTCTCCCCCATTCTCAATGGCCTTTACGAATGGGATAAGTAAGCTTGTCGGGATGGCGATGTCCGCATCGGTGAACAACAGGATATCTCCTTTGGCTTGACTTGCTCCAATGCTGCGACCCACATCATGACCAAGCGGTGAAACATATACAATGACCTTCGCACCCATACGGCGAGCAATATGCTCCGTTCCATCAATTGAGCCATTCACGACCACAATAACTTCGGTATCCGGATGAACTTTCCGAGAATAGGCAATGACCCTGGCAATATTCTTGCTTTCATTCATTGCTGGAATAACAACGGACACCTTAGGATTAAGGCAATTGATAATTGGCCGAATGAGTGCTCGATTGCGGATGCCGACTTTGCTGCCAACTCTGCCACGAGGTTTGCTGCCAACTCGACTTTTAAGAATTCTCCGCTTTGGTAGCATATGTTTCCACCTCCCTCAAGAATATGAACCATGCGGATTTATTCGTTTCTCCCCATCTTATGTAGTTGGACGAATCTTGTAACGGCATATGACGAGGGATTCAACACTACTGTACAGCATAATAAAAAGACACCGCTTGAGGTGTCCCTTCTGATGGTAATGGTGGAGGCGAGCTTATTTTAACTCATGGCTATTTTCTTTGTATATTTAATGATATGATTTATGATTTCCTCATACATGCCATAATCGTTAATCCAAAGAGGACATTTTAGGTCTTGACATACGTTCGCTTCAAAAATCCATAATTTGCCATTTTCATCTAATCCAATATCAAATCCAAAATCATTATATGAACCTGCCTGACGATCTAATTCAGATGCAAGTGCAAGTCCAATTTCGGTCAATTCATTTTTCTTCTTCTTGATTTCATTCGGACTATAATTAAATTGGAGTTTTAGCATATCTTCTACTTTCTTTCCATTAACCTCAATTAGAGTATGAATGGTAATGCCGTTAATCTCACCTAGCCAGCCAATGATCCCCAAACATTTCCAGTTACTATCTAGATCCTTCACTACTATGACTCTATAATCAATTTTTCTGTTTTCATGCATCTTTAATTGGATGGCTTGTTGTAGAATATAATCAACACTGTGTTGATGCAGAAATTTTTCAGTTTGATGTTTAGACATATAGGAGGCACTTTCCTCAAGATTCTCTCGTACCATATATCCGTTTCCTTTTTTGCTAATAAGAAAAATACTTCTACCTAAGCCTTTTTTTGTATGCTTTAAAAAGACCTCCCCAAACTTTGCTAGAAGCCTCTCTAATTTATTCATATTAATTTCAGAAGTAGTTTCCGGTACATAAGCATTCAGTTTGGGGTGATCCTTCAACATGTTCCAAAAATCAAGTTTACTTAATCGATATGAATTTAATATTTTACCGCCCATCTTTTGCTTCATTTTTTGAGATATGGTTGTTCTATGGAATATCGCTCCGGGAAATGGTAGAATCCTACTTCTCCATGAAGATGTCTTAGATTCATAAATGTATCCTTTTATCTCTTCCTTATCATAATTAATCTGGTCCTTAGCAAAAAAATACATTAATCCGCCAATCTCTTCAATTGTTTTTATATATGGAACATATCTTTCTATCTTATCTTCTAATCTTCTTTTTAATCCCTGATCCTTATACTCAAATAAAATCCCTATAAGCGGTCCGATAATAAGCCTTTCGTGATGAAATTGATAATCATAGCGTACCGATATATCTATTCTTAAATAATCAATAATACGCTGATCCATCTCAATCCTATTTTCTGCAATATTATCCCTCATACTAACCCCAACTTCGTCTTGTCTATTGCCATAGCATATTCTAACGATTTTCCTATGACTTATGCCAATGGTTTGGGCTGTTTTTGTGTGCAATCTAATGATGGGTACTGAGCTAGTAATCTCTTTTATTAGAATAAATGACATCGCATTATCCCCTGTTAATTTTTAGTATCCTTTGATTGGTCATCGTAGTATAACGTCTTGGTGGAGTCAATGACTACTTGCTTTTCTACAGCCATCTTAATTCTCTTCTTACAAGCCGGAGGAATAAGATGTGAAAGTGGCTGTTCAACTTGTTCAAAAAATGTAAATGCTTGTAACACCATTTCATCCCATTCTCTATAATAATTAAGAATATCATCTTTCAGTGCACGCGTTCGATCTGTCCCTTCTTCAGGATAACAATCAAAAGGTTCGTCTAGATTGAGTAAACCATAATCATTGGTTAGTTGTTCCCCAGGATGAATATTCCGTATAGCTATATCAAAGTCGTATGCCGTAGTTATACAATTTGCATGAAAGCTATGATTCACATATCGACCAATATCCCAACAAAGGACATATTTACCCTCGCGATTCCGATAGGAATATTTTCTAACCAATTCACTTCGTACTGAATCTAGAGATTGAACAAACGATGAATCAAGAATTTGATCAAGATCATCTGAAGCCCAGGTAATAGACCCCATTGGAATTAATTTTGTGGCAAAAACACCAAATCCAATTTGTTCATTTATAAAGCGCAGTTCTGAATGTGGAAAGATCATATCTGCTATTCTCCATTCGGTTATAGATTATCCATTACCCATTTCATCATATGCAACTACACTTTAAAAGTTACATCAGTAGCCAACAGCATATTTGCGGTACATAACGAAACTCCCCATGGAAGGGGCACCTTCGTCAATGATTTATTCATTGCTTCCTATGTCTAGACCACGGGTGAGTGTACGGTTTTAATGTGTTGAATATTCCAAAAGTAACGATGTTGTTGTGCTGTCACCAATTCTGCAAAACGGTTATTTACGTTCTGGAGCAGCCCGATTTTATTAGCATCCATCCCAAGGTCAAACACGACTAGTTTCCCTTGAAGTCTGCCTATTTGTTCTTCAAACGTTCTGGAAAGCGGAGTACTTGATGGGCTCACGGGGAGCGCAGACCGATCAAGAGAGTAAGGAGTTTGCTGAATGGGGTACGGAATAAGCCATTTCAAGTGGAACAACGGGATGTACATGCTTTTGAAAACGGGAGAATAAAAAACAAAGTAGTCATTGAGTGTACTGGTTACATAACCGTGAATGGCCTGATTGCCGGAAACATAGATTTCCGTGAATTGTCCCCTAGCATGCTGAAGCATATTCCGATACGAGATTTCTGTGCCCTCAACTATTGGAACTGAACCTGGATTCTGTATTTCTTCATCGGCCTTTAAATTTGCCTTCATGTACTTCACATGATGGAGCGGAACATACAGGAAATGATAGCCGTTATAGACGACAAGAATATCTTGACCGATATCGATCAGGACTCCCGTAAGCTTTTTTTCTCCGGATATTTCAACATCTACCGTCCTGTCCAAAAATTGTTTAAAGATGCTCATTGCACAATCACCTCCCTTTACGCAATTAACCAAATCCATAGATATAAGCTTAGAAGACTGATGATTAGAGTAGGTGGAATAACGATAACCGTGATTCGGAGATACTCCCCCCAACTAAATGGAATTTTGTGAGATCGGATGATATACATCCAGATTAGTGACGCTAACGTTCCGATCGGGAGTATTAAGGATCCGATGTCAGCACCGATTACACTGGCTAGGTAGGCGACCTGCATATGGTCAACAGATAAATTTGCTTCTGTAAGCGTTAATGTTCCTAGCATGATAGCCGGCAAATTGTTAAACAAGTTAGACATGATTGTAAGCAGAATCCCCATTCCAAAGATGGCTTGAAATGAACTATAAGAGATGATGTCTTTCATTTGATGAGTCAAGAAAGCAGATATCCCGGTTTTATGCAGCCCAAATACGATGAGATACGTGCTGAAAGCAAAGATTAGAATATGCCAGGGGGAATTACGAATAATATCGAAGACCCCTATGCGCTTTCTCCACCATCTGACAGCTACCAACAAGATGGCACCGGTTAAAGCCGGCAACTCAGGGGGAATTCCGAGCGGAGCTAGCGCGAAAAAGCTTATACGGATTAGCACAACAATACCGATGCATATACGAAACATCATCCAATCCACTTCCGGTTTATCATCGGGATTGACGACCAAAGGATGGTATCGCTTGTGCTCCTGTGCATATCGATGCCGACTTGCCTCGATGGAACCAGGTTGCAGAACGGGAATTCGATTTGGTATTTGCTTCTTGAACAAGATATATAGCAAATATGTCATGAATATCAGCCCCAGCATCGAAGGCACGAACATCATAGAGGCATAGGTATTTAGATCCAAACCTACAATCTTCAATGCGATAAGGTTCGCCAAATTACTTACACCAATTGGGGCGCTAGCTGCGGTGGCGACAAGTGCACCTGAGAACAAATAAGGTATCTTCTGATGCATCTTTAAACCCAGCATAGATAAGGTCTTGATGATTATCGGTGTTGTGATCAGAATGCTCCCGTCGTTGTTAAAAAACATTGTCATCAAGAAGCACAACAGAATAGTATACCAATATAGCGCCTTCCCGGATCCGGATGCCCGCACAGCCAAGTTATGGGCCGCCCAATGAAAAACTCCCACGCTCTCTAACACGATAGACATGACAATCGTAGACAGTATCGTAATTGCTGCACCACTCACGATGCCGAAAATCATGTATACATCCTGTAAGGAAACGATTCCCACTATGAGAATCAAGAAAGCTCCGACCGATGCCGGAATATATTCGTTTATACCAAACGGTCGCCAGATCATAAAGAAGACTGAAAGTGAAAAAACAGTAATTGCATAATAGATTTGCATGTCATTAGGCATTGTTACTCGCCTTGCTTTGATCCAACTGGGAAACAATAGGGTTCGGCGAGTAGCTCTCTCCAATGCTTTTCATTTCTATTAAGATTACAGGTGGCTTCAGCATCATGAATGACAAACCTCCGCACAGAAGCAGGAATGCAACGATAAACATCTTCTTACGCCTCCTCTCTTGTAAATGGAGAATGAAACAGGTTAATTGCTAATGTTATAAATAGAGTCGGAAATACACTGCATTCCGACTCTATTTATAACCTCTCATATTTTTTTATCTTCTCTTGTTGTCTTTACTTTCTTTTACGTTTTTTATCATTTCCCTTGTTGTTGTCGTCCTTATTCTCGCCATTATTGTCGTTATTCTTGTCGTTATTCTCTTCTTTGTTCTCTGCCACAACATAACTACAGCTTCGAATATGATTGTTTACCATCGTAATAATTTCATGATTGGAAACAAGGGTGATCGTGTCGCTACTTACATCCTTCATAACGCCTTGCACGGATTCAGGCCCTCCACGGTTAATCAGAACCCATTGGTCTATCATGGTACTCAATACATCCTGCATAGAGTCTGCTTTGATATACTTAAGTACTGGGACGGGCTCTTCGGTGCTTCTGACAGGTTCGGAATACATGTCGGAATTATCTTTCGTATTCAGGCTAATGCTTTTCAGGTGATAAGAGTAATAGTAGATGATTCCTTCTTTTTCAGTTTGCAACACAAGATAATCTTTCCCTGAATACAGTAAGCGGCCCGTTCGAGATTCGTGACCTCCTCGATCAAGGCGAACCATTTTACCAACAAAAAAATCATAATATGTCATAGATTTTTGTCTCCCTTCCATTTAGTTATTAATAATCTATGTACTGCAAGTATATGTAACAGGGAGGGACGAGGTACTAGCAAAGAGCCCTATTATTCTATAATCCGCAGTAATCTATCAACTTTTAGTGGGGTACATATATCTAAAAAACATAGGGATAAGAAAAGACACCTACCAACAACGGTAAGTGCTTTGAGTGGTGACATTCTACTCATACTAAGCCTCTAAATCCCCTGCCACAGGGGTAGTATCCGCAACTCTTAGGCCTGCAGCTACTGTTGATCCGTAATAACTTGCGGGAAATCCCCTCCGGTACCGATAGCGATCCAGTGAATGAAGCCTTTGATTTCTTGTTGGAATTCCGTGCATACAATTTGCAAGGTGGCTGAGAATACGGATTGTTGGGTAACGACTGGATAGCAGGCTGGATGATTCGTCATAGCTACAATCACATACTGTTCGTCCGCGTAAGGTTTGTGAAACTCAACGGTTATCTCAGTTGTCAAGACGTCATACCCGATATCAAAGGGTACAATGCCAAACTGTTGGAATACGCCATGACCTGCACCAATGGATTGAACGGGTGTAAATGACAGCTTTTCCTCGTGAATAGAACGATTTGCGATTTTGTGCTCGGTAACAGATTCATCTGACAAATGCTCGCTTACAATGGCTTGATGTTGTAATTTCTCTCTCGTTACACTCTGATCAGCCAATTGTTCCGTATGAATCGAGCCAGACTCGATATGATTCGTCTGAATGACTTCATCTTGAAGATGATAACTCGTAATGGAGAATTGCTTGATGTGCTTAGAAGAGATAGATTCCTTCGCAACATGCCTACTGTGTACAGAGGCCAAATCGATCTTAGATGCAGTAACCGCATGATCATCAAGCTTTTCGGCAGTTACTACATGATTCTTCAAGTGCTCAGTCGAGATGATGTTCAGCTGTAGCTTGTTGCTTCCGATACTGGCATCGGCAATCTTCTGCTCTGTCACGCTTGAATCTGCAAGCTTCCGTCCACTCACTGCGCTATCTGCAATCAGTAATTCATCCGCAATTCCATCTGCTAGATGATTCCGAGAGATACTCCCTAGTGCCAAATGTTCATCCGTCACACAACCTGGTTTCAGATGTCGACTACACACTGCTTCAATTTGCAAATGATCACTGGATATGGAATCCTCTTGCAGATGCAAACCATGGATTTGTCCTAGCATCAATTTATTGCTGCTGATACTGTTATTGGCGATTTTACTTTCGGTAACCGCATTCTCTGATAAAGCTGCGGATAATATCGCACCCTCTTGTATATGAGTTTGATCGATAGCTCCGGCAACAATATGCCGAGCATGAATAGAGCCTTCAATCATGTGCTGCGACTGTATCGATTCATCCGACAATTTATTGCTGGTGATCATTCCATCCGCCAGATGGGCATTAATAATATTCCCTTCTCTAATGTTCTCTTGCCCAACGCTGTTAGCTGCAAGCTTCTCTGCTGTAACGATCCCATGATCCAGATGAATCGATTTCACCGATAAATCCTGTATATGATTACTATTAATGCTATTCTGCTGCAGATGGCTGCCATACAACACCTCGTCTGCAATATGATGAGACAGGATCGCGGAATCGGCAATCTGGTCTGAAGCGATCGAGCCAAAGGTCAGATGCTCATTCCGAATAGAGGCAACCGATATTTTATTAGAAGTAATGGTTCCATCAGCAATTTTACTCTCCGTTATGCAACCATCGATCAGCTTATCCGTTGACACACTTTCTGCGCCAAGCTTCTCTGTAGTTACAGCATGATCCTTCAAGTGCTCAGTTGAGATAATGTTGGACTGTAGCTTGTTACTTCCGATACTGACATCGGCGATCTTCTCCTCTGTCACGCTTGAATCTGCAAGCTTCCTTCCAGTCACTGCCCCGTCCGCGATCAGAAATTCGTCGGCAATCCCATCTGCTAGATGATTCCGAGAGATACTACCTACAGCCAAATGCTCTTCCGTCACACAACCTGGTTGCAAATGTCGACTACCCACTGCTTCTGTTTGCAAATGTTCACCGGATATGGAGTCTTCCTGTAAATGCAAACCGTGGATTTGTCCTAGCATCAGCTTATTCGCACTAATACTATGATCAGCAATTTTATCCTCGGTAACAGATTGATTCGATAAGTGCTCACTTTCTATGGCTTGAGGCTGTAGTTTTCCCCTCGTTACACTCCCATCAGCCAATTGCTCTGTATGAATAGCTCCCGATTCAATGTGATTAGCCTTAATCGACTCATCCTGAAGATGGTAGCTCGTAATCGAGGATTGTTTGATATGCTTGGAAGTGATGGATTCGGGTGCAATATGTCTGCTGTGGACGGAAGCCAAATCAATCTTAGATGCAGTGACGGCATGATCATCAAGCTTCGTGGAATTTATAGCATAATCAACCACATGTTCAGAGGAGATAATATGTTGTTGAAGCTTGTTAGCACTTATGCTGGCATCGGCCAACTTCTCCCCAGTCACACTATAATCAGCCAATTTACTGACAGTCACCGCTCCATCAGCGATCAGACTCTCATCAGCAATACCATCCGTAAGTCGATCCCTTAGTATACTCCCGATTACCAAATGCTCAGCCGTTATACTATTCGACTGAAGCTGTCGCCCACCTACTGAATCCTGTTGAAGATGATCAGCAGATATGGAATCGTCCTGCAGATGTTGACCACTCAGACTCCTCAACATAACCTTATTGCCACTAATGCTGTTATCCGCGATTTTATCTACAGTTACCGCATTCTCAGATAAGGCTGAGGATAATATCGCACCTTCTTGAATATGCATATGATCGATAGCACCCGCAGCAATGTGCGGTGACTGAATAGAATCTTCGACAATGTGCTGCGATTGTATACAGCTATCCGCTAACTTATCGCCAGTGATCGTTCTATCTGCCAGATGTTCATTCCATATATTTCCTTCCCTAATACTCTCCTGTCCAACACTGTTAGCTGCAAGCTTCTCTGCTGTAACGATTCCATGATCCAGATGAATCGATTTCACCGATAAAGCCTGAATATGGTTACTGTTGATGCTACCTTGCTGTAGATGAATTCCGTACAATGCCTCGTCCGCCACGTGATGCGAGAGGATCGCTGAGTCGGAAATTTGCTCCGAAGCAACCGAGCCATAGGTCAAGTGCTCTTTCTGAACGGATGCTAATGATAATTTATTGGATGTAATCGCCCCGTTCGCAATTTTGTTCTCCGTTACACAACCATCAATCAGCTTATTCGTTGACACACTTTCTGCTGACAGCTTTAAGGTTGTTACTGCATGATCAGCTAGATGTGTCGTTGTGAGTACACCCTCGGCAATATGTCTGGAATCGATAGCGCCGCTCTGAATTTTATCACTGCTAACGGCACCATTCGCGAGTCGCGATCCATCAATTCCTGCTTTCTTCAGTTTCTCTGCAGTAATTGCTTGATCGGCAATTTTATCGGTTGTTACCGCATTACTCATTATTAAATCAGTGCTGATACTATTACCCGTTAGCTTCTGTCCGGTCACAGAGCGGTCTGCCAGATGGTCGGTTAACACGGATAGATTGGCGATATGTTCATAAGTGACAGCCTGCGGAGCGATATTCATGCTCTGAATCGCATGCTGCGCTATGTGTATACCCTCAATTGCATTCTGAGCAATGCGGGCACCGGTTATCGACTTCTCAGCGAGATGACTTTGTGTGACAGCACCTAGAGCCAATTTATCGGAGGTAACTGCTCCATTAGCAAGCTTAGCAACGGTCACACTCAGATCGGCTAACTTCTCCTCATGTACGCTCAGATTCTGCAGCTTATCTCGACTAACAGCCTCATTCGCAAGCTTAATTGCTGTTACCGATCGATCTGCCAGATGCACTGTTCCGATATTCTCTTGTGCAATATGTTCGGCACTGATCGCATTCTGCATAATAATATCACCTTGAATCGAGCGTTGAACCAGATGGCGATTATCGATCGTTCGGTATGCAATTCGATCCCCTGATATGGTTTGACCTGCAAGATGGTCTCTTGTAACGGAGCCATGTGACAGCTTTGCAGAGGTCACCGCACCATCAGCTAATTTGGAAGTAGTAATGCCTGAATCAACGATCTTCTCCGAGGCGATGCTATTCTTAGCAAGCTTATCAACCGTTACTGCGCCATCCGCTAATTTAGCTGTATTGATAACCTCATTCGCCAGGCAGGTATCATCGATAGACCCACTTTTTATCTTAGAAGCTACAATGGCTTGGTCCTGAATCTGTTCAGTCGTAATAGATTGTTCCTTAATATGCATCGTGCCAATTGAACCCTCGGCGATTTTTACAGAATCAATCGTTTTGTCTGCTAACTTCTTCGAAGTGATGCTGTTATCCGCCAATTTCTCATCGGTAATGGACCGATTCTGTAGCTTACTGCCTGAAATCGCGAGATCGGCAATATGAGCTTCATCGATAGCTCCTGGAGCAATCTTACTTGAAATTACACTTTGGTTAGCTAACTTGGCATGTGTGACAGCAAAATCCTTCAACGTATCGTTGCCTAAACTCCCAGGCTTTAACTTGGACTCCTCAATGGCTCGATTGGCAATCTTCGAGGTGGTGATCGCCCCATCGACAATATCGTCAGTGTATACAACAGCCTTTCGCTCGCCTAAATTCCGATCCTTGATTTCTTGCACAGGGGTGTATACGGAGTCGATGGAGGGAGCTGTAACAATGATCTGAGATTGCACAGGCTGAACCACTTGTGAGGATTGAACGGGTTGGAATGTTTGCTCAGACTTCATAGGTTTCTCAGATTGTTGAAATTGCTCCACCCATATATCATCATTCCCCATAACATCCACTTCCGCCTGAATTAAGGGTAAGGGCAATAATGAGGGCTCAGCCAATGCTGTTATTCTACTCTTCTTACTCAGCTTTGGCGGTGCAATCTCACCCTTCAACCTATCATCAATTAAGCTTAGTTCGTCCATCGAGAAGTTGACCACGCTATAAGGCTTTCGTGCTATTCGCGAGCTACGTGCTTTACTTGTCTTCGGTTTTCTCATACGAGGCTCCTTTCACATTTCAGATAGACACATGATCGTTAATGAATTTTCAAGTAGTCGCACATGATCGTTTTTCACATCACCATAGGTGGTGAAAATACGACATGCTGTGGACGACACTTGAAGCAGTATGATCAAGAAATGATCATATGTGAATTTTCAAGTAGTCACCTGTAACATATTCAATAAAGGCGGGCGTGGTCACCTGCGGAGTCAAAAAATGTGCGTATACCTACGATAAAGCTCCAACTGCCGCTCAGCTACCTTCCTCCATGTAAACTTCTCGTTTACGATTCGCACACCATTCTCCCCGAATTGTTGTCGCTTTACTGGATCATCTAATAATTCAAGCAAGCACATCTGCAACTCTACTTCAATCGAATTCAGCTTTAACAAGTACCCGTTGCTGCCATGCTCAACAATCTCATGAATGCCTCCAGCATCTCCAGCTATAATCGGTACGCCTGATGCCATCGCCTCCACATTCACAAGACCGAATGCTTCTTGACCAATAGAGGGGACAACGGCAATATCTGCAATACGAAACCAGTCTGGCATACGATCATAAGGGGTGAAAGGGATAAACCGAACATTGTGTGGCAATCGATTCCCTAATCGATGCAAGCTTCTCACATACGGAGTTATTCGATTCGAACCATAATAAGCTGACCCTATAATTAGTAATATCGCATGGGGATGACGCTTAACGACCTCTGACCATACGTTCAATAAATGATGCACACCTTTGATTTTAATGAGTCGACCTGCATATACGACAATCTGATTATGCTCAAAACCCAATTTCACTTTCATCCGCTCACGCTCTAACTGGTTAGAGGGAGACCATTGTGACGCGAATAATTGCTCATCTGTTCCTAGATGATTCACCAACAGCTTCCGTTGACACGATGGATATCTCCTGCTCACTTCCTCCTTCAAGAATTCACTATTCACAACAATCCGATCAGCGAATAATAAGCCTTGTTTAATTTTTTGGTTCGAACCCTTTGTCGAATCCAAGAAGGTGACGGAATGAAGTGATAACCAAACTGGTAAATGTGGATGATTAACCTTCATATTCACAACTAGAGTGGGTCTATTCTCAACATGAATCAAGTCGGGCCGTAACCGATGAATAGCGCGATGAATGGAAGCTCGATATACATTCGATCTTGGTCGAATATGTGTAATATTCCCCTCCCTCACGTACCCTGCGAACCCCTTACTCCTTTTTGAGAAAATAATCATTTTGAGCTCATCCTGCATGTTTCTACTTAAGGCATCCACTACTCTTTCTACAGAACTGCTTGAATTAGAAGGCACCGTGAAGGTCCCCGGCGTTACAATCGCAATTGTCGGTCGGTGTGTTATCCCATCCATTATTCGATCATCCTTATTCGTTTATAGTACACATTTCCAAGTCGATATGGAGCAAAATAGACCCTCCACCCTAATACATATCCATACATTATCGTGTGTTCTAACATATGATATGGGAGTGACAAGTTAGGGGTGAGCTTAAAGTGAAGCGTCCATATGTAGGAGTACTACTCAATCAACGAGTATTCAAAGGAATTGAACAAGGGAAAACCGCACATGAGTCTCTCTATAACTATGTCCTCGCTGGGAATGAATATAAAGTTACTCCCTGTTTTCTTCGGATAGAGGATATTCGTCCAGGTCTACCTACGGTTCGTGCTTATGTCTCTTCGGGTATTGGATATATTCGCAAGGAAATCCCTACTCCCCGCGTCATTCACAACCGCGCCATGTATCGCAGCAGCATCTCCAATAAGAAGCTAGCACACCTTACGCGGAAAGGTATGATGATCTTCAATCAATTTACGAGATATCACAAATACCGGATTCATCAAATCCTTCTCCAGGATGCACGAATACGTGTCAGCCTACCCGAAACGGAGATGGCTACGATAGAAAGCATCAGGGGAATGATGGAGCGGCATCATACATTGATTCTTAAACCGAATAACGGGAGTATTGGTAAGGGAATTATGAAGCTGGAGAAATCCACCGACCATAGTTGGACCCTTTTCTATCGCGGCACTGTGAAGGGTAAGTATAGCCAACGTACTTTCCATTCCCAGCTACCATTACTGTTACGCCGTGCGATTCTGAGGCAATCTTATCTCGTTCAGCAACGGCTCCCACTAGCAGAGTATAAAGGACGCCCCTATGATTTTCGGGTATCCGTCCAGCGGGATCGCACAGGTGATTGGACGGTAACAGGTATTGTCGGTAAAGCTGCAGCGAATCGTTCGTTCATCACTAATGTTGCTCAAGGCGGGAAAGTACATCCACTAGAAACGATTGTTGAATCGAACACGGCACAATCCTCTGCATATATTCGCGAACAATTGACGCAATTCTCATTGCGTGTCGCGCAGCACTTAAGTTGCCATCTTCCCTATCTAGCCGATATTGGGTTAGATGTGGGAATTACCCCCGAGGGATTTCCACTGTTTATTGAATGCAATTGTAAAGACCTGCGTTATAGCTTTCGCAAAGCAGGATTAATCGAAGATTGGATCAATACGTACCGTAATCCAATCGGATATGCGAAGTATTTGTTAGAGCAGTCTGAGGGAAAGTGAGGTCTCCATTGAGGCCTCCTTCTTGAGCAATAATGTTGCTTAATCCTCATAACTATGTCAAGATATCGAGTATACTTATAATAGGAACAGGAGTTACTGTAATGTGGAGAACGATTTTTAGATTATTAACCGAATTATCATCACGCAAATGGATTTCACAATTAACAGGGCGATTTGCCCAGTCTAGAGTTAGTAGACATATGATTCCGAGATTTGCGAGAATATATGGAATTTCACTACAAGATGCAGAGAAAACCATAGAGGAATATGCGTCATTGAATGACTTTTTTACAAGGAGATTAAAGCCGGGCTTGCGCCCAATAGATATTGAAACCAATACGATGGTTAGTCCCGTAGATGCCTTAATAACCGGAATGGGTGACATATCTGACGGTCAGCTATTGAATGTCAAAGGTCAAGACTACACCGTTGAAGAACTGTTAAATCTCTCACCACGAATGGTGAATTATTCGCATGGGTACTACATGGTACTCTATCTCAGTCCTACGGATTACCATCGCATTCATAGTCCAATATCCGGCAAAGTACTAGAAAGCGAGCATATTCTAGGTAAGGTGTATCCTGTTAATGACTTTGGTTTACGTTACATGCGAAGAACATTAAGTCGGAATGAACGTTTAATAACCTATATTCATCATCACTTAGGTGAGGTTGCTGTTGTTAAGGTAGGTGCGATGAACGTCAGTAGCATTCAATATGTAGAACCCCTTCAGAGCGAACTGGAAAGGGGTCAAGAGCTAGCCTATTTCGAATTCGGTTCAACCGTAGTTCTCCTCATGGAATCTGGAACCTTCAGTCCACGGAGTGATCTAATGACGAACAGTAAGGTCAAGATGGGCGAGGCAATCGGAACCATTCATAAGAGCAAATAATCCAGAGCTACCAAGTGACTCCACTCGTTGAAAGTGATATAATGTAGCCTAATGAAATTGAATAGTTGGAAGGATGACGGAGAGTATGAACCCACTGGCCAAGCAGTTAAATGAAACGATCCAGGCAGAGAATCCACACGTTCTTGAGATGTTATCTACATTAGGTCAAGAAATCTTCTTCCCCAAGGTAGGCATATTAAGCCAATCGGCGGAAGCCACGAAGAAAGCAACTAAATTTAATGCTACCATTGGAATCGCACTGGAGAACAAGCAACCGATGCATCTCAAAGTCATACAGGATACATTATCCGCTTATGCGCCTAAAGATCTTTATCCCTATGCTCCTCCTGCTGGCAAGCCCGAGCTTCGCACTGCGTGGAGAGCCAAGATGCTAGAAGACAATCCTTCGATGCATGGCAAGTCGTTCGGAAATCCAATCGTCACCAATGCTCTGACACATGGATTATCCATTATTGCTGATCTATTCTTAGATGCAGGTGACCGTGTCATTATTCCGGACAAAAACTGGGAAAACTATGAGCTCACTTTCGGTATCCGTCGTGGTGCTGAGATGGTTTATTACCCTCTCTATAATGACCAAGGTAGCTTCAATGCAGAAGGTCTTAAAGCATCGATACTTGCTCAGAAGGATATTGGTAAAGCTGTTGTCGTATTGAACTTCCCTAATAATCCAACAGGTTATACACCCAATGCTGCTGAAGGTGAAGCGATCATCGCTGCAATTCGAGCTGGCGCAGAAGCGGGGATCAACGTCATTGTCGCCACAGATGACGCCTATTTCGGACTTTTCTTCGAAGATTCGCTGCAGCAATCTCTATTCGGTCAGCTCGCTGACCTACATCCAAGAGTGTTAGCCATCAAGGTCGATGGTGCTACCAAGGAAGAGTATGTATGGGGATTCCGAGTTGGCTTCATAACTTATGCTGGGAAATCTGAAAGCTTACTGAGTGCATTGGAGCAGAAGACCACGGGAATTATTAGAGCTACCATCTCTAGTGGGTCTCATCCGTCCCAAACGTTCATACTTAAGGCGCTTCAATCCCCAGAGTTCCAACAACAGAAACAAGAGAAATTTGATATTATGAAGAGAAGAGCAAACCTTGTAAAGCAAGTACTAGAGTCTGGGAAATATGCTGACGTATGGGAATATTACCCGTTCAACTCCGGTTACTTTATGTGCTTAAAGCTGAAGAAGGTTCATGCTGAGACGTTACGCAATCACTTACTTGATCAATACGGTGTCGGTACAATCGCATTAGGCGAAACCGATCTGCGCGTAGCTTTCTCTTGTATCGAGGAGACAGACATTGAAGAATTGTTCGAGCTCATCTATCAAGGGGCAAGAGAAGTGGAAACTGCAGTAGTCAAATAATAGTCAAATAATCGAAAACAGCAACCCCATCAAGATGGGGTTGCTGAACTTTGTATATCTCCTAGAACCTATCCATATACTGTCTCTATTTATTTGATCTCAATGGATGAAACTACTAGATCATTACCCTTAAGGACTACATTACTATTCAATACAAGTAAAGAAGCGTTCGGCGTAATTGTTACATTGGAAGCCACATTGAACGATTTCACTGTTGTAACCGAATCAACCGTTTGGGTAATCACAATGGTTGCAATCTTGTTGTCCGTATTCCATGTTACATATTGATATTGACCTTCGAAAGTAAATGCTACTGGCGGTACTGTTGGATCTGCAACAGCAGTTTTAACATCGATGAAGATCACTTCATTATTATATTGCTTCGCAATCACAACATCACCAATCTTGATATCAGCAGCTGTGACCTTCACACCCATACGATAGATAAACGCATTTGGATTAATAGCATGTGTAGTAATTACGCTATTCTGGGAAAGTGTAAGCACATTACCATAAACTGCTGATGTTACTGTACCACGAATTAATGAGGAATCCGCTGAGTCTGGTTGTTGATCATCCATTTGACCAAGAAGGACAGCTAATTCTGCACGTGTTACTGGTTTATTAGGGCGGAAAGTAAGATCCTCATAACCTTTTATAAGTCCTTTTTCAATAGCTACAGCTACATAGCCAACTGCTCCAGCGGGAATTTTATCCGCATCCATGAACGGAAGCTTTACATTCATCTTAGTTTTAGCAAGATCTTCCCACTTCATAGCTTTAACTAACAGCATGGTTGCCCATAAACGATCAGCAGCTTTCTCAGGATTCACTTTCTCCTCTGTTTCTAAGAATAAATCATTCTCAACAGCTACAGCCACATAACCTACTGCATTTGGGTATTTCTTAGCTATTTGATCCGCATCTTCAAAGTTGAGATCTGTTGCTAATCTTGCAGCACTTTCTGCATCTGCACGTAATCCCATTAAACGGACTGCAGCAATAATCGCTTCAATACGTTTAACCGATTGTGTTGGTCGGAAAGTACCATCTTCATAGCCATCGAATATTTGGTCAGCAGCTAATCTAGCGATATACTTACGAGCCCATTCTGATTTCTCCAAATCATTAAAATCGAATTTAACTTCAATTTTCACTTTATCCTTACCATGATTATTTTTGTGATCGCCGTCGTCGTCGTCATCATTACCTTTAGAGTGTCCTTTACCATCTGCAAAGGCAGAGGCAGCGCCTCCGAACAACATCATAACAACTAATAAGATGGATACTGCTTGTTTAAATACTGATTTGTGCATTCCCATAATTAAACTCCTCCATATCTATGATTTGATTTCTCCCCTAAAACTTTCGGGGGTCGTCATAGATTTGTGGGGGTACACACTGATAACTTTTCCACCTGTACCCTTCCCGAGAAAAAGACGGCTCCTCCCCCCATATCCGATGTTCGATCCGGGGTAAGGGAATTCAGCAATCGGCTGCTTCCTTCCGCATCCGCCCATAAACCTTGGCAAACGACGACACCAGGGAGAACATCCGTACCTAAAGACACGGTCAACTCGCACGAACCGCGCGAGTTCCACACACGGACACGATCGCCGTCGCGGACTCCAAGACCTAACACGTCTTCTGTATGCATGCAAAGCTTCGGCTCGCCTTCCAGGTCGAAATGTGTTTCATTATTAGCAAACGTTGAGTTTAAAAAATTGTGATTGGGCACTGGGATAAACAGAAACGGCAAACCCTCGTCCTCCTGAAGAGGTGTGTATGTAGGCAGCGGCGGAAGCCCTTTAAGCGCCATGGCATTCGAATACAATTCGATCTTTCCGCTCGGCGTATGCAGCTTGCCCGGGAACAATGGTTGAACGTTCGCTTTTACGTACTGCTCCTGCTCCAATTTTTCATAACTAATCCCTTCCAAATACGGATTGGCAGGATTGTTCAGAGCTTGCCGGATCATCTCCTCATCGGTATCGTGGAATGCTTCCTCCTCGAATCCCATGCCTTTGGCAAGCAGCCGGAAGACGTCTGGATTCGACTTGCTTTCCGCATAGGGTGTAATTACCGGCGATTGAATTTGTATGTAATGATGCCAATAAGAACGATAAATATCTTTGTTTTCAAAAGAAGACGTAGCGGGAAGCACTAAATCGGCATACCGTGCAGTCTCGGTAAGAAATAAGTCGTGTACAACTGTAAACAAGTCTTCCCGCATCAGTCCTTGCCGCACTTTACCTGCATGCGGGGAAACAATCGCAGGATTCGAATTATACACATATAGCGACCGAATCGGGGGATCGAGCTCTAACAGTGCGCTCCCCAGCTGATTCATATTAATGGTGCGGGTTTGCTGCTTGCGCAATTCCGGACGCTGCAATGCTGATTTATTCAAATCCAAATAACTTCCATTTCCTTTGATCGCCCCGCCACCACGGTGCATCCATTGGCCTGTCACCGCTGGAAGGCAGGCGATCGTTCGAACGCACATTCCCCCGTTGTCGTGATGCTGAATACCGTTGCCGATTCGAATGAAGGACGGTGTAGTATTGCCGTAAAGTCGGGCAAGCTTGTAAATGTCTTCCACTGGCACTCCTGTAATGGACGAAACCCATTCAGGCTCATACTGCTTTACATGTTGGCGAAGTTCCTCATATCCTACCGTATACGTTTGTAAGAAGTCCTCGTCCGCCAAGCCTTCGTTAAACAAGATGTGCATGAGGCCAATCGCAAGGGCTGAATCGGTTCCGGGACGAATGGGAATGAACCAATCCGCCCATTTGGCCGTTCGATTATGATGCACATCGATCACAACAATCCGCGCTCCATTCCTGCGCGCCTTCTCCGCAAGGATTACCTGATGCAGGTTTGTGCTTACCGCATTGATGCCCCACATAATAATGAGTTTCGCGTTCGCCGTATCCTCCGGAGATGTTCCGTAGCTACCACCCATCGTATAACGGTACCCTTCCGTTCCTGCAGCTTCGCAAATCGTGTATAGAAGCTGGCTGGCGCCCAAGCGATGGAAGAAACGCCGGTCCATGCCTTCGGCCCCGATTCTCCCCATATTCCCATAAAAGCTGTAAGGCAAAATACTTTCTGCCCCTTCCATTGCCTCGAGCATCTTCCACTTGGAAGCGATCATACCGATCGCTTCCTCCCACGAGATGCGCTCGAACTTACCGTCTCCCTTCCTCCCAGTTCGCTTCAATGGATAACGAAGACGAGCCGGGTCATAAATGCGCTCCGCCATATGGCGCACTTTGTTGCATATTGCGCCTTGCGTCATCGGATGTCCAGGATCCCCCTCGATTTTCACGATTTGACCCGCTTCTTTGTATAGAAGCAAGCTACATTGATCTGGACAGTCTAAAGAGCAGACACCTGGAACGATTTCTTGAGATTTTCCCTTCATCCTGCTCATTACCTTTCCTCCTTACAGTCATCCGTCTTCCATTGATGAACATATAGTCATAGGTTATAGTATACTTAGTTAACTGATCGTGATTTCCTATTAAAGGAACTATTCGTCCATTCCGTTCAGGTGACTGCAACTTAAATATGTAATTCTGGGCGGGATTAATATGTTATACCAAGAGTGGCTTGGGACCTCTACACCAATTCACAACGTCATAATTACCAAGGAACAGATCACACAATTTCTGCAAGGGATCCCTGAAAGTTTCCGTTCCGATGCTTCTCGCATCCCTTTCACGTATCCAATCGTTCTTTGGCAGAACACCTCCGTGCCCTGGCTGGAAAACCACGACAAGATAGTGATTCACGGCCAACAAACTTTCAAGTACGAGCGAGAAATCAAGTGCAATGAGGAACTATTCTATCAAATACACCTGGCAAACGTTCGTGAAGTGAAGGGCTCCAAGGGGGTCATGTATTTGCTTGACTGCGTTATGAATGTGAAGGATACGCTCGAACAGCCAGTACTGTTATCAAATACTACATTACTGTTATTGGATAAGCCAGATAACCCTTTACACTTTCCTAGATCCGAAAGGGAAAAACCGTTACTTCTCCCCCGAATTCATCATATTTGGAATAAGAAGAGCACTCTCTCTCCTGGAACGACATTATTCGATGCCCAAATTGGAACGATTACTGGCGATATGCTCTATGCCTATGCAATTGCATCTAACGATAACAACGCTATTCACTTAGACGAGCAGAAGGCCAATGAAGTTGGTGTACCTCATCGAATCGCGCAAGGGATGCTGATTTTAGGGATGATCGGGAATGTTCTGCAGGTACTTCAGACCGACGATCTTATGCTCGGCAGCCTTCAATGCCGCTTTCACGTTCCGATTATGGAGGGAGATACGGTACGTGTTGTAGTGCTAATCCAATCAAAATTGTTGACCGTAGAACGACCGAATATGGACTGTACTTTAGAAGTTTTCATAGAAAACTCGGCGAACTCCAAACAAAGCTCATTAGCTTACAGCGGTTCAGTTGTATATTATCTCATTTAGTCCCATTGCCCGATGCGGACATCCCCTTTGAGTAGATTCCTGGAAATAATCATACGTTGAATTTCATCCGTGCCTTCATATATCCTCCATACTCTCATCTCTCGATACCAACGTTCGATAGGCAAATCTTTTATGTAGCCCCTGCCGCCGAATATTTGGAGCACTCGGTCGACGATTTGGTTTGCAATTCCGGCACCGTACAGTTTTGACATCGATGCATGATGCCTCGCGTCGAACTGCTTCTCCACCCTCCAAGCCGTGTAAAGCACCATCCATTTAAGGGCTTCGACTTCAACCGCAGAATCTGCAATCATCCATTGAATACTTTGACGGGTAGCTAGTGCTTCCCCGAACGTCACTCTTTCGTTTGCATAATCGATTGCCATTTCCAGAAGTCGCCATGAGGCGCCGACAGCGATTGCTGGTATTACCCACCGTCCTCTGCTGATCCATTGCATTGCCATGGTAAAGCCATGTCCCACTTCACCGAGTACATTCTCATTCGGTACAAGCACCTGATTAAACTTCAGCAAAGACGGACTTTTGTCTCCCCCCATGGTTAGAATGGGCTCAGACTTCCAACCCATGTCACGGTCAACAAGGAAGCAAGTGATTCCTTTGTTCTTCCCAGCTGTTGGATCGGTCACTGCGAATACAATAGCAAAGTCCGCACATGCAAAGAATATTGTCAGCTTCACCCCCAAGTATAAAGGGGACGCAAGTACGTCCAATCTCCATCTTCACAATTGCACTCGTTACTGTTCCAAGGTTAGCTCCCCCGTGCTCTGCCGGTGTTTCGATTCCCCATAGCCCGACTGCCTTCGCTTTGGCCTGAAGTTCCTTCAATTGCTGTCGATCGATTCCTTGTCGACCCTCGCGCTCGTTCTTGAGCAATTGCTTCTCCAACGGAATCAGTTCTTCGTCCACAAAATCTCTTGCTATACGTTGAATTTGCTTCTGTCGATCAGTCAATTCAAAATTCATTCTCAGCTTCAATTCCTTTCTAAATATCAAAGTTGAATTAATTGTAAATATGCTGCTTCCAAATTCCTCTTGCCGATAGCATACGATATAATTCTATAAGTTTATCTTCCGTAGGTTGCTTATAGTAAAGCACATTGTATGCTTCGCAAATCGATTGGGCTATTAAGTCAAGATCGGATTGCGTTGTCTTATCGATCACCACAATTTCTCTTGATGCCGCTTCCAATACGATCGCCTTAGTAACTTCAGGGCTATTCTGGTATACGACATGAATACTTACAGGCGTATTCCCATCATACCCACGATATGCCCTTACAACATTTTCAAACCTCACATAGCAGTCCCACCAAGAATTCCTGATGTCGGGATTGAAGAATTCAGCCAATATAGTTTGCGCTTTAACCTCGAAGTGGGGATGGATCGAAATAAAATGATCTAAATTGGTTTTCCAACCCACATAGCGGTTCTCATTAAAATCGGAGGAATGGTATACATGGTACACAAGCGCATTCTTGTTGAATACGAACAACCCGCCATCGAGCTGTAATCGATAACCCAGTTCGCTGTCCTCCAGGCCCCAGCCTTTAAACTCCTCATTGAACATTCCCACCCGGATCAATTGTTCCCTTCCTACCGAGACATTGCAGGTAAAGAACAAATGCCAAGCCGTTCGGAATACATTGGCATTTTCAGAAAATCGCTCCATTAACCAATACCTTTCATCCACATCGGAAGGCGGCAATTTTGCAACGTCAAATTCAGTCCCTAAACTTTCTAAATTAATGGTTCCTTGGTCAATATATCTTCTAAGACCGATAACCAACTTATTGCTAGAGAATTTATGTGCGCGTAAATGTTCATAAATGAAATGAGCACCGGCAATTTGATCCCCGTCCAGGAATATAATAATATCGCCGGTAGCGCTAGCGATACCTTGATTACGTGCCGCTGCTCTACTTGAATGCTCAGACTTAGGAATAAACCGATAGATAATGGGAAAGCCTGCCAAAAAATTCGCAATCATTTCTTTCGTGCCATCCGTTGATCCGTTATCAACGATTATCACTTCGAAACAATCCCCTTCCTCCAGTAACTGATGAGTTAAGGATAATAAACAAGCTTCAAGAGTTTCTTTCTGGTTATAAGTTAATACTGCGACACTAGCTTTCATATTGTTCTCCTTCCGCTACCCGCAGTCTGGTCTTATTTTTAGCAGTTGATAAATTTAATAAAGCAAATCCTAACAAGGACAAGAGCACCGAAGCTAACATGACCTCTTTATACCCGTAATATTGTCCTACAAATCCAGCTAATAATCCTCCTCCCATGGAACCAAGTATATTGGCATTATTATATAATGTAGTTGCGGTGCCAATCTGCTTGTAAAGCAGATCCTGGAAGAAGGTCATCCCGATTCCTAATACAATGGCGATAAATATTGCGCTGAAAATTTGCAATGCTATAATGTGCAAAGTTGATTTTGTAAGCATCAGGAGAGCAAAATATGCAACTCCAAATAATCCGGCATAGTTCATCAAATTTGTACTTCCATATCGTTTGGCCATCAATCCAAGCGCCACCATAATAGGGACTTGAAGGGCTGCATTAGTTCCTGCGATTATCCCTATGTCAAATTCCCTCCCGTCAAGATTCTGCGTTACATACAGCGGAGTAATGATGCCTCCCATCGTATTGGCAATTTCAAAAGCAATAAAAGCCATAAGTGAAAAAATGACTTGGGGAGCCATCAGGACGCTCTTGAATTTGGTTATCGTATTCAGAGACTGCTCCAATGTGGGGGCAAGCTCTTTTCTTTCTTGAACCTGAAAGAACATGACAAATACGGCTACGAGTAAATACATTGCCGAAACGACGAGGAACAGACCTTGATAATCGAAGTTATGGATAAGAAATGATGCGAGGACCGGACCAACGATCCATGCAAGTGAAACCTGAGCCCTTAATACAGACATAACGATCGGTATGTCTGCACTAGCTTCCTTCTCCGTGAATTCCCTTGCGATTGCGAATAGCTGTGGGAATGCTGCAAAAGAAATGGATATAAACGTCACAGATATGATTAGCAGAACTATGTAATTTTCATTAAATGCATAGAAAATATACCCGCACGAAGCCGATCCTGTCGAACAGACGACTATCCATTTCCTCACAGGTTTTCTATCGGATAATTTTCCTATCAATGTACTGGAAATGATGCCGCTTAACGATCCGACTGCAAGAAATATGCCCAGCGATAAGGGACTCATCCCAACTTTCTCCACCCCGAATAGAGGCAAAAAAGGCAAGGTTAAAGAGTATCCCAATCCAATCAAAAAAATACAAATGGACAGAAGCAATATCGATGGGTTTCTCATCATGATCAGCATACTTTTCAATGACAATCGCCTCCTTTTTATAGCAAACTGCTAATCAGCTCGGCAGCGCGTTCGGAGCCCCCGTAATTTTTCGATTGAATGCTCTGTTTTAACTCTGACGATCTTTCAAAGTCGATGTCATTGATCATCAACTGCACGGTTTCGGCTAAATATTGGCCCGTTACTTCATTCGGATTAATCACGCGGCCACCTCCGACCTTTTGCAATTGCCTTGCATTGAACTCCCTTTCCGCCCAAGTTGGAATAATCAAGGACGGGGTGCCCGTCAACATCGTCGTCATGCAGCTCCCATGACCACCGTGGTGGATCATGACATCACATTGCTCAGCTGCCATGACCCCGGAAACGTACGAAGTGAAGTACACATTGTGAGGAATATGCACATCTTCCCCCTCAAATGGATTAAAACCTGTCGAGATTAAGAGTTCAGTCGATGTATTGCCAAGCGCATTGATCGCTTCCCTGAGAATATGTCCGCCGCTCTCCACCCCCCACTCGACTAGTCTGCTTGTGTAAACGAAGACGCGAGGGTTTCTCTTTACCGTCGGGTTTGCCAACCAAGGTGTCGGCATACCCGATACGTTCGAATCCCTCCAAACGATCGGACCAACATACTCTAAAGGGATCGAAACGGCTTCAGGATCTACCGGATCAAATTCCGGTATACTGGGGACGATTGCTAAATCACCAGCTAGAAAGGAAAGGATACTGTCAACCTTACGTAGACCATGTAAAACCAGCGTTTCATTCAGGATCTGAGCGATATCGGGAACATTATTGATACCTTCCTGATCAGAAATAAACGGCATCCCGCCGGGGAGTGAACAGGACTGATTAATAGAAACGAGGGGAACCCCCAGCTTTCTGGCGATAAAAGCCGCGGGTATGCTAGAATCGGAAATAACGAGATCCGGCTTGAAGCCGATCGTAACTTTCAATCTGGCCTCAAGTTCGTTTTTCATATATTCCGGGTCGGAGTACCCCATTATCGACAAGAAGTGATTCAGATTTATAAAATTCGGGTTAAAAGCTTGTCCATTCGGATCGGGAATTTCCGGTATTCGGATATATTCAAAACCGAGCCTTTCCATTGCTTCTCCAGCATTTCCCCAAATGGTAAAAGCAACCTCATGCCCCATCTCTCTTAGCTTCAGGGCAATGGGCAAACACCGGTTCACCCTCCCCATTCCCGCCATCATGCCAATAAAAATACGTTTTTTCAAAGGAGATTACCCCCAAATTTTCGATAGAATACGTTGTAAAATTAATCCATATCTTGTTTACAGTTCGCTAAAACTTCATCGAATATTTCGGTTGCATCCCATTTTGCAGTGGTACGACTGGCTAATAAATGATGCTTAGGCCGATCCCACACTCCGATATTGCCGCCGTTGACCGAGAAAATGGTGCCGGTAATCGCCCTGCTTTGCGGCAAGCATAATGCAAGAACCAATTCCGCTACTTCCTCAGGGGATCCGACCTTCCAATAATCGGGGAAGCTTTCTCCTATAGTCTCGGCGGTATTCTTCGCTTTCTCGATATACTTGGCTGTCATATCGGTCAATGCGGCCGGTGAGATCGCGTTCACGTTAATTCCATAGTTTTTCAACTCTAAAGCCAACGTCCATGTCATTCCAAGAATTCCAGCTTTGGCAGCGCTGTAATTAAGTTGTCCAATCGTTCCGGTCAAACCGGCCATTGATGTCATATTGATAATACAGCCTGACTTTCGTGCCCTCATGCTTGGAAGTGCCAACCTCGTGCAGGAATACGTTCCTTTTAAATGTGTGTTTAAAACAAGGTCCCACTCTTCTTCATGTAACTTGTGCGCCATATTGTCACGAATAATACCAGCGTTATTCACCAGGATATCGATCTTTCCGTACTCCTTCAGCGCTGCCGAAATGATCAATCCCCCCCCCATCCATTGTCTCAACCGATTTGGCAACCCCAATCGCGGTGCCGTCGTTACTCCGGATTTCCTGAACCACTTCCCGAACCCGACTTTCGAGAACTCCATTCACAACTACCTTTGCGCCTTCTTGCGCCATTCTGATCGCAATCGCCCGACCGATTCCCCGGCTTGAGCCCGTAATGACGGCAACCTGATTTTCAAGTAACAAATGCCAATCCTCCTATTCACATTTCTCCCATAATGTAGCCAGACCCAGTCCGCCACCAATGCCCAGAGTAGTGATTCCTCTTGAAGCATTCGTTCGCAGCATTTCGCTGAACAATCGTGTTACGAGAATGGCTCCTGATGCCCCGTATGGGTGACCAAGAGCAATTGCCCCTCCTCCGACATTTACGATATCGGCTGGTATATTTAGTTGTCGAAGGGAAGCAAGCACTTGGGAAGCGAAGGCCTCATTAAATTCCACGATATCAATATCTTGAATGGTAATGCGGTTGCGGTCTAGAAGTTTACTTACCGCTGGTACCGGTCCAATGCCTAGGTAATTTGGGTCTACGCCGGAAACTACCGAATCTATAAATTTTACAATTGGTTTTATATGTAATGACACTGCTTTTTCCAGAGACATAATTAAGACAACGGAAGCCCCATCGTTAACAGGGCAAGAATTACCTGATGTTACTGTGCCGTCCTTGTCGAATACGGGTGGTAAAGCTGATAGCTTTTCGATAGTTGTATTCGGGCGGGGACATTCATCCGTATCCACTACTTTCAATTCTCTGTCCACTACAATGGAAATCGGCACAATTTCACTTCGAAACCGCCCGCTGTGGATCGATGCAACCGCCTTTTTGTGGCTATCAAGCGAATATAAATCTTGTTCTATTCTTGTGATCCCGTACTTTTCAGCAACATTATTAGCGGCCGTACCCATATCCGGATCTCCGATAAAATCAGGGGAGAATCTTGCTCGGTTCATGATTCTGGGGACTTCCTTCCCATATAAAGAAAGTGGCTTTTCAATTTTCCACGGTGCCCGGCTGGTGCTTTCTACACCGCCTGCCAAATATATCTCACCAGCACCGGACTGAATGAGCCGCGATGCAATATTAATTGCTTCCAAGCCCGACCCGCATTGCCGATCAACCGTTAATCCAGGAACTTCCATAGGAAGCAATGCGCTTAGAGCCGAAAGTCTTGCTATATTCCCTCCAGGTCCAACCGCATTGCCCAAAATGACATCATCGATATCACCGGGATGAACAAGCGTTTCTTTCAAGATTGCCTTGATGACCTCCGCTGCCAATATTTCGGGCGGAGTCTCATTAAATATACCCCCATACTTGCCGATAGCTGTTCGTTTAGCCGATACAATGACAGGGATCACCATTTTTCATACCCTCCCTTAAATCAATTCGCTTACTTTCGTTCGTGAAATCTTTCCGCTTGTAGTATAGGGGAAGGAAGCTACCCGAATAATTTCCTTGGGACACTTATAACTGGCAAGATGGCGGCGGCATAACGCTTTTATTTCTTGGTTATCCAGAACGGCTCCATCTCTGAGTTTGATAAGCGCCACAACTTTTTGCCCCCAATACGAATCAGGCACTCCGACAACCACAGCCTCTTCGATTTGGTCGAGCATTAATAACACCTTCTCAATTTCTTCTGGGTATATGTTTAATCCGCCGCTAATAATCATGTTCTTTTTCCTTCCAACCATATAAAGAAACCCATCCGAGTCTCTCATGGCCAGATCCCCTACCGTCGCCCACTCTCCCTGAAGCACCTGCCTGGTTTCGTCTTCATTGTGATAATAACCAGAGAAAATCATCTTACTCTTAATAAAAACCTGTCCGATCTCTCCCTCGCTTGCCTCTTGCCCGTCTTGCTTTCGGATCGAAACCTCCACACCGGCAAACGGTTTGCCGATCGAATCCGGTTTTTGACTGTTGCCTTCCGGATCGAGTACCGTGACAAAGCTTAATTCGGAAGCGCCATAGAATTCGAAAATACCTGCGTTTTCAAATACCTGCTTTACCTTTTGTTTGGATTCCGGCGTCCATTTATCCCCTGACGTAATCAACGACTGCACTGTCGGTGCGCAGGATCCGAGCGGACGCGAGATTGATGAGTTATAAATTGCCTCAAACATCGTTGGAACCAAATAAATGTGAGTGATCGGATTTGACGCTAACCATTCCAATGCAAGTTCCCGTTTGAATTTACTGGTAAGGTGAAAGGTTCCACCGAAATACAATGTCTGAATGGCTGCGTAAAGAGTTAAAGAATGGACTAACGGCCCAGGAGCCATAACTTGATTATCCTCATTAAGTGAAAAAACCTGCTGTGCCATTGAAAAGCTTTCGATCCAAGACTGTTGAGAACGCAGGAACCCTTTCGGTTTTCCGGTTGTGCCCGAGGTATAACCCATATAAAACAAACTCCCGTTTGTTGAAGCCCGTTTGGGTTCATCTTCGTTGCATCCATCAGAATGGCTAGTGTTAGCGGAAGAAGCGAGTGGATTTTTTGTGTTGATTGCTATAACCTTCGTCGTAACAGGAATGTTTGTAAGTCGAGGAAGTAATTCGGTATCGACGATAAGAACCTTGAGCTTACATTCATTAATGATCGTTTCTATGTTCACGTCGCTCCACTTCGGGTCAAAAATCGCAGAGCATAACCCGATTTTTGTCGCTGCTAAGAAGAATTCAATAAGCTCTACTCTGTTGTTCAGCAAAAATCCGACAATCGTAATGGTGGCTTCAGGATCGAAATCGTTCTCATAATAAGTGAGGAGGAAATTGGCCGCTTTTTTGATTCTGTGATAAAGCTCCCTGTATGTAATCTGGCAAGTATCATCAAAAATCGCGGTTTTATCTGGATTTCTTGCTGCTTGCGACTGGACAGCATCCGTTATCAACATGTTATTCACCTCCGTGCGAATTCAATATTACAGGGCTGCAAATAATTTCATTGTTTTTGACCAAATAGAGTCCTTTCCCTGACATGCGTATATTAGGCAAATGTGAAGCGGTTAAGAACAGTAGCGAATAAGCGGGATCTCTGTAGCGATAACCTTGGGCATGCATCTTCCGAGTAAATCGTTCCATGACACCGCCAATGTCCTCCATTTTTCTTGTACTCATGGTCCCGCTTAACTGGAGGGGAATATATATCTCGTCTCCATCTTCGAAATAAGCTAAAATTCCTTCACCTTTATTGTGAAGCTCTCTTAGCAAATCGCACATAGCGATTTGATCTTTCCCTATTAGTATCGTGTCATTTGAAGCGCTGTAAGTACTTCCCAATGCAATAATCCCAGTTGAAAAACCCTTGAAACGGGTATGAAGCACCCAGGTCCCTTTGGAATCAAGCAACGAAATAAAGTTTTCATCGGCGTCTAGCTTGGAATCAATGGAAAACTCATATGGTTTGGTAATCACGTCATTAATAAGTTCAATCCCGGTGTTAGTCCGGCAAACCATCATTTCCGGCTTAAGTTCTATTGCTATTCTTTTGGAGGGAAAACGTTCTTTTAACCAAGCGGAAATTTCTGTTTCCACAGTTGCTTTCACTTCCCGCTGGTTGAATACAAACCATTCCCCCTTCTGCATCACATGAAGAGGTTTAGGATCATTCAGTGAGGAAAGAACGTTGAAGCTAGCCAGTTTTCCCGGTGCTATGCCGCCTAGATCCTCATCCAAGCCATAGTATGTTGCCGGATTTAAGGTGACGAACCTGTAAGCGTCTGCTGCGGAAATGCCCGCTTCCATACACATCTTTATCATGCTGGCGCAGCTTGTCGCTTCAACAAAATTAGGTGAAGGTCCATCGCTTGTGAGCATGATTCTGCTTAAATTGAATCGGGGGTCGCCGACTAAACCATTTAATATCTCCGGCAAATCCGGACGTATGGAGGAATATCTTAAGGTCACATACATCCCTAGTTTTAATCTTTTAATTACATCTTCCGCATTAAGCGACTCGTGATCTGCCCCAATACCGGCTGCAGCAATTCCACTAATTTTTTCATATGACACCCCGGGTAAATGCCCTTCAACCCTCATATGGCGAATTCCCTTCAACATATACAGCCGCTCTAATATTTCTTCATCGCCATGAAGAAGTTTTGACCACTCCGTAAACTCTCCTCCTTGAATGACTAGTGGATGAAGCAACCAATTCTCAAGCGCTTTCCGCTCGGTCAATTGTAAGTTATCGAAATTACACCACCACATGAACATATGGCTGCTTTCCTTTTCCAATTCCCCGATGAACTCGAATGTGTCGTGTTCACCAAGCATCATTAGCAAAGATAAGTTGTCGTTTATGGATAATACAGTACCGTTGCGAAGCAGGCATTCGCCCCACGCAAACGGATTATACATTTGACAAGGGTGCGCATGAGGTTCTATATACCCGGGAACGAGTATATTGTCATTCTCCATCTCCACAATTTGAGTGTCTGGAGACACCGCGAATTCCTTATCTCCAACGTAAGCAATGCGATTTCCGGAAATGTATATATTCCCTCGCTCAACCTGCCCGGTGTAAACGTTTAAAAATTGAACATTTTTAAACCACATAGTTGCAGGCTTGTTGCCGAGGGAAACAGAGATTAACTCACGGAATTCCAGTAAACTGCATGGATAGATTCTCATCGATATGCCTCACATTCTGAATGCGATAATCACAGCGAAACAAAATGCGGAAATCAGTAGTGCTTTATAGTCGATCCCCTGTAACGTTAATATCCTGAGCTGCGTCCTTTCCATACCAGGACGATAGCCACGAGCCTCGACGGCTAGTGACACGCTTTCAGCTTTCTGAAACGATAACATAAGGATCGGTACAATGATCGGAATAAAATTTAGAATACGTTTAATAAAGTTGCCGGAAGAGAAATTTACACCTCTTGCTCTTTGCGCTTTCATAATTTTCTCGGTCTCATGCATCAGGATAGGGATAAAGCGGATAGTCAGCGAAATCATCATCGCAATTTCCTGTGTGGGGACACCTATTTTCTTTAATGGTGCGAGCAGGGTCTCAATCCCATTTGTTAAATCGGTTAATTTTGTTGTTAATGTCAATAAGGATGCAGTCACTAATAATAATATGATTCTCAATGTGATCGTTATTGCTTTTATCACCCCTTCTTCGTATATAAAGATCGAACCCACTCTGATTAACAGATGATTCCCCTGCGTTAAGAAGATGTGAAAAATCGAAGTAGCGATTACGATCAACCATACAGGCTTTAACCCCTTCACAATATAGGAAGAAGGAATTTGCGAAACAAAAATAGTGCTTGAGACTAAAAGAACGGGGAGCGCATACGATATCAAATTGGTAAGAAACATTGTTGAAAGCATAAATATAAACACGATAATTAGTTTTGTTCTTGGATCCAATCGATGAATGATAGAATTCTTGTCAATATATTGACCTATGATAAATTGATTGGATAAACTCATTAATTTAAATCCCTTCGTATGAAATAATCGGCAATTTGCTGAAAAACCAAGCCCTTCTTAACCGATTTCAGTTCAATCGGTTTACTGAGTTTCGTGTTTAATTTTTCGACAAGTTGATGCGCCAATGGAAGTTTCAATCCCAATGAATTCAACTCGCTTCTATATTCAGTGAATAGCGTCAGTGGTTCCGTTACTAATTTTACTTTACCACCCTCGAAAACAATTATTTCTTCGGCATATTCGGCTAATATTTCCATATCGTGAGTTACCATTATGACCGTTCGTTTCTTTTCCTTTTGCCAATCATGAAATAATTTCATCATTGAATTTTTCCCTGAAGAATCAAGTCCCACCGTAGGCTCATCCAGGATAAGTACAGTTGGGTCCATCACCAATACGCCCGCGATCGCAGCCCTTCTCTTCTCCCCTCCGCTAAGTTCAAATGGAGACCTATCGCAAAAGGATTCCTCCAGACCGACCAGTCCCATCGCCTCTAACGACTTGCTCCTGATTAGCTCTGCCGACCACCCCAAATTCCGCGGTCCGAATGATATATCCTTTAAAACCGTATCCTCGAATAATTGGTGCTCCGGAAACTGAAATACAATTCCTACTCTGTCGTGAAGGATTGGCGTTTTTTTGCAATCATGCGTGATCCTTGTCTCTCCAACATGAATCGTTCCAAGCGTAGGTTGTAATAAACCGTTTAAATGTTGCACGAAGGTAGATTTGCCCGAACCGGTCCGTCCTACTACGGCAATCATTTTATTACTTCCCAACGTCAGGGTAATTCCTCGCAAGACATCGTTCTGCAGCGGTGTCCCGGGGTTATAGGAAAAAAATACGTCTTTCAAGGTAATTTCCATAAATAATCCACCAAATCTTCCATAGAAAATATGGATCGGGGTATTGGCATCCTCCTATCGATCAGCGCATCCCTCGCTTCAACGATAAAGGGGGTGGCAATCCCCTGAATGCGCAGATATTCGTCTTCGAACAGCATCTCAAGCGTTCCGTCGTATCGAATTTTGCCTTGATCAAGCACGAGGATCCGGGATGTCTCTATTAATTCCTCCATATCGTGGGTGATCGAAATAATAGTAATCCCCTGTTGATTTAATTCTCTCATAAGTTTTAGAATTTGGTCTTTGCCTTCCGGATCCAGCATAGAAGTAGATTCGTCAAAAATAATAACCTCCGGTTCCATTGCTAGAATGCTGGCTATGGCTACCCTCTGTTTTTGTCCGCCCGAAAGGGAGTTGACGTCTGTGTCCCGATAATCCTGCATTCCCACATGCTGCAATGCTTCCATGACCCTATCAGATATTTTATCAGTTGGATAACAGACGTTCTGCAGACCAAAGGCAATATCTTCAAAAAGGGTACTGGCGACAATCTGATTCTCCGGATTCTGGAAAATCATGCCGATTTTTTTACGAATGATCCCAACTTCGTGTTCGTTGCCGGTACAATAGTCTTTATATTGGACAATACCTTCTGTAGGCAACAGCAATCCGTTCATCAGCATAGCTATCGTTGACTTTCCAATCCCGTTGGTTCCCACAATCCCCAAGTATTCCCCCGGAGTTATTTGAAATGAAATCTCGTTTATAATTGTATCGCGATTCGAATAGCGAAACGAAACGCCTGAAAATTGAATCACAAGAATGATCTCCTTTGATGTATGCCCGAGCAGACTGTGCAGAAGTAGATACCATTACAGGGCAAAGATGTGATTTATTCATTCGCAAATTGCTGGAGTTTATGCTCTATTTGAGTGAATACTTGCATTTTGAAGCATGGAAGGATTCACCTTAAGTATTCTAATAGAAATTAGAGAAGCAATCACTGCCTTAAGCAAATCGCCCGGAATAAAGGCAAGATTGCCAAGTGCGGCTTTCAAAATTGGTACATCCGTAATAATGGACAAGAACGGGATCCCTATGGCGTAAACAATCAGAATTCCGCCAACTGCATTAATAAGGATAAGTTTCCAAAGGTTAATACCCGCCGATATGCGTTGAACTAAATACCCGATAACAAATGCGGCTATCGGCCAACTTAGAATATACCCTCCCGTAGGCCCGGCCAATACGGAAAGGCCGCCTCTTCCCCCTGACAATAGGGGCGCTCCTACGCCAACTAAAATTACAAAGATTAAGAGACTTAGTCCTCCCAGTCTAGCTCCCAAAATACAGCCGGCTAACATGACTCCCAAGGTTTGGGCCGTAATGGGTACCGGGATGAACGGGAGCGGAATGGGAGGCAGTAAGCCTAGAACTGCCATGACTGCGGCGAATAACGATGCATACATCATATCCTTAATCTTCATAAAAACCCCCCTATCATATTAAAAAACTAACTAGTCAAATAGTTACATATATTATGATTTATGTCAATAAACTATTTTTTTATAGTTTTTTATGAGCAGAAGGTATTTTATGGTTATAATTGTCTACCGCAAGATTTCTACAAGACTCAAGTTACTAAGAGAACTTTTCCTTGAATTCCTGATTCCACGGCATCAATCGCACTCCTTACATCACTCAATTCAAATTTTGCTCCTATTTTCATCATAGATAGCTTTTTCTCTTGGACGAGTTGTACCACTTGTTCAAAAACAGATTCCCATTCTTCCTGTGACGAATTCCGTATCCACTGACGGAGCCAGAAGGGTCTAGCGCTAACATGGGTACCTCGAATCGCTTCATGCCACATGATCGGAATACCTGAAAGCAGGCCAATGCTCAATACGGTTCCACCTGGCTTTACGTAATCTACTAATCCCCTTCCTTCGGTGCCTCCGATGCTGTCAATTGCAGCGGTGACACCTTTCCCTTTCGTTATATCTAATATTTGATCCTGTATTGATTTTTTCGTTGTATTAAGAACATAAGTTGCTCCCAGACCATACAATTCGGATGTATGACGATCGTTCCGTGTGAGCGCAATCATTTGATATCCGAAAACATTCGATAATTGCGCAAAAATTCTTCCGATGGCGGAACCGCTCGCATTCACGATTAACACATCCCCGTGTGTTAATCGGAGAGTATTGCTACAAATTAACCAGGCTGTGATAGGGTTAATGTAAAGTTGGCATGCGATTTCATCATCCACCCCTTCTGGTATAGGAATCGCAAGTTTCGCGGAAGTTGTTACATAATCCTGCCAGGTACCTTCACCCTGAAGAGGCAATACACGCTTACCCAACATCATCTTTGGAACCTTTGAACCTATTGCTTCCACAATACCAACGCCCTCGTAACCTGGAACTGCCGGCAGAGTGGTTCGATGGGAATATGCGCCTCGAATTGGAATCAAATCCGATGGATTAATCGGCCGGGCCAGCATTCTAACGGAAATTTCACTAGGACCCGGCAAAAGCAATTCTTTCTTTTCTAAACGCAAAACCTCGCCTGGTTCACCGAAACGATAAAAACGAATGACCTTTGCCTCCATATAACCCTATCTCCTGTTCTTTGCGTAGCGTCTGTAATTGAACCAAACGAAAAGCGCCTGGTCCTAAATTTTGAACGATGCAGTCACGAAACTCTCCACCACGGAGAGTAGGTAGCATCTTCTTCGGAAATTTATAATTTTTCCATTTATTTCTAACATTTTTTCATTATATGTCGTACTTTAAGATGGGACAATAGTTCATAAGTACCATTTTGCATTATATGGAAATTGTCGTTTTCTGTACGATTTTCGTGTTTGTAAACCATTGTGGATTCATTTGGTATGGTCGATAGCCCATGGTAGTTCGGGGCAGCCCCATCTCGAAAAAAATCGCACATCTTAGTCTTAGCAGATGGGCGATTTTTTTGTATGAGATAACTATGTGTTTTTCTGGTCTTTATCCTTCAACCAGCGAGGCGCACCCTTATTCTTGGAGTCGCGTCCACGCTTCTTCGATTTCGGTAATCGCGGGGATTGCTGTGCAGGCATTATTGGGGAATGGAAGTTAGCCCCACTCGAATTCGACCTGTTGTTCTGCTCTTGAGAATCGTTATTCCGGCTAACTGTAGCATCACCATCTGTTTCCTGAGCAATTGAATTAGATTTCGCAACAGCATCTCCTTTTGAACCTGCTCTCGCGCCTCTCGAATCTGCTGCTGTACTCGTGTTGCCCGCTACCGATCCCCTCGAGGTCCCTGATCCTCTCGGCTTCCTCTTCACATCCTGCTCGGCTTCTCTCAATTCGCCATAGGCTAGTGTCTTCTCAGAGAAAAGTATTCCCAATTTAGTCGCGAACTTGCCTATCAGATATTTCTCATTGGCCGTTACCAAGGTAATGATCGTCCCACTTCTCCCCATTCGACCTGTCCTACCTGATCGATGGACATACTTCCCTGCATCAGAAGGTGGGTCGAAGTTGATGACATGACTAATGCTTTCCACATCAATGCCTCTCGCTGCGATATCCGTGGCGATCAATAGTTGTAATCGACCAGAGGAGAATCTCTGCATGACAGAAGCTCGGTCCTGCTTGCCTGCTTCACTATATAGAGATTCAACTGCGAGATTGGCGTAGGTGAGCTTCGCCTGTAAGGCTCCAATTACCTCTGTATCATTAACGAAGATCAATGCAGATGTAGGTCGCACAGTCCGAATCAAACGTCGAACCATATCAATCTTATCTCGATGCTGACAGACGATATAATGATGATCTACTGCTATAGTCGCCTCCGATAAGGATTGACCTTTGATCGTTTGAGGCTCTTTCATCCATCTTTCAGCACATTCGTTCACCAGACTAGTCAATGTCGCTGTGACGAATATTAATTGACGTTCCTTCGGTACATTACGTAGAAGCGACTCTACCTCACCCTTGGCTCCTAGCGAGAATACTTGGTCCACCTCATCAATGACGACTGATCGAACCTGATGAAGCTTCAGTTTTTTCGTATTCATTAATTCATTCAGACGACCTGGTGTCCCAACCACGAAGGGCGGATGGCTCTTCAGCTTATCAATCTGTCTTGTTACTGCTGCTCCACCAATTAAGGCCGCTACAGCTTCTCGACCTGCTAACCACTCGATTTCCCGCACAATCTGCATCGCTAATTCTTGGGTAGGAACGATGATTAGAAATTGCAAATCCTTCACACTTGAATCGAGCTTCTGTAAGAGTGGTAATAAATAGGCAAGCGTCTTACCCGTGCCTGTAGCAGAATGTACAATAACATCTTGTCCATCATTAATTACAGGAATAGCATTGTTCTGCACGGGTACCGGATTCTTCAACCCCCGCTCTAATAATCGTTCTAGATAAGGAGAACCGATTCCTAATCCTATAAAGCTCTTATCTGTTTGCTGGATCTCACTGTCTGTTTGCTGGTTCTCGCTCATTGAAGCACCTCTTTCTGGAAATTAAACTGTCGTGACTAACTCTGGAAATTAAACTGTCGTGACTAACAAGGGAGTTTAATTGGAAGTCGATCCGTATCGAGTAACAAGGGAGTTTAATTGGAAGTCGATCCGTATCGAGAAATCTCTTTTCAGTATTCCATATCTACTTCTTGTTTAACAGTTTCCCGGCAATACCAGCTAGCAAATTCGGAAATAACTGTAATAGCTTGGCCCCCAAAGCCGCAGAGAGTGGAAGAGTAATATCTGCTTTACCGGTTTCTATGAGACGTAACATGGCATGTGCAACGGTATTTGGCTGTAATAGATACCGTTTGATTTTGTTCTTATAATATCCCTGCGGATCAGAAATTTCGAAGAAGGGTGTGTCGACTGGTCCTGGATTTAAAGAAGATACTTTGATTCCTGAACTCGCCAGCTCGCCTCTTATACTATTCGTGAAGCCTAATACCGCATGTTTGCTAGCACTGTAGCCTGCACCCTTAGGTGTTCCGATCTTACCCGCAACTGATGCTACATTAATAATATGCCCTCGTTTCGCTCGAAGCATATGAGGGAGAACAGCTTTCGTGCAACGCACGACTGCATAATAATTGACCTCCATCAGCTGTTCAAACCGATCCATCGACATATCCTGAACATTCTCGAACAACCCAAATCCAGCATTGTTAATCCACACATCGATTTTCCCATATTTCTCTATAATCTGCTCGATCACCACTGCTACTTGTTCGTTGTTCGTCACATCAACGGTGAACAAACCCTTCTCACCAGCAATACGTGCCCCAACCTCTGCAAGCTTGTCCGTTCGACGGGCAAGTAGAATCGGGATAGCCCCCCGCTCCGCAACTAGACATGCAACCTCAGCACCGATACCTCCTGATGCTCCAGTGATTACAATGATTGTATCCTTATACGTATTCAGAGTAACGCTCCCTCCTACCCTATTACAAAGAAAAAGGCCGACTTATTACAGCCGACCGTCCCATTATATACTAGCTTATGTAATAATCACTTGAATATCCAGCTCACCAATACCATCCATAATCAATGGTATGGTTAGTGCCTTCTTAGCATGGAAGCCCGCCGCCGCGGCGAATTGCACAACCTTGGGTGGCGTGATATCGACCCTTACACCTTGATTGTATAAAATCGTACTCGCATTGCCACTGATCATGTTACCTAATTCAGAAATTGCACTTTGGCCCATCTCATCCATCTCCGCAATGGCATAACCACCCATCATCGCTGAAACAAGCTTAAGAGCAACAACTTCATGCAAGCCAAAGACAATGTCGCCTTCCATCTGTCCGGTCATTCCGATTTGGATCCAAATATACTTCTCTACAAATTTAATATCTTTAATACTTAACTCACCAGGAACGGCTTTAATATTGGCAATTTGCTCAAGCACAATGCTAGCCGATTCTAGAAAAGGATTAATATATTCTGCTTTCAAGTAGGCAACCCCTTCACGCTGGGATTAAATCGATTCGTGTCGTATTTTATATTATACTCGACATAATTATGGAAGTATATATGGATTTATTATGCAGTTTAAGTCCAACGTCTATTATGTGATAGAGTAGGCCGGCCTCTTACGAGGTCAGCCCCTCAATGAACGACTCGTGCG
>JBBDIY010000003.1:0-16595 GCA_040880185.1 Paenibacillaceae bacterium
AATTACTATTGATCGGCTTTGCATTAGGTTATAAAACATTTTCGCCGAGTATATAAATCAAAACTTACTCAACGACGACTGCGAAAGATCAGCTTTGCTGCGTGTGTGGTTATTATCCTACTGTTTGCTTCCTTATCTAATACTAAAGATGGCTATGCTTTTGATTGGTTTTCCAAATATATATTAACGGTTCAAGGGACGATTACGAATTTAATATTCTCCAATGAAGAACAGCGCGAGCCCATCGTAAGCGGTGATGGTCCCCACTCAATCGAGTCTGAACCAGCGACAGACATCAAGATCATCCAGAATAAAATGACGCTGCAGGATGCTCAAACAGTGACGAAATTTAATATCCTTGTTCCCAAATCCATTCCAGATGAATATACATTAAGCCATGTCAATGTATTATTATCAGGCGAAACAAAAAGCACGGATATAGAACTTTTATATGATAGTGGACATTCAACATTGTCGATCAGAGAAATCATGTTGGAAAGCAAGATTAGTGCTTCATCCATCTTCGATAATGAGGACACTGTGATGAAGGAAATTATGATTCATGGTCAAAAAGGCACATTGCTTTTCTTTAAAGACGGTTCAAATCTGCTAGTCTGGAGCAATGCAAATTTTCAATTTTCCATAAAAAGCAGCTTGTCAGAAGAAATTTTGATTGAAATTGCTCAGGCGTTGTTATCCTAATTTCTTTATTGTGGTAAAATGGGTATATAAGCAAATAGTCAGTAACAGGGGGCTTTATATGCGATTAGTACCCATACATAAATGCAAGCCTGGGATGAAGCTAGGAAAGAGAATATACAATGAAGATGGACTTATCCTACTCAATGAAAATTTCGAATTATCTCAGGGAATTATAAACCGACTGGCCAATCTCGGAATTGATCTGATCTATGTACTTGATAGCAGAACCGATGATATTATTATTCGCGATCCGATTACGGACAGTACCCGTGCGAAGGCAATCCCAGAAATCCGCTCGAATTTCCGCAGACTGATGGCTGATTCTGGTAAGAAGAAAGCGGTCAACACACCCTTTTTGGACAAACCGTTCCGCGATATCATGTCGATGATCATCGATGATTTAAGTAGTCACGGTGATGCTATGATTATGTTGACTAATCTGTCTATAGTGGACCATTATTTATATCAGCATTCCTTGAACGTGTGCATCTATACGACGATGCTTGGTATGGCTTATGGTTACGATCGGGACGAACTTATGACTTTAGGCTTGGGCTCTTTGTTACATGATATCGGCAAAGCATTGGTACCTCAAGAGATATTAGCGAAGCCGGGGAAGTTGACGGATGAGGAGTTCACAACGATCCAGAAGCACGCTGAGCTCGGATTTCAAATTCTAAAGGAAGAACCTAATATTCCGCTGCTCGCAGCACATTGTGCATATCAGCATCATGAGCGAATCGATGGCAGCGGTTATCCACGCGGGATTAAGGGTGAAGAAATCCATGAGTATTCCCGCTGGATCGGAATTACCGATTCCTATGATGCAATGACATCAGCTCGTACGTACCGCTCGGCCATGCTTCCGCATCAAGCACTGGAAGTTCTATATACTGGTTCGGGGACGTTATACGATAAAGCGAAGATCGAATTCTTTCGCAATCACATTGCCATCTACCCGCTTGGTGTTACGGTAACTCTGAATACGAAGGAGACCGGTGTGGTTGTCGACCTCAATTCATCATCCCCACAGCGGCCGATCATCCGTATTCTGCAGGACGCCGAAGGGAATGAATTAACACAGTTGTATGAGGTTGATTTATCAAAGCGCCTCAATCTGATCATCACAAGTGTGAACGATATCGATATTGAGGAGAATTCGTAATCTTTATAAGGTCAATTGTATGTCGTCTAATACCAAGCGCCAATGATACGATTTATGAATATCGTCCAGTTGTACCAACACTTGATCCATTGTTGACAAGTCCCTTTCGAATAGCACAATATATGTTATTATACTACAGTTACTTCCAACCATTCAATTCGGATCGGATTTTCTTCAGCCTTCAATACGATATGCTGCTGTCCTGGTCGAAGTATAAGCTTACTCTCCAGACGGATCGTGTTCCATGATGGACCATCCATTTCTACAGCTCCAACTGTTGTACCATTCAATAATATACTAATGCTTCCCTCCACTTCCGCGGCACACATACGCAAATCCAGATAATAGAGTGAAGAAGGAGCAGGATACCCGACCACAAACTCATAGGCGAGCCAATCCTCTGCAGCTAATTGGATATATAACCGCTCATCTTGCTGCCATTCCTCTCCACCACCATGTTGGAAATTCGCTATTGTCCGCGAGCTTTCGATAAACCCAATGTCCGTACCATCGTTCACTCGAAATCCAACGTTTCGATCCGTACGCTCCGAGATTCCGAAGCTAACTCCAGCTCCCCGATATCCGTAGAATATGGCAGGAATCCGGACCGGAGCTGTACGGAGAAGAGCGTGCGAAACTGCAGGACGATACACACACTTATCGAATGGAAGGCTGCCCAAGTACTCCCACAAAATCTCTTCTGCCTTCGCTACATCCGGCCTAGCTCCACCTTCTAAATATTCAACAAGTAAATGCCATTGAGTAGGTTTGTTAATCGAACAAGGCGAATTATTCGTGTCCATCTTCTTCCAAGTCCAGAAATTCCATGAGATGTCATGATCATCGAACATCCGGAACGCACCTGTATACCAATTCTTGTTATTCTCGCCACCCTCACCCATGAAGATCGGAACGTTCCATTCCTCTCTCTTGTCCAAGTAAAGCTGAATACTCTCCGTATCGGGATTGTTCCAATACTTGTGAAATTGCAGCATCAGATTGTCATCAATCATCTCATCGAATATGGACCAGTCCGTTGACCAGTGAACGCCCTCAAGGATGATCATATGACGGCTGTCCACCTCACGAATAGCCTTCACAATATCGCGATAGAGCGGCATCACTTGGTCATAGTAAGCTGAGAACCAATCAGGCAGAGGCTCGTTCAACAGATCATAGCCCGCAACAATCCATTCGTCTTTATATCGCTTAGCCAGCATTCGCCAGATGTCGATGGTTAGGTCTTTATTCCACTGACTTGTGAATAAATCGGGCCGATCAAACTCCGAATCATCGATATTCGTTCCCGTTTGTCCACCAGGTGCCCCATGTAAATCCAGGATGACATACAGCTGATGTGTACGGCACCAATTGATCACTTGATCGATCAGCTGTAGATGAAGCTGGTTATAACGAGCCGGCATACCATCTTCTATAAGAAATCTAGCATTAATAGGTACACGAACAGAATTAAATCCTTCAGCGGCGATCTGTCGAATATCGGCTTCGGTAATGTAACGTTCATAATAGATGTGCCAGAACTGCTCTGCTCTCTCCTCGCCAATTAAATCTTTAATCATTCGTTCAATTCGGCGAGGTCGATCTCCTTGCTCGGGCATACGCCACATATATCCTTCAGGCAGCAGCCAGCTGCCAAACCCAACACCACGAAGCACGAACCTTCGTCCATCCCCATTAACCACATATTTCCCTTCAGCCTTAATAAATCCACTTACCTCATGACCTATATGCGTATGCAAGGGTGACTCCATCTCCTTCTGGAAATTTTAATTGAAAGTCGATCCTTATCGAGAAAGCGCTCCTTCTTAACCTTTAACCGCACCTTCGGCGATTCCATTCAGAATATACTTTTGTAACAGCAAATAGAGGATAATTACAGGCAGCATAGCCAGCACTAGAGAGGACAGAATAGCCGCCCAATCATTGTTGTACTCACCGAATAGCATATTGGTCGATAATAGCAATGTATAATAATCGGAGTTCGTTAGCATAAGTAACGGTAACAGAAAATCATTCCACATCCATAATGCATTTAATATCGCAATCGTAGCCGTGACAGGAAGCAGTAGTGGAAGAATAACGACTAAGTATAAACGAAATTCACCACAACCATCCATCACAGCAGCCTCATCAAGATCCCGGGGTATGGATTTCACAAACCCATGATAGAGGAATATCGCAAGTGAAACACCTAAGCCGATATATATCAAACCCAGACCTACAGTCGAGCCTTGGACGGCTAAATCTTTTGATATTTTCACTAATGTGATCATGATCGAATGGAATGGAATGAGGACCGACATCACGAAGACACCGAATAGAAAACTGCTTAGCTTCCCACGCGTACGAGATAATTTATAGCCTGCCATAGAACCGAATACTATAATGCCTCCTAAGCCAACAATCACCACAACTAATGTATTCCATAAGCTGCGCAGAAAGTTGGTTTTCTCGAAGGCATCCGAATAATTACCGAATTCCAGATGAGTGGGGATAGAGAGAATATGATTCAGCATATCTCCTTCTGTCTTCAGAGAATTCAACACCCCCATATAGATCGGGAAGAGCGTAATGACACCAGCTAGCAGCAGAATGAGGAAAATAAAGGCCGAACCTGTCATCCGTCCAATATTCCCCATATGTTTACCCGCAATATGCGCATCCATCATACCTCAACCTCCCTTTTCTTCATGATCCACAACTGAACAAGCGTGATAAGGAAGACGATCAAGAATAGGATCATTGCCTTAGCGCTGGCATACCCATATCGGTTGTTAAAGCTAAAGGCTTCTTCAACAATATTAAGCGCAATAACCTGAGTGGCCCTGCCAGGTCCACCACCAGTCAACGCGTAGACTGCATCATACACCTTGAAGGAGGAATTAAGCGTAAGGAATATCCCAATCGTAATGGCCGGATAAATCATCGGTAATACAACATGACGGAACACTTGAATCGCATTGGCACCATCGATCGATGCTGCTTCCTTCAGCTGTTGGGGAACTCCCTGAAGTGCCGCAATATAGATGATCATCAAGTAGCCAACCCCGCCCCAGAGAGACAAAATCACGATTGCATAGAAGGAAAATTTGGGATCTCCAATCCAAGAATGATCAAGAAAGCCGAACATGGAATGCTCTGCGATGTAGGACAGTACTTTCGTAAAGATGAATAACCACATAAATCCACCGATAATTAAACTGATCATATTGGGCATGAAGAAGATGGTACGAAACCATACTTTACTCCTACCCCTTGATTCCACGAGCACCGCTAGAAGTGCTGCGATTATATTCTGTGCGACAACCATAACTATGACATATTTCAGCGTAAACCAGATTGAATCGATAAAGACGGGATCCTCTGTCAGCGCTTCGACATAATTGGCGAATCCCACCATACGAGAGGTGGGATTCAGTCCATTCCAATCTGTTAAGCTATACCATATGCCCCCGAATGCAGGGGCAAGCAGGAATATAGCGTAGAATAACAGGGCAGGTAATACGAAGGCTAACAGGGCGACCGTTTGTTTCGTTTTCCCTGACATACCCATATAGATTCACTCCCGGTCGACCAGATATGCTCTTATTGTTGGATTTTTACAGCAGCTGCCCATGTTTTGTCGAGAGCCGCGATTACTTCTTCTTTTGATACATCCTTGGCATAATAGCTTTGCAGCATCTTCGCTGTCTCATCTGTTACACCATTAGGTAAGGATAGATCAAGATAAGCTTTACCCTCAGCAACATAAGCACTAGCTTCTTTAATCCATGGGAATGTTTCATACGTGTGCATCGTTGCAACTGGATTAAACTTCAATTCCTCGAACAGAGCAGCGGATTCTATATCATCTAAGATAAAATTCACCAGATCGAGTGCTACTTCTTTGTTCTCGCTTGAAGGAGAAACTGCAAGTGAGGTAGAGGTCGCCAGATTGATCATTGCGCCAGCAGGATCGTTGCTAACAGGCAGTGGTGCTACACCAAATTCCATGGCTGGATTAACCTTCAGAATCGTCTCAGCTTGCCAAGGTCCTTGAACCCACATCGCGGCTTTACCATTCGCAAATTCAGTGGAACCCGCTTCATTACCGACTTCAAAAGGCTTCTCTGTACCGTTAGCCATGATCATATCAATAATATTGAATACATCCTTCACTTCTGCATAAGAGCTTTCACCCTTATTCATCTTCTCGATCCAATCGGGATGGGCAGATGAGACCGTTCCTCCAAGCGAAAGTGCCATCATCAGCTGTGGAATCCATGATTCCTGGAAGGCCAGATTGAAAGGTTTGATATTAGCTGTATTCAGCTTATCAATCGTAGCTTGCATGTCATCTAGAGTAAGGGGCGGTGTTAACCCTAAGTCACTGAAAATTTTCTTGTTATACAGGTATCCCCACGATAAGCTCTCTAAAGGCAGGGCTACGACTTTATCCTCGTAAGTAACTGTCTTCCTAACACTTTCGTATACTTTACTTACAAAAGGCTCGCTCGAGAGATCTTCCAGATAGCCGGCTTTGTAGTAAGTTGGAATGTCTGCGATCGCATGTAAGGTGAATACATCTGGTGCATCATTGGTAGCAAGACGAGCTTGTAAAATTTGCTTCGCCTGATCCGGATTTGGCATCTCCAGATTGATCGTAACGTCAATGTTCTTATCTGCTAATTCCTTAACCTTAAATTTCTCGAAGTAAGCTTCGAATTGATCCTTAAATCGTGGAAAGCTCATGAACACCTTAAGTTCGACTTTCTCTGCTGGTGTATCCGCTTTCACTTCATTCGTGTTGTTCACCGCTGGTTCATTCGTTATCTCATTGCTCGTCTTGTTGTTGTTGTTGGATCCACATCCTGCAGCTAGGAAAACTAACAATGCGACAACCATACTTAGAATAAGCGCTTTCTTCATGGATGATCCCCCTCTTCGTAAATCAGATATTGGTGACTAACAGGAATATTGATTTGCAGCCCAGAGTTATCTGGTGCAAATTATTTGTTTACTCTCTTAGTATAGGGGCGGCAACGGTCCTCAGGCATTCCAGTATATTAGCAACCGTTATTGTACTATATTGATATCGACCAACAATTAATCATCTTTTCTTAGCTGTCCCGGTGTAAATCCGTAGTACTTCTTGAACACTCTGTAAAAATAAGCAATATCCGCATATCCTGTCATCTGCGCTACATGCTTGATCGCAAGCCCTTGCTCCACGATTAGCCCCTTTGCCTTCTCCATCCGTTTGCGGATCATATAATCCGACATATTCTCACCTGTGAATACTTTGAAGCTTCGACTGAGATGCTCCTTGCTAATGAAGAAGTGTTGTGCAATCGTCTCTAACGATATCGGATCTTGATAATAATGGTCAATATGAGCCTTCACCTCATTAAGATCAAGATGCTTTCTATCCTTACGGATTTGCACCATAGCCTTGATAGCATCCCCATAGAATTGGCTAATATCACCAATCGCTTCCGAAACCGACTGCCACCGAGCAGTCATTAATGAATCGCGATTCCCTTCACTCCATATGTGCTCAAAGCCAATCTCATTCTCAGCTACGAATTCCTCTAGCATGAGTATAAAATCATGACCGAATTTGACCAGTATATTCCTATCATGCGAATGCAAGAGCATGCTTTCAAGAAATGGACCAAGCTTCTCGAATATATGTTGAACCGCTTGTATATTCAGCTCTAATAAATAACCGAATACCTGCTCACGGTAATCATGATATTGATCTAATACATGGGTATCCGCGAATGCGAGTGGTGTCCTCCATGATGTGTTGAGGATTGCTTCGGTATCCTCTAGCTCCCGAATACATTTTGCCAAGGCAGCATTCAGATCTTCTGGATTGATCGGCTTCAGCAAATAATCGGCCGCTCGAGATTGGATGGCCTGCTTCATGTATACAAAATCATCATACCCACTCATAACAATAATTTTGAGAAGCGGAAATCGTTCACTGAGCGCCTGCAGCAGTTCAACTCCATCAACACCAGGCATGCGCATATCTGTCACTACAATATGGGGTTGAAGCTCCTCAATAAGCTGGAGCGCTGCTGTTCCATCCTCAGCCTCACCAACTACCTTAAGCTCCAGCGATTCCCACAATCCGAGCGCTCTGATCACTTGTCTGGACCAAGGCTCATCATCGATTATCAACACCTTATGCATCATGCTGGTCAACCTCCGTTCTTGTTACAGGGATCATCATAACGATCAAGGTGCCTACTCTTGCTCTACTGTACAACCGAACCCCATAACGTTCACCGAATTGCAGCTTTAGCCTTGCATCGACATTCCGAAGCCCGATTCCCCTTCTCTTCCTAGATTCATCTTTATCCAGTCTGATCTTCTGCTCGCCTCTGAGTTCAGTACGCAGCTCATGAAGACGATGCTCGCTTAGCCCTACACCTTCATCCTTGATCATAAGGGCGATTCGCTCACCAATCCGCTTGATTCGGACCTCGATTTTCCATGTTCCCAGCTTACGTTGAAGACCATGCTCGAATGCGTTCTCCACCATGGGCTGTAATGTAAATTTAGGAAGTCTGCTGCTGCGTGCGGACTCATCGATCACTACGTCAACCTTACAACGACCGACGAATCGCTGCTCTTGAATGAATATATAATTCTGCACATGCTTAAGCTCATCTTCTATGGAAACCATATCACCGTCGGTGCTAATCGAGTAACGTAATAAATCCCCAATCACACGGGTAATCTGATAAATTTCCGGTGCGTCCTTCGATAGCGCCATCCCACCTATGAGATGAAGCGTATTATTCAGAAAGTGAGGATTAATCTGCGCTTGCAGCGCCATGAGCTGCGCATTCTTCACTTCGATTTCCCGCTGATACTCCTCTTCGATTAATCCCTTAATGCGTTGCATCATCGAATTGTAGCCACGCTCCAGCATCCCAATCTCATCATTACTCTGAATCGATTTCATCTCGAAGTTATGAATATGCGTATTCCTCATCGTCCTAGCGAGACTCACAATCGGTCTGCTAATTCACAGCGATACTAAGATAGATAAGAGGATAGAGACAAAGGCAAATATGCTTCCTGTCAATATACCTGCGGTGATCGTTGTTCGTGCACTCTGTGTAATGGTTTCCGTAGGAATCGCCTTCACGACGGTCAATTGTCCGTCATCTACCTTTTTCATAAAGTAAAAATAATGGTCTGTTCTAAGAAACTTCAGCTCCGAATCCAATGAATCTACACGCAATAGCTGCTCTTGTATTTCACTAGATTGCTCTGTGGCGGTGGATCCGGATAACAGCTCCCCTTCATCATTGATGAGGAAAACCGAACTTTCCGCTTCCGATTGCAGAATCTCGCTTACTTCTTCCCAAACCTTAAGATTAATCAGTACGGATATACCACCTTGCAGCTCTTTATCTGGGAATCGGTTAATACTATGAAAGGCATAGATCCGATTTCCGAATTGTTCGAAATACATATTAATCGGCGATTTAAGCATTCTGCTCCATGGACCATTGGTAATATCAAGCAAGGATATGATGCCGCTATTGGCAAAATTAACGGAGAAAGCTCGCTCATTCGCGTGCATATAGAGAGTCAAGTTGTCGACTTTACGAGAATTAGCATAGAAAACGGAGGTCAGCGTTGCAATATCCGTGCTATCAATGTCATTCAGACCTGTCATCAATTCATCATTGATCTGAAGTGTATAGAAGAGAATGTCCATCTGTTGAATGAGCTCGTCCAAATATTGATCGGCCCACATCATCCGAGAGCGATTCGCCTCAATGATTTCTTTCTCCACAGAGTCTCGTGTATTGTTCGTAGCGATCCAAGTTACTGTAATCACGGGTAGTGTTGTCAGACAGATCATCAAGATCATTAAGCGGAAACGAATGCTCGTCCTTCTCATATCCATTCCCCCACCATGTATGAATTTCATGCTCCACAATCGAAATCTATTTATGTTATGATAACACTATTGGTATTTACTTGGGAGGTAAGCAAGCTTGAAAATTCAAATGTTAGGCACAGGAAGTGCATTTGCTAAACAATATTTGAACACGAACGCACTTATCCACGCCAATGGTTATAACATGCTTATCGATTGTGGAAGCACAGCTATGCTGGCTCTACATCAACTTAATATACCATTAGATCGTATCGATGGGGTTTGGATCACGCATGTCCATGCTGACCATATCGGCGGTCTCGAGGAATTAGCTTTTCGGATGAAATATGAGTTTAACAAGAAAATAGATTTGTATGTTGCCGAAGACATGTTGCCTACATTATGGGAAAACTGTTTAAAAGGCGGCTTGATCAACGAACGAGAAGGCTTTGTTTCATTGGAGGATTATTACGATGTTAACGTTGTTAACGAACAACAATCTGTAAAAGTCACTGACGAACTGAATATTGAGCCCATCCGTACTGTGCATGTACCTGGAAAGCCGAATTACTCACTTTACATTAACGACTATTTTTTCTATTCCGCTGACATGCAATTTAACCCAGAGTTACTGGACCAACTGCACCGCGAACGAGGCTGTAGGTTGATATTCCATGATTGCCAGCTAGAGCCACCACGGAACATTCATACCATGCTTGAGGAGCTATTAACCTTACCCATCGATTTGCAGCAGATCATATGGCTTATGCACTATAATGATCATGTTGCCAATTTCCATGGGAAAACAGGGGCTATGCGGTTTCTACCTCAACATGAATTAATAGATATTAGTATGATGCATGTAAGAACTTAATTAGGGGGCTGTTCATAATGACTAAGTTAAGATTCAACACTACGAATTATTACAGCTATGATGCTCCTGTCAAAGTTGAGGTTCATTGTGAGCACGGGCTTGCGAAGAATTGTATCAGATCGGGGCACTATTCGTTATGATAATGGACAAGAGCTCGTTCGAGACATCGATCTAGATGAGATCGTCGATTTCGGTGAAGGCGTGAAGCAATATTGGGGTGTTAGTCACGTGAAGCAGATTACGGAATATTATAAGGATCTTGCGGCTGGACGTGCGACCGTTATTGATGGACGAGAGGCGTTATGTACGCAACGAATGATTGCCGCAATTTATGAATCAGGGCATGAGAAGAAGCGCGTGTTCTTGTAAGATAGATGAAGAACCTGCGAATAGCTGAACCCACACAATTGCGCAAAAGGCAGCGCAATTGTGTAGGTTTTTTTGCTAAATCAGCCCTACATTCAAATGAGGTTGCTTTTCAGCAGGTTCATCTGGTTCATTCAAAGTTAAATATATCGCGACAATACATCCCAGCTCAGGCTTATCCAGCGTACCACCGGTTAGTTTTTTGATCACACCTGTAGGGCTCTCTGTTGACTTGAAAAATCCGATATGTTTGGCAACATCATAAGGCGCAAGATAGCCGATCATACCAAACTTGGTCCAAACCTCTACGACATGAGGTCGATCCTCTGTAGGCTGGAATTCCAGGGTAACTGTATCCCCGCGGTAGCAGCGCATGAATATATCCTGTCTATTCTTACCGTCCTCATTAATATCTGTAACTCCAATGACTTCGAATTCTTCGGAATGCTCGTTCACAAACTCAGCATTCGCTTTCACAGTAGATTCGTATTGCATTCTGCGCTTTACATTACCTCTCCATACTAGAAAAACTACAAAAACAACTAAAGCGATCCAGTGAAAGCTTAATAGAATGAAACATATACAGAATATGAGAATCCATTTGGCTAATTGAGCTAATATTCGAAGCATTTCCCATACCTCCGTCCTCTACATCATTACTCCAATTAATTTTACCAGAGGCAAGTCATGTTTGCTAGTTTACTTATTTGGGTATATTCATATTGATTTAATGTTCTACTCAGCTTGTTAGGATAAACTGTTATTAATTCAGATAGAGATGAGGATGTTCAAATGGAATCTATACGTAGAATATTCATGATCGGCACCATTGCTTTTGCAATCACGGTTAGTTCAGGAATTTGGAGCAATACAGCCAGCGCAAACCTACTCATAAGCATAGATGAACTAGAAGCACAGAAGATGCTACATACAGATCAAGGAGACATCGAAGAAGATCTGCACCTAATGCTTGGTTACGACTCTGAAGAAGAGTTTAATGAAGCCATAACCAATCACCAATCTCTCGCAGAGGTTGCAGAAACTCAACATGTCGATGTACAGAAGATCATCGCGCTACAATCGTCGCAATTAATGGAACAAATGGATGAACGTTTAGCGAAGGGATATCTCACCTTACACGAATATGGCGCCCTAACTGCGGAAATACCCGAAATCATTCGCAAAAGTGTGTATGGGGAGTCAAGCTAGTAACAAGCGAATAGCCGCTACACGATTTGGGACAAACTATGAGCATGCTCGGTTAGGTTATTTTAAATCCCGTGAGGAGTAAGTGACCCCTTTGAAGAACAGTGACATTGACAAGAAGAACGAAAGCTTCAAGAGACAGAACAATGAAGCAGAGAAAACGAAAACCAACTTGGATTCTGTAGAGAAAAAGCTCCATCAGCCTAACCGTCCATCAGTCTAGATCCACCCTATCATGCATAAACACAAAGAAGAGGCTACCCTAGGGTTATAAATCCCTGTAGGGAAGCCTCTATGTATTTCACTCTAGATCATCTTATAAATTTCGATGATATTACCGTCCGGATCACGGAAGTGTGCAACGCGCGCTCCCCACTCCTTGCGATCGAATGGTTCGGTTAAGAATTCAATCCCTTTTTTGCGTAGACGGTTATAGCTCACATCCACATCATCCACTCCGAAATCAAGAATGAAGTTAGATGAATTTCCAGCCTCTAAAGGTATATTAGCTTCTCCTAGAACATCTGCCATTGCTTTCCTAGATAACAGCTCAATTTTCGTTTCACCGATATCAAAGAGCGCATATTCCATGTCCTCCTGATACCACCGTACCGTGAATTCCAGCATGTCCCTATAGAAAATAACGCTTTTCTTGAAATCCTTAACCATGAGTCTAACTTGTTGCAACTTCATATGATGGCGCCTCCTAAATATATCTCTTGAAAAGTATACTACATTATCCCCATAACAATCATGCCATTATTAATTTTCGCTATCCCGCATTAATAGTATTTGATAACCTATCGAGCAGTCGCGCGTACGTCTTAGGTAGATTTTCTACTCTATTCTCAGTATTCTGCTCCAAAGTCACATTCTCACTATCGTTCGGCCACGAACTGTTCCCTTGAGAATATGTGACAAGCAAGCGGGCAGTTCTTCCAAGGTAATCTCATGCGCAATTTGATCTAGTAAAGCTGGAGGCTTCAAGTTACTGGCCATACGTTCCCATAAGTGCTTACGTACATCCATCGGGCAATTAACGGTATCGATACCAAGTAGATTAACGCCGCGAAGGATAAAAGGAAAGACGGTGGTTGACACATCTCCACCCCCTGTTAAGCCACTAACTGCAACTGAACCCCCATATTGCGTGGTGCTTAATACATATGCGAGTGAGGCTCCACCTACGGGATCAACTACCCCTGCCCAGCGTTGTTCATTAACAGGCTTAAACTTCTCCGGTGTCACCTCAGAGCGAGTTAGAATTTCTCTGGCTCCTATTGATCGCAAATAATCATGCTCGGATTCTTTCCCTGTACTCGCTACGACATGGTAACCATTGTTCGCAAGCATCGAAACAGCTAAACTACCTACCCCGCCAGTAGCTCCTGTCACCAACACGGGTCCTTGGTCAGGCTTTAACCCATTGTCCTCTAACCTCTGAATCGATAATGCTGCAGCCAGACCAGCTGTCCCCAATGCCATCGCTTCTTTCAAAGTTAGGCCTTGCGGAAGAGGGACAACCCACTCCGCAGGTACACGAGCATATGAGCTGAATCCACCATAGTGTGACACCCCGAGACCATAGCTCGTTACAATGACTTCATCCCCTTCATGGAAACGAGTATCCTCCGATGTAACGATCGTTCCGGATAGATCAATTCCTGGAACCATCGGATAACTTCTGACGATACGTCCGTTTGGTGCACAGGCTAAGCCATCCTTATAATTCACAATCGAGTAGGCTACCTGAATCGTTACCTCGCCTTGCATCAAATCATCGATCATCAGTTCTTTCACACCTATGGAATGCCGACCTTCTATTTCTTCAACAACTAATGCATGGAATGGGTTCATTGTGACACCTCCGATAAGTAATGATATTGATTATTTCCTTTATGCTCCCCTTGCAGAATCCAACCTGTCTTTATGTAATATTCATTAAAAGTGGAGTCAATCGGACAGCTAATCTCAATGGGTGCTTCTCCAATAACGGCAAACATTCGTATCAACAAACCTTGCCCCCGATATTGTGCGTCGATTGCAAATTGATAGAGTGAAATGATATTTTGTGTTTTCCGCTTATAGAATCGCACTGCTCCAACAATCCGATCATCATCAACCGCGACCATCACCTGCCCTCTTCTTATAGCAGCTTGTACACCATCGGGACAGAAAAACTCTCTGGAGTAGAGAGCATCATTGTCTGAAGTGAGATGTTCGTAGAAGAAAGATGTGATATACGGAATATGTGATACAGGTGCCAAATAGATTTTCATATAGACCGACCTTTCCTTAGGGTTCATTACACCCCTGGAATCATAATTCCAAGTGGGCCGTCCTCAATAATGATATCCTGAAGTGCATAAACGGAAATTGGAAACATCGGAAAGCCGTATACATAGGGTGTGATTTCATATAGCTGGAAGAAAATAACCAATGACTTATCAGCTATATAGTAATCTTGGTTTGGAGAGATCCCTTTGAACTCTTCGAGCAAGGGCACGTCTCGCTCTTTTATTTGGGCGCGAATGAATGTATTCAATCTGTTCACATAATCACTACCCGGTTGGAATAATTCTCGCAGTGTATATACCTTCCCGGTTTGCACTTGAATCGTCAAGGCTTTTAACAAGGTTAACCCATGTGCCGCGTGAGCTGTATATGCATAATTATATTGAGATAAGCTTAGTATACCACGTTGATTATTCTTGATCTCATAAGAGCCCGTCATTTCCGTATTCCCTGGTACCTGATGATTGAATTGTTCATGGATCATCATATTCGCTTGGTGAATGATTGTCTGATTGATCGTTTGTTCTACATGCGGGTTACTTAACCCCCAAGCTTGCGGATAATCAATTTCTATCTTTGGACTGCGGTAGGGTATCGTTCGAATCGGAATGGGTAATCTTGTTGAGTCTGCCATAAGTTCATGTTCCCTTCACATAGAGAGATACATTAGCCTATGCGGAGGCTCATCTTTGGTTCCTCGTTCACTTGTTTAATACTGTAGCTTAGCCTGTAACCTATTCGCCTCGCAAATTACTCTCTCCTCATCGCTGGTTAGATACTTGGCATCCTTGTGCAAAACATTCGTATACGCCGTTCTCATAAACTTTTGCCTCCTTAACTGATGATCTACTTATACTATGTTATTATACATATAACGAATCGAATGAGGAGCGCTCATATGGATATTATTAATATTGCTATGGATTTGATTGACGAAGATACGGACCAACCCCGATACCAATTTGACGAAACATCGCTGCAAGAGTTAATGAACAGTATTAATGAGTTAGGCTTGTTATCTCCGATCAAAGTTAGAACTATGCCTAATGGAAGATATACGATCATCTATGGCAATCGACGGTACAAAGCAAGCCGAATGCTCGGTCGTCCGACCATTCCTTGTATCGTGTCTACGGTTACGGATGAGATGGAAATATATTTGGAGCAAATTGCGGAGAATTTAACGAGAGAGGGTTTCTCACCGATTGAGGAAGCAGAGGCTTTCAACAAATTATTGAACGATCCCAAATTCAGCAGCTCGACCAAATACTTATCCAGTAAGCTAGGCAAGCCGGAATCCTACATTAAGAACAAATGTGAGCTTCTGAAATTCGGTAACAATGTCAAGAAGTTAGTCGTTAGCGGTACGGAGATCAGGAAGGACAAGCTGACGGAAGACCAGTTGTTACCCCTGAAAGATCTCGCACTTGAGCATCGAGATCCACTAGCTATGATCATCGCTCGCGATGAACTAGCCGTGAGTGATGTGAAGAAGATCGCCCGTTTATTCAAGGATATTGGAATCTCAGCCGGTACTAAGGACAAGCTACTATACAAATCTGGGCGGGATTTAGTCGAAACCTGGTCCGTGTACGAAATGAATAAAGCGGAGCGAGCCAAACCCAAAGAGCTGAAGGAAGTTAAGGCAACACCAGACTTTGCAACACAAGCAACACAAGCAACACAAGCAACACAAGCAACAATGCCAGAAACAGCAACACATACAACGATTGAACAGAAGTTACAGCAATTACTTACATCTCTTCCATCACCGAATCCATTGCCACCAGAAATCATGTACTCTCCAGAGGAAATGATAATAAGCAATCCCGAAAGCTTCATGAATGGCGTGAACACACTCATCGACAGCCTCGAAAAGCATCTTGCCGATTGGTACAAGGTTCGTGAACTGGCGAAGGTTACGAATTACTCGAAATAATCGTGTAACTCGGCGTGAAAGTGGCATGAGAATAGATTTCCTTCTATAAAACCGGTAAATTTACTATAGAATCGATCCATTCGGGTTCCATATTCGCATTGGATGGTAATATTACTATCTATTGAGCTACTGTAACTCC
>JBBDIY010000003.1:16695-53501 GCA_040880185.1 Paenibacillaceae bacterium
ATATTACTATCTATTGAGCTACTGTAACTCCTTTTGATGTGTCTGGATGGTAAATCTGCCTTAGAATCGATCCTTTCGCGCTCCATATTCGCATTGGATAGTAATTTTACTATCTATTGAGCTACTGTAACTCCTTTTGATGTGTCTGGATGGTAAATTTACCATAGAATCGATCCATTCGCGTTCCATATTCGCATTGGATGGTAATATTACTATCTATTGAGCTACTGTAACTCCTTTTGATGTGTCTGGATGGTAAATTTACCATAGAATCGATCCATTCGCGTTCCATATTCGCATTGGATGGTAATATTACTATCTATTGAGCTACTGTAACTCCTTTTGATGTGTCTGGATGGTAAATCTGCCTTAGAGATTAACTCGAGAATAGATTACCTTCTGTAAAGCGGAAAATCCGTCTTGAAAAGAAACTCTTCGTAAAAAAGAGGCAGTTCCCAAAGTCATATGACTTAAGGAACAGCCTCTTCTACTTAAACAATAACTCTACGGAGAAACTTCCATAAATACTGGCATAATCATAGGTTCACGTTCTGTGCGCTCGAAGAAGAATGTGCTCAATTCGGTGCTTAACCGTTCTTTCCAATCCTCGATCGTGCCTTCCTTATGCTCAATCATTCTGCCAATCGTTCGCAAAGCCAGTCTTTCGGCTGTTCGCATTAACTCGCCGGAATCTCGGACATACACAAAACCGCGGCTAACAATATTAGGTCCAGATAGAATTTGATTGTTATTCTTGTTGATGGTCGTTACCACGATCAGCAATCCACTCTTGGACAGCTTACTACGTTCTTCTAGAATCTCGGTGTCTACCTTACTAATGACTCGTCCCTCTACGAATACATGCCCAGAAGCAACGCTCGCACCTAATTGTGCCTTCTCTTTCGTAACTTGCAGCACATTACCGATATTAAGAATGAATATATTCTCGGTCTGTACCCCTAGTTGCTCAGCAAGCTTCGTATGCTGAACAAGCATGCGGTGCTCCCCGTGAATAGGGACGAAATATTTGGGCTTCATGAGATTCAGCATAAGCTTCAGATCCTCCTGACAGCCATGACCTGAGGCATGAATATCGAGAATCGATCCATGAATGACATCCGCTCCTGCACGGAACAGTAAATCAATACTCTTGTACACATTAATCGCATTGCCGGGTATCGGAGAAGCGGAGTAGATGATTGTATCGCCAGGATGAACTTCAACCAATCGATGTGAACCATGTGCGATCCGTGTTAATGCCGCATTCGGCTCCCCTTGACTGCCTGTACATATAATAACTACCTTGTCCGCTGCATATTTGTTCACATCTCGGATATCAATGATCATTCCATCGGGAACTCGAATATAACCTAGCTCTTGGCCGATGATGAATACTTTCTCCATACTGCGTCCAATAACAGCTATCTTGCGACCGCACAGAATAGCAGCCTCAACAACCTGCTGTAGTCGATGTACATTGGAAGCGAATGTAGCGAATAATATTCTTCCCTCACACCTGAGGAAGAGCTCTCTGATCGAATCTCCAACGATTTTCTCTGAGGGTGTAAATCCTTCCTTCTCACTATTGGTACTGTCGGATAATAAGGCCAATACTCCGTTCTTGCCGATCTGTGCCATCTTCGCCATATCGGAAGGTTTCCCGAAAGGGGTGAAATCAAACTTAAAGTCGCCCGTTTGCACAATAACTCCTTGCGGTGTCGTTACAGCCAAACCGAATGAATCCGGAATACTATGATTGGTTCTGAAGAAAGCTACAGACAGATGCTCGAATGTAATAACCGAGTCATCGTTAATCAGAATAAGCTGTTGGTCACTTAGTAATCCGTGCTCCTCTAGCTTAGCTTTGACCAAACCTAGTGTTAATGCGGCACCATAGAGCGGTGCTGTAATCTGTTTGAGCACATAGGGAAGTCCCCCGATGTGATCCTCATGTCCATGTGTTAAGAAGATGGCTTTTATCTTATCTTGATTCTCAATCAAGTAAGTGACATCTGGAATGACCAAATCAATCCCTAGCATGTCCTCATCTGGAAACTTAAGACCTGCATCGATAACAATAATCTCATCCTGATATTGAATACAATACATATTCTTGCCGATTTCATTAAGTCCACCTAGTCCAAATATGGATACATATTGCTCTGCCAACATCATTCATCTCCATTATATTAATTCGCATGCTGCTTCTGCGTTAAATTCTTGACACAATTTCATAAGATTCCCCGGCAAAATAAAAGCGAATCGCTTCAAGATTATCGATTAGTGCAAACGCAGCTGTAGCGTTATCGATGATTGCACGTTTCACCCTCTCTTCTCCGATAATAGCTAAATTAGAGGCATTACCCATATATTTGTTCTTATATGTTAACGTATCCGTCATATCAGGGAGTCAATAGATCTTGTTGTGCAGCAAATTTATTGTCACCGGATTGAGGTGATACACACCCCTGTAACATGCCAAGTAAGGCAATAATTAATACACAAAATCTCATCATATTCATAATCACACTATCATACCACGAATAACGTAATGATTGAAATCCAAGTAACGCAATTCAAGAAAAAAAAGCCCGTTCATCATGATTGAGCCTAAGGTGATCTCAATGATAACGAACGGGTAATAACTGTTATATGTCAATCTATGCTAACGCATTACGAAGACATCTCTATTTATACCACAACTCATTTAGAATTAGAGCATAATTTCTTGCAAAGCACATAATCATTAATGATCATGCTCGAATATAGTGGAGGTGTCTATATTGTCCGATGAATTTGTTATTCGCTCATTAGATGAGGTACGGTTCTGGTCACGTATTATGAAGGAACATTCGCTATTCTTGAAGCTGGGCTTTCGGTGCGAGGATACCCAATTAATTAATGAGGCCAACCATTTCTATGTCGTATTCGAGGATATTGAACGAAGGTCTCACAGCTTTACAGCGAGTACAGACCCAGAGGTTATTAGAAAATTCAACAGTGAAGTACACAATGCGGCATCCCATATTTGGGCATTCAAAAGAAAAGTATTGGGTTTAATCATAAGCTGCCAGCTGCCCGGTGGTAATAACTTCCCTCTGTTAGTCGACCATACAAGTCGTGAAGCCTTCTACTTCGGAAATCGTTTACATGAACTGAACACAGGAAGATTAGACCCTCTACCTGATGCGATTATTAATGAGAATGTATTCTTCTTACGAATTATGGCGGACCACGCCAAATTTATTGGGCACTTATTAGATCCCTCAGAACGTCTGTTAGTCGAGCAGGCGCGGAGCTTTAGTCAAGACTTCGACCAATTACTGTACCAGGCCAGAGATCTAGATTCCATGCGTCCCCAATCTCAAACCGTGCCCTTACTTGACCAATTCTTAGATCAGAATCGGATTTCCGTTCAATCTCTACGTGACTTTAAGAAAACCGCGGCGGAATTAATTGAGAGCTGTCGGATCAAGAGCATCATTCACCCTTTACTAGCAGACCATGTATTCCGCGAGGCGGAGAGATTCTTGTTCATTATCGATATGTTCGAGAATAGCTTAGCTAACAATTCCGCCGCGAGATAATTCGATGCATTCATGGAATGCATAATGCTTACAACCCAGACATCGGTTATAGTCAAGTTTGGAAAACGAATAATCAATCGCCTCTCCGGAGTGATTGAAGAAATGCTCTTCACCGATGACCGAGTATAATCCTGTTCGTTGCAATACACTCAGGGGCTGCGGTTGAATACCTGAGATCAGAATCGTCCCACCAATTTTCTCGAAATGTTTAATCAAACTAGCCAAATTTGACTCGCCGGTCGTATCCATAAAAGGTACTTTACCCATCCGCAGTAATAATACGCGGGGTCTCATATGAATGGTATCCATAATGGACTTCTCGAACATATTAGCAGCTCCGAAGAACAAGAGTCCTTCAATGGTGTAAATGCTAATCTGCGGACAATCGTGACCCTCAGCAACCATATGCGAACCCAATTTGGCGTTCTTCACATTGGGATCGGGTAAAACCTTGGCTACAGTCAATACCTCGCTCATCCGCTTTACGAATAGCACAACAGCCAAGATTAATCCGACCATCACTGCAGTTGTTAATGTAGTGAACACGGTGAGCAGGAATGTGATGATCAGTACGATCGAGTCACTCGTCCTGGTTTTCAGAACATAGGCGAATTCCTTCCGCTCACACATATTCCATGCAACGAGCATTAGGATCGGAGCCATACTAGCAAGAGGAATATGTGAAGCATATCTAGCGAATAATACAAGCACCAGCAGAACAACAAAACCGTGTATCACACCAGATATCGGGGAAACAGCGCCGTTCTTAATATTAGTAGCGGTCCTAGCGATTGCACCAGTAGCAGGAATACCGCCGAATAATGGGGTGATGATATTAGCAAGCCCTTGTCCAAGTAATTCGCGATTACTGTTATGCCTATATCCCGTCATACCATCCGCCACGACAGCAGATAGTAATGATTCAATTCCTCCTAACATCGCGATGATCAGCGCAGGAACGAATAGCACCTGAACCCGTTCCCAAGTAATATTAGGTATGTGAAACGAAGGCAGAGTATTTGGAATTGGACCAAAGGTTGAACCGATCGTAGCTACATGGTCTCCGAAGAATAGGGCCGCAATAACACTTGACACCAACAGCGCCACAATCGCGCCTGGTACTCTCGGTAATATACGTGGAGTCAATAACATCAAGACCAAGCAGATGACAGACGTTAAGATACTATAGAAATGAAGAGTAGAGAAATGAGTGCCGATTTCCTTCATATTGGACAAGAAATCCTCATGTTTCTCGATACCGGTTAGTCCTAAGAAATTCGTAATTTGTCCACTGAAGATGATAACAGCAATACCTGCGGTAAATCCGATCGTTACAGGTCTCGGAATAAATTTAATCAAAATCCCCATCTTAAACAAACCCATGAGTACAAGAATAACACCCGCCATGAATCCGGCTATTAACAAATTCTCATATCCATACTCGATAACAATCGCGAATAAGATCGGAATGAATGCACCTGTTGGTCCACCTATCTGAAATTTGGAGCCTCCAAGTAAGGATATCAGTATGCCAGCAACAATCGTCGTATAAATTCCATACTCAGGTTTAACACCTGATGCAATAGCAAATGCCATCCCGAGTGGAATGGCGATAATACCAACAATGAGACCGGAGATCAGATCCTTACGAAATGCTGCTGCATGATAGCCTTCGAATCTTCCTGTCCACTTCATAAGAGAATCAACCTTCGTTCCTTCATAATATTTGATTATTTGAATATACAAGAGATAATACGCCCTTAATATCCATATTGTCAATGTGAAAATTACGGAGAATTCCTCTTAAATCTCTTGCTACTACTCGTTTCGCATATCCTCCAATAATGAAATCGCATCAACGAGGTGATTGTCGAATATTCGCTTAGCAACCGTAAGTAAGTCAATGATTAAGGGATCTCGTAATGAATAGGTGACCGTAGTCCCTTCCCTCTTACCATAAACAATATTCTTATTACGCAATACGGAGAGCTGCTGCGACACAGCCGACCCTTCCGATCCAAGTATGGTTTGCAGCTCATTCACATTCTTATCATTAATACTGAGCACTTCAAGTATCTGAATCCTCATTGGATGGGCTAATGCTTTGAAAAAGTCGGCTTTAAATTGTTGGATATTCTGAGTCATGACCTGCCCCCTTACTTGCTAACTTTTGAATATATGAATATAGTAGCATAGTTCTGCAAATCAATAAAATCAACAAATATTGGGCAGCCAATCGGTTAGGACAAGTGTTAGGATGCAATCCACTGACTACTACTGTATAATTTAAACTAATATCTACTAAGATGATTGGAGATGCACATTGCGGGTTGTAAGTAGGACAATGGTTATTGATCAAGGTGTTCAATATCTTCAAGACATGGGTGCCGATCATATTTGTAAAGTATGTATATATAATGGAGGCTCTTGCTGCAGCGGTTGTAAACACCTTACAAACGGTGTTGGCTGCCAGCTTCGCAATACAAGCTGCACGGCATGGCTGTGTGGATTTCTTAAGTATGTGTTATATGAGATGGGTCTATTACAGGAATGGAATGATTTCTGGGATCAGGTACCAGGTCAGGATTTCCGGCAGGATTTCACCCCGGCCTATATTCGTATTCGCCAGCCCTTACTCAGCCACAACATTGAGGCCCTTAGCCAAGCACTTGCTGCTGATCTAGAGGAGCTAGCCCGAACACAGATCGGAATAAACTTCATCGCCCTTCGTGAGAAGATCGATAAGAACATTAACCAAATTTACCTGCAAAAATACCCACAAAAACGAACGAAATATATGCGCAATATTCAAATCATGTCCAATCACTTTCACCAATTCAAAGCTGTATTAGAAGATTACCGTGCCCGTGGATTTATGTAAGCTCTGATCCATTCTGGCGTAAGAAAACCCTCCGATTACCTGCACCTTTTACATTTACTCATCATTGAATAAACTTCTCTTCCGAGGTCAAGACGCCTACCTTCCTCGGTGTCCGATTTACATAATAAATACTAATTAGAATCAAGACAAGTCCGATCATCAGCGAGATCGTAAACGGCTCATCCATGAACAAGGTACCCATTAGTATAGCCACAGTCGGAATAAGAAAGGTGTAAGAAGATACCTTGCTTGCCTCGCCAGCAAAGATCAGTTCGAAGTACACGAGCCACCCGAGCGCAAACACGAATATAGCGGTAAATAATAAACACAGGATAAAGGTTGGATTCCAGACGATATCTGACCAACTCTCAGAACCGGTTCCCACGGCAATCATAACGATCCCGCCAACAATAAATTGCAAAGTCACGAGCCAGATGGAGTCGACAACCGTCCCGATCTTCTTCACATATATGGTGCCTAACGCCCAACTAAGTGAGGAACCCAGGGCAAGAAGAATTCCGATAATCGAGATTTGACCTAACAATCCAGCACCACTAATAATGCCAACACCTAAGAAACCCAGAATGAGCCCGACGATCTTCAAGTCATACATCGCTTCTCCAAGCCACAGCCATGCAAAGATACCGACCAATACAGGCTGTAAGTACACGATTGCAGCGAGCAATCCTGAGGGCATATAATTCAGCCCTATTGTATGCAGCCCATGATATAAAATGACATTCAATAAAGCGCAGATCAGATAAATCGGCCACGTTTGCTTGAAATTCAGTCGTTTATATCTGGGGATCGCTATGATCAACAAAACGAGACCACCTAATAATGTTCTCATTCCTGTGAATAGGATTGGGGGAGAGAAGGTCAGCGCTATTTTTAATATCGGCCAACTTAATCCCCAAACTGCAATCAAGAATGCGATCAGCAGTACGGTTTGCATACGGGAAAATCTTCTCATAGCGGCGCACTCCTTAATGTCTCATACGGGCATTATACCAGTTACATCGTCTACTCGTGAAGAATACACTAATTATACTATCACGTCCTCGAGGACAGGAGGGTGTATATGATCGAGAGAACCTTATATTTGTTCGATACCATCGAGAAGACTTCTGTTAGAACGGTTATTGAGAACATCATTAAGATCAACAAACACGATGATGACAATGATATGAAAGAAAAGGATTATAAGCGTGTTCCAATCGAGATTATTATTAACAGCAAGGGTGGAAGTGTGTACGATGGACTAGGACTTATTAATGTGATTGATAACAGCCGGACAGCGATCCATACGTATGTGTATGGTCTCGCGGCAAGCATGGGCTTATTGATCGCGGTTAGCGGTCACCGGAGATTCGTCGGCAGATTGAGTACATTCATGTACCACTCCATCTCCAATACCATTGGAGGTAAATTAGAGCATCTGAAAAATCGGATTGATGAGGTCCAGCGGTTGCAGATGGTCTATGATGAGTATTTGTTAGGGAGGACTAAGCTCGAATTAAGTCAGTTGGTCTATGCCCAAGAGCATAAACGTGATTGGTTTTTGAGCCCAGAGGAAGCTTTGGAGTGGGGAATTGTTGATGAGATTGTGTGAATGCGAGTGCGAGTTGTTAAAAATAGGTATTGAAACTGATATTAGCGTATCGTAAACCTATGTATAGCCACAAAAAAACCTGACCGTTTGAGACCAGGTTTCTGTTAAGTAAGTTATACTCTTAGTCTAGAACATTGTATCGTTATACCTTGTGAATTAATTGTGTTATTCATTTCTTAATAAATCTTGGGTTAAACAAACCTAATTGCGCATCTCCTTCAGAGTCTGTACTTGTTTTTATTTGAATTTTATTTGCCCCTTCAACATCAACATTAATATCCTTTAGAAAGTCACCAGCTTTAAAGGATGTCGTATAACGGACCTCTTCGTCTACAGATATTGTTAGAGTAATTGTTGAATTTGTGTTCTGATATTCTTTAGTGAGTCCGGCCGTAGCAACAAAAGTTTTATATTGACCGTTTAATGGAAATTCAAAGTATGCCCATGCATCTTTTGGTTCGATGGTATAAAAACCATTTAGGTCTTCAATTGTCTGGTAGAAGTAGTTTGAATATTCGTTACCAAGATTATCGACAATCTTTTCGTTGGAATTATACACATAACTTCCAGTATGATTACTATTACCTTCCTGATGGTTCATATATTCAATACCATTACCTAGGAAGACCTCGCTCTCTCCCTCAGACTCTCCAATTATCACAGTGCCTGTTTTTCCATCCCATTTAACATCTTCACCCAAATTTTCTGCTATAAATCTTAAAGGGACACAGGTGGAACCATTATAGATAAATGGTTTGTTGTCTGTCGGCATCTTTGACACATGGTCAATTTTAATATCCTTCACATTAAAAAAAACTTCAATCATAGATCCCCCTGCAGCATATACAGTTCCACCAAATATAAATACACAAAGAAGAATACCAATTACAAAACCTTTAATTTTATCTCGCATATTTATCCCTCCTTATAATCTCATCTCCAATTTCGACATTTTTTTATATTTTCCTCCATTTTACGTAAATTTATTGATATTTTCTCTTCTTGCAAGAACAAATTTATATAAATAATATTTTTCGCAAATCATACCGATTGAACATGGTAGGATTAAATGTTATGATCATACTTGAGGTGAGTTGTATGTATTTGTACGAAAGTAAAATCGGCAAGAAATTCCAAACCGTTGTACCCATGCAAGTTCGTGAAACTGCAGGAATCCAAGAAGGTGATTGTTTAATCTGGGAAGCTAACCCTGATGGCAGTTTCCTCGTTCGTCCTCAGAAAGGCAAAACAGAGTACCTCGCAAATCTCAATCGGAGGGCCTACGGGACTATAGAGGATGTAGTTGAACATGTTAAGAAGGAGAAAGCATCATGGAGCGAGTAATGAATGGAGACTACAGCAAAGTAGCCATTGATTCGAATTGTTTTATTTATCTAATCGAAGGTTCTCCATATGTTGATCAGTTAACTCAACTATTCCAAAAAATCGAGAATAGCTCACTTGTAGCCGTAACTTCCATATTAACACTGATTGAAATTTTAGTGGGACCTTATAAATCCAAGGATTATAAGTTGATTGAGGAATATCGTACAACCTTGCTCAATTTCCCTAACCTTGCATTCCGTGAAATGGACTTCAACATTGCTATCAAAGCTGCTCAGTGTAGAGCTGATTACGGATTGAAAATGCCAGATGCCATACAGCTAGCTACTGCGATACTAGATAAGGCTGATGTATTCATTACAAATGATCGTGATTTCAAGAATGTGGTCTTTCCTGTTATATTCTTATGATACTTATCCAGTCACATACTTCTCAAAATCATCGCACAGCTTCAGCTATGACGGTAGGCTTTTTCTTTTCTCCTTGGTTACCCCAGTATCCACTTCAATTATGCCAATCTGATTGTCATAATAAACCTCAATCGGGTCTTTGACATCCTCACTGCGGTTCATCATGTTATATAGCGTGTTAAACTTCCGCTAGAACAACAGAAAACTTGACTCGCTGGATTAACACAAGAAATGCTGGCTGAGCAGCCAAAGGTTTCCAATGCCTATATCAGTAAGATTGAGCGTGGCAAGACACCCATCAGTTTGGATAGATAATCCGGATTGTGACTTATACTTGAAGAATCATCAGAATATATGTTAAGTGGGGCTAATAATAAATAAGGAACCTCCAGTATGTTAGGGATTCCTTATTTGTTATCGTTGAACTCTTTTTCAGTTATTTTGAGCTGGTGCTTTAATATCCGTTTCCAAGTATGGATTGGGATTTCCTTGCTAACACTGTGACTAATCTTTGTCCTTAATACATCCCCATTTTGTAGCATCTTCTCATAATGCCAATGATCCGTATCCCCGATTAATTCCCATCCATTTTTGTCACAATACGATTTTAGCTCTCTGAATTTAGGAGGCATCTATTTGAAGCATTTGCTTCACTTCATCAAAATCGTTGCATACCATGACTTTGAGAACATAAGGCAAATGATGGCGACGGTTGGATGAGTTGAAGTAACGGTTGGGGTTCTCCATATATTGCCTAGAATACATCATAAGTTCTTCTGTAAGTGAATGAAGTGCTTCTTCTTTGGTCTCGCCAAATCCATACATATCCAAGACGTCTAACCAGTAACTATAAGAGTCTTCTTCTTCATCAATAAGGGTAGTGACAAATTTATACTCGTTCAGTAACTCATGAACTAAGGCTTCCTTAAATATGAATGTTTGTTCTTCAGATTTCTTGCGGGGCTGTACGACCACAGGAATCAAGTTCTGAACGCGGTCGAAGACTGATGTCAATTCTCTCCTTGCATCCGTGAACTTCAATTCTGTTAACATTGTCATCCCCTCCTCACCTCCATACTAACATAGTATGAGCATTATGCACAATCTGCGCATAATGCTCATACAGCTAATATGTGTTCATTCTACTCAAATTATACCTCACCCCGTCACATACTTCTCAAAATCGTCACACAGCTTATTGACCAGGTCGTCCATTTCTTTGAAGAAATAGCCTCCGACCTTATCACGATTGAACGCTCTGTAGCGTCGATATATGATGGCGAAGTCATCGTATATTTCATCCTCGGATACATGTGATCTCATCTTCACCATTAATCGTATGCCTTCATTAGCTCCACGTATATAGTCGAATAAATCCACAATTTTGGATTCGAAGTCTTGAATAAGCGCACCCGTCTTAGCCTCATTCTCGTTGCGCGCTTCAATAATGGCAAGGATATCGAATTTATGTCCGTAGCCAGGTCTGCTACCATCAGCTATGACGGTAGGCTTTTTCTTCTTCTCCTTGGTTCCCCCCGTATCCACTTCAATAATGCCAATCTGATTGTCATAATAAACCTCGATTGGGTCTTTAACATCCTCACTGCGGTGCATCATGTTATATAGCGTGTTAAACTTCCGCCAGAACAACAGAAAACTTGACTCGCTATATTTCGCATCCAACTCGATTACATATTCAATGCGGTTTAGTATCGTAAAATATTGGGCTGCCTTCGCTTTCGTATCGGCCGTGCGTATTGGGTTTGCATCGATGTACTTATTCAGACTGCTCTCAAAATCCAGATAGCTTTCTGGGTCATCACGCTTCATATGGTCTTTATGGATCGCCATAAAAACAGCATAAAATTTATCATATGTGTCCGATTTCTTCAGCTCTATGAGTAATAGATCAAGCACCTTCTTGTCACCAAAAGGGTCGAAGTCGCTGACCACCACATCAGAGAAGTGTTCAAACGCAGCTTTAATATGATGTACATTGACGTTATTATACGAGAAATCAACAATCTTGCAGTCGTTCTTGTATTTGGTCGTTCGGTTCACTCGAGAAATCGTCTGAATCGCACTAATGCCTCTAACTTCTTTATCTAGGAATAATGTGTGCAGCTTCTTCTCATCAAATCCGGTTTGCAGCTTTGCTACCACAATCATGAGACCATTTTTCTTGATCGCAAAGCTTTCTAATACCTTCTCTTCACTCATACCACCATTCAAACTTGTAGCGCTCTGCTCATCCTGATTACTCGAATACACAACATGGATGGGCGCTTCAGCATATTTTTCATACTTTGGCTCCAGAACTAGAGCTTTGAAGTGTTTCGTCACCGCATGTTGATAAGCAATCGCAGCTTTAATGGAATGCACAGCCAGCATGGCCTTTCCTGTCCCACGTATTTGGCGATAGACATCCTTAACTAGTAAATCAGCCACATATTTCGAGATCGCATCTATACGTTCTCGGTTCTCATATACCTGCTTCTTCTGCGCATCCTTGTATTCTTTCTCAGTGAAGCCCTTCAGTGGATTGCTAGGTAGATCGAATAACATCCTAGAAGCTACTGGGACAATATTCTTCAACGGGTTGAGAATAAAACCATCCTCGATCGCTTCTTTCATCGTATAGGAATCGAAAGGCTTCCACAATTTTTCACCTTCTGCAAAACTACCGAATTCACCAAATCGTGCAAGTGCATGATCGTCTGGTGTAGCAGTAAAACCAATGATTAGATTCTTCTTTCTCCTCGATTTCGAGTACTGGGGGCTCTGATCAAAGGGAGCTTGTAACTCATCGAAGATACTCAACATCTCTTCATTCTGATCGCCGCCATGAGATCTATGAATTTCATCGATTAAGAAGACAATACGCATCTGGGATAACTTCTGCACGACTTCAGCATCTAGCATCTCCCTTACGGAACCGAACTTCTGCAAATTGACGATGACTAATCGAGTATCCGTTGACAGTGCGTCTTGAAAGGTTTTCTTATTGTTAGCCTCCACATACATACGGTTATCGATATTCATATTGAGCATAAGCGAATCAATTTGCCCTCGCAGCTGTAATCGGTCAACCACAATCATGATCTTGTCATACACATACTCTCCATCACGACGCAAGTCCTTCAGCTGTAGTGCAGACCATCCAATAATATTAGATTTGCCGAAGCCCGCAGCATACTGCATTAACAATGAATACACATTCTTATTGTTGGAATAAGCCTTGCGCTTTTCTAGTAACTCTTTCTTCTTCGCTTCGGATACACCAACTAATTGTTTATCTAACATCCGCTCGAAATAATCATCTTCATGCTCATGTGCTAGAAATTCATCAATCTTGGCCATAATCTTATCCGTTCCGAATTTCTGCTTAGGACGGGGAGATATCAATTTGCCTAACTCGTTTTTCAATTCCTTACCCTTACTAGAGATATAAACGTCCTTCTCAATGAAATTGTAATAGAGAATTTCCTTCTCCATATAGGACTTCCCATAGAGCGCAGTGAATAATTCCTTCAGCTTGTCTTTCTTATCAGCACCGGGATTTAATAGTGGGTATGGTTTGAATGCGGCATTCGCTCTCTTCTCGACTTCTTCTCGATCAAATTTACCCTCACGGCAGGAAGTAAGTATGTCGTCATAATAATCGGAGATCGTACGTATCACAAAGGTTTCTCCAATATCCGTCGTGGTGATATGTATCGCTTTATCAAAAATCTTCAAGAAATCCTTGCGACAGCACTCTTTCTCTTTATCACTTAGCGACCCATTGTTATCGAAGTGCTGATAGTAAACTTTGACCGCCTCAAAATAATCCTTAATCACCTTACCGCGCCCATTCTTGCTTGAGCTTTGGTTTGTGTAATTGGACTTTAATTCGCTGTAACCTAGATAAATCCCGTTCACAAACAGGACTATATCCGGTCTGAACGAGAAGATCTGGTTGCCTTGATAACTATATTTGTACGGCAATTCTTGCACTACGGAGAAGATATTCTCATCAAACAGCTTATTATCATGGATCACACTGTCGCTCGTATAGAACAGATGTAGCTTGATACCCCGCAAGGTGATCGACTTATTCGCATTAATGAATAACGCCATATTACGGCTACTGCCGCTACGCTCTTGGATGAGTGCAATTAATTCACTAAGCAACTTCCTCTTGTCGCCGCCGTACTTCTTCAGCAAAGCTTCATAAGGTTTCTTATTCAATTCGGTCTCGGAGATGAATTCCTGTAAGTCTTCCTCTATGATTAGGGAGTTAGTGACCGTATTGGCTTTCACCTCACGGTAACCAAGGTCCCCTCGAAAGAAGGGCAATAAGAATTTATCCTGTAAATGGAGTTCGTTCATACTGCCTCACCCTCCTCGAATACCTTGATCTTACCCGTCACGACATCGTTAATCAGAGTTTTGCGCAGTTCTTTGAGCTTGTCGATTTGGGTATTGATTGTTTCGACAATGCGGTCGATGTGTGCAGTCTTGGTGTCCAAGTAGTCGGCTATGGCTTGTTGTTCTTTTAAATCAGGATAGGCAAAATCTATTGCTTTCATCACCGAATATCTTGTTGTCCATAAATCATCGACTATTCCTCGTCCTACTCGGTAGAATTCCTCAATAAATCGATAGCTTCTAAACAAATGATGTAGATATTTCCCGAAAAAGTTCTTTCTTGGTGCTAATACTATGTTAATTACAGAAACTGATCCATTTAATTCAGACACACCTGAAGATCCTCTACGATCAGACCTGCTATTGATGACAAAATCGTTAATAACTACACGCTTTCGATTATCGTTGTGATCGGTTTTTGCGGCCGAATCCAATTGAGAAACGATACCTTTCATTGTGACTGAAAGTGGTGAATAATCAGTATCGTTTACAATTTCACGCCTCTCTTCAAAAGCAGTCCCAATCCTTTCGATAGACCAATGCTTAGGCACGCTCCCGATCCACTCAACTCCACTATCTTTCATAGTCACATATTTATCTAAACCACAAGTGACAGATTCATTAATGAGAGATTGTTTGAATTTGCCGTATTGGGTCGCCTTTTGAGTAAGTAGATCTATTTTTCGATCAATCTTTGCGGTCTTGTTGTCAAGGTAATCAGCGATGGCTTTTTGTTCTTCTGTCCCTGGAAGTGTAATTAAAAAGTTATTTAATGTGTTAATTGTCAATTGGTTTATTGTTGATGACATATATAAACCAGATTGCGACTCAAACAATTTTGAGTTGAAGAAGTTCTGAATAAATCTATAATATCTAGATCGATAAACTGTCATAAATGCTCCGAATGTTTGACCTTCAGTTCTCTCGTCGATACAAATATTTTTACCAATAAGTGCAGGGCTACCATTTCGGGAGCAGAGAAGGATGTCTCCTTTTCGAAGGGTTTGTTTTCGATTAATATTAATTCGAACATATACGTTATCCAATAAACTTAATTTGTTATTTTGAATGTTTGACGAACGCAAGACCAACACGCCAAATATTCCCTCATCTAAAATATCTTCAGGTGAGTAAGTAATACCTATAATACTATATCCAATGTCTTTCAAACGCTTAACATCCCATTGATTAGGAATATTCCCAAGCCAAGGAACTTCACTATCTTTATAATTACCATATCTTTTAAAGGTATCTTTCATCATAACTCAGCCCCGCTTCCAACACCTTCAACTCATCATCAATTATTTTAACCTCAGCTAAGATATCCTCAACTAGTCGTAGTTTCTCTGGTTTGTAAAAAATTTTATTAAAGTTGATCTCGACACCTACCACATTTTCTAAATAAGAAAAAGGTTTAATAATATACTTCGCCATAAAGGCTACAATCGCATCTCGGTTGTCATTATCGTTTCTATGAAACGGGATAATCTCGTAATCCTTCTGGTAATCTGGTGTAAGCTCTACGCTGATTTCGATACGCTCAGGTTGTGTTTTACTTTCTTTCTTGTAAGCGGGCTTGACCACAATTTTGCCGCAACCTAGCAGGTCTTGTTTGCCATTCACTTCTTTGATTAAAGTTTCTTGTTCGGTATCAAACCAATATTTTGCTGTGTCGGTAGTAATCATTAGCGGTTGTTCTTTGTAATCTAGCGAAGCAATAAAGGGCTTGATATCTTGTTCAAAGGCATCTGCTAAGGAGGTGTATATGGAAGAGTCATGGCTAGTCATCACAAATTCAGTAAGCTCGCGCTCACCGTTACTAAGCTTGATCGGCATGAGTTTTTCGCTCGTTTTGCCCGCCTTTAACTTCGCCTCAAAGCTATTGCCGAACTCGTCCACATTCGTAAGCATGATCGCTTGTTTGTTGAAATAGAAATACTCTTTATCGAATACTTGAGCGTAGTCGGTGTTCTGGTAATCCGTCAGTGTTGCAACAATTTCAAGGCGGCTAACTTCATCTACTTCTTTGCGCTTGGAACCCTTGCTCTTCTTCAGTGGCTTGAATTTGTCACTAGCGTTAATGAGCATGACTTTATCTATGTGCTGTGGTTGTTTGTTCTTATTCAATACCCACAGATAGGTGTAAATGCCGGTATTGAAAAATTCGTCGGTAGGCAACTGAATAACAGCTTCTACGATATCGCTATCAAGCATCCATTTGCGGATATTACTTTCTGCTGATCCAGCATCTCCACTGAACAACGTAGAGCCGTTATGCACCACTACACCCATACCCACTGCATCGAGCTTGGAAATCAAGTGTTGCATGAACAATAACTGCCCATCGGAAATCGAGGGAATAAATTTAAATCGCCCCGTTTTATCATTGTTAATGTCCTTTTCGAAACCTTTCCAACTTACGCCATAGGGCGGATTGGCAATGACTACATCAAACTCTTCATTATAGAACTTGTCATCTACTAAAGTGTTACCATGCTCGATCTTCGAATCGGGTCGGAATCGACTTTCAATCTTAGCAAGTGCGTATAACGCATCGTTCCAATCTTGTCCATAGGTTTGCGTATGGCGTTTGAATTTACTATTAATTCGATCCTCAATACCAAATAGCATATTACCCCCGCCACAGGTGCAATCGTAAATTTTCAATAGTCTATCGGATTCTTCTATCTTGGAAGCAATAATCTCAGCAATAAGTGCAATTACGTCATCTGGTGTATATTGCTCCCCAGCAGTTTCCGCGGATATATCCGCCCACTTGCGCTTAATGTGCTCTTCTAGTGTAGTGATTTCGGAATTGTTAAACGGCTTGAGGTCGATCTCGCTCCATAATTTTGTATAAGGTATAATTACATCCTTGGCAGTGAGCTTAGCAATCACACCTCTAATATCAAGGAATTTTTCTCCTTCTGTGGCATCTACACCAAGCAATTCCTTCGTTTCACCATCAAAGCCTTGTAGATAAGCAGCAAGATCAATTTCAAAGGATTTGTCGTTCTTACATATATCGCTAAGGGTTTGATCCTTCTCTATAATGTAGATGTTATAACCCTGCCCATAATCCTTGATCATGGCGTATCGATCGTCAGCAGGCATACGGGTAAGCGTTTCTTCACCATATGTCTCTATCAAACCATCTAACATCCTCACAAGGCGACTTTCAATCATGGTTAATGCAAAAAAAGGCATCATAAATGATGGCCATTCCGATTCTTTGATTCCACTGCCACGGAGTAGGTCGGCGGTTGCCCAGATCTTCGATTCATATTGGAGTATGTTCATTATTTATTTGGCACTCTCACTTCTAGTTAGTTTAATTGAACCTATAGGTTCAATATAGCTAAATACTAACACTATTAACTAATAGGTTCAATTGAACTATTCATGCATGTGAAGTGATTTCAATCATTGATATATTTTTAATGGGTGATTAGATATGGGTTTTGACTATTCAATGATCGGTAAGAGGATTAGAAAAGCGAGAGAACAAAAGGGATTAACACAAGAGATGCTAGCTGAGCAGCTAGAGGTTTCCAATGCATATATCAGCAAAATAGAGCGGGGCAAAACACCCATCAATTTGGACAGGTTATCTGAATTGTGTACTGTACTTGAGGAATCGACAGAATATATGTTAAGCGGGGCAAACAGTGCTAACGGGGATTATCTGAGAAACGAAATCATGCTCATGCTTGAGGGTTGCTCACCAGACAAGATCAAATTAATTGCTCGAGTTATAAAGCCGATTGTTGAAGATATCAAGCGGCAGTAGACATAAGGAACCTCCAGTGTGCAAGAATTGAAATGAAATTCGGATTGCAAATTGTTAAATTTCTGGTTATAATATTTAGTAAGCAGAGCTATACTGCTTCAATTACGCGGAAGAGGCACTCGCGCGTACTCGCTTGGGGGCACCTATACTGGATTTATTCCTTAGGGTGAAAAACAATTCCATTCCTATCCCACAGAGAGATGATCCCTGTCGTTGCCAACTTATTTAAAAATCAACCAGAATCGACCTTGAAACGTCAAGGTCGATTCTTTGTATTAGGAGCGTACATGCTATTATCTATAAACGATCTGTTGGACTTAAAAGAATTACCTACTGAAGACAATTTAAATCTCCAAACGCTTGCCAACTTCTATGAGCAGCATCTTTGTAATCAAATCTTTCATTATCACGTCACAAAACAAGAGATATAAAATTACACTTCAAAACTGTTGATCTACCTCATCTACTGGGGATACATAAAATGAAAAGCGGGTCTGGCAATCGGGGTAAAAGGGGATTTCCTGCTTTGAAGATGGGAGACCTCACTCTTGAGGACCTTAAAAAAGCTAATATTGGTAATGATCGATGCGGAATTCATGTTTTATAATGTTTACAGCGGACGATATTTGCATCTTGGGGTTCGCAAAGAAGAATCAACTAACTTGTATATTCCAGTTACATTTTCAGAAAGAAAAAATACTTATAGTAGAATGACCTCGATAAAAATTGAAAATTTAATTATTTATCCCGAAAGCCAAGAAAAAACCATCTCAGAGAGTGCGGTCGGTCATAATCCTGACTAGAGGAATTTCCGTAATATTTTATTTCGTAGTGTCGTTACATTATAAGAATGAGTTTCGAAAATCCTCGATCTCCTTGAGCAGGCGTTCCCACTCGCTTGCATCCCGAATTTCTTCAGGACTCAACTTTGCTTTAATTGCTAATGTATCCTTGAATTGTCCCTCATACTTTCTTTCGAACAATAAGATCTCCTTCAAAACTTCCTGTAATTCCTCGCTCGGTGTCAATGGACGAATGGTGGTGCGCTTTTTCTCGACCTCGTAGAGTTGTGCTGCTTCCTTAATGGTTATGACATCACCCATAACTGATTTATAAACAGATGATTCCGGAATACGTGCTTGTTTAAAGCGCGCACCTTTTTCAACCCCTGATAGGCGATTTTGATGTATCCAGTTGTTCACTGTAGCGACCGTCACTCCGAAAAAGCAAGCGACATCTCCTGTTGTATAAATTTTAGTTGAAAATCCCTCTTCTACACCAACTTTAACCATGTGCACCAATAGGATTCTCATCTGTTCAGACATATCGGATGTACTTTGGATGTCTTCCAATCTGAACTTCCCAAAAGCTTCTTCATTAGTAAACGGCGAAGTCTTCTCGAATCCATATACCAGCCCAAATAATAATGATACAAAAAATGAGAAGTCCTCATGGACTCCTCATCTACTTATGCTGGTATTACTTCTGAAACCACTTCGGAAATTGCTTGATAATCCCTTCTGTCAAGATATCGGCTAGCTTGATAATATGTGCCTCCCCTTGATCGAATGCAAGGATATCCGCATCCACATCGCCCTTGATCCTTGCTACAACAGCATCCGTTACCAATTTTAAGTGCGCATATAACAGTGACTTTAATTCCTTCTCGGACCAATTTGGATTAGCGCTACTGAGAAATTTCGCTATCTCGTCTGCATTGGCATACCACTGTTTATTATATTTTGCCAAGTCGACTTGATTGCCACTCTTGGCTGCCTGCAACACCTTACCTGCAAGAAGAATGTGTTCTTTCAATAATTCAGCCAGCTTATTACCTGCTGCATCACCGTAATAGGGCTTTATTGCTTCTCCAATATCCTGCTGGTTTTTCAAAAGCCTCGCCAGTACTTTATCTTGATCCGAAGCGCCTGCTACAGCACTTACTATGTAATTTCTCGTCCAAACTACATGGTCAATCCATAGCTTCCTCATATCACCCTTCAACTGCACCATCGATTGGCTCAAGCATTGTTGCTTCGCCTGTACATGAACATGAACCTGATCGTTTCCTGTTGCTTCAATTCGAGTTGGCACTAAAGCTACTGCAAAGGCCAACACTAATACCACACATTTCATGGACTTGCTTATCATCAGTAATCTCTCCTATTCATTGAATGTACTCATACCACGTGCTTATTGTAGGAGAAAAGTCTCATTATTATGCAAGCTCGCAACCTAATGTCGAAAATCCAGTATATAAGATTATACGCAGACAACGGGAGGCTATTATTTTGACGAAAATGATCTTACCTTATCTGATAGTCTTCGTATTACTTGCTATTATTGTTCCTCCCCAGCAGGGGTTGGCTGAATCTACCTTGCAGCAAGCAACGGACGAGCTTAAGCAAGCCGAAGCGAAACAGAAGCAAGCCGCCGAAAACTTAAAAAATGCACAATCCAAAATCAAGAAAATCCAAGCCGAGAAGAAAAAAACCGCCAAAGATATATATGCACTTGAGGATGATATCGATTCATTAGAAAATCAAATTACGAATTTAGATCAAGAGATGATTACACTAGATAGTGAGATCACTACTTTAGAAGCACAAATAAACACATTAAACGAGCAAATCGAGGGAACCAATCGGGAATTGAAAGCCTTAGAAGATAAAAGCGACCAAGTTGAAGCCGATCTTCTAGAGTCGAAACGATTACTACAGGAAGCCATCGAACGTATTGAGTTAAGGGATACATTAATTCGCGAGCGATTACGATATATGTATACGAATGGTTCGGTACCTTACATCGAAGTTTTGTTCCACTCTACTAGCTTCAAAGACTTTCTTGAACGCTTTCAAATTCTGAAGACGTTAGTCGATCATGATCAGGATATATTAGAAGAGAACAAAAGCGACTATGAGCAGGTTGCGCTTCAAATTGTCGAAGTGGAGCATCAATTGGCCCAATTAGTAACTTTATATGATCAGCAAGTCACCATTAAAGATCAACAAACTCTGGCCAAAGATGAACAAATCGCTGCGAAGGATCAGCAAGTCGAGGCGAAGGAACGGCAGGTTACAGCCAAGCAAACCCAGGTCGCAGCAAAGAAGAAATTAGAGGCGCTGAAACAATCGAAGAATAATCAAATCGTAGCACTCAGTAAAGAAGAAGAGATTCTTGCTGAATACACAGTAGAACAAGAACAAGAAATGATCGCGGCAGCAGCTTTGATCGCAGCTTCCAAGAAATCGATTGTCTATTATAAAGGGGACAAGCTTGGTTATCCTCTACCTGAGGCGTATCGAATATCTTCGAATTTCGGTAAACGGACCAATCCGATCACAGGTAAAGCTGGCGCTATGCATAGCGGTATCGATTTTGCCGCACCTAATGGCACGGACATTCTAGCTGCTGAAACGGGAAGAGTCATTATGGCAGGGTGGGCAAACGGTTATGGTAATGTCGTTATCATTGATCATGGTGATGGATTATGGACCCTGTATGCTCATGCTAGAAAAGGTGGGATCCAAGTAGAAGTGGGACAAACCGTTACAAGAGGGGAAAAAATATCCGAAGTAGGTACGACAGGAAACTCAACAGGTTTTCACCTGCATTTTGAGGTTCGTTTAGATGAGAAAGCAGTAAATCCTAGAGATTACTTGAATTTATAACGGTTGAAGCTCTATCCAATCCGTAGCCCACTTGCCAATATCCTCGAATAACGGGGTTAGCGCGCGTCCCTTGTCAGTTATAGAATATTCTATTCGAACTGGCATCTCCGGATAAACGTCTCGTCGAATAAGTCCTTCAATCTCAAGTTCCTTCAATCGCTCCGAAAGAACCTTACCGCTTAAGTTTGGCAAAGCACTATCGATCTCGCTAAATCGGAGCGGCCCATTAAGCAGCCGAAAGACGATTAGTGCGGTCCATCTCTTACTTAACAACGCCATCGCTTTCTCGAATCGCGGACACATGTCTGTGTGTTCCATTGCCATCACTCCTTGTATACGCAATATTATACTCTTGTTGAAGTTTGTATACAACCTTACTTTTTTATAGTTAGATACTTGACATATATTAATAATTATTATATATTAAATTACATAAAGTAAGTGAATTCAAGTGCCAAATGTCATCATGAAGAGTGTTATCGGGACATTAGTTTAAGATCGGAGGTCATACTTCATGATGCCCACATTATTCATTAATCACGGTGCGCCTACGCTGGCTTTGGTTGAATCAGACTACAGCAACTTCTTAAGACAAACAGGCGAGAGATTGAAGCCCAAAGCCATTGTAATGTTCAGTGCACATTGGGAAGCCCGTATTACGACCCTATCATTCGCAGATGGTCCGCTCGAAACCATCTATGACTTCGGAGGATTCCCGGATGAATTATATCGGATGACCTATCCGGCCCAGGGCTCTCCAATGCTTGCGGGTTGGTTGGAGAATAAATTCAAGCAGCATGAAATTCCTACTCAGCGGGATGATGAGCGAGGTCTTGATCATGGTTCTTGGGTATTCCTTCGTTACATGTTCCCAGAAGCTAATATTCCGATTGTTAGCATATCTGTGAACCCATTCTTAACCCCAGCTGAGCAATATAAGATCGGCGAAGCATTGAGGGGTATTGGTAAGGAAGATATCCTAGTCATTGGAAGTGGAACGACGGTACACAATTTTAACGAGATTAAATTTGGGCAAGCGACGCCAGAGCCTTGGGCGGTAGAGTTTGACGATTGGATCGCGGAGAAGATTGTGAACCAAGATGTCGAATCACTTCTACAGTATGAACAGCTTGCTCCGCATGCTCGTCGAGCGGTACCCAGAGCTGAACACTTTGTTCCACTCTTCCATGCAATGGCTAGCTCTCCGGGAACCAAGAAACCACAGGTTCTGTGGAGAGGATACGATTACGGAACATTCAGTTATTCTTGCTTTGAATTTTAGCCTCCTTACTTTCTATGTCGAAACTCTTTCGGTGAATAGCCTGAGTTTAGTTTGAATAGCTTGATGAAGTAGCTCGTATTATCGTAACCAAGAGATTCGGCAATCTGGTCAATGGTTTTATCTGACTGCTCAAGAGCTTCCTGGGCATGCTCCATCTTAATCCGCGTCATATATTCGATAAAGGTCTCCCCAGTCTCACTCTTGTATATGCGGCTGAAGTGGCTTGGGTTCAATCTGAGCATGACCGCAACTTCTTCCATACTAATCTTCTCGTTCAGATGGGTATGTACATACTTCTGCGCTTCATGGATTTCAGTTCGATAGGATTGCTGTTTGATTTCGGAGACCGTGCGAATTTTATCCTGAATAAAGATCGTGATGAATGCTTCTATGTCCTGTAGAGATTCTAGCTCCATAATTTCCTTATGTAACAGCTCTGCACTATATTTGGTATTGAAATGCTGTAACGAGCTATATTTGATCTCAATATCCATAACCATCTTAAGTAACCAACTGAGTACGGAATCCACAGAATAACGTCTGTCCCGCATGTACTGCATCCATTCTCCGACAGCTTGCTTGGTCTGATCCTCACGTTCCTCGATAATCAGCTGTTTGAAATCATTAAGCGTCTTCTGATAAATGGCGAAGATATCCTCTTGGGAGGTATAATAGGGTACCCATTTGAAGATGCTCCCCTCACGCGCATAGAAACGTTGGTCCTTCGCATTAAGCAAAGTCTGCAGGGCTTTCTTCAAATCTGTCGGCGACTGAGTTGGCTCGTGCATAATCGCTGAGATCGTAATATTCATGTGACGCTTTAGTGCATTTTGTAGTCCGGTAAGGTGACCTCGGATGATTTCGTGCTGATTGATTTTGATTGATTTCGGAAAGGGAAATAAGATGTATACCTCCTTGCCATACCGAAAACTAACCCCATCTTGATGATCATCAACTAATTCTCGGACCACATTCTCAAACGCGTAGATGAATAATTTCTCTGTTCGATAACGATGCTTCAGATCCTGAAAAGTATTCGGGTATATAAGTACAGGCATATAGGCCTGATGAATTAAATCGACGCCGTGTTCAGCAATCTCAGAAGTCCATTGCTCGCTGTCAAGGTTCATGCCAGACAAGGTTGATCTAATGAAATCCGCTTTAATTAATGAATGGCTCTGGTCCACGATACGCTGTAGTTTCTTAGTCCGATCTTGTGTGGCAGATTGCTCTGCAATCTCAACTGTCAGCTGTTGAAGTAATCCAATCATCACATCTGCTTCTAAAGATTCCTTCAATACGTAATCGTTCACACCGAGCCTGACCGCTTTCTGTGCATAGTGAAACTCATCGTGGCAAGATAATATGATGACCTGGAGAAATGGATTTATTCGTTTCAGCGCTTCAATTAGCTCCAATCCGTTCATCTTGGGCATACCAATATCGGTAATAAGGATATCCGGCACCTCAAGTTGTCCATGATGAAGAGCTTCCATGCCATCACTGCATTGTGCGGAGAGGGTGCAACCCAAATCTGCCCAAGGAATGCTGCATGATAGAAATTCTAATACAGGATAATGATCATCAGCGATTAATACCTTCAGCATAGCTGTCCCCCTCTTTCCTAGGAATGTTGATCGTGATCAGCGTCCCTTGACCGAGCTCACTCGTAATATCGATTCGAACATGGTCTCCATATATCATTCGAAGTCGGTCGAACACATTGGCGAGTCCAATACCGGAAAGCCTGTTGATATGATCTTCAATACGCGGCTCTTGTGAGACTTTGCGCAAGCGAAATTTAAGCTTAGCTAGTTGCTCAGAAGACATACCTATACCGTCATCATGCACACTAATGATTAATCGATCTTGCTCCCCTATCGACGCCCGGATCGTAATGAATCCGGCACGCTTATCAATGCCATGGATCAGAGCATTCTCGATAATCGGTTGCAGAATGAACCGAGGCACAAGCTCCATTAATGTGTCTGATGCGAGATTGATCTTATATTGGAATGGTTGCTTCATCGTGGATTGCATCAATTGCATGTAGCGCTCAGCAATATCCGCTTCATCACGAACAATGATCATCTCTTCCTGCTGTTGTATGGTCATACGTAGTAGCTTCGATAGCGAGCTAAGCAAGTCCGAATTTTCCTGATCTCCACGGAGTAATATACGCATACGAATCGAATTTAGTATGTTAAACAGAAAATGCGGATGAATTTGTGCTTGAAGCATGGATAATTCGGCTTTTCTCTTACGTTCCTGTTCATACGTAATCTGTTCTATCATCTCTTCTACACGATCAAGCATATGGTCGAAGGATTTACCGAGTCGGCCGATTTCATCTCCACCACGAACGTGGGAGCGGATCGAGAGATTCCCTGCTTCAATGCTAGAAGCAACATGTCCAAGTTGAATGACCGGTTTGGTGAATTGTCTTAGTAAGTAAATCAGAATAACAAGGAATAACATTGAAAAGCCGATCTGCCATACAAAATTCGTCTCATACACCTGATTGATTTCGGACAACACGTTGTTATACGGTATCAAACTGACAAGCAACCAATCTTGAAAAGGTAACTGTTGTTTAACGAGAAGAAACGATTCGCCATCGAATGTAATGATCGGCTCCTGCTCAGAACCTGTGAGCTTGTCCATATGTGGAAACTTCCAACCCACTTGCTCCTTGTTCGAAAGAACGGTGCCGTCCGGCGCAATTAACATCATATTCTGATCGGTATAATTGGTCATGACACTACTGAATATCTTCTCATCCACACTGACTATAATATATGCATAAGGGGCTGAGGTAGCCGTAGTCCGCAAGGTTCTTGCGATTGTAATGACATATGGATTCCATACTGATTTTGGATCAGTCATATACGGATTCTGAATCTCTGGTGCAATATAGCTCCGATGAATACCAAGTGAATATGTTTGGTAGGGGGAGAGCTTATCCAAGTTGGAAAACCATGATTCATCAAAAAAAGCGAGAGGTTCAAAACGATAAAAGGAGTAGTTCGTATAGTACCGTCGGTCTGTTGTTAGCATAGTGACATACATACCTGAATCATAATTGTTGGACAGGGCTTTTAGCTTATCATTCATTTTTAAAAACTGTTCATATGTTCTCTCTGAGCTTGGATTTCGTAGAATAGCGATTGAATCTGTATCGAATTGCATATAATTGGCTACACCAATCATGTCGTTAACCGTATTCGTAATATGAGACCGCACAACGTTCAATGATTCAGTAGCGTTAGATAATGCTTGATCCTTCATAATATTCTTCGTGAATGAGCTGCTGATCAGCACAATACTGGCAACGGGCACAATTAAACAAACGATGGAAGTAACAATGATTTTCTGACGTAATGAGAAATTGTGATTAAATACCTTCCAACGCTTCATATTGATCTCATCCTACTCTTACTATCTACTGTTGTTACATAAGTATAGCATGAAGGGCCCCATTGAACTGGGCCCTTCAAGCGTTGTGAAGTGTACTTATTTGTTAGCGTCAATAAGGGCTTGAACCGCTTTCTGTGCGTTATTCAGTGTGGTATCCATATCTTGATCACCAAGCAAGAATTTCTCAGCCTCTGTTTGGTAAGCTTTCTCCACTTCAGCTTGATAGGCTACCGGAATATTCAGTTTCTGAGGTGTCATGCTTGTGAGTGTATGCAGCAATGACGGCTTATCGATCAATTCAGGCTTCGGTGTAGTCGATACTAACCCATCTATAAGCTTAGATACATCCGCGTTCTTCCAAGAAGTCAAGTACTTGGATTGAACGAGCAAGCCCTCGGTTGCGAACCACTTCGCAAAGGTGTAAGCTGCTTCTTTGTGCTTAGAACTAGCCGCTACACTGATGAAATCTGCACCGACTGGTGTTGTTGATGGGTCCCCTATGTTCGCTTTAGGATATGGGGCGTATACGGTTTGGAATTTCGGTTCGATTGGACCGGAACCTCCGCCTTCACCGATCATCCACGAGCCGATCATCTCCATACTTACCTTCTCATCATAGAATTGTTGACGATAATGCAGCTTCTGGGTAATCGTATCCGCATAGGGTGTTGCAGAGCCATCCTTGATTCCACGTTCGCGAATTTCTAATGCTTTGCGGAATAATGGGTTATCCATATTGGAGGTAACTCCATCGTCCTTCACCAAATTGCTGTTCTCCATCTGGTTGAACACAGGCAGCTTAATGTAATCCAACCATGTGTGGAAGTATGTGCCATAACGTTTGTTAGCACCTTCGCCCTTGGTCAGCTTCTGCGCATAATCCATATAATCATCCCATGTCCAATCTGTAGGGACAGGAAGCTTGGCTTCGTCTAGATGATTTTTATTCAGCAGGACGAAAAATTCGTTGAGCTTGCCAGGGAAGGCGTAAATTTTACCATCTACCGCTGTATTCAGCGAGAATTCATCGTCATACTTGAAGCCATCCTTCTGCATAAGATCATCGAGTGGCTCTAGTAGACCAATGGCAACACGTTGTGCATAATTACTCGGTGAATTTACGATGATGACGTCCAGATCCTCACCCGATGCAGCCGCTAAGTCAATTTGCTTCATTGCTCCGTTCGCATCATTCGTTGAGACAGATACTGATTCTACTTTAATATTCGGGTAAGCTTTGTTGAATTCAGCGATGACAACATCGAATTTCTCGATCGCATCGTCATACCAGTGATGGAATTTAATCGTAACTGGCTCCGCCGCTACTTCTTTCGGCGCTTCCGCTTTTGGTTCCTCTTTCTTTGGTTCATCCACCTTGGCGGCCGGTTGTTCGACTTCTGCCTTGTTATTGTTGCCGCTACATGCAGATAGTAAGCTGAAGATCATGATGATGCTGAGTAAAGCAAGGACTAATCTTTTGTTCATGGTAAACCTCCCCGAGAATTTTTATAGCTGAACGAACTTGTATGATCTTGCAACACAATCGTAGCATCCAGAAAATCATAGAACATCCAATTAATTTTTCTAGAAAAGAAATTTTTTGACTTCAACCCTTAATTCCTCCACCCGCTATACCTTCAATCACATTCTTCTGACCAATGATGAATATGATCAGCAGGGGAAGGATCGCTGAAACCGAGCCTGCCATAATCAATGTATAATATTGACCAAATTCATCGGCAAATTTGCTAATACCTAATTGTACCGTGAACAAATCATTCGAACGTAAGAAGATAAGAGGGTTCTGATAATCGTTCCATGTCCAGATAAAGCGTAAGATCGCATAGGTTGCAATACCAGGTCGTATAAGTGGAAGTCCAATAGAGAAGAAAATTCTAAAGTGGCTTGCACCATCTATTTTCGCAGACTCTATAAACTCATTATGAACACTCAGGAAAAACTGACGCAGCATGAAAGTACCGAGCACACTAAAGCTACCTAGTAATATTAAACCTAGATGACTGTCGAATAAGCCAAGCCAACGATACAGGACAAATTGCGGGACCAATATAGCCTGACCCGGCACCATGAATGTAGCTAGAACGAGCAGGAACATAAAGTCCCTTCCTTTAAAATTGATCTTGGCAAAGGCGTATGCAGCACATGCTGAAGCCAAAATCGAAGTGAGGGTTGTCAGCAAGGAGACTTTAATCGAGTTCCAGTAATAAAGTGCGAATGGATAGTCTCCAGACCATACTGATTTGTAATTCTCAAAGACATTCCACTCTTGTGGAATCCATTGAATCGGATAGTTGAACACATCAGCCTCAATCTTAAATGAAGTAGACAGCATCCAGATGAAAGGCAACATGAAGATGATACTGAGTAGAGCTATGATCATGGTCATAATCATTTTGGAGAACGAATGCGGTGCCTTTATTTGCATGAATATTACCCTCCTGATGGGTTTAGTAGTTGACCCATTTCTTCTGGCCAATCAATTGAATAATCGTAATGATAAGCACCATGACAAGCAGGATTAATCCCATCGCCGACGCATATCCAGTCTTGAGATTAACAAACGCTGTATCATAAAGGTAATACACCATGACGGTTGTCGAATTGGCAGGACCGCCTGACGTCAGAACTTTGATCAAATCGAAAATTCTAAATGTATAGATGACCCCTGTGACAATAAGGAAGAAGGTAGTTGGTGACAGCATGGGGACCGTCACAAATCGCGTTTTCTGAAAGCGGGTTGCACCATCAATATCTGCAGCTTCATAAAGATCCTTGGGAATACCTTGCAAGCCTGCAATGTAGATGATTAGATAGAATCCGATGCTGATCCATACTTGTATCGACAAGACAGAATATATGGCAAACGTCGTATCAGCGAGCCACGTAGGTGGATGATCTATGCCAATGGACATAAGAAACTGATTAACAGGTCCGTGGGACGGGTGGAATAAGACCTGATAAACGATGGCTATAGCCACAACACTTGAGATATACGGTGTGAAGTAGATGACTTTGAATGTATTCTTAAAGTAAACATGCTTGTTCAGAATGATCGCGAGTAATAGGGCAATCACTACAGTAATTGGGATGGAGATAAGTAGAATGAGATTGTTCTTGAGCGATTGGATAAAGATAGCATCTTGAAAAAGCTTGGTGAAGTTATCTAAACCAATAAATTTGATCTTATCCACGCCTGCAATGAAGTTCCACTCTGTAAAGCTCAATAATATCGTAGCTAGGATAGGGATAATAAAGAAAACCGTCAGACCAAGTAGTGTTGGTGCAATGAACAAATAACCTGTTAAAGTCTCTTTCCACTGTAAATAATTGCTTCTTCGCAAAGCCCCACACTCCAATCGATTCCAGTAATATCTCTTATTCTAGGTGAAAGAAGACTCGATTACATGAAAAAATTTTTGCAATTTCGAAAAAATCATTGATTAACAATATGGAGCAAACCAGGTAAACTGGAAATTAGAGAGATTGAGTTAGGAAATTGCTATGTCGATGGGGAGGTCATTTAATGGATGCGGGAGCAATAGATAGGTTGTATTGGTTGAATATAATGTGCCGGATTGGTGAGCCAGTGTTGGAAGCGCTCGCTAGGAGACAGCTTAGGGATCGCATGCCAGTTCAATCTAATGGTGCGGATCGCAGCGAATATTCACATCTCGAGGCGTTCGGTCGGTTGCTCTCAGGGATGGCTCCTTGGTTGGAATTAGAGGGGTTGACAGGTGATGAGGAAAAGTTGAATGTTCGTTATGCAGCACTGGCCCGCAAAGCGATTGATGCCGCGACGGACCCGGCCTCACCGGACCGAATGAATTTCTCGGTGGGACACCAGCCGCTTGTCGATGCGGCATTCTTGGCTCACGCTATTATTCGTGCTCCCCGTGCATTATGGGGACAGTTGGATTCTCGCGTTCAGAGAAACCTAGTTCGTTCTCTGAAGGAAACCCGTTCACGCAAGCCCGTCTTCAGCAATTGGCTGCTATTCTCAGCTATGATCGAGACAGCCTTATATATGATGGGGGAACCCGATTGGGACGCTATGCGAGTGGATTATGCATTGAAGCAGCATGATCAATGGTATAAGGGTGACGGCACCTATGGTGATGGTCCCGATTTCCATTGGGATTACTATAATAGCTTCGTAATCCAACCCATGCTACTCGACATTGTAAAGACACTTGGACGGGAGCAGGAAGATTGGGCGGCGACGTATCCTCACATAGAAGCACGAGCCATTAGACAGGCAGCGATTCAAGAGAGACTGATCTCTCCCGAAGGTACCTTTCCAGCAATCGGCAGGTCGCTTGCTTATCGGTTCGGTGCATTCCAATTGCTCTCGCAAATGTCATTGAACGAACGACTTCCCAACCAAGTAAACCCTGTTCAGGTACGCTCAGCTCTGACCGCAGTGATGCGAAGAATGATCGAAGCGCCAAGCACATTCGATGACCAAGGTTGGTTAACCATCGGATTCTGCGGACATCAGCCTGAAATCGGGGAGCCTTACATATCAACAGGAAGCTTATACTTATGCGCAGCGGTGTTCTTACCACTCGGCTTATCACCCGACCGACCATACTGGCAAGGTGACGAGGTAGCATGGACGTCAAAGAAAGCTTGGTCAGGGCAGGCCTTTGCGATAGATCGGTCACTTCATTAAAGATTCTCAAGGGTAGCCATGCTCTTAATGATCGAGAGAGGATTTGATACCTATGCTGCTGCCCTCTTCAGGTGCAATCAACAGCAACGAGTTACTCCAACCCTTATTACAGGAAATCCTGCACGAAGCTGAGTTGGCTAGGGATAATCCCTTGGGGATCTTGTCTTATTCCTTGTTCTGCCAATTCGAATTGAACGGTGATCGCGAACAATATCAGCAAGTCTACTTCGCGAGAAGAGGTAGACTCGCAGCTTGTGCCATCTCAGCACTCATCGATGACAATCCCCAACATATCGAACTCCTGCAGGAGACAATCTGGGACATCTGCAATGAATATACATGGTGTCTACCTGCCCATCTTGAAGGCAGCCCAGTCCCTTCTGAACAGACGATTGACTTATTCGCTGCAGAAACTGCTCATGCGTTGGCAGAGATCCTCATCCTGCTCCAAGCACGCATGGAAACATCCCTTGCTCATCGCATTCGCAAAGAAATCGACAGACGGATATTCCAGCCGATGTGTATGGATTCAGTACGTTTCGACTGGGAGACAGCTGATCATAATTGGGCGTCTGTATGTGGCGGGGCAGTTGGCATGGCGGCCATGCTATTAATCGAAGACAAGGAACAACTTACGGGCATCCTCCATCGCTGCATTGGAGCAATGGAAAGCTTCCTTGGCGGATATGGAGAGGATGGCGGTTGTGCGGAAGGTATCGGTTACTGGGTGTATGGGTTTGGGTATTATGTGTATTTTGCAGAGATGTTAGAGGTATACAGTTCGGGGCAATGGGATTTGATGAATCAGGATAAGGTAAGTGCAATCGCTGGCTATCCTGAAGCTGTTCATCTGTCTGATGGTGTGTATGCCAATTTCTCCGATGCTCCTGAGCGAGTTGTGCTGCCAACGGGTTTACTTAGTCGACTATCCGCAAGATCTGGCGCCCCGATGCCATTCCCTTGTATTGTTCCTGCTTTCCACGACGATCCCTGTTATCGTTGGGCGCACCTCTCGCGTAACTTGTGGTGGACCGATGAAGCTTGCTTCGGAGCCCAGTCTAAGTTGGGTTTGCAATGGCTAGACAACCTTGGCATCGTAATCGACCGCAGAACCGTAGCTGGAATGAATGTAGCATTCTCTGCCAAGGGGGGCCATAACGGTGAAGCCCATAACCACAATGATCTGGGGCACTTCATCCTACATGCGAACGGCAATAATCTGTTGATCGATCTAGGGCACGGGCTATATACGAAGGAATACTTCCGCGAAGGAAGATATGAGATCCTGAACAATTCGTCGGCAGGTCATTCTGTACCGATCATCAATGGGGCGGAGCAAGCAACTGGCGAGGAGTACCGTGCGACATGGTTACAGTTATGCGAGCTGGCGAACGGCTCCGAATATAGATTAGACTTATCTCATGCGTATCCGAAATCTGCGGGAGTCCATCGTTACATCCGCACATACCAATGGACAACCACAGCGTCCACTTGTCAGTTAAGACTTGAAGATCGATTCCACTTTCACCACTCATCCACACATCCTTACCTTGTCGAGGAACGCTTCATTAGTCAGTTGCGACCCATCATCTCAGACGAAGCAACCGTGGTGGAATGGACATCTGGAGACACTAAGCTAAAGTTGCACTATGATACGCTCCAATTCACCGCCCAGGTCCAAACTGTGCAGCATCAAGACCATGCAGGTAACCCGATTACCGTGTATATTACAAATTTATTCGCGGAGTATTCGGAGCAAGATTTCTTGGGTGTTCTCGAGTTTACAATGCTAAGTTAATCCTTAACGGTTAAAGAGCCATCACATTTATTGTGCAAGTTTCTCGGTTGCTGGATGGCTCGGGCTCGACTTGCACATTTATTGTGCAAGTTTCTCGGCATCCGGATGGCTCAGGCTCGACTTGCACATTTATTGTGCAAGTTTCTCGGCATCCGGGTGGCTCGGGCTCGACTTGCACATTATTGTGCAAGTTCCTCGGCATCCGGGTGGCTCGGGCCCGACTTGCACATTTATTGTGCAAGTTCCTCGGCATCGGGGTGGCTCAGGCTCGACTTGCACATTTATTGTGCAAGTTCCTCGGCATCCGGATGGCTCGGGCTCGACTTGCACATTTATTGTGCAAGTTTCTCGGCATCCGGATGGCTCGGGCTCGACTTGCACATTTATTGTGCAAGTTTCTCGGCATCCGGATGGCTCAGGCTCGACTTGCTAAATAAGTACCTCACCCTACCAGAACAGCTCGCGATTACCATTCAGTCGGGAAATTCCTTCAGCGAAGAAGTAATCTCCATAGATCAGTGGAACATCCACATTCTTATTCTCGGGAAAGTGACTCGTGCCGTGGAGAATGAGCCCTTCCTCCGCATCCGAGTCCCATGCACCGTAATTCGTGTACAAGGCATGCAGCATTCGCTCCCCCGCATTGCGATAGAGCGGAGCTTCCTGCTCACTCACCTGATCAGCAATCAGCAGCAGCCCGCAGGCCGCACAAGCCCCTGCCGACGAATCCCGATAAGCTGGAACACCCGCAGGTAATCGGAAGTCCCAATGTGGAACAAGATCCTCAGGTAAATTTGCCAGATAATAATGAGTTGCCCGCTTCGCCGCTTCTAGATATGCAACTTTCCCCGTATATTGATAGCTCAGGCTCATCCCGTATATCGCCCAAGCCGCTCCTCTCGACCATGCTGATTCAGGCGCGTATCCTTGACCCCCATTCACCTCTAGCATCTCACCGGTTTCAGGATCAAAGATCACAATATGATTAACTGATCCATCAGGACGTATAAAGTGCGACAGCACCGTATCCGCATGCCTGACTGCAATATGCTTGAATCGAACATCTCCCGATACAACCGCGGCCCAATGTAGTAAAGGCAAGTTCATCATACAGTCGATGATGGCCCAGCCCGCGTTATTGTCTCCTGCGCTCCATGGATTCCATGCCCGAATATAGTTGCCCTGCACATTGAATCGTGCCGCCAGTAGATTAGCTGCCAGTAGTGCTCGACGCTTCGAATCCTCTGCTCCTGTCAGCTTATATTGAGCTAAGCTCGTCAATGTCCACATAAATCCAATGTCGTGATCCAGACTATAATAGTCTACCATCACCTGATCAAGCTGCCGTTCGCACGATTCCGCCAATTCCTTCAAAGCTTCATCCTTCGTGTCTCGATACACTAACCATAGCAATCCCGGCCAGAAGCCAGCCGTCCACCAGGTCGCCTTCTCCAATTGATACACACCACCCACACTCGCATGAGGGAACCGATCTCCGATCCGTTTACTTGTACGGCTTACTTTCTCTATTGTCTGCTTCCAAGCTTCTTGCTTCCAGCCCCTCTTCATCATCCGTATCTGCACTCCTTAATGAATCACGATCGTATCCTCATATCATAATAGAAGAGAATTGGAGATAAAAGCGAATTTTTGTGCAAATTACAAATTATTATAACTAATATGCCCTAGAAGCGAATGGGAACGTTAGAAGTGAAAAATCGACGTTGCTTTACTCATATTTGTCTCTAGCATGCTGCCATTTCTGTATAAGCAACGCAGAATGGCATCATCGAAAAGCAATAACCTTCGTATCGATATGCTCAGCCAACCGAGCGATATGCCGGTTAACAAAATCATCATCGACTTGAATGACGGCATCGCAAGTGGATATTAGTTGAAGCGTATCGCAATAATGGACAGCGTTCCGTAGGACATGGATGGATACCTTTGAGATCCCTCCTAGGTTCTGATGAATTTCGTTAATTATCTGTTCTACATCGAATATCGATTCGGGAATCCATGCATATAATTCAATTGGATCATTCAGCATCGTGGATAAGCTTCTGAGAGTCCGTCTCCAATGACTCTGTGGACTTGTCCAGTCCGCACACAAGAGGCTTCTGTGGATAAGTGAGGGGGAAGGCTTCCGTACAACTGGGGCATGATAATCATCAACTCGAATAGGGACATAATGCTTCGCCTTGTCAAAGGCTGTGTTAGCAATAATTTCATTCGTTCGTTCTATACTCGTTTCATAATCTAGGCTATCGATATTCCATTTGATTCGGAACTTTACTGCATTCATTTCCAGGCTGGAACTAAATAATGAGGGTACAGTTTGGAATGTAGCATGCCTAATATGATGAACAAAGGATTGGCCGACAATAACAACTTTGTACCCCGCGATACGTGCACGGATACACCAGTCATCATCATCATAGTTTCCAACTCCATACCAGAAGTCGTTCCCTCCAATCCGTGCTAGAAGGTCACTGCGGAATAGCAGACATGCACCGGTCACCTTGTGAACGTACAACAATCGTTCTGAATTGTGATTCATAAATCGGGTAGCATAGTCCTGCATACTTTCTAATGATTTAAACCTTATATTCACATTCTGCAAACCAACTCCATAACTCAAGAAAGGTGCAGCGAATCCGACTGACTTATCCTTCTGTAGAATTTGTAGTAACGGTGTCAGCCACCCCTTGGGGAATAGCAGATCATTATTCAGAACGCCAATAAAGCTGCCACGGCAAACAGCTAACCCAGCATTGATGCCAATGGGATAGCCTAAGTTTTCCTGCAGAAACTCTACACGGAGCTCAATACCTTGCTGTATAGGCCTAATCATAAGTTCTTGAAGTCCTTGTCTGGTTTCTTCAACTGAGCCGTTATCAACAATAATAATTTCAATCCCACGTTGAATGTGGTCTTCATCCAAGCTCTGCAGAAGGGATTGAATGCACTCCTTAGTTATATGCCAGTTATTATAAGACAGCAGAACTAGGCTAATCTCGGGAGTCATGCTTCATTCTTCCTCTCTACATGCGGACATAATAACATGTTCCATACGTAGAAGTATTCGTTAAAATGTTATAGATTCCCTTTTTCGGTGGCGTTAATATCTGTATCGATTACTTTTTTATATCGGCTTATTAATTACAGAAGATAAACGTTTTACAGTGGCTTTAAAATTGATTCTGAGATTATCATATCTCATACTGAAGATCAGTTAAACTAAGAAACGGCAACACCTATCTTAAGGAGAAGTGTACAGCTAGAAAGCTTGTGGCTGCTCTCAAGTTTGGTCCCATCATATCCACCAATTACAATACGTACTGATACGTGTTATAATAATTGTCGGGGTATCCAGAAAAAGATGTAGCTATACATATCTTAAAAGACATCGAGAAAAAATCAGGGCTTCGATTCTAACCCCACTTTCCAGATTTATAGAACAATAAACTATCTCAGAAGGGATAAGTGTAAACAATATGAAAAATGAATACTCATTTGTTGCTATATTAGATTTCACCGGTAAACATATCGCAATTACATTTCCTGATCTTGACGAAGCTATTTCTCAAGCAGTAGACATCGAACAAGCAATTCGAAGAGCCAATGAAGTGCTCAAACTTACAATTGAAAGTCGTATTGAAGACAACGAGGTAATTCCAGCGCCTACTCCAATAAATCGGATTGAAATCCTAGATGGTCAGCGAACAATACTGGTCACTTGTTCTCTTAGGGAGAAATTAAAATATGATAAAAAGACCTTGACTCTTCCGCATGATCTGAACATCGCAGCTGAAGCAGCGGGGATAAACTTTTCTCAAACACTACAGGATGCTTTAAGAGCCTGTTCAAAAAGCATCGATATAGCTTGAGCGAGACAAGATAATCCGCGA
>JBBDIY010000004.1:0-8842 GCA_040880185.1 Paenibacillaceae bacterium
GGTGGTTCAAGGAAACCCTTGTCCCATCTACCTCGGCGAATGCCGAGAGGCTATTTAGAATAGAGTGGAGGAACCATCATGTTACCAATCTCATTCGACGAATGGCAGCAATGGTCGCAAGCGTATACGATGCTCCCCTATATATTAAAGTATGACTTAGGTGAGCAGGATCGCGTTTTGTCATGGGAGAAGGCTTGGGAGCAAGCAACTGGATTAGAGGGCACCTTCGTGCTGGAGAGCGGCAAGAATGGCCGGTATTCCTATTTGGGTCTGGAGCCAATCGCATCGATAGAAGGTAATAACCAGCAAGCAAGAGTTGCACATCGAGATGGAACCATTGAAACTTGGGACGAGCCTCCGTTATGCTCAGTTAAGCGTTGGCTGAAGCCGTATCGATCACCTAGAGTAGAGGTAGAGGGGCTACCCAAATTCATCGGTGGCTGCGCCGGCTTCTGGAGCTACGATGTAGTGCGCACGATTGAGAAGCTACCTATCATCGCGAAGGATGATCTCCCTATTCCTGCTTATCGATTCCTCATGATCGACCAATTATGGATTATTGATCATGAAGAACGGATGCTCATCTGTGCTTGCCACACCCGGATTGATGGTCAACAATCATCGCGTGAACAGCTGAGAGCCTTGTACGAGACGGCTAGGGTGACCACGGATCATATGCTTGCACAATGGAAAGTCATTACATCATCAGCAGATATCGAAGCGTTGGCAGGCGATAGAGCACGAATGCTTCGCGAAGACTTGGATCATAATCGAGTGAACATCGATGTGGAATCCATATCAGGGGTATATACCGACTTCCCCAAAGCCCAATACCTGCAGGCTGTTCACCACATCCAAGACTATATCCGCGAAGGTGATGTCTTCCAAGTGAATTTATCTGTTCGTCAGAGCAAGCAGCTGGATTGCAAGCCTGAGCTCATCTACGAATGGCTAAGACATCTGAACCCATCCCCCTATATGGGATTGTTCAGGTTTCCTGATTTCCAATTTGTTTGTGGATCGCCAGAGCTACTGGTACAATTAGAAGGTACGAAGATCAGAACGCGACCCATTGCCGGAACAAGACCTCGAGGTAGGAATGCCGCAGAAGATCAACGGCTGCGCGAGGAATTATTGGCGAATGAGAAGGAACGCGCTGAGCACATTATGTTAGTTGATTTAGAACGTAATGATGTAGGACGTATCGCACAGTATGGATCGGTTCGTGTGGAGGAACTGATGACTGTCGAGATGTACTCTCATGTCATGCATATCGTGTCCGAGGTCACAGGTGAATTAGCGGAGGGTCGGGATGCCTTCGATGTGCTGGCAGCAACATTCCCAGGTGGAACCATTACGGGTGCACCGAAGATTCGCACAATGGAAATCATTGAACAATTAGAACCAGTTCGTAGAGGACTGTATACAGGATCCATCGGATGGATTGACTATAATGGTGATATGGAATTTAATATAGTTATTCGAACATTACTTGTTGCAGATGGAATCGGTCATGTTCAAGCGGGTGCGGGAATTGTCATCGACTCCGATCCAGAGCGTGAATACACCGAATCACTGAACAAGGCGAAGGCATTATGGAAAGCCGTTCAATATGCTACTGGAAATTAAACTGTCGTGACTAACAAGGGAGTTTAATTGAAAGTCGATCCGTATCGAGTAGTCCTACTGGAAATTAAACTGTCGTGACTAACAAGGGAGTTTAATTGGAAGTCGATCCGTATCGAGTAGTCTTATTCTAGCAGAGTTAGTCACGACAGTTAATTTACAGAAAGAGGTGATCGTATGATCCTAGTCATTGATAATTATGATTCATTCACTTACAATCTGGTGCAATATCTCGGAGAGCTTCATCAAGAACCCGTTGTAAAACGCAATGACGAAATAAGCTTAGATGATATCGAACGAATGAATCCCGATCATATCTTAATCTCACCGGGACCATGTACACCGAATGAAGCAGGAATTAGCCTAGCTCTCATCGATCGGTTCAAAGATCAGATTCCGATTCTAGGTGTCTGTTTAGGTCATCAAGCGATTGGGCAAGCTTTTGGTGGTGATGTCATTCGTGCTCCGCTTATGATGCATGGGAAAACCTCACAGATTCATCATGATGGCAAATCGATATTTGCTGGATTACCGCAACCCTTTACAGCTACTCGGTATCATTCCTTGATTGTTCGACGTGAGACATTGCCGGATTGCCTAGAGATTAGTGCAGAAACCGAAGATGGGATCATTATGGGTTTACGTCACAAGGAATATGCAGTAGAAGGTGTGCAATTCCATCCGGAGTCGATTATTACTCAGCATGGACACCAGCTACTAAGTAACTTTCTGAACGGTGCAAAGGCGGTATCGGCAAGAGAGGAGTAAGGCGATGATTGTTAGTATGAATGGGGCACTCATAGGAGAAGACCAAGCTGTGATCTCTGTATTCGATCATGGTTTTCTTTACGGTATCGGATTATTCGAAACCTTCCGTACCTATCGGGGAATACCCTTTCTGCTAGAGGAGCATCTTCGTAGACTGTCTCTCAGCTGCGCTGAGCTCGGCATCGCTTACACCCCACAGCCACAGGAACTCCGAGCGAGGATCGCACTACTACTTAACGCCAATCAATTAACGGATGGATATATCCGCCTCTCTGTCTCAGCAGGTGCACAACCACTAGGTTTTCCCATCGGGGATTATGTACACTCAAACGAGATCATCTATGTGAAATCCTTGCCTGAGCGCACCCAACGAATGTATGACGAGGGCAAGCCGCTACAGCTTCTACAGCTTCGCAGGAATACCCCTGAGGGTCCTGTGCGGATGAAATCCTCTCATTACATGAACAATATTCTGGGCAAAAGAGAGCTGCAGCAGTATCCCTGGGCGGTCGACGCTGAGGGCTTGTTCTTGAATGCATCCGATTATGTGGCAGAGGGACTTGTGAGCAATTTATTCTTCATTAAACGAGGTATGTTGTGTACACCTTCAATAGATACAGGTATTCTACCAGGTATCACGCGTGCATTCATCTTGGATTTGGCGGATGAGCTAGATATCCCTTATGAGGAGGGTTTCTATAGTCAGGAGTGGTTGTGCCATGCTGAAGATATGTTCACGACCAATTCGATTCAAGAAATGATTCCTGTTCGTTGCTTATACGATCCGGAAGGGACTGTAGTATGGACGAGAGGTAGTACACTGATGGATCCAATTACTCTCCGTCTGATGGAACACTATCAATGGGTCGTTCAAGGAGGCTCCCTATCATGAATGCAATTCGCACAATGGACTGCCGAGGACGGAAGTTGGAGTTAGGTCGACGTACGCTCATTATGGGTATTCTGAATGCCACACCGGATTCGTTCTCAGATGGAGGCAAATACAATACGATCCAAGCCGCGGTGGATCAGGCTATTCTTATGGTAGCTGAAGGTGCGGATATTATCGATATCGGTGGAGAATCAACACGTCCTGGTGCCATGAAGGTGGATCTTGAGGAAGAGCTGAAGCGGGTCATCCCGATCATCGAAGCAGTCAGCGCGGCGGTCAGTGTCCCTCTATCTATAGATACTTATAAATCAGCAGTTGCACGTCATGCGCTTACTGCTGGAGCACATATATTGAATGATATCTGGGGGCTTAAGGAAGACCCGGAGATGGGGCAAGTGGCAGAGCAGTTTCAGAGCCCGATCATCCTCATGCACAATCGCAAGGTAACACAGTACGACAATTTCATCCCTGATGTAATCGCTGACCTGCAGATTAGCATTCAACTAGCTGAGCAAGCTGGAATATCGAAGGAGCAAATCATCCTCGATCCGGGCATCGGATTCGCCAAAACCATCGAGCATAATATACAATTGATGAACCATCTCGACCTTATATGCAACCTCGGCTACCCGGTTTTACTTGGGACGTCACGTAAGAGTTTTATTCGTCAGACGCTTGGATTACCCGCCGACGATGTTGTGGAGGGTACTGCAGCTACCGTTGTTCTAGGGATTACACAAGGCTGTGATATTATGAGGGTACATGATGTACGGGCGATATCTCGTGTTGCTCGAATAACGGATGCTATCACTCGTCCTGTATGTGCAGAGTAGTTATAGATTGAAAGGTTAGGTGAGATTAGATGGATCGGATCGTATTAAAAGGTATGCGTTTCTATGGCTTTCACGGTGTATTCCCAGAAGAGAACAAGCTGGGACAGGCATTCTATGTGGATCTAACCTTAGGTTTAGACTTACAAGAAGCAGGTCTCAAGGATGATTTGGAGCTTACAGTAAATTATGCCAGTGTATATAACCAAACGAAATTAATCGTGGAGGGCAAGCCTTTCAAGCTCATTGAAGCTTTAGCTGAGCATATTGCGTCAACGCTGCTCCACACTTATACTATAATAAGTGAAATTCAAGTTTGCGTCACAAAGCCGCACCCGCCGTTTGATGTCCATTTTGACGGCGTAACTGTGGATATTGTTAGAAAGCGTCGGTCCTGATGATAGCGTATGTTGGATTAGGTTCAAATCTCGGTGACCGACAGCGATATATATATGTAGCCGTGGAGACTCTACATCGTCATCCAGCAGTGAACGTTGAACGCTGCTCTTCCTTATATGAAACCGCCCCGGTGGGGTTGGTGGATCAGCCTTATTTTCTGAACATGGTAGTGGTCGTTCGTACAGAATTAAAGCCGGTAGAGCTGCTCGAATTATTGTTGCAAATTGAACAGAGTTTAGGCAGAGTGCGCGATATTCGCTGGGGTCCACGAACGATAGATTTGGATTTGTTAATATTCGGTCACATCTTTATACAAGATGAACGGTTGGAGTTACCTCATCCCCGCATGCGGGAGCGAGCCTTTGTGTTGATACCCCTTATTGAAATTTGGGAGCAGGATGAAGTGCCGGATTATCTCTCCATCCTTCAAGCATATGATCAAACCGATGGGAAGGAAGATGTGCATTTATGGCAAAAAACCAATTGGCGCTCCGAATTCGGGCATTTCGAAAATTAAAAGGCTATACCCAGGAAGAGATGTCTCAATTGCTCGAAGTATCCATCGCGATTCTAGGGTCCATTGAGCGAGGCACGAGAAGACCCGATAAGCATATTCTGCAGAAGATTGGTGAAGTACTCGATATCGACCAAGACGAATTGATCGGAACAATCGAATAATATAAATGTTGTGTGTTCAGATCAGAGAGGTGGTGGAATCTATGTTGAAGATAGGTAATGTGATTGCGAAGAATAATGTGGTTCTTGCTCCGATGGCGGGGGTATGTAATCCAGCATTCCGATTAATCGCGGTGGAATTTGGTTGTGGTATTGTTTGTGCGGAGATGGTAAGCGGGAATGCGATCGTTCACGGGAACCAACGTACGATGGATATGCTATTCGTGGATGAACGGGAAAAGCCACTGAGCTTGCAAATTTTTGGTGGAGATAAGGAAAATTTAGTCGCAGCCGCGAAATATGTAGATCAGAATACGAATGCAGATATCATCGATATTAACATGGGTTGTCCTGTGCCTAAGGTAACGAAGTGTGATGCGGGGGCTAGGTGGTTGCTAGATCCTTCCAAGATTGAAGAGATGGTGGCCGCAGTTGTAAAAGAGGTGGATAAGCCTGTTACCGTGAAGATGCGTATAGGCTGGGACTCTGACCATATCTTTGCTGTACGTAATGCACAAGCAGTAGAGAATGCAGGCGGTCAAGCGGTTAGTGTCCATGGCCGGACGCGTGAGCAACTGTATACCGGCGTAGCCGATTGGGACATTATTAAAGAGGTCAAGGACGCTGTATCTATTCCAGTCATCGGCAATGGAGACATATTCACACCAGAAGACGCTAAGCGTATGCTTGATCTGACAGGCTGTGACGGTGTCATGATCGGACGAGCTGCACTCGGTAATCCGTGGATGTTATTCCGCACTGTACAATACTTGACGACAGGTGAATTGCCACCTGATCCAACAGCCGAAGAGAAGATTCGGATCGCTATTCTGCATATGGATCGTCTTGTAGCGCTTAAGGGTGAACATATTGCTGTGAAAGAAATGCGCAAGCATCTGGCATGGTACCTCAAGGGTCTTCCGGACACGGCAAGAGTGAAGGATAAAGTCATGGAAGAAACCGGTCGTGATCGGATGGTAGAGATTCTGCATAACTATGTCGGCTCAGTCGCAGGTATGGAAGAAATGGCGGATTCAGCCGATCTTGTATTCATGGCATAGTATTCATGGCATAGATTGACTTTTTCTATAGCATGAAATATAATCTCCAAATAAAGTTCCTAGAATTACACAATAGTGTCATGCTAGCCTCATGGGAAAATATAATAAGGAACAAAGAATAATTAATTGCGGTTCTCACAACAAAATATAGGTGGGTTTTCTATTTTTGGTGTGAAATTACCGCAAGTTATTATTCGCTTGTTCCAAATGAGATCACAAAATACGTGCAAGACGGGGGACATATGATGGCCGAAAAAGAAGTAATTCTTACCGCGGAAGGTCTCATCAAGCTTGAGGACGAATTAGAGCAGTTAAAGTCAGTGAAGCGACGCGAAATTGCTGAGCGTATTAAGGTAGCAATCGGCTACGGGGATATTAGTGAGAACTCCGAGTACGAGGATGCTAAGAATGAGCAAGCGTTCATCGAAGGCCGTGTGATTACGCTGGAGAAGATGCTGCGTAATGCCAGAATTATCAATAGCGACGATATTGATACAGATGTTGTTAGTATTGGTTCGAAGGTAAACGTCAAGGATATGGAATATGGAGAAACTGTACAATATACGATTGTAGGCACCGCAGAATCCAACCCTTCGGAGAATAAGATCTCCAATGAAAGCCCAGTAGGTAAGGCGATCTTGGGCAAGAAAAAAGGCTCCGTCGTTGACGTTACTGTACCAGCAGGTGTTATTCAATACAAAATTATCGATATTAAGAAATAATACCATACCGTTTAGATTGGAAACGACACGAAAAGCTTCCTCTGGAAGCTTTTTTCAACGAATAAGAAAGTCTCAGTTCACTTCACTTTCTTTAAGTCGTCTACGGTAAACTCGCTCGTCTCAAGAAGACAGCGATGCCGTTTATCCTCGAATTCTGTATATACTTGAAGGAGCTGTTATATTGGATCAGGAGCCGGAAATTCAAGAAATTAATGAGCTACTGCAAATTCGTCGTAATAAACTGGGTGAGCTTCGTGACCTAGGTGTTGACCCTTTCGGTAGCAAGTATGACCGTACTCATTATGCTGCGGATATTCTCCGTGACTATAATGAGAAGACGAACGAAGAATTGGAAACCATTAATGTTGAAGTGAGTATTGCTGGGCGAATCATGCAGAAGAGAGGTATGGGTAAAGCAAGCTTCACTCATATTCAAGACATTACTGGCAAGATACAAGTATATATCCGTCAAGATCACATAGATGAGAAGCTTTATGCTGCATTTACGATATTGGACATAGGCGATATTATTGGCGTACGTGGCGTGGTGTTCAAAACAAAGACGGGTGAGACATCTATTAAAGCTAGCTCCATCGTCATTCTTACTAAATCCTTGTACCCACTACCGGATAAATTTCACGGTCTGAAGGATGTAGAAACGCGTTATCGTCAGCGGTATGTGGATTTAATTGTGAATCCAGAGGTGCAGCAAACCTTTATTACTCGCTCTAAGATTATACAGTCGATGCGACGTTATTTGGACAACCTAGGTTACTTGGAAGTGGAAACGCCAACCCTGCATGTTATTCCGGGTGGAGCGTCAGCGCGACCTTTTGTCACACACCATAATGCACTCGATATGGAGCTATTCATGCGTATAGCCATCGAGCTTCATCTCAAAAGATTAATCGTAGGCGGTATGGAAAAGGTTTATGAGATCGGACGTGTGTATCGCAATGAGGGTATATCAACGCGTCATAATCCTGAATTCACGATGATTGAATTATATGAAGCGTATGCCGACTATCAGGACATCATGAAGCTGACAGAAGAGCTGATTGCTCATATTGCTCAGGATGTACTCGGATCTACGAAGATCATGTATGGTGATCAAGAAATTGATCTAACGCCGAAGTGGCGCCGTGTATCTATGGTCGATGTGATCAAAGAAGTAGTTGGTGTTGACTTCAGTGTGGACATGTCTGATGAGGAAGCCCACCGACTAGCTCGTGAGCATAAAGTTCCGGTTGAACCTAGTATGACATTCGGGCATATCGTGAATCAGTTTTTTGAGGAGCGCGTAGAGCATACATTAATTCAACCTACCTTCGTATTCGGGCACCCAGTGGCGATTTCGCCGTTAGCAAAGAAGAATGCAGATGACCCAAGATTTACGGATCGGTTTGAGCTATTCATTGTGGCACGTGAGCATGCGAATGCTTTTACTGAATTGAACGATCCGATTGACCAACGCGAAAGATTCGAATCGCAATTACAGGAACGTGAACAAGGCAACGATGAAGCGCATATGATGGATGACGATTTTATCCGGGCACTAGAGTATGGGATGCCTCCTACAGGTGGTCTAGGCATCGGTATTGACCGTTTGGTTATGCTCTTGACGGATTCGCCTTCCATTCGCGATGTGCTCTTATTCCCGTTGATGCGCGATCGGGCGCTCGATTAGATTTCAGCAGCGAGTTGCGTAAAGCTTGGAGAGTAACTGATCGTATAGTTAAGCTGTAAAAATCACATCGTAATGGTATCCAATTCACTCAATTGCAACAGATATGACATGTATTATTGTGCTCAATCGTTACTATTCACAGCCGCATTTAATTTCCGTTATTTTCTGGGAAGTTCTTTCCC
>JBBDIY010000005.1:0-8511 GCA_040880185.1 Paenibacillaceae bacterium
AGGGATTTCAATCACTCGCGAGATTTTTAAACTTTTTCATGCGTCAGCTCTGATATAATCGAGATACAATCGCATATTTAAGCTGTTGGATGGTAATATTACTATCCAATCAAGCTGCATGGGTGTAAGTGGAGGCAGTAGATAGTAAAATTACCATCCAATCGAGATACAATCGCGTGTATATAAGCAGGTGGTTCATATAACACTAAAGTAGCCTAGGATCGTCAGTGATATTAATATAATGTCTGAGTAGAGCCAAGTGGTCTCTTGCATTTGGATTCAATTCTGGATATAATACAGGAGCAAGTTTTATTTTTTTACCCTAACTGGGACGTAATATGTATTATCGGGACAATTAATGTCCCATAGACGTTTTGAAGATGGAGTGGAACAGATGAGGGAAGTACTAAACATTCAGAAGCAGCTCATTCCCGATCTAATCGATCTATTGAGAAAACGCTACACTATCCTTAATCACATCTTGCTGATGGGTACTGCTGGTCGTAGAACATTAGCTGCCTCACTAGATATGAGTGAACGTGTGCTTCGCGCTGAGACTGATTTCTTGAAAGAACAAGGTCTTCTGCGAATTGACAGCAATGGGATGACGATTAGCTTGGCAGGTGAAGATTTACTCGCCTCTATGGAGCCTATGGTGAAGGATCTATTCGGTCTTAGCGACATGGAAGCTCAGCTGTGCAAGCGATTCGGGTTATCGAGTGTTACGGTCGTGCCTGGTGATTCTGATATCTCTCCAATCGCGAAGAAGGAATTGGGTCGAGCGGGTGCTCATGCTTTGCGCAAGGTTGTTACAACGGATGATATCGTTGCTGTAGCAGGTGGATCTACGATGGCGGAGGTCGCCAATGGGTTGAAAGCGACGACGCAGCTGAAAGGAATATGTTTCGTTCCTGCTCGTGGTGGCTTAGGTGAGAGTGTAGAATTCCAAGCGAGCACAATTGCATCAGCCATGGCGAAGAAGATAGGTGGACAATATCGGTTATTACACGTTCCTGACTTCCTTAGCGAGGATGCATATTTATCTCTCATTGATGAACCGAATGTGAAGGAAATCGTCACGGTCATCCGTCAAGCTCGGATTGTCATTCATGGAATTGGTGATGCTGTACGTATGGCCGAGAGGCGGAAACTTCCTAGGGCAACGATTGATAATTTAAAGAAGGACGGCGGTCTAGCAGAAGCATTCGGATACTACTTCAATCGCGATGGTCACGTTGTACATAAGATGCACACAGTTGGGCTGCGTCTTGAAGATATCCAGCAGACGGACACCGTTATTGCAGTCGCAGGTGGGCGCAGTAAAGGCGAAGCCATTAGAGCGATCATGAAGTTTGGACATGAGGATATATTAGTGACTGATGAAGCTGCAGCCAAAGTTATACTTGCCGAGGAATAACGATGACATTGTCATCTAGAAGATAACGTCACCGCCCGCGAGGACGTGAATGGAATCTTTTTAGATATAGGGTTACTACAAAACTGGCATATGCTTTCGAAGTAGTTTTGTTAGAATGTCCTTACTTCGTAGGCCACTATGCTACACAAAACTTTTAGGAGGAATTATCATGGTAAAAGTAGGGATAAATGGATTTGGACGTATTGGACGTAATGTATTCCGCGCGGCGCTTAACAACCCAGAGGTGCAGATCGTTGCGATCAACGATTTGACGGATGTTAACATGCTTGCTCACTTGCTTCGTTATGATACAACGCATGGTCGATTGAACGCGAAGGTTGAGGTTGGCGAAGGCGAGCTTATCGTGAATGGCGTTGCTGTGAAGGTTTTCGCTGAACGCGATCCTGCAAACCTGCCTTGGGGACAATATGGTGTTGAAATCGTAGTTGAGTCCACAGGTATATTCACAGATAAAGCAAAAGCTGAATTGCATTTGAAGGGTGGAGCGAAGAAGGTTATTATCTCCGCACCTGCTTCCAACGAAGATATCACGATTGTTCTTGGCGTGAACGAAGATAAGTACGATTCTGCTCTTCATACAATTATTTCTAACGCTTCATGTACAACGAACTGCCTTGCACCTTTTGCTAAGGTATTGAATGATGAATTTGGAATCGTCAAAGGGATGATGAGCACGATTCACTCCTACACGAATGATCAATCCGTACTAGATTTACCACACAAAGATGCTCGCCGCGCACGTGCTGCAGCTGAGAACATTATCCCTTCATCGACTGGTGCTGCTAAGGCTGTTTCACTTGTTCTACCTGAGCTTAAAGGCAAGCTGAACGGTATGGCTTTCCGCGTACCGACACCTAACGTGTCTGTAACGGATCTTGTTGTTGAATTAAGCAAGAACGTAACCGTTGATGAAGTGAATGCTGCTTTTGAGAAAGCTGCTAATGGCAAGCTTAAAGGCATTCTGAACTATTCTAAAGAGCCGCTCGTATCGAGTGACTATAACGGAGATCCCGCATCATCTACAATTGACTCCCTATCCACGATGGTTGTGGGCGACAATATGGTGAAGGTTGTTTCATGGTATGATAATGAGTGGGGCTACTCCAGCCGCGTTGTAGATCTTGTAGAATATATTGCTAAAAAAGGTCTATAAGAAAACTGCATATAAGAGTATAACCTAGAGGAGAAGCAATTCTCCTCTTCACAATGTAATAAAGGGTCGGCTTAAATTTTACCTTCCACTTTCACTGGCAAAATACCCAAGGGTTTTGAGGGTTTTTGCCAGTGATTTAGTGGAAGTTAAATTTAAACGATCCCTAAAGTATGTATGTGATCATCAAAACTTTGGAGGTTCCGCTATGAAGAAGAGTGTCCGTGATATCGATGTTGCCGGCAAAAAGGTGTTCGTTCGTGTAGACTTTAATGTTCCTTTGGAGAACGGTAAGATTACTGATGATACGAGAATCCGCGAAACGCTACCTACGATTCAATATCTAATCGACAAGGGTGCGAAGGTCATTCTAGCTAGCCACCTTGGACGTCCGAACGGTCAAGTTGTGGAAGAGCTGCGCCTGACACCAGCTGCTGCCAGACTAGCCGAAATTCTAGGCAAGCCTGTAGCTAAAGCGGATGAGTCTATGGGTGACGCAGTCAAATCACAGGTGTCTCAATTAAAGAACGGTGATGTTCTGTTGTTAGAGAATGTCCGTTTCTACCCGGGTGAAGAGAAGAATGATGCGGAATTAGCGAAGTCATTCGCCGAGTTAGCTGACCTATATGTGAATGATGCCTTCGGCGCAGCACATCGCGCGCATGCCTCGACAGAAGGTATCGCCCATTACTTGCCTGCTGTATCTGGCTTACTGATGGAGAAGGAGCTCACTGTTCTTGGTAAAGCATTAACAAAACCAGATCGTCCTTTCACTGCCATTGTAGGTGGAGCGAAGGTTAAGGATAAGATTGCGGTTATTGAGAACTTGATCGAGCTTGCAGATAACATCATTATTGGTGGTGGACTATCCTATACGTTCTTAAAAGCACAGGGCTATGAGATCGGCAAATCACTTGTAGATAATAGCAAGATTGACTTAGCGAAGAGCTTTCTTGATAAAGCGAAGGCCAAAGGTGTACAATTCTTACTACCTGTCGATATTATTGTTGCTGATGGTTTCAGCGAAACTGCAAATAAACAAACGGTAAGCATAGACAGTATTCCCGGAGATTGGGAAGGCTTGGATATTGGACCGAAGACGAGTGAATTGTACGCTAAAGTAGTTAAGGAATCGAAGCTTGTTGTCTGGAACGGACCAATGGGTGTGTTCGAGCTTAATGCGTTTGCTGAAGGAACGAAGGCTGTTGCAATTGCATGTGCGGAAACTGAGGGCTACACGATTATTGGTGGAGGCGACTCTGCGGCTGCTGTGGAGAAATTCCATCTGGCTGACCGTATGGACCATATGTCCACAGGTGGCGGAGCTTCCTTGGAATTCATGGAAGGCAAGGCATTGCCAGGCGTGGTAGCACTTAACGATAAGGAGTAGTGATATGAATGAGAATACCGATCATTGCAGGTAACTGGAAAATGTTCAAAACTGTAAGTGAATCGCTTCAATTTGTACAGGAAGTGAAGGCGTCGGCTGAGGTTGCTGGTGTAATCAGTGTGATCTGTGCTCCGTATACGGTGCTTCCTGCATTGGTAGAGGCTGTGAAGGGTAGTTCATTAAAGGTAGGCGCACAGAATCTCCACTGGGAGGATAACGGTGCTTACACAGGAGAGATCAGCGGTGTGATGCTGAAGGATCTGGGTGTGGATTATGTCATTATTGGACATTCCGAACGCAGAGCTTATTTTGCAGAGACAGATGAGACAGTGAACAAGAAGGTCCATGCCGCATTTAAGCATGCGCTCGTTCCTATTGTCTGTGTTGGTGAGAAGTTAGAGGAACGCGAAGCGGATTTAACGAAGAAAGTATGTTTTGTACAGACTAAAGCGCTATTCCAAGGGTTATCAGCCGAGCAGGCTGCACAGGTTGTGATCGCATATGAGCCGATTTGGGCGATTGGTACAGGTAAGTCATCTACGGCTGAAGATGCTAATGAAGTAATCAGCTATATTCGTAGTGTGGTTACCGAGCTTTATGATGCATCGACGGCACAGAAGGTTTGTATACAATATGGCGGTAGTGTTAAACCAGGCAATGTTCGTGAATATATGCAACAGTCAGACATTGATGGAGCATTGGTCGGGGGAGCGAGCTTAGAGGCTGCTTCTTATATCCAACTGGTGGAAGGAGCACAATAATATGGAGACGCACAGACCGAAACCGGTAGCGCTGATCATATTGGATGGCTTTGGGCTGCGAGCAGAAGCGCAGGGCAATGCGGTATCACAGGCGGCGAAGCCTAACTTTGACCGATACTGGGCAACATATCCACATACAACTGTCACCGCTTGCGGTGAAGCAGTTGGTCTTCCAGCAGGACAGATGGGTAACTCCGAGGTTGGTCATCTGAATATTGGCGCTGGTCGAATCGTATATCAAGAATTAACGAGAATATCGAAGTCGATTAAAGATGGCGATTTCTTCGAGAATGAAACACTCCTTGAGGCGATTCAATATGCGCAAGCAAATGGCAAGAAGTTACATCTGTACGGCTTGTTGTCGGATGGCGGCGTTCATAGCCATATCTCACATTTGTTCGCTCTGCTGGAGTTAGCCAAGAAGGAAGGATTGAAGGACGTTTACGTTCATGCTTTCCTTGATGGTCGTGATGTCTCACCGGATAGTGCCAAAGGTTATATGGAACAACTGGTGAATAAGATCGATGAGCTTGGTGTAGGTAAGGTTGCTACGGTGCAAGGTCGTTATTATGCGATGGATCGTGACAAACGTTGGGAGCGGGTAGAGAAGTCCTATCGGGCTATGGTGTACGGTGAGGGTCCGAAGTATACAGATCCTGTTCGTGCCATTACGGATTCCTATGCATCATCCTTGTACGATGAATTTGTACTGCCAACGGTTATTGTCGATGAGAAAGGGGAGCCTAACGCAGTAGTCGAGTCGGAAGACGCGGTAATTTTCTTCAATTTCCGTCCTGACCGTGCGATTCAGCTGTCCCAAGTATATATGAATGAGGATTTCCGCGGATTTGATCGAGGTCCAAAGCGTCCAATTCATCTCCACTATGTCTGCTTAACCTTATTCAGCGAAACAGTAGGTGGTTATGTAGCCTATAAATCGAAGAATTTGGATAACACGCTCGGAGAGGTCGTATCTCAGATGGGCTTAGCTCAGCTTAGAACGGCAGAGACAGAGAAGTATCCCCATGTCACCTTCTTCTTCAGTGGTGGTCGTGATGTACCTTTGCCGGGAGAAACTCGAATTCTCATTAACTCACCTAAAGTGGCTACATACGATTTGCAGCCGGAGATGAGTGCGTATGAATTAGCGGCTTCTACAGTAAATGAGATTATGGCGGATAAGCATGATATGATTATCTTGAATTTTGCTAATCCGGATATGGTCGGTCACAGTGGCTTACTAGAACCCACGATCAAAGCCGTTGAAGCTACGGATGAATGTCTCGGCTTGGTTGTCGAAGCGATATTGTCCAAAGGTGGCGTCGCGATCATTATGGCGGACCATGGCAATGCGGAATTAGTTCGTGATGCAGCAGATCGCCCGCAAACCGCACACACGACCAATCCAGTACCATTTATTGTTACGACCAAACATGGTAAACTAAGAGACGGTGGCATTCTAGCTGATGTCGCACCAACGATATTACGCTTACTGGAGCTACCTCAGCCGGAAGAAATGAGCGGTCAATCCATATTATCGTAGGCTAAGAAACAAAGTATAGATTATCAATCATCTTCAGCCCATATTACCATCTTAAAAAAGGAGTGTTCATCGCAATGACTATTATTTCTAATGTTTATGCAAGAGAGGTATTGGATTCCCGTGGTAACCCAACTGTTGAAGTAGAGGTTTACCTAGAATCCGGCTATATTGGACGTGCTATTGTTCCATCAGGAGCATCTACAGGTGCATTCGAAGCGGTTGAATTGAGAGATGGCGACAAAGGTCGTTACTTAGGCAGAGGCGTTGAGAAAGCTGTTGAGAACGTGAATGAGATCATTGCTCCTGAAGTTATTGGCTTCGATGCATTGGATCAAGTTAGCGTAGATAACATGATGATCGAACTTGATGGTACGCCGAATAAAGCTAAGCTGGGAGCAAATGCTATACTTGCTGTATCTATGGCTGTTGCTCGTGCTGCAGCAGAGGCGTTACAGGTTCCGCTCTATACATACTTAGGTGGATTTAATGCGAAGCAACTACCGGTCCCAATGATGAACATCATTAACGGTGGCGAACATGCTGATAATAATATCGACGTACAAGAATTCATGGTCATTCCAGTTGGAGCTGCAACTTTCAAGGAAGCGCTTCGTACTGGAGCAGAAATATTCCACAACTTGAAGGCAGTATTGAAGGATAAGGGTTTGAACACAGCTGTTGGTGACGAAGGCGGATTCGCACCTAATCTTGGTTCCAACGAAGAAGCAATTACAACGATCATCTCCGCGATTGAGCGTGCCGGCTACAAACCAGGTGTAGATGTATTCCTCGGTATGGACGTTGCCTCCACAGAGTTTTTCCGTGATGGCAAGTACCACTTAGAAGGAGAAGGCAAATCCTACACATCCGCTGAATTTGTAGATTTATTAGCATCATGGGTGGACAAATATCCGATCATCAGCATCGAAGATGGCTGTTCTGAAGATGATTGGGCTGGCTGGAAGCTATTGACTGAACGCTTAGGCAAACGTGTACAGCTTGTAGGAGATGACCTCTTCGTAACGAACACAGAGCGTCTTTCACGTGGGATTGAAGAGGGAATTGGCAACTCTATTCTGGTTAAAGTTAATCAAATTGGAACGTTAACTGAAACTTTCGATGCGATTGAGATGGCTAAGCGTGCTGGTTATACAGCTATCATCTCACATCGTTCCGGTGAGAGTGAAGATACGACCATTGCTGATATCGCAGTTGCAACGAATGCTGGACAGATTAAGACGGGTGCACCTTCCCGTACGGATCGTGTTGCTAAGTACAATCAATTGTTGCGCATCGAGGATCAATTAGCAGATGTCGCCCAATACGCTGGTGCAAAAGCATTCTATAATCTGAAGAAATTCAAATAAATCATAGCAATCAAGCATAAATGAGGAGACGATTCATTTGACAAGAATTCCTGTAGGTATTCAATTGTATACGCTACGTGATGAGACAAACCTTGATTTCATTGGCACCTTGAAGAAGGTAGCGGAAATTGGCTTCCAGGTTGTTGAATTTGCTGGATATGGAGATCTTCCTGCGAAGGAATTGAAGAAGGTACTCGATGATTTTGGACTTGGTGTTAGTTCAAGTCATGTAGCTTTATCTTACTTGGATCCGGAGCGATTGAAATCTCAGGTAGCCTTACAGATTGAATACAATAAGGAAATTGGAAGCGAATATATCGTTACTCCTTATGCGCCATTGGATAAGATGACCACCATGAGTGAATTGCGGCCTTATTTGGACGCATTTCGCTATGTTGGTGAAGAGTGTCAACGTGCAGGTATGGGCTACGCTTACCATAATCATCAATTTGAATTTAATAAGATTGATGATAAATTCATCCTTGATCATATCTTCGAAGCCGTTGGACCGGAGTTCCTTCAGGCCGAGCTCGATTTATATTGGGTGAAGAAAGCTGGCTTAGATCCGAAGAGCTATCTGAAGCAATATAAGGGACGTTGTCCGATTGTACATATTAAGGATATGACTGCGGATGAACGTGGATTTTTTGCCGAGGTGGGTCGGGGAATCATCAATTATCCAGCCATATTCGAGATTGGTGATGCGATTGGGATTAAGTATTATCTGGTAGAACAGGATCAATGCGAACGGCCTCCATTAGAAAGCATTAAGATTAGCATGGACTACTTGAAGTCGCTTGGTGTCATTTAGGAACTGCTTGCTAATAACATATTCATGCTGGCCAAACAACTAACGTTCTGG
>JBBDIY010000006.1:0-17756 GCA_040880185.1 Paenibacillaceae bacterium
AGAACGAGGGACCTTCTACTCCGATGCTTGGAAGCTCTATAAGGATTATCCTATCGTTGGTGCCGGGGCCGGGGCTTGGTCTACCTTATATGAGCAATATCAGAACAACCCTTATACGAGTAGACTGGCACACAGTTTTATCATGCAGCATCTAGTGGAGACGGGTATACTTGGCGTTATTATTTTGCTTGCCTTCATAATTATCGTCCTATTCCAATTCATAACGCGTCTAACAGCTTGGAGAGGGACTGACCAAGACGACTCGGACCCTAGATTACCGTACTTCTTGTTTGCTCTACCCGTCCTTGTCCACAGTATGATTGACTTTGATATGAGCTTTGTTTATCTCGCAGCAGTCTTATTCTTATGCTTGGGTGCTATGACAGTCGGAAGCAGACCGGTCTTCAATATAACCAAACCGACTTTTCTTACTCGATGGAATCGAATATACCCAGTCACACTTGCAGTCCTGTCACTTATTATGCTCATAGGAGCTTTTCAGATCCTGCGTGCCAATAACCTGCATAACAAAATTATCTCCAGTGCTCATAATGCAACTTCATATCAGTCACTCATCGATTCATTCGATCAAATCCTGAAGATCAGAGATGCTAACCCGTATTACACTGAATCCAAAGCACAATTACTCACTCAGCTGTATGCCCAGACTAATGATGAGTTATATTACACTGAGAACCTAGATCTTCTTAATGATACTTTGCAATCAGAACCATATAACTCAGGATTGCTTAATAGAAAGCTTGATTTGCTGCTGTCCAAGAATAAATTCGATCAAGCCTTCCCTCTTACTAATCAAGCTTTAGTGGATTTCCCCTGGAATGTTACACTTTATGAGAAGAATATGGTTCTTGCCATCATCCTAGCTGAGAATCGAATTAATGTTCCAGATTGGACTCAAGCGCGGCCCTATATCGATACCGCTTTGGCCACTTATCAGCAGCTTAATCGTCAGATTGAGCATCTAACCACCTTACCTGAAGGGCAATTACAAGGGAACTCTTTCCTAACAACGCCTACAATCGAATTAGTAGCTGCTAAAGCCTATTACTACACGAATGAATTTGAAGCCGCAGGAGCGATTCTAAAGCCACTTGTAGATGCCCAGCAACCCAAGATTCGCTACAACGTGAAATCTCTCGTTGGTACCTTGCATCCCTTCTGAGACAAGGTCAGGATGATCCTGAACTATACATGCAGTTAACATCTTCTGATCCAGATGAGCTTCTCAAAATTCAACAGTTGATTTCTATAGATATTCCTGAATGATAATACTAACAAAAACCGCGGAGAAACCATCCGCGGTACTTTGATGTGCTAACCTTTACTTTTGTGGTGTTGAGCGGGAATGGGTGTGGGTTCCACCGCTGTTGAAACCAGGAAATCTGAATTAAGCCTAAGCGGAATTTCCCCGGTTTCAAAGGCGGCCACCGCAGAGCGCCTCTCCACCTCACACCCATTCCCTCTCTATTCTGATATATGCTGCCTTCAACCTCAGAACTGGTCATTATGGAAAGTTGGTGGGAACGAGATTCCGCTATTGCATGTGTAGGTGTGGACGCAGCATGGAAAGGGGAACGACATTCCCTTATTATAGTGCTCCGACAGCCATTTAGCAGTTATTATAGAGAATAGCGGAACTAGGATTACACTAAACCCCCTTTTCATCAAAAATGCCAGTAATAGCGGATTCATATTCCCCATATTCTTCGAAACTCTCATTACGAAGGGGGACCCTAAAACTTATACTCCTATTCGATAACAAGAAGGAGAGCGAGTTGATACTGGCTCTCCTTCATCTTCTTGCTACTTACTGTGAACTCGCACCGAACCATGTATGTTTATTTGCATATTCCGCCTAGTGAATCTATCGCTCGTATGTAAATTACCTTCTCAGATTACTGGATTTCGAAGAGGATTCCAAAGCTGCCAATTCGCAAACGATATCTCTATGGTAAATCAATTGCTTTTAATCTAGATTCTATCAAATTCAATATGTCGATAATAAAAGCTATCCTGTGCCTTCTTATATTCTTCCAAATCAAAGCTACCTTTGCTTAATTCCATCTTTATTATGCCCATTAACATGACCTTAAGGGTAGGTAAATCATTCTTAATTGTATCAAAAACCATAAATGAATCTATGTTCACGTAGTCATGCACTACTCTGTTGCGAAAGCCCTTTACTTTCTTCCATTCAATATTCGAATAAAGAATCTTTACTTCTTCGCTAACTTTACCACTATTCTCGCCAATGTTTGCAAATAGATTTAATGAAGCATTATAGTTCAATTGATCGTTCAATTCAAAGAAAGATTGTGCATCTGCACAATCAAATACATATAATTCGATTTTCCCAATTGATTCCACGATATTTAGAAGATACATCAAGTCGTTCTTAACGTCTCTTAACATAGACTATCTCCTTGCTCGCTCGATGAAGAACAATGGGATTAGCGTACTTAGCCATTACAATATCAATTCGTTTATTTAAATGATGTTGCAGTTCATCTCTTAGATTTGAAAGTAATTTGTAATCAATACTATCTTCAATTAATAGGTCTATATCATTAGAATGCTCACCACGAGCCACCGATCCAAAAACACCAATCTTGTTTAGGTTAAACTTTTCAAACAGATTATACTGAAACATTGCGTCTTCAAGTGCCTCTATCTCATTGTTACCAGTAACCATAAGTTTCACCCTCAAACATCAATAATGAGTATCATACATTAACTAACCATTCCTTCTTTATTATACACTTAATCATCCTTCCTGTATTCATTGGTTTCAAACTAGGATTCCAAATAAATAGTCCCATATCCCAAAATCGGGTTACAGGACTACTTAGTTAATTATTCGCATTTCACACACTGGACTAGACTTGTATTATTTAGTCCACAACATTACCGACCCAGCTAATATTAGGAACATTCACGATCTTCTTCTTGTGACCCATAAACTCTTCATAGATGGTGAGTTCATACGAATTGTTATAGCTTGAATTGGTTCCGAGTGCAGCATCTAGATCAAATTCATAATAGTTCTTCGTATTAACAAGATCTTTACTAACTTCTATCGTTTTGGTAGTTATTACCGTTCCACTCTTAACCTCGATGACTAGTTTCTTCTCTTCAACCGTGTTCTCATAGAATGTTTCTTGTGCAACCTCATAATTGAAGCCAACCCTACGCTTGATTTCCTCGTAATCTCCAATAACCAACCTCTGGTCGATGAATGCATTCAAATTCTTCAACGTTATCGTAGAAGGGTATAATTGAATTTCTCTAATAGATGTTCTTTCTGTATCTGTCTCAGCTAGTTCAGTTGGTATCTTCAAGGAATATGCATTCACGATCGCTTTATTCGCATCGACTCCACGCTCTTCACCTAATACCAATCTGAAACCATTCATCAGATATTTCTTTGGTAATTGAGCCCACATCGATAAAAGTATTTTGCCATTAGGCATAACTTTCTCATCATATGCTTTCGTTGTAACTGGGTAATATGTCCCATCCGATGTTACCAAATATCCAGTTAAGTTAGCTTCCTTCGTTGGACGTTTTTCCATATTCTCTACCTCAACATCCAAGTAATAGATGTTGGTATTCTGAGTAGAGAATGTGGATACATTAACGATATTAATGCCAGTCTTCTGACCCACAGAACTTGTGGTCAATGTGCCAGTAACATTCGGAATCTTGAACGAAGCTGAATGCTTCTCGAAGGATGATATCGTCTTCGAAGACGTCTCACTTACTTTCTCTTGAACCGTTAACTTTATGGTGTCGAATTCATACGTATAGGGAACCTTCACATATAGCACATAATTTAACTTAGCGTTAACTCCCATTTGCAATACTTGATCTAGTAAGATCGCAGTCACTTTCTCAGTTTCTAGCTTCAATCCATCTAAAGTTACGAATCCTGTTAAATCCAGCTTAGGTATGATTTTATTCGATTTATTAGTCACACTGATATTGGCAGCTAGTACATCTTGATCGCCATTCGGCAGTCTTTGAATCGATTCAACCTTGATATCATACAAGCCTCTCTTATTACTGTACTGTTTGAAATCAGATAATTCACTTGCTACATCATCATCTACATCGAAGGTCTTCGGAATACTTAAGATGAATACGGGAATATCAGCAACATCCTTCTCCGACTCCGCTATAACTAAGTACAATTGTTTAGTATCAATCTCCAGCGGGAATGAAGTAGTTACTTCCACCGTATTCGTCATCTTAGGTTGTACAGATATGGTTGTTGCCTCTGTAGAAGTTAATGGATATAGTAACCCTTCACTGGTTTTCAGATAATACTTATACTCTGGTAAGGTAACCCCTCTGGTACCGATATTCTCGAATGTGACTTCCACGGTTGCTTCTTTCGTCTCGTTTAGCTCATTGATATTTAAGTTAGTGACTTCAGACTTTATATTACTACCACTGATATTCACAGTCTTAGCTGTAGATACGTTGGAATATGTAGCTGGGATTGGTACATTACCTAATACACTTTCAAAGTTTGCTTTACTGAAATCCCACTTGATCACTTCAATTATTATATCCGTGTAATTAACTGTCTTGCCAACTTTCCCATGAAACCTAAAGGTTTCAGAAGAATTGCTTGAGATCTTGTTCTTTTCTTTGTCCGCTGTTACAAGTTGTACAGAGTGTGAGCTACCACTCTTCGTTTTCACCTTAACCCAATAATCAACAAAATTGATATCGGTATTACCACCATTGAATATCTCAACGGTGAACGTGAATAACTTATCATTATTCATATTCAAGAGATAGGCATCCTTGATTGTAGCTGTGCTCTTGCCGGTAAGAGTTACTTTACCCACTGTAAAATTCGTAGCAACGGGTTTGGTATCAACTACTTTTGTTGATGTTGTCTCCGCATTCACAGCAGCTGGCAATATTAAAGAAAATAAGAGAAAGGATGCTAGTAGTCCACTTAATAATCTCTGTTTCACGATTTATACCTCCATGTTCGTTTGTTACATATTTAGACGTAATAGTCCCCCTATTAGTTTCACTTCATTTCTGTTTATCTAAAATTCTACTAATATAAGAAGAACCCCGCAGTGAGATCACCACGGGGTTCTTCTTATGCTGTAACTAAAGCGTTATTAAAGATTAATATTTGATTTTGTCGCTTGAAGTAACAGAATAGTATGCATTTACATTCGTCGGAGTAATAGCATCTTCAATCGCGCCAGCTTCAAGTGTTACATTAATCACATCATTATATGTTGCGTTCAATGTAATAATAAGACTGTCACCACTTACAGATGGAGTATAAGTAGAAATAAGTTCATTGTCTTTATTTCTTACTCTTATTAACGATGAATCATTAATAGCAATTGCTTCGTCAAATGTGATAATAAACTGGTAAAGACTAGTTGCATGACGCTTAGCTTCTTTAACACCTGGTTTAATTTCATCAGCTATTGCAGCTGTAAAAGCATCATCCCCATTGTCAAGAGCAGCGCTGCTAGAATCAGTAATCTTAAGACCAAATACGTTTGTCAACGCATCTTTATTAGTGATTCTCAACTCGTATGTTCCTGTTGCCGCACCAATGTCAGATGCAGTAGTGAAAGTAACCTTTGATCCATCAATAGTTGCACTTATGAATTGAGTTACAATTAAATCAGTAACAGTATCATAAATTGCTAATGCACTAGGATCTGCTCTTCCAACTTCAGAGAAGAAAGTAACTTCAACTTTGTTCTTAGAAGTTGCTTTATTAGTTAGAATGTCATGTCTTGTTCCACCGTATTTGGAAGTAGATGTTGAAGCCATCATATTACCTGCTACGTCTTTAATAGCGTAAACAGTGATTGTTGGGCTTGCTGATCTTGCATCCTCATAAGTGAGTGTTACTTCCTTACCGTTAGATGAAATAGATTTGAAAGCAACCTTGATTGTTGTTACTCCACTTAGTGTACCAATGTAACCACTTGGACCACCGGCAGTAATGTTATAATTACTTAGGTTCTTAGCAGTGTCAGCATCTACTGCTTCACTGAAGTAGAAAGTAATAGTATCATCATTACCTATGTCAGTACCAGTAAGAGTACCATTTTTAGCAAGATAGCTTGCTGCAACTGTTGGCACTTTAGTGTCTACAGATTTGATTTCAATCGTTTGCTCAGGTAGTAAGTTTGTACGAACTGTTGAATCCTTCATATCCTTAATAACAAGGAAGTAAGTTGTTGGGTCAGCCAATGCAAGACCAAGATCACTTGCTGCTAATGTAAGAACAGTATTGTTCTTAGACCACTTACTAGCTGCATATCCTGAAACATTGTAACTATTTAAATCTTTCTTGTCTTTATCTAGTACTTTAATAGTACCTAAAGTTGTTTGCATGGATTTCGAGAAAGTTAATACAACCTTGTTTTCTTTCTCAACTGCAACACTTACAGATGGAAGGGTTGTGTCGTCAATTACTTTGAATGTGAAAATAACTTCATCTTTCACTTCATTACCGGCAACATCCTTTTGACCTTTGTAAGCTACTTTAATCTCAACAGTAGCACCAAGATCAAGACCTGTACTTGTGAAACCTGTTAAGCTGAACTTAGTACCATTGGAATCAGCTACAGCTGTTGCTGTTGCATTTGATCCATTAACTTTGAAAGTACCTTGAGTTTCAATTCTTTCGTTGAAAGTAACTTCGATAGTAGTTAAGTTCTTCACTTCTGCACTTGCAAGAACTGGAGCAGCTTTATCTTCAACTACTAATACATCGAATTCAGCTTTAGCAATCTTGTATCCTGCGAAGTCTGCAATGTTGGAAATTTCAAACTTCACAGTGCCGTCCTTAAGAAGGCTTGCGAATTGGAATCTTACAGTGTTCTTAACGTAATCAACTGAAGTCTTTGCAACAACAGAAGCTCCGTCAAGTTTAACGTCGCTAAGACCTTCAAAGTAAGTCTTGGCGAAATTCATTGGCTCGCTGAATTGAACTTCAATTTCCTTGTGGTTGATGAACGTTGCGCCAGTAGCTACTGGAACAGTGCTATCAATTGCAAGTACTTTCACTTTGTAGTCTTTGATTTCTTTAGCGTCTTTAGTCTTAACGCCGTTAACTACAAATTCTAGTTCATCGCTTTGTTTAGCTTCTGAAGTAAGAATTACATAAGCTGTTGTAGCATCGTCAGATAATTTCACAGTGCTTGGTTTGTCAGTTACTTTAATAGTACCGTCATTAGTAACTGTGTCTTTATCAACTGGTTGGTTGAATACTACTGTGAAAGTCTTCAAGTTAGTTGAACTAATTGATTTAACTTCTAATGTAGCTGGAATCGGTGGAATCTTAGCTGCTTCAACAGCAACATAAGCTGCGTAAGCTAGGCTAGCTAGATCTGAACGAATTGCATTTTCTTTGTAGTTTGTAGGGAAGTCGATTTTTGCATTGAGGATTGCTTGGATTTCTCCAGCAGCCCAGTCTGCAGCGCCTTCAACTTTAGCATCTTCAACTTCTTCTAAATTTAGAAGACCAGCAACGACTACTGCTAATTCTTGAACAGTGATGTCGCCTGTTGGATTGAAAGTTCCGTCAGGGTTACCAACGAAGATTTTAGCTTCTTTAGCAGCTGCGATTTCTTCTGTGTACCATAATCCCAATTCAACATCGCTGAAAGGTTTTACAGTTACTTCTTTAGTATCAGTCTCGCCGATACCATCAAGACCTAGAATAAGTGCTGCAACACGTGCGAATTGTGCACGGTTCATTGGTTGATCAAGTGCAGCTTCACCATCGATACCTGCGAAGATACCTTTAGCTGCTAATGCGTCATACTTTTCTTGTGCTGTTGTCGGTGCTGTTGGTGCATCAGCTGCAAAAGCTAATGAACTGAACATTGAGAATATCATTGCGATTGCAAGTAACATGGATAAACTTTTTCTCATAACCTTTTTTTCTCCTCCTTGGTAAATCTGTCGATAGTCATTTGATTTGTTAGAATAATAGAAGCTCGTTTTCCTCATAGTGTATTCACCCCCTTCCCAGAGTAGAGCAAAATTCTTTATGTTGATTCCCTATGGCCTGACTGCTGCCACAGAAACTAGTAAACATGAAAAAATAGAAAAGCAGAGGCGTGACTACCCTTTTTTATTATACATGGGCGGTCTAATACCGTAAAGACATATTTTGAGAAATTGTTCCATCTAACCGTGCTAGATGTTCTTACCCTGATTCTCACACTATTAAACGCAATCGATTCAAAAAAGTTGCGCGAAGCCGAAAATAATGTGTTACGTCCTCTATCAATATCATCTGTATATCAACTAAGTACATGACCTAGTATACATTCAGATATACATGAAGTCATGACGTAAGATTTTCCAACGCATATATCGTTCGAATGACAGTGGAAACGGGCTGCCTGTATAGATAGATAGCCCGCTGTCGGTATAATATTCACTTGATTGCCCAGTGATTAATTCAAATCCTTCGGGAAAATGTTGGATACTTTCTGCAGCATCTTCACTGCGATCGTACCGGCTTCAGCTCGTGACAGATTCGATTTCGGCAAAAAGCTTACAACTGGTTTCTTCTCACCTGGTACGATAGAGCTATTGCCGAGCATGATCTTGGCTTTGAATACCGCTTCTATAGAAGATTTGGCATAGAAGGCCATGTTCCCAGAATCAATAAATGACTTCGATAATGAGGCATCCAGCTTCGCATCATTGACCGGTACCTTCAATTGAAGCGCACGCGCAATAATGATCGCTGTCTCTTCACGTGTAATCCGCTGTGTGACTCCGAAGAAGCCATTATCCAGCCCCTTGATAATACCTGCTCTTGCTGCGGTCTCAACGTACTTGTAATCCCAAGTAGGATTCGCAACATTATCGGTGCTAAGCGGCGGTACGTCACTGAATGTATTATCCAAATCGTAGTTTAATGGAATATTCAGCGACTTCACTATTAATGTTGCAAATTCCCCGCGTGTGATGAAATCTTCTGTACCAAACTCGTTCGAACGGAGGTTGGTCATGATTCCCTTGGCGTACAAGCCTGTCAGTACGTTCCTCGCCCATGGGTGGTTCGTCATATCGGAGAAGCCAAGCTTCAAGGTTACTACCATATAATAACCGAAGTTATCGAACGGAACGGATATGGTGTTGTCCTTCGTACTCACCTCACCGCCAAGGTTCACCCAACGGTTCGAATCGTCCAGGAACAATACCGCAACATTCGATGAACTTGCACTAACTACGTTATCATCAAAAGCAAGTGTTATCTTACCTCGGTTCGTAGGAACGACCTTGCGCTCGGTTGGATAAAAGCCAAAGCTTTGATCAATAATATTCGTAAACGGCGTTAGTCCGTCCGTTGCTGGTAAATACCAGCCATCTATGCCCCGGTTACCGAATTCGCCCAATCCACCGGAAATCCAATAGGCGGGAGAAATACGTGTGAAGTGAAGTCGTGGAGTCGGATCGGTAAACCGTGTCTGTAAGGATGACCATACTGTTGGCGCATTATTATAATCATCCCGTTCACCCACAACACCCGTATTCGGATTGGCAATCCCAAATCGGAGATTCGTGTCTGTATAATACTTAGTCAGATTCGTGGTCGGATTTGGAGTCTGCGACTTAAGTATCGTGCCCTTCGGGAACGTCAATGCTATACCGCCGTCGAATACTCTGTGCTTCGTAGATAACGGCTCCATGTATTGCGAGTCAACCTGAACCGTATCTGCATAGTAGACATTAATAGAAGATGAGGTTTTCTTGTCAGCACGTACAATATCAAATTTAATCGGTGTTTCCTTGTTCGCCTTTAATCCAACGTAATCATATTCAAATCTAGCCGCACCCGGTCCATTCGGATTAGTTAATGTAGCCGAGTCTTTGCCAATAAGAATTTCAGTAGCGCCTTCAGCTTCGATATCTAGATGAACAAAGTTCTTATTCACCACGATACGTTCTCCAACTGTTGGCTTCGGTGCCAATACGGTATACGCTGTAACTATACGTTCAATCTCAAGCCGCTCTGTCGTTCTAGCACCTGCTGCATTCGTAACCTCAAGCTCATATACATGACTGCCTTGGGAATCGAACGGTAAATTATTAATTCGAATGACAAAATTACTTGAATCACCTGCAGCGTGATAGCTAATATTCGTGGCGACTCCATCTATCGAGGTTGCGAATGTTGTCGCTATTCCTGCTGATGAGAAGGTCGTTGAGGGTAACTGAAGAATCGTATCCGAATTTCGTTTCAGTGAAATCGACGTAGCTCCACTTGCCTTGAATATTAAGCTGTAGCTCATCAGTGTTGTCGTGAATTTAGCGTCTACTTTCTGAATGTCTGGTGTAGAGGCAAACAACGTGCTCATTGTAGTCGAATTGCTCAATGTCGTATCATTCAATGTAATTAAACCACTTGTTGGCGCAATCGTAGGAATAAATTTCTCTATGACTGGAATATTCGTATCCACCACATATATGCGAATTTCCTTCGTAAGAACGGTTTGTGTTAATGTAGCATCCGTGTTAATCGCATTAAATATGAGTATGTTCTCTCCGTAAACCAGACCATTAACAGCACCCACTTGCAAGCTTAAGGAAAATGTTGGTGTTAACACGGATTGCCCAATGCCATTGATGGAGTAAGCAGTTGAACCTACTGCAATCGTATCAAAATTAATGAAAGCGCCTGTGACCGTCACGGTATTCGTAAGAATGGCCGAACTAAACGAAAACGATTGCCCGTCATAAATATTGGTTGAGATGAAAGCCTTAGATGAATACGTAATGCCTGTGTTATAGGTTCCTAGCGAGCCGGAATACTTAAATTGAACATTCTGCTGTCCGCCTGGAAACCCGGTGACCTGGTATACTTCGCGGTCTGGAGTTGCTCCCGCTTGTGCAATGGTAAGAATATTCGTGACCGTAAGCCCAGATAGCAGAGGAAGTAATTTCCCTTGCAAGGTTTGCGGACCAGGGGCTGCAGTCGTTTCTGTTAGCACGTAGAATGTACTGTTGCTGACCTCTGTTACACCCCCTTCATTCATCGGCACCTTGATCGCATCGATTGTACCTACTCCTGCGTAGCCTGGCAATATGTACATCTTCGTAATGGCAACATCCCCAGGAAGGAACCTGAATTTGGCATCGAATAATACAGCAGGTAAAGAGTCATACACTAATGATATGGTGAATACCTGATTCTGATCAGGTGTTCCCCCTCCTGTGAAAGGAATATCATCTAATGTAAAATTAACTAGCTTATACCTAACCGTTGACCCATCCGAGCCTACAATGTTAGTTTCTGTTGGCGCTACTAAGTAAGCAGTAGCTTGATTATTGACCAATACAGTGCTATTGGCAGCAAACGTCTTCGCAGCATCTACAACAGGAACTAGTACTTGCACAGCTAAGTCTGCTGTCTGGTATGTAGCTGTGCCTACAGTCAATATAGGGCGTGTTGATCTATATAGCAGCTCTGTGATCGGATCGGATAGATGAGTTATTGTTAGGCTTGTGTATGGTTCAGCTGTCTTATAGTAATAAATCGTTCGATTTAACACCACGGTGTTCTCGCTGTTGCGTATGGTGAAATCCAGTTGGTTTATTCCGGGTTTCAATCGTATACCCGCAAAGAAGAAAGAGCCCGAATTCGCGGCAGGTGTGTAGGTTATACCTTGTACGGAGATTTCCGTAGCGTTCTTCGCCACACCTACCAAGGTAATGCTCTCAGTAGATACAACGATGGGGCTGCCCGAATTCGATTCAAATGTATCTGAGCCTGATAAGACTTGTAAACTTTGTAGATAAGGTGCGCTATCATAGAGTACATAGAATACATCCACACGTTCATTCGTTCCTTGTAAACCAGTCATTGTAATTCTATTCACACCGGAATAGAGATTAAGAGCGTTGGCAGCGAATCGATTGGTTGAGCCAGACACCGCGGTAACAGGTCGCGTATAAGAATGCGTAGCATCCGCTGCCCATGCTGTACCTGTGAAATTGAATTGATCAACCTTAAGGCTCATACCAGTCGGAGATATATTAAAGAAATTACCTGCTAGATCTAACGTTGGGCTTGATGACAAGAAGATCTTCGTGCGATCAACCTGTCCCGAATCTAGTAAAATTCCGCCTATCGATCCCGGAGCGATATTGCCTGTCCCAGCAATTACTCCATTATCCGGTTGGAAGAAGGACCATTGGGCCTCGGCCTTGGGAAGGAAAGCTGTTGGTAGGATGGCTACTACTAAGGCTACGATGATCATCCACTTCGTTAATCTCGTTAATTGGTTCATTATCATTACTAATACCTCTCCTTTAAAGGGTTTCTCTTATGATGCGAATAAATCGTTTACCGTTATATGGATTAGACTCTTGTAGCGAATAGAAAGTTTCGCGTATAGAGTATATCGGTTTTGTGAAGGCAAAAAATTAGACATTCCGCCTAATAATCAGATCGTTGAAAGTGAAACAAGGGGATGATTTTAATTCCTTATTTCATTATTGTGTATAAAAATGAAATAAGGGGTAGTATAATCATAGTTGCTATGTACGTCAGGAAAGAAGCATTGTTATCCTCCCAGATTGAGGGTACACAAGCAACGCTGGATGATATACTGGATCCTGATATCAAAGAGAACACAAATCTCGAGGTTCAGGATGTCGTAAATTATATTAAAGCTGTACAATTCGCAGTTACTAGGCTTGATGAGTTGCCCTTGTGCAATCGCCTATTAAAGGAAATCCACATCGTACTCATGGAAGGCGTTCGGGGACAAGATAAGAATCCCGGGGAATTTCGCAGAAGCCAAAACTGGATTGGACCCCAAGGCGGGTCTCTAAAGAATGCCATATATATTCCGCCAACATTGGAAATTATGGAGCAAGCTATGTCTGAGCTTGAGAAATTTATGAACGTTGAAGACGCGTTGGATCCTCTTCTAAAGATTGGTCTCATTCACTATCAATTCGAAACCATTCACCCCTACTTAGATGGTAATGGTCGAATTGGACGGATGCTGATTACTTTATGGATGATGCTGCACGGACTGCTTAAGTATCCGGTGTTGTATATCTCTTATTATCTGAAGCGCAATAGAGTAGAATATTACGACCGTTTGATGGATGTGCGTCATAAAGGACATTATGAACAATGGGTTCGCTTTTTTCTGAATGGCATTGTTGCATCCGCAGAAGATGCTTGTGAGACTATACAAGTAATAAGCAAATTAAACATAGCGAATGCAGCAAAAATCGCAGCTTTGCCTAGACGAAATAAAACGCTGATCCAACTTTTCGATTATGTTCAAAGAAATCCAATCATTGATATCGCTAAGACTTCGGCGGCACTCGGCGTACAATACAATACCGTGGCCAAGGCAGTGGATACACTTGTTAACTTAGAAATTCTTGAACAAGTTAATACGAATAAACGCAACCGTAGGTTTATGTATGCCGAGTATTTGGACGTATTGCGTAAGGGTACATGAATGTTTAGATAGGAGGATTATAAGAACTGGGATTAATCTGCAACGAGAAATGATCGAATTTGCAAGCATCATGCGATTTCATGATTCTTATTGATCCTAAAGGGTCTGAAAAATCCTGCATGTTGGCAGTAACTATTAATTCAACACCTTGCACTAGGGCTGCTGCCATTATCGGGTAATCAAAGGGATCATTTAGACCAAGGTACTCCACGCTCTTCCCTAATCTTCGTTCAATAACGCTTTTACCCAAGTCATGCCAATTGTACTCCGTAATAATGATTTGATGGAGAACATCTTTGTAAGCTATTCCAAGTGGCCAATCAAGTTGGTTGAGGCTCCTAATAAAATCGGGGTTGAAAACGGTATCAAAGTAAGGTTCCAATAAGAAGGCGATCTGGTTATGGGTTAACTGAACTTTCTTGTGTTTAACTCCATCAATATCCAGATCTAACCTTCCTGCTCTCATAACCCCATAGAACTCAGCTTGAACGGCTTTTGGGATAACCAAGTTGATGAGATTGTTCTGCTGTTGAAGGATAAGTTTATCCAAATAATCAATAAGCTGTTCCTGCCCAAATAAAAGAGCTTGAACAAAAACATTGGTATCCCAAAGAATGCGGATTCGGGTATCAATCATCCTTAACCTCGCCGTTACGGAACACATCCTTAGGACTAGTTAGTGAGACTTTTCCAGATCCGAAAAGCTCTTGGTGCCGACGAAGCAGTTCATGCTTCTTCGGTTCGATCTTCTTGAATTGATCTTTAGGTATTCGAATATCTCTACTGCCTGGGAATCTTCTATAGAATTTGATTTTGTCTTCCTCTATCCATTTATATACAGCTTGACGTGTTACTTGGAACATCTTGGCGACTTCGAGAACAGAATAACAATCATCATCATTATGCCTAGTCATTACTTTGCTGTGTTCGGGCTGGAGAGTGTTTGTTCCTAGGTAAGCTACACGCTTACTCTGCAAACGTGATGGTTGTTGGATTACTTGTACAATTGTTGCAAGTTCATCAGAAGTTAATGTAAGTGTGACAGGCCCACCTTTGTGTTGTAGTGGAACTAATTTGTTAAGCAACTCTTTCTTCGCTACCTTCGTCATAGAAACTCACTCCAATCGGATATTATTTAGCATGTGTTAATTATAATACAACTTATTCAACTTTAATACAACTTATTCAACTCATTTTCACGTTCACTATGCATTTCGTCATCCATAATAACATCTGCATATTGATTAGTTGCGATATTACATCTGTTTGCTGCGTTATATAATCATTAACCAAAATTAGTGTGATATTACAATAAAATTAAAGATTCCTACAGGAATCCCTAGGAATTTCGATCTTTATTTGCATATCGTTACTATTTCTTCCCTTCGCCCTATTCTAAGTGGATTAAGTGTAAGTATGCGCTATTTCCTTTCCCCAAATCCACTAGCAGTTCATGCTTATATTTATGTCCAAGCCATCCGATTTACTTTAAGCAGATTTAAATTTCCCTTGTGACTTCTTCGTCATACTTTTACAAGCCTCTATGCTATGCTTCAATCTCGATCCCCTCCTCCATAACATCAGCTACGAACGAAGGAAAGTCACCTTCTCCAGAAGACCACTTCTTTATGTTTCGTAACTTGCAGGAGAAATCAGTTAGAAACTTTAAATTCACTTCGAAACAAATTGTATATAGCTTTAATCTATTTGCGTGACTATCTTCTTCATGGGCAACGACAAGAATATCTACATCGGAGTCTTCTGAAAAGTCCCCTCTAGCCTTAGAGCCGAATAAAATAAGTTTGTCTACTTCAAAAGCATTTATAATTTTCCGCTTTAACTCATTTAAACCTTCTATTTCCGTTAAATTGAGGGTAGGTATATCTCTTTCATTTAACCGTAGCATTCAATCATCCCCCTTCGATATGGAATTAATTATACCACAACCGGAGCATTGTAGAACGTATATGCTCACCGCCACCAGCGGTCAGCCGCGTAGCGGCTGAGTTGCTCCGCGCCGTGCGGGTTGACGTGATTCGTGTCACGGAACGAATCGATCGTGACTCCTGTGGTGATGGCATCCATCACAGTGAATTCCACGCTGCTCGCTGAGGCGATGCTGCGGATGTGATCGAAGTACGCTTGCTGCTCGGCAGCGTACTTCGATCGAACTTGCTGCTCGAACAAGTCTGTTCGAGGGAGCTGTACGATGGTTAGCTCGATACCATCGTCGTGAATGTCGCTGACCAATTGGTCAAATGTATGTGTGTAAACACCATCCATTTGCCAATCCTTGAACCAGCGATCTGCTACTTGCATAGCAAAGTCTGCAGTCCTATCCGCAGGTGCAGACCAGGTCATTGGTTGAATACCACCGGGGAAAGCTGCTGGATTCACTGGAAGCTCCCCTGATCGATATCGCCCCACGAGACTCTGCCACTCCGTACGCATACCAAAAGAACGGAATACCCAGCCAGTAAGGAGTTCACCATAATTATCTCTGTCCATCGCCTGTATCCGTTGACGGAGGGTTGCATGGAACTTAAATTTGGGATCCTTAGCACTGTCCGCATTATTGAATTGATGCTCGTTCACAACAAGAATAATATGCTGCAGGTTCGGTAGACGCTCTATGTATTGACGGTAGGTGTAAGCAATATCTGTTGGTTTGCCTCCCGTCACGCTGAAATTGAAAACCTGCTCATCTTCCATTCCCAGCTCATCCGCCATCATATCGGGACGGAATGCATCCAGACTCTGTGAGTCCCCGAGTATAGCATATTCGATCCGATCAGGGTCGGTGCCCTCGAACGACCGATCGAGCTGCGCCCATTGGCCGATGATTCCACCCCGTGCTCCCTTCTCGGTACCCAAATCATACGTGTATGCATTTCGAAAAATATAAATGTCCGCAATCGCCAGAATCAGTAGCACAACAAGAAGCCCCCAGCCCATACGGCGGAAGGCTTTGAATTTCGAAGTAGATGGAATGGATGAAACAGTTGAAGTAGATGAAGCCATGAATTCGCTCTCCCCCAACGATCCTATTTGGCCTGAATGATCCAACGCACGAAGGTGAGAACTGGTCTTTTTTTCTTATGAATGACACCAATTAACTCAGCTACGATTGTGGCAGCCAAGAGGAGAACAATAACAGCAATGATCGTGACCCATAGTGCAGCCTGTGAGAGCAGAATAGCCATTAAGCCGAAGAATGCAGAAACCCCATACATCAATAACACCGTGTTGCGATGACTAAAGCCGAGCTGGAGCAGACAGTGATGAAGATGACCTTTGTCAGCAACAGACCATGGTTTGTTGTTCACCTTGCGGCGAATGATCGCGAAGATCGTGTCCGAGAACGGTACAGCAATAATCAACAACGGTATCACAAAAGAAACTAAAGTCGCCTGCTTAAATCCAAGAATCGACAACGTAGCAATACAGAAGCCTAGGAACAAGGCGCCGGAGTCACCCATGAATATCTTCGCGGGATGGAAATTAAAGAAAAGGAAACCAATAATACTACCCAGAATGATCGCGCTGAGCAAGATAACCGTCACATTCCCCATCATGATCGCCAGCACCATAATCGTGCCGATCGCAATCGCCGATACCCCTGCAGCAAGACCGTCCAAACCATCGATCAGGTTCACCGCATTCGTCACACCAACAATCCAGAAAATCGTCAGCGGAATACTAAGCCAATCCAATGAATGGGCCGTCCCTGCAAAAGGGATATTAATGAAGCTCACACGCATGTCGAAAGCGACAATCACACAAGCCGCAGCAACAATGCCGAGCATCTTCAGCTTAGGTGATAAATCGAACCGATCATCAAGCGCACCCGTTACAGCGATAATGGCTCCACCCACGAGCAAGCCCCAAGCCGTATTCGCATGAATGGAATCAAAGGCAGGGCTAATAGCGAAGAATCCCCCGGCAAAAGCAATGAAAATCGCAATCCCACCCAGTCGAGGCATAATCCGCGTATGAACCTTTCGTTCATTAGGCGCATCAACCGCACCAACCAAGATGGCAAACTGCTTCACAAAAGGTGTAAGTAAGACGGCGAGCAATAATGCTGCAATAAATCCAATAACATATAAATAAATCATTTTTGCCACTTCACTCCAATCTAAAACTTCATAGTCGCTGGATACACTTTCGTTGACCATCTACATCTACATCTACATCTACATCTACATCTACATCTACATCTACATCTAC
>JBBDIY010000006.1:17856-50332 GCA_040880185.1 Paenibacillaceae bacterium
CATCTACATCTACATCTACATCTACATCTACATCTACATCTACATCTACATCTACTTCTACATCTACATCTACATCTACTTCTACATCTACTTCTACATCTACTATTGCGTCACATCTATGTGGTCATGCTCTTCTATTTTCTCCCGTAGCAGATTATATACTCTTCTTAAAGTAAACACCATCATCGTATTTAGCCAAAACGAGCTGTATTGCCGAGATAATGCCGTCGTTACCCAAGATTATATATGATTCTCACAGTTGTTACCATGATTGGCCGTTGTGCGGTATGGCGGATGAGGTATTTCACACTTGTTCAGGGTAGCAGACGGGGTACCTTTTTACTCCTTTGGAGTTGTATCCCCTTGGCTCAGAAAGCTGCGATCTACTGTGGCCCCAAACCTGATTGGTTGCTTTTGTTTGCTGACCCATATTGACTTGTTGTTACTGTTTCTGTGACTGACCCCACCTTTTAGCTTGTTTTCTGAGCGAAGGGGATACAGGTATAAAGGTTATTATTGGGTATGGTTGCTGCTACGTAGTACCCTCCAAGCGAATCTTGGGAGGTCGAGCATTCTTCGGTAGCGCCAGGGTTGACGGATTAGGCGGAATAGCCACTCTAGTTGAAGCTTCTGGAATAGTTTTGGAGCGCGTTTTAAGTTGCCGGATATGACGTCGAAGCTGCCACCAACGCCCATCATGACTGGGATGTTCAGCTCGGTTCGGTAACGGTCAATCCAAGGTTCTTGTGTGTTGGTCGAGCGTCCTACGAGGAGGATGTCTGGATTTGCTTGTTGGATCATGGCGATTACTTCTGCATCCTGAGCCTCGCCGAAATATCCGTCTCGAGAGATAAGCTTTATGGATGGGTATTGCTCAGCTAGGCGATGATGTGCTTCCTTTATCGTCTCGGGTGAAGCGCCGAGGAGGAATACGGTCCAACTTTTCTGATTACCCACCCCCATAAGTTGATGCAGTAGATCGAATCCGGTGACCCGCTCCGCTACAGGGTTCCCGATATGACGCGCGGCCCAGACTACGCCTGTCCCGTCAGGGACAATGAGCTCGGCTCGTTGTAGGATGGACATGAATGCCGGTTGATCTAGCCCATTCATCATGATGATCGGATTAACGGTCACGACCTGATGAGGTGATCTCGTCCGAATGGCTTCGGAAAGATACGCGACGGTTGCAGACATGTCCAGTTTGGACACGCGAACACCAAATAGGGACACGGTTGGGATTGTTGGAAGTGAGCTGGTTGAACCAGCGTTCACGGAGTTGGTTGTGTTAGACGGCATTTATGGGTTCATTCCTTTGTTGATGAAGTGTTTTGCTATTATTTACGCAATACGCGGATGATTTGTTGCGCTGGCTGGCGGGATTGTATGCGCATCGCTTCGATGGCGTCATGATGTTCGGCGAGCCAGGCGGGCTTGTTGTCGAGCAGCTTGATTGCTGCTTCGGTGACTGCGACGGGGTCCAATTGTTCGGTGGACCCTGCTGGGGTAAGACCTAGCCGATGTAGGAATTGATCAATCTTCGGATCATAGGATATGCCTAGCATCGGCACGTGTTGGGTTGCGGCGTAGATCAGCGCATGCAGCCGCATTGCAATCAGCAGGTCGCAGCCGGCGACCTGCTCGAGCATCGAGAGCGGCGTGTCCATGCCGTGGACGACGCCGGCATCGGCGCGGGCGCTCGGCGATAGCCGTTCCAGCACGTACGATGAAGCTTCGTCATCGTACGGTGGGTGGAACGGCAGCAGCCGCAGGTGCACGCGCCTGTTCGCAGCGAGGCGCGATAGCGCATCGGCGAGCTGCGCCAGCTCGTGGCGGTCGTTGCGCCAGAAGCGCACCGCCACGCCGACCACCGGTGCTGCGCCGGTGGTTGTGGTTGTTGCTTCCCGCGGCAGCAGCGGGAAGCCCGTGACCGGGTCGGGCACCACGTGTGTGGTGCCGACCGGAAGCCCGATCCGCTGCAGCAGCTGCGCGGATCCTTCGTCGCGTACAGATATGTACGCGGTACGCTTGAACACATGCCGGATCATCGGCATGAAGAGCTGGCGGCGCACAGGGCCGACGCCTTGGGCGTAGACGAACGTGGCTTTGCCTAGCCACTGCGCAAGCTTCATCACCCCTAGGTAATAGGGGATGGTGGCAACCCCAGTGGCGTCCTGCAGCAAGCTGCCGCCACCGCTGATCAGTGCATCGCAGGAACGAATAGCGGCGAATACCTCGCCGATTCGCATCCGATGCACCGCTTCGACCTCATACTGGCGAGCCGTATGAGCCGGGTTGGCGGAAAGAACAACGGGTATCACTTCGATACCCGCTTGTTCCCCTTCCGCCTTCAGCGCCATAATGATCGATTGGAGAACAGCTTCGTCTCCACTGTTGTTATAACCGTAATACCCGGATATCGCTATTCTTGAAACACGTGTTGCCAACGACGCCAGCCCCTCACAAGTAACTCCCACACGGCTGCATAAGCAAGCGCGATGAAGCTACTAATAATAACACCATAGATTACACGGAGTATGGAGATACCTAGCGGTGTATGCAAGTGAGCGAATGTATCTACAACAGATAATTGCCCCATCGTACCGATGATGAAGAACGCGAGAATACCATAGCGACGATATCGTACGAATAAATAAAGCCCCACGATGATGAATGGATGAGTTAACAATTCCTTCGTCCGCGGTCTTGCCCCTAGTGTATTCTCGAGCAATGAGCGGAACATCTTCTCATAAGGGGAAACCGTTCCCTGGTTGCCTGTGCGCGACATGTAATACAAGAGGACTACCGCAGCAATGCCTGCCAGTACAACCCAGAATACACGGATGTTCATAATTAACAAACCCTTGGTACGTAGAACAACTTCCCTGAACGAGCTTGTTCTATGGAAGCAAACGACATAAAGCGCTACAAGCAACATAGGTAATGCATGAAGAACACTCACGCCTCGGAATTGGTTTAACACCAGAATATATGAGATATGATTCAACAAGGCGACCGTATATGCTGCTCCAATGAGTGACAATACAATGGTTCGTAAGAAAATCGCCATCGACCAACCGAAGGTTACCAACGAGCCGGCTTTATTTATCTTCAGCCGTTCGGCCGATATGATCGCTTGGATGACAGCAATCGTCGGTGCACTGACCGCGGCCAATAACACCAAGGCTTGAGCAGCTAATGTTGAATTCAGCACGTAGAGCATGGCTGTAAAGCCAATACCGCCTACCAACACTACAAGGGTAAGCCGTGGTAAGAAAAATCTACTCATCCGCGTGATCAGTGCTACTGCACCGATGCAGACTAGCGCCTTCAATAACTGGTCCAACGATGAACTCTCTTGCTGCTTGAACGGCTCTGGCTGTCCAATCGTATAACCCAAGTCCTTAATCCGCTCAATGGCTCCGAATTCTGGATCTTTCAAGCTTGTATATACGTTAAGAAGCGGTACCTTGACTGTACCTTGCTCCCTGTCTACACTCATACGTGCGTTCAGATAAATCATTCTGAAATTACGATCCTTCACCGCCAATACAAAACGATCCGCCAACACATTCGCATCTGTCCCGGCTTCTTCTTCTAAGATCGAATGCAGCCTAATCGTATGATAATCCGTCAGGAAGGCTAGCTTCGATAAGCCCTTCTGTTGCCTTGCCAGCGATAGATCAATAACAGCAACCTCAAGCTTATATTTCTTGATGAGATCGGCCATGCCCGTCAGGGCAAGCTTGTTCACATCCTCTGCATACCCCGTTACCGCACTACCTGCAAAAATAATCGAGCCCACTCCCACATCTGTCAGACGACCGAATAGGGCATCCATTCGCGCTTGGTCATACGGCCTTGCATCGGATAATCGCACGGAAATGCGAAACCCATACTCCTGCAATAGTGCTAATTGCACAGGATCAGGATCAAGTGGGATCACTGTGGCCTCCAGTGCACCTACTGCAATCGCTAAACCTTGTTTATCGTCATAGCTCCAAGGCTTGACCTCGATATCATATAGCGCGAATCCATCGCGAATAATAGGCTCGAATGTAGCGGCTGCCTGCTCGTCCGAGAATAATAAGTACGTATGATTACTCTTCTGTAAATCTTCGTCACCATTTAACAACGCAGCTTCTTCAGCGGAGAACAGCTTAATGCTCCCGCTCATCTCTAGCTCGGACAAGGTGCTCTCATAGACGGCTAAGCCGGTAACTCCAGCTGCCTTCATCTCCAGTAGCTGTTCCTTAATGTACGCTTGTTGATCTGCCTTGTATGTAGATATCTCAATTAAATCCCGATAATCAAAAACAAAATCCACCTGATTCGATGATTGCTCCATCTCCACTCGGCCTGCAATAAGAGGAGCAGAGGCCACTAATCCGATCGCCACGACAATCCACAGAAATTTACTAATCCAACGATTCCACTTCACATATTGCTGTAGCACTAGGTGAGCCTCCTAAAAGTTTTTGATGGCTGCACTAGCAGTCGTATACATTATAGACGTGATAGAACGGCTTCCGTCAGCTGCTCCATAGCAGCTAACGATTGTTGCTGCGAGCTTCCACACACGGCAAAATACAGCTTGATCTTCGGCTCCGTCCCCGACGGTCGAAGGCAGAACCATGATCCATCGGCTAGCTTGAATTTCAGCACATTCTCCGCAGGTAAGCCATCGATACCCTTAGAATAATCAAGCAGCTCAGCCACAGCGACGCCTGCTACTTCGGTCGGTTGGTGTTCACGCCATTCATTCATAATGGCATTGATCTGCTCCATCCCGTCTTTACCCCTCAGGGTGCGGGATTCTAATCGCTCAAGATAATAACCATGCTGTGCATACAGCTCTTGTAGCACATCATATAGGGATTGATTGCGCTGCTTATAATAAGCCGCTGCCTCACAGATCAGCAAGGAGGCCAGTACGGCATCTTTATCACGTGCATAGGTGCCTGCGAGATAACCATAGCTCTCTTCATAACCGAATAGGAATTTCGGTGTGCCGGCTTGCTCGTATTCGGTCATTTTCTCCCCAATATATTTGAAACCCGTCAGCGTGCTTAGCACTTGCATCCCGTAATGCTTGGCAATGGCTGCACCCATCTCACTCGTTACGATGGTCTTGATGACGATGCCATCCTTCGGTAGCTTACCCTGCTGCTTCAATCGGCTCAGCAGATAATGGACCATGATCGCACCAGACTGGTTACCGGTAAGGACCGTGTACTCCCCTTGATTGTTGCGCACGACGGCTCCCATTCGGTCGCTGTCCGGGTCAGTGCCGATAATCATATCGGCCTTCACACGCTCAGCAAGCTGAATCGCTAAGGTGAATGCTGCCCGCTCCTCTGGATTAGGCGAAGCGACTGTGGAGAACTGCGAATCCGGCTGCTCTTGTTCGGGTACGACCGTCACCTGCGTGAATCCGGCTTGCGCGAGCGCAGCACGGACTGCTACATTCCCCGCACCATGCAGCGGTGTATAAACAATCTTGAGGTCTTGTACAGCCTCAGCCAGCTCTTCCCCACCTGGTGTCGTCGCCTTCACCACATCAATAAAGGCTCGGTCAATCTCCTCGCCGATCCATACCAACAAGCCTGCTTGCTCGGCCTCAGCGCGGGAGATGCGGCGGATCGCGGACAGGCTATTCACTTCTTGAATATAGTCAATGACGAGCTCCGCTTGATGGGGTACGAGCTGGCCTCCGTCCGTACCATATACTTTGTAACCGTTGTATTCGGGTGGGTTATGACTCGCCGTCACCACGATACCACCGGTTGCCTTCAAGTGCCGCACGGCGAAGCTCAGCTCCGGCGTAGACCGCAGCGACTCGAATACGTACGCCTTAACTCCATTCGCCGCTAGCACTAACGCCGCTTCCTCAGCAAACTCTGGAGACTGGTTGCGAGAGTCATAGGCGATCACAACTGATGCTGTGGATGCTCCCGTTGCTCCAGATGCTCCTGTCATTCCAGACGCTCCAGATATTCCACTTGCTCCCGTCATTCCAGACGCTCCAGATATTCCACTTGCTCCCGTTGCTCCAGTCCCTCCAGCATTGTCAGCACCACCGGTCGCCTGCTCAACCAAGAAACGTGCAAATCCTTGTGTAGCTTTCCCCACCGTATATACATTCAACCGGTTCGTACCAGCGCCCATCACGCCGCGTAGTCCCCCTGTTCCGAATTCCAAGTCACGGTAAAATCGATCCTCAATCTCAGCTGCTTGCTGTGAAATCTTCTCTAACTCCTGTTTCGTTGCTGAATCAATTAATGGATCCCCCAACCATTGCTGATAACGCTCTGTCGCTTTACTCATAAGGTCACATCACACTCCACTTCATAATTTTTCGATCTAACTTCTTCTGTTCAATAATTATTGCGGTGAAAACTTGATCATTTGCGAGATATTCAGCAATATGAGATTATTTAGAATATCACTGTTTATCTAATTGCCTAATGACTTAATAACACGATGAATTAGCATAATGAGAATGCATTAAATCCGTATTGTAAGCCTCTATGGAGAATAAATCGAAGGATTAACGAAACCCCGATACCTTATTATGCATTGACTCACAGCTTGTTAATGATTAGTGAATCCTCGTTTCTCTAATTTAGGAGCTAGCTATGAAGCTTCTTATCTAAGTCTTGCTAAGAATACAGATCTTGCAATATAACTGAGTAACGTTCATTAACATTACTTTTCTTTCTTTCATCACTTCTTCGGATCCGATAAAGCGAACATGAGTCCACCCTCGGCTACGATTTTGTCCCCAACTCTCGCTGTAGCCTGTCCCTTACCGATTGAGCCCTTTAGCCGCGTTATAACAACTGCAAGATGTAGTGTGTCTCCGGGAACGACCTGCCCGCGGAAACGAAATTCATCAATACCTGCAAAGAATGCCAGCTTGCCCTTATTCGCATCAAGCTTCAATATGGCAACTGCACCAACCTGCGCTAACGCCTCGACGATTAACACACCAGGCATAACTGGAAACTCTGGAAAATGTCCTGCAAAATGCGGCTCATTCATCGACACATTCTTAATCCCTACTGCGCGAACGCCTTCCTCTAGCTCCAGAATACGATCAATGAGTAAAAACGGATAACGATGAGGAATAATAGCTTGAATTTGTTGTATATCTAACATATGCGATATCTCCTTTTTCATTCTAGGGTAGTGTTCCATGCATAAACGACTGAAGAAACATCCATGATAAGGATGTCCCTCACTTCTGCAGAAGTGCAGGTTGAGATAAGGGAGCATATTCGAAGGCGTCACGTCCGCCCTTGAGTATGCTTTTTCATGATGCTGTGCTGTTGCTGTTGTCCTTGTTTAAGGATCTGAATTTACCGATGTAGATGGCTGAAGTAATAAACGAGAAGGCGATCACAAACCATAGATAAGGAATCGCATAATCGATTTCGAATACGATGAGCAGAATCGCGATGTAGTAGAGGAATGTTGTTATTTTGCCCATCGTATTAGCGGGTACTGTCTTCTTCCCCCTGAAGTGAAATATAGCCGACCCGATAATCATCCCAATATCCCGAATGAAGAAGGCAACTGCTGCATACCACGGGATAGAACCCGATATGAGGAGGGATAGAATGACCACAATCATCATACACTTGTCTGCTAGTGGGTCAAGCATCTCGCCTAGAGGTGTTACTAGCCCGTGAGTACGAGCAATGTAGCCGTCCAACACATCCGTTAGTCCAGCTAAGAGCACAATTAAGAATGATGAGATTAAATACCCATTCGCGAACACAATAATATAGATAGGAATCAATACGAATCTACAAACCGTTATCATGTTAGGCACGTTCATCGGGCGTCTAATCCCTCCATAGGAAAACTTTCCTAGTTTATTATACCTTTTGACTTGTAAAAATAAAACTCCTTCCATTGGAAGGAGCCATCTTATGAGAATACTAAGTCATATAAGTGTTTCCACGTCTTAATATGGAATACAGCGGAAGCATCTCCGCCTCCAATGGTCGCGTATCCAATCGTAAGCCCTACGAACAGGGCGACTACACATAACGCTGGAATCAGAAGAAAGCGTAATATGCTAAGAATAATCCGTAACCATGTCGGCATCGTCCACCCCGATGGCTGCTGCGTCGTTTGATTCGCCATGCGTTATATCTCCTAACCTCGTAATGTATTGGCCAGATTCATCAGTGTATCCGCGGATGTGATCGCCCGTGCATTCAGCTGGAATGCCCGTTGCACCTGGATGAGCTCAGCCATCTCGGCGGCTAAGTCAACATTAGAGCCTTCTAGAAAGCCTTGTCTGATCCGAACCGGCGCACTCCCTGTATCGAACAATGTGAGATCGAGCTGCTCCATGACTTGTTCAACCTGTCCTGGTGCGGATAAAGCATCAGGTAGAACATAAAGATTTTCTCCGCGTGACTCAAGTAATTGTGGTCGTGTCGCCCGTACAATCTTGATTCGACCGACGACCTCTGATGCTCCATTCGGATTGTTCGATTCAGTGGCAATAATATTGCCTTGCTGATCAATTGTGATTTGTCGACCGTTCGGCACAAGGATGGGTTCATTATCCGTGCCTATTAGAGGGCTACCATCGGAGATGGTTAGCATGCTATTCTGATTATCGCCCGCGATCAGTGCGACTCGAAGTGCGCCATTACGCGTCCAAGCTGGTCGAGTGATTGGATTACCATCGGCATCGGTTGTACGCAGACCAATCTCGAATAACGCATCGCCTTCAATCGCCAGATCATAAGGATTCTCTGTTGTCTTCAACACACCTTGAGCCATGTTAATCTGAATCTGGCTCAATCTGGCGCCCGATCCAACCGTGATACCAAGAGGAGACTGCCTTCCCTGCAGCTGCTGGCTCGCATGCTGCTGCTTGATCGTCGTTAGCAAATCTTCGAACGAAGCTTCCTTGCGCTTATAGCCGTCTGTGTTCTGGTTAGCCATATTGTTAGCAATGATATCTAGCTTCTGCAGAAGTCCGTTCATCGATGCGCTCGCACTAATCATGGAATTATTCATGGTGGTCCCTCCTCGTAAATCATAACTGTGTGCCTAACAATGAGTTTGATTTGCAGCCTAGAGTTATCTAGTGCCTAAGCATTCGCTTGTTTCATGCTATCTACACTCTGCCTATTTCATTCACGGCCTTGTCCATATTGCGATCATAGAATTGCACAACCTTCTGATTCGCTTCATATGCACGTAACGCAGACATCATATCTACCATCTGCGCTGTTGAATCGACATTCGATCTTTCCATGTAGCCTTGCAGTAATTCAACGGTGTCATCGTCCCTTAGCAACCTGGCAGGCTCTGCGTTCGGATCCAAGCGATAATTCCCATCGCCTTCACGAATCAATTGATGTGGATTCTCAATAACCGATACCCGTATCGTTAACGGTGTAACGCCATCAGCAGCTAGAACCTGCTCTCCTGTAACTGTATCGAAGATCCGGCCATTCGGCGAGATCTGAATATTCCCTGATAGACTATCTATGACAATGGGTTGACCATCCACACCTAATAGACGATTACCTGTAGGCGTTACCCATTCACCATCCTCATTGACCGAGAATTTGCCATCTCGGGTATACCGCTCCTCACCTTCTGCATTCGCTACAGTGAAGAATGCTTGTGGCTGAAATACATGTTCGCCCTGATCATTAACCGCTTTACCTGATGCATCGAATTGCAAGCCTGGCACTTGAATGTTAGAGAGTATAGCAATATCTGTAGGATTATCTGTTGGCATAATGTCGCCCTGCAGGAATGTGTCAAGACCTTCCTCCGCGAATACGCCACCATTCAGAGTACCAATCGTCTTCGTTGTCTGACCGGGACCACCATTAACCAATGAGATCAGCATCTCTGGAAAAGACCTAGTGACCACGTTCACCTGCTTAAACCCAGGTGTATTCAAATTCGTTATGTTATTCGTTGCTGAATCATGCTTACGCTGCTGAGCAATGAGTCCAGCTGTTGCCGAGTACAAACCTCTAAGCATCGGACGTGCACCACCTATCTCAAGGTTAAACGGCCTTTCGAAGGCGCGTCAATCCTATCTGTCTTAAGTTTATATCGGCAACAACTGCCCATTTACTTAATTAAGTTTACGTTTGGATACCTTATCCAGGTTGTCTAGCATAATGCCCGTACCCTTAACCACACAATGCATCGGATCTTCTGCAATTAATACGGGAACCTTAAGCTCATCGGCCATAAGCTGATCTAGACCGTGGAGCATAGCGCCTCCACCCGTTAGAATAACACCTCGATCGATGATGTCTGCTGACAATTCTGGAGGTGTGCGCTCTAGAACGGTTTTGGCTGCTGCGACAATCGCCAAGATCGGATCCCACAATGCTTCGCGAATCTCATTGGAGTAGATCGTGACCGTTTGTGGTAGCCCCGACACCATATCACGACCACGGATGTCCATCTCTTCACTTCTACCATGGTAAACCGTACCGATCTTCAGCTTGATATCCTCAGCTGTCCGTTCGCCGATTAGCAGCTTATACTTGTCCTTAATGTATTTCATAATCGACGAGTCGAATCGGTCTCCGGCAACTTTAATGGAAGAGGACGTCACAATGTCGCCCATCGACAAGACGGCCACATCGGTCGTTCCTCCTCCAATATCCACTACCATATTACCGCTTGGTTGATAAATATCCATCCCTGCGCCAATTGCCGCGGCCTTAGGCTCCTCCTCGAGGAATACTTCCTTCGCGCCACAACGCTCTGCTGCTTCACGAATCGCCTTCTGTTCAACCGATGTAATATTGGTTGGAGCACAGATCAGTATTCGGGGGTGGCTATACCACTTTCTTCCACCGACCTTCGTAATAAAATGCTTAAGCATAATTTCCGTAATTTCAAAATCTGCAATAACTCCATCTCGTAATGGTCGAATGGCAATAATATTGCCTGGTGTACGCCCAACCATGCGGCGTGCCTCTTCTCCAACCTCCAATACCCGTTTGGTATCACTTTGAATCGCTACAACCGATGGTTCGTTTAATACAACGCCTCGACCTTTAACATGAATGAGCACGTTGGCTGTTCCTAAATCAATTCCAATATCCTTACTAAACATGCTTTTCTTCCTCCCAAACCCACTGCCCAATCCTATAGAGAAACTTGGGTGATCTATGGTCGTGTAATTTTAAATTACATTCGCTACATATCACTAAATTCCTCTAATTTTGACGATTTATTTTGCCGTATGGGTGAGAATTGTCGATTGGGAGCGAATGAGAGCTACATTCTAACTGAGACTAATGGCTGCGAGCTTTTCTGCCGAGACTTCTTGTATTTAATCTTCGTGGCTTCCCCTCCTCTGAGATGCCTTACCGATTTGTGATACTCCAATATGGTCTTCACTTGATTAGCCAAATCTGGGTTGATTTCGGGCAATCGTTCGGTTAAATCTTTGTGCACCGTGCTCTTCGAAACGCCAAATTCCTTTGCAATGGTGCGAACCGTATTCCGTGTCTCCACCACGCATCGGCCTATTCGAATCGTACGTTCCTTGATGTAATCGTGCACGCCCCTCGCCTCCCTTAAGCTCGAGATAGATTGGTACATTATATGAAGGGAAGGGCTATATATTCTTTGTTTCCAATAGTGACAAGCTTAATTCTAATAATAATTATAAGAATAAACGGTTTCGCTTCCAAAAAAAACAGAGCACCAACGCAATTCGCGTTGATACTCCGGTGCCCTTCAGCAACTCAAACTGTAACTACTCTGAAGCCGAAACGATGTAGGTTTCTGGGTTGACAGGCTCCCCTTCGCTGATCACTTCGAAATGGACGTGAACACCAAGGTTCTTCTCCATCTCATTCCTACCAGCCTTCGCGATCACATCACCTTGTTTCACTTCTGAGCCTTTGGTTACTGCGGTTTCAGCTAAGCTGTAATACACCGTTACCAATCCATTGTCATGAGTGATTTCTACTAAATTGCCCACGACTGGTACTTTCTCGGCTCGAGTTACCTTCCCACTCATCGCAGCTAGTACATCGAATGTTTGATTATCCTGCCTCGATAGTGCGATTCCCATACTAGGAACTAGCGTGTCCTCTTGCTCGATAATCGCTGCCTGTTTCTCGGTATTGCTCGCATCTGCCTCAAAGTATGGCATGATGACTTCTACTTGATTACGATCCTGCACAGGCCACTGCATCGTCTCAGCCTGGACGTTGACGGGAAGGGCATCGAGCTTATCTCCTTCGTTAACTACTGTTTCATTCTGCTTTGTCGTGTCGATCGCTAGATCGTTTGCATCCAGGGCAGTTTTACCTGAGTCCTGAATGACCCACATTAATGCTAGAATGATAGCCGCAGCCGCCATGTACATTGCCGGGAATGCCCATCTCTTCGCTAGCCATCTCTTCCAATTGGAAGTTTGAACGACTTCTGCCCCTATGGTAGTTTTAGGAGTGGATGAGCGGGATTCCTTACCTTTATTCTCATTCATAGTCTATCACCTCATTACACATTGTTGCCAGATCGGAATCTTTTATACGTAGAGGTGATTCAATGAATTATAGAATAGATTCCAAGCTATGAATCTTCTCAATGCTAACACCTTTATAGTAGTGTGTGAGGATTTCTTGAGCTTCCTTACCTTCCATCGCCATCTCTTCGGCTCCCCATTGACTCATCCCAACTCCATGCCCGCTACCATAAATCGTAAATTCAATAACATCCCCTATCGATCGCCAAGTAAATTGCGTAGAAGCAAGACCAAGTCGCTCTCTGACTTCTCGTCCGCTTAGAATCTTATCGCCCACCTGTATACGCATAATACGATGTCCATCTGATCGTTCGATAACCTTCATTGGTAGATTACCCGTCACAGGAATCGCATCTACCTCGAGCTTATTGGCCACCTCATCTATGGAATACGTTTGGGTCGTTTTAAATTTGGGTGATAACTTATCCTCCCCTGTACTTTCCACACTCCGCAGATAAGGTAGCTTTAGTGTCCAATAATCCTCTGAATTCTCTGTAAATCCGTTACTCGTCGAGAAGAAGGTTGCCAATATCGGTTGTCCACTGTAGGTAATAACAAGCCCTTTGGTCTCCTCCACGGCTCGATTTAGCTTCTTAAGATTCGCTTCCCGGTCTGGGCTTTTACTCCACTTCTTCTCGATCTTCTCATCCGTTAAGTAAGCTTGATGCGACACAGAATCCGTCACCAATGCCCCAGCTACAGGCACATTGCTGAAATCCTTATCAACATAACGTTTAATGATATACGTCCTCGCCGCGATGGCTTGTGCCTTCAATGCTTCCAATTCAAACTCGATTGGCATCTCAGCAGCAAGCACTCCACGAATATATTGCTCCAATGGCACCTCTTCAACCCGCTTCTCATCTGTCAAATAAACAGCAACCTTCAGCAGATTCTCCACATCTGAGCGCACACCGCTCCCTTGGGTCTGCCTCATCTCTTGTACAGTTTGGGGCTGATGCTTAACCACTAGTAGAGGAATCATAGTAACAGCAAACAGAAAAATCATCATCCAAGCAGAAACTATCACTATCATCGGATGCCGAACCAAATTCTGAACTCCACGTTGAACTACAGCTTTAAACTCCCCTAACCTTAATCGACTCTTCATTTCATTGTCCTCCGTTGTGTAAATGCTCCTAATAAGTCTCTCATAAACCGCTATAAACTATACTCTTCCATGTTCTTAAGTCTATGAGGGGGGACCAATTGATAGAACGCACTACAGCTACATGAAGCACAAAATATCACTTTCCAACCACAACCGATTTTGCCGATCAACTCATCCACTAGCCCCGCTTCATGCCCCTTTCAGAACCTCATTACCCCACTCCACATCCTCTTACTAATAGAACATATGTTCTTTTGGGAGGGCGCTTATGAGTATATTCGATGTTGCTTTAGCCACTTTTACAAATCATTATTGTAATGAGATCAACACAGCAGAATGGCAAAACTTTCAAGAACAATTTAACTCAGAAGAGGATGCCATTGCTTTCTTGTTCCGCGCCAAATGGCCTAATGGCTTTCGGTGTCCCCGCTGCTGCCATCAACATGCATACGTTATCTCTACTCGGAAACTACCGCTATACCAGTGTCATTCATGCCACCACCAGACATCTCTCACCGCTGGCACAGTCATGGAGAATAGTCGTACACCAATGCTTATTGCAGTCAACTCCCTTACAGCCCCACAACAACGCTTCAGCCTCAGGAGAAACCTGTCCTAATCGGTGCAACGATCGACGAACACGAAGAACCAGTCATCATTAAGATGAAACTGGTTGATAAGAAGCTTATGAAGACTAAACATTTGCCTTATTTACCGACTCGAGAATTTACCAATAATCATATTGCTGCAGGGACTAAAGAGGTTCAATTTTTTCAGCGATTCGCTTTTAATAAGTATCATTCTATTAAGCATATATTCGACCATGTCATGATTCAACAAACCCGCACATTCAAGGGACTCACATCCCGTTACCTCCAACTTTATCTCGATGAAGCCTGCTTCCGTATCAATCAATTCGTACAACATAAACCAATCTTTGAAAACTTATCGCATCTAATATCTCTCATGATTTTAATGCCAATATACAAGATACTATTGCCAAGCAATTAGATTCATCACCGCTACAAGGTAGCGAGTCGGCCTGTGCCTGAACTCACCAAATGTGCTCTACGGTGAATATTAGCTCCTAACATGCTTAGCTTGCCCGTAATATTCACATACCCTCGCTCTATGTGATGGATACCGGTGATCTCACTCTCACCCTCGGCAGCTAGAGCACCCAGTATTAATGCAGCTCCTGCACGCAAATCGGTTGCATACATCTTCGCACCAGTAAGAGGCTCTCCGCCAGTGATGATTGCGGTGCGGCCTTCAACTTTGATCTGTGCATTCAGCTTTCTCAATTCATCGACATGCATAAAGCGATTCTCAAATACGGTCTCTGTTATGAGACTCGTTCCTTCTGAAGTTAGCATTAACGCCATCATCTGTGCTTGCATATCCGTGGGAAAACCTGGGTATGGCAGAGTTTTGACATCGACCGCAATGATTGGTGTTGAGGTTGCGTTCACACCGACGCCATTCTCATCTTCAGTAATCTCTATTCCCATCTCCTGTAGCTTGGATATAATGGGACGCAGGTGGTCGCCCAGTGCACCCTCCAAGTAAATGCTTCCCCGTGTAATTGCAGCCGCTAGCATATATGTACCTGCCTCAATTCGATCAGGAATAACTGTATGTACAGCTCCATGCAGTTGCTCTACTCCTTCAATACGAATAACACCGGTTCCTGCTCCACGTACAACTGCGCCCATCGCATTCAGATAATTAGCCAGATCGACGATTTCAGGTTCCTCCGCCGCGTTCTCAATAATGGTCGTTCCCTCTGCTAATGTTGCTGCCATCATGATATTCTCTGTAGCCCCAACACTCGGTACATCGAGATAGATCTTCGCACCTTTGAGACGACCGTTCACCTTAGCTTCAATATGTCCGTGACCTAGTCCAATTATGGCACCCATGGCTTCAAAGCCCTTCAGATGTTGGTCAATGGGTCGAGTTCCTATCGCGCATCCACCTGGTAGTGCAATTCGTGCTTGTCCAACTCGAGCTAGCAATGGCCCCATTACTAAGAAGGAAGCTCGCATTCTTCGCACATGCTCGTATTCTGCTTCGTATGATATCAAGTGACTGGCATCAATCCGTATACATTCTTGATCGAACGTTACGATAGCTCCTAGTGATGTTAATACATGACTTATGGTAATAACATCATCGAGTGGTGGTGTCTCCATAATGCAGCTTGTCCCTTGTGATGCAAGAATAGAAGCTGCGATAATGGGTAGAACTGCATTCTTGGCTCCACTGATTTTCACTCGACCTGTTAATGGTTGTCCGCCGCGGACGATAATTGCGCTCATCGTAGTCCCCTTCCGCGTATCTATATATTTCAAGCTTGATAGCAAATTCATGGAAAAAGTGTACCATTCCTAAATTTCTTTATCCACTGGAATATGATGGATAGGATCTCAAATCAACATTATATTCTGCTAAAGAAAGCATATTTATGCGAAATTAGTTGTCAGAGCAGCTCTTTGAGCAGAAGTGACCACTCCAAATAATCGATAATAAACGATGATACTAAGTACCCTATCATGATGGAGAGCATGATTTGTAACACCTTAGCCTGTGGCCCCCCTGGTCTACGCATGAATATATCAAAACGAAAACCCTGCAGTGTCCACCAAGCAACCCATATACAAATCACTGTGAGGATGATGTTGAATATCCCCGTACCCGTATCGCCCACTGTATCACCTCCCTACAATGATCTGAACTTAATATCAATCTAAAGCACCAATTAATACGGTCACATATTCCGCCCGTGTTGCTTTTCCAGCTGGTTGGAATGTGTTATTCACATAACCTGTAATGTAGCCTTTGGCCTTCATCTCGCGGATGTATGGGGCTGCCCAGTTATTCTGGTTGATATCGATGAATGGTAAGGTTCCAATTGTACCTTTCATCTTCAATGCCTTTGCAATCATGACCGCCATCTCGGCACGAGATATAGCTTGATCAGGGCGGAAGGAACCATCTTCATAGCCCGCAATTATGCCTGCATCGATACCCTGACGAATGTAATCATAGGCCCAATGCTCGCTACTCAAATCCTTGAAGTTAATACTCGTTGTATCCTTCAATTTGAATGCTTGCGCGATGAGGGCAATCGCCTCACCTCGAGATATGGTACGGTTCGGTCGGAATGTGTAATCCCCATACCCACTCACGATGGACCGATTCACCAAACTGACTATGTTCTTCTGTGCCCAATGCCCTCTAATATCCTGAAATCCTGCAATTAAGGACTCGGTGCTAACATCTAAGCGGTACATGATATCCTGTGAGGCTCGATTAGCTCCTAATTTGATATAATAGGTGCCCTTGGGAAGTACTCGCTTGAGCAATAGTCTTGTCTCGCCAAGTGTATTCAGATTAACTTGAATCTGAGTTTGTTTCTGATCTAATAAGGTCATCAGCATAATTGCATTATTGGATATATCTCTCACTCTCATCTGAACAGCACTATCCTGTGTAAGGGTGAAGGTGAACCAATCTAAATCTGATGTCGGGTCAATTAACCCTTTATAATTTATTGATAAACTCATGTTCGTAGCAGCATAATACTTATCATTAGGCTCATTCGGATCCGTGAGTTTAGGCGAGAAATCTACCTTTAACTCATACTCACCGGTCACAGGGAAGGCTTCATCTGATATGACATTACTCACTAATAAATAATACCGACCAGGCGTTACCTCGTAGTTGTCGATGGTTTCTTCAACACCTTCTAAGCCAAGATCAACTAAGAACGGTTTTTCCCCGGACTTCTGAAGCATCATTGCTACATCCATTCGAACGGTATCCGGAAAGACGGAAGCACTTAATGTGCCCGAGCTCGTTATGAGAATGGAGAACCAATCCTGATCGTTTACTTGGTGGAAGGTACCCGTCAAGGCTTGTTGTTCAGCGGCAATTGAATAGGCTTTATATTGTCGATCATTATCCTCAAAATCATCGCGGTAAATTTGGAATGCAGTCGTTATTTGGTATGAAGCGACAATAGCTGTTTTGGGATTTGTAAATTTGATTTGAAAACGGCTTCTCGAGCTAGTTACGGGAATGACAATTTTCTGCTTCTCAACACTGGTGTATACCGTTCCTTTATCTTGATTGGAGTTGTAGTGCGTAATGACAACACCCTCTGCACCACTCGCACCCGCGAATTGAAAGGTTAATTCGACGCTCCCCCGATAGGGAGGATCGATGTAAAACCAATCTTGATCACTTCCCTTATTCAAGGTTCCCATGACCATCGTATCAAGCGGTAATCTTCGGGCAGTATCGCTCTGATCATTCGGCTCATACATATCCGCCTTATAGGGAACTGTCAGTGCATGATCAATACGAAGTAATCCATAGCCTGCATATGGATCCCATCCCTTGTCCTCTATATCTTCGGCTGACTGCATGAGTAGGTTCCTTATTTCAAAGGGCTTTAAATTTGGATGTTGGCTCCATACCAACGCTGCTGCACCAGCAACCTGTGGGGCACCCATGGATGTCCCCTGTTTAAACTCATAATCTCCACCAAGTGCGGTGGTGTAAACTTTCCAAGGGGCGACAATGTCGACTTCTGGGCCATAATTGGACTCCAACATCACTTTCTTGTCCGGTCCCACCCCGCCTACCGATAGTACGGTTGGATACGCAGCAGGATACTTAACCGCTTTCCCCTCATTACCTACTGCAGAGATCAATAGAACACCTTTCTTCTCTGCGTACTCCGAAACTTCCTTAAGGAACGGTGAATACCGATGAAGGCCTACGGAAAGAACAACAATCTTAGCACCATGATCTACAGCATACAGAATTCCTTGACCTAACTTGTCTTCATTGCCTTGCCCATCTGATTCTATGGCTTTGATTGGCATAAGTTTGGCTTTCCAAGCCAACCCAGCCACACCCTTTTCATTATTACCTATAGCAGCAATGACACCCGCTACACTCGTACCATGCCCATGGTCATCCTGAGGTAAGCTCGTAGGCGTAATCAGATTTACACCAGCAACGAGATTACCTTTTAAATCCGGATGCTCTAGGTCTACTCCAGTGTCTACGATTGCAATTGTTATCGAGGTATTCTCTGTCGTTATATCCCACGCTTCCGGTGCATGAATTTGTTGTAAATAGCTCTGATTGCTATAAAGCTCGTCATTTGGTGTGGCAAAGAGCTCTACAGGTTCACTGTAATGTATATAATCTACACCAGGATCGTTCTTCCATCTAGCGAGCCACTCGGTTAACTGAGCGTCTACAGCAGGACGAGCAATGTAGATGCCTAGATTTTCAATATGGTTAATAATATAGCTTGATTGAATGAAATCTGAAGGTGCTTTAGTGTTCCATTTTATAATCCACTTATCGTTGTTCGTTATGGGGTGATCCGGGAGCTCTGATTGGATGGCATGCTCGAATACAGGCTCGGCAGCAAGTGAGGTGGATTTGATCGGTAATGCTGCAGGAAGTAGTAATAGGATTGCCAAGCTAATTTGTAAGAACCGTCGAAATGTTCGCATGAGTATCCATACCCTTTGGCGTTGTTTATGAATCATATGAAAGGGAGCACACTGGTATTCGACAGTGGTGCCCCCTTACTTATAGTCAATGTAGTTAAGTCGAATTCAATCCATTGATAAACTAAATTCTAGTTTATTATAACAAGATCATTCACAACTGTGAAGACATTGTTAATTGCCTCAAGCAACCATTGCGGGAATAGCCCCATCAATACCGTGAGTACAACGCATATCCAGATCGTGATCGCAAGCGGTACAGATACGACTATGTCCTTGGCCGTGCTCGCTGATCGCATGAACATCTGCTTGATGATGGCGAAGTAGTAGTAGAACGATAGCACGCTAGTAATGATCATAATGATCGCTAACCAGATCAGATCCATATTCAGAGCACCGAACATGATGAATAGTTTACCGAAGAAACCACCAGTGATTGGGAACCCACTCAAGGAGAGGATGAACACAATCATGGCAACAGCGGTCCATGGTGCACGATAATATAATCCTGCATAGCCGCTCATCTCTTCATTACCAGACGCTTTACTCACTGCTGTGAATACGGCGAATGCACCGATGTTCATAAGGAAGTATGCAATCAAGTAATAATATAGCTCGGAGAAGTTGTTCCAATGGAACATCGATAACTGTGCCGCGATTGGAACGAGTAGGTACCCCGCATTCGCAACGCCAGAGTATGCCAGCAATCGTTTCATATTCCGTTGACGCAGGGCAATTAGATTCCCAATAATCATCGCTGCCGCAGCTAGAACGGTCAATACGAGGAATATATCATCGGAGATCGGCATTGAATTCGGATCACCTACACCGAAGTAAATGAGATACACGATCCGGAATAGAAGAGCTATCGCGGCACCTTTAGACACTACAGCCAAGAATGCAGCAACTGGGATAGGTGCACCTTGGTATACATCTGGAGCCCATTGATGGAATGGGGCAGCGGCTATCTTAAAGCCTAGACCAGCTAAGATTAAGAAGAAGCTTAGATAGATCATTGCCTGATATGACTCATAGTTTTCGAATAGAATTCCGCGAATCTCGGCCATATTCGTAGATCCTGTCATTCCGTAGATGAAGGACATCCCATACAAGATCATGGCAGAGGCAATGCTGCCGAGTACAATATACTTGAACGCTGCTTCATTCGATTGTTGATTCTTCTTACGCATTCCCACCAAGATATAAGTAGTAATACTCAGAAGTTCAAGACCAACGTATAGGGTAATTAGATCTCCTGACGAAGTCATGATCATCGCGCCCAATACTGCGGGCAATAATAAGTAGTAGAGCTCGCCTTTGTGTGGAATTTCATCAGAATTCAATGAGCCCAAGCTCATGAATATGATAAGTCCTGTACCACCCAAGAATAGAAGCTTGAACAGGTTCCCGAAATCGTCAATCCGATAGCTGTTGTTCAGTAGGTTGATTGGCTCATCACCGAGACGCATCACGATGAATATGGCCGAAACCGCTATTCCCACCAAGGTTAGCCAGCCTAGTAAGGTGCGGCTTACCTGCTTCGGCAGTACTAAATCAAGCAAAGTCAGAACCATCGCACAGATGACGAGCGAAAGCTCAGGTGCCAAGAATGATAAATCGCTAACATGCAAATGTAGTTGATCCATGGCTTATCCTCCAACCCTTCCGGCGATATTCTGAATAAGCTGATCTACCGTATGCTTGAGCGGATCGCTGAGCACAGATGGATAAACTCCGAGCAATACAATAAACGCAAGTAATGTAACCATTGGAATGACTTCGACGAGTCGAGCATCCTTCAAATTCTCATATTGAACAGCGATCGGACCATATGTGATTCTTAGAACAGCTCTCAATACATAAACAGCTGCCAGGATGATGCCAAGCGTACCAATGACTGTTATGACTGGCATTGTGTCGAATAAACCAATGAAGGATAGGAATTCACTGACGAAGCCTGACAAACCCGGTAATCCCAGTGAAGCTAGCCCGGCGAACAATAGGATTCCACTAATAAAAGGAAGCGACTTGGCTAGTCCGCCTAACTCGGATAACTCCATCGTTCCTGTTCGTTCGTAGAGACTGCCTACGATCAGGAACAATAAGGCGGAGATTAATCCGTGGGACACCATCTGGAATATCGCGCCCTCCATACCAATCACGTTAAACGCTGCGATACCGAACAGCACAATACCCATATGACTAATACTGGAGTAAGCCAGAACTAATCGGAAATCAGTCTGTCTGAAGGCTAGAATCGCACCATATATAATATTAACAGCACCGAGAATGGCAAGAATGATTCCCCAGTCCTTGGCTTGCTCTGGGAATAGCATGACACCATATCGAATCAAGCCGTATGCACCCATCTTCAGCAAGATACCGGAATGGATCATGACCACAGAAGGTGGTGCTTCGACGTGTACCTTGAGCATCCAAGTATGGAATGGGAATATCGGCAGCTTGATTCCGAATGCGATGAGTAACAGGATGAATAAGAACCATTTCATCGTTTCACTCAAGAAGAACGGATTTTCTACGCCTGAGCCTGCCTGCATCTCAGTACCAACATTTACATAGGCTGTAGGGTCACTCAGATTCGTCATAATCTGATCCAGGCTCGATGTATATATTGCATCGAGATGTTGGGGGTCTGGTTGGCTGAGTGTAAATCCTGCAGTCGTGACTAGAATTAAGAAGGCTACGATCATTAACGCTGAACCAATTCCGTTGTAGATCAAGAATTTGGTCGCAGCACCTTCTCGTTCCTTAAAGCCCCAGATTCCCACTAAGAAGAACATGGGAACAAGTGTAACCTCGAAGAATGCGAAGAAGAGGAATAAGTCCCTCGCACTGAATACCCCGAGCATCCCCACCATTAATAGCAAGAAAAGGATATAGTATGTTTTCCATCGTTTCTTAATATGAAGTGAAGCAAGTGCTGCCATAGCAGAGACGAGCGCTGTTAGCAGGATGAGTACGAGCGATAAGGCATCGGCACCCACATTGTAGTTAAACTGTAGATTATACGAGCTTAGTCCCTTTAACATCTCACCATCTTGGTTTAGCGGAACGCTAATCCATTCAACATTCTCTGTGTACTGCAGCGTATCTTCGGACTGATGGTCGAAATTGGCGTACATCATTACGGCCAGTATGAGTGGAAGAAAAGCCGCTGCCACCCCTACGATCTTGATTAAGCGCCCTTGCTCCTTCGGAATGAACATGAGTATGAGTACACCGAGTAAGGGAGAGAAGATGATCATTGAGAGAATCGGAAGATTATCCAACATTCCAAAACCTCCTTCCAACTAATATGATCATCAACAATACAATTCCGATTAAGGATGCCAGTCCGTACGATTGAAGCTGTCCATTCTGCATCCGTGCACCTAGACGACCGACATAAAGGGCTGATGAGGCAGATAAACGAACCGCACCATCGATCACATAGTAGTCAATAAATCGAAGTACAAAACCTAAACCCTTCAATGGTGTAACAATGATGATTTGATATAGTTCATCCATATAATATTTGTTATGAATAAGACGATATAAACCAGGTGCACGTGAGGAAATCACGTCTCTTGCAATCGAGCCGCGAAGATACATCAGATACCCAAGTCCGATTCCGAGAATTCCCACTAGATTGGAGAGAATAATGACCGTCCAATTCGTATGCTCCTCAGCTGCGCCCGTTAACCATTCGCCAAACCATGGGTTGAACGGAGTGAATACAAATCCGGCGCCAATCGCCAACACAGCAAGGATGATTAATGGGATCGTCATGACTGCTGGTGACTCATGCGGCTCACTGTGAGGTTCATTCGCATCGTGATTTGCTCGTGATTTACCAGCGAATACAAGGAAGAACAATCTTGCCATATAGAAAGCTGTAAAGAACGCAGCCGTTAAACCAACAATGAAGTACCCTACATTCTGGTTAAGTGCTTCTGTCAGAATCGCATCCTTCGACCAGAATCCAGCGAAAGGGAAAATCCCTGACAGCGCTAAGGCACCAATACCAAACGTCCAAGCGGTGATCTTCATCTTGACGCCAAGACCGCCCATCTCGTTCATATCCTGTTTATGAACCGCATGGATGACGCTACCCGCAGCCAAGAACAATAAAGCCTTGAAGAATGCATGGGTGAAGAGATGGAACATCCCTGCAGACAATGCACCTACACCTAATGCTAGCATCATATAGCCAAGTTGACTCACTGTGGAGTAAGCAAGAACCCGCTTAATATCATTCTGTGCTACACCGATCGTAGCAGCGAACAATGCAGTGAAGGCGCCGACAACCGCAACAACTGTCATAGCAGTTGCAGAAGACTCGAAGATAGGGAACGTTCTAGCGACTAAGTACACACCAGCTGCAACCATCGTTGCCGCATGAATGAGCGCACTAATCGGCGTCGGACCTTCCATCGCGTCAGGCAACCATGTATGAAGTGGGAATTGACCTGACTTACCCATTGCACCCACGAAAATTAGAATCGCAATTAACGTTGTGATTCCTGGTTCAATCTCATTCTGAATGAACGCATTCGAGATCGCACTGAAGCTCATGCTATGATTCGGCATATACCAGAACAGCAGTAGGATAGCGATGAATAATCCAACATCTCCAATACGGGTTACGATGAAAGCTTTCTTCGCGGCAGCCTTCGCCTCTGGCTTGAAGTACCAGAAACCAATGAGTAAGAAGGAACAGACACCAACAAGCTCCCAGAAAATGTAGAGCTGAACAATATTCTCCGCAATCACTAGACCCAGCATAGAGAATGTGAATAAAGCTATGTAGCTAAAGTAAACATTAACTCGTTCATCATCTTTCATGTAACCGATTGAATACAAGTTGACCAGTAAGCCGACGAAGCTAACGATTAACAGCATCAGGGTGTTCAGATTATTAATCTCAAACCCCATTGACAATGATATCGTATCAACGGACAACCAATCCCAATCGTTCCAAGTGTAATTCTGCATGTCGCTTCCAGTCCGTTCAATAAAGATCAGAACAGAGATAATGAAGGAAATGAGAGAAGCGACGACAGCAAGATAACCTCCATACTGCTTCAATTGCCGTCCAATCGACAAGAGAATGAAGAAGGCAATGAGTGGGCTAAGTGGTATAATCCAGGCTAGCTGTGAGTAAGTGGATTCCATTAGAATTCGATCTTCCTTTCCTTAAGAACAACTAATATCTCATCGAGTCCATCTCTTCTACATTGCTAGTACCTTTATTCTTGAACAGGGCGATTAGAATCGCAACGCCTACTGCTACTTCAGCTGCAGCAATTGTAATGTTGAATAACGTGAAAATTTGACCGGTTAGAGATGGGGCGGGACCGTACTTAGAGAATGCAATGAAGTTCAAGTTACTAGCATTCAGCATTAGCTCCACAGAAATCAGCACCACGATCGCGCTTTTCTTCGATAAGGCGCCATATAAACCAATACAGAATAAAATCGCACCCATAATTAAGTACGAAGGTAAAATATTATCCATCGCTTATCCCTCCTCCTTCTTAGCAAGCACAATCGCACCAATGAAGGCCACGGTGAGCAATACCGATATTAGTTCGAACGGGATGACATGTTGGTTATACAGAAGTTCGCCAATGGCCTTTGTGTTGTCTGCACCCGCATCAAAGCTGCTTGTGCTTGGTGTGAAGGTAGTGCTCTGAATGACATAGAAAATAATACCGAAGAGCGCCACACATCCCGATAATAATAAAGCTTGGAATAGTGGTTGCTTCGGCTGTTCCTCCTCGTCATGTCGGGTCATCATAATACCGAATATCATAAGAATCGAGATGGCTCCGGCATAGATAAGCACTTGAACAAAAGCAACAAATTCTGCTTCTAACAGTACGTACATACCTGCCAAGCTTATGAAAACCAAAGCAAGCGATATGACCATATGAACAACCCTCGTAAAGGTGATCATGAACACTGCACTACTGATCATTATCACAGCTAATATTGCGAATGCGACATTCTCGCCCACAGACATAAAAGCAAGCCAGTTGTCTATCAAGTTGGATAACCAGTTCACTCTGCGGCTCCCCCTTTATTCCTCGGCGTAGTAGCATTCAAATTATTCTCATTACGAATGAGGGTGTTGTTATCACTTAGCCATCGCATGTCCTTGAATAATTCATCGCGACTATAGGATGCTAATTCGAAATTATTGGTCATCACAACTGCTTCTGTTGGACAAACCTCCGTACAAAGGTCGCATAGAATGCATATCTCAAAGTTAATATCGTACGTTTCTATGATCAGCTTCATCTTGCTCTCTGGATCCGGATTCTTCTTCCCGGTTAGCGTAATGCAATCCGTTGGACAAATTCGCGCACATTGATTACAGACGATACATAACTCAGGATCAAAGTACTGAATACCACGGAATCGATCGGGCATATCAAGTGGAACGTCAGGATAATTGTGCGTAACCTTCTTGGCCGTTAGGTTCTTAAGCGTAACGCCTAATCCTTTCATGATACCTTTCATGTCATACCTCCTTCTTTCTGGAAATTAAACTGTCGTGACTAACAAGGGAGTTTAATTGAAAGTCGATCCGTATCGAGTGGTGTTTTGTTGAAGTCTTCTATTGGAAGTCGATCCGTATCGAGAAGTCCTTCTGTACGTCTTATCTGAAGATTTCCATGTATATAGCGGTCAAGAATAAATTAAGTAATGATAAAGGCAGCAACCACTTCCAGCCTAAGCTCATTAACTGATCAATACGAATCCGAGGAAGCGTCGCACGAATCCAGAATAAGAAGAAGACGACAAAAGCGAATTTAGCGAAAAACCAGATCAATCCAGGGATGAAATCAAGGAATGGTGCTGGTGCATACCACCCGCCTAAGAACAATACCGTCGTAAGAGCGGCAATCGCATATACATACGTATACTCGGAGAGCATGAAGAAAGCGAATCGGAAGCCGCTATATTCAACGTGATAACCAGAGATTAACTCAGATTCAGCCTCAGGTAAGTCAAAGGGCGTACGATTTAATTCGGCTATAGCAGCAATGGTAAAGATCACGAATCCAAGAATTTGTGGAACGATATTCCAATGCCAGAACCAGCCTTCTTGCCCCATCGCTATCATTCTTAGGTTCAGAGAACCGCTTATCATGATAACACCTGTAACGGAAATAACTAATGGTATTTCATAACTAACCATCTGTGCGGCTGAACGCATACCACCTAGCAATGCATACTTGTTATTCGATGCCCAACCTCCAAGTACAATACCAATGGTTGAAATTCCAGATAATGCGATGTAATAAAGCAAGCCTACATTAAGATCAGTGAAATATAACGTTTCGGAATAAGGAATAACAGCTAATACCATAAAAGAAGGGACATACGTGATAACAGGAGCGAGTATAAAAAGCGCCTTATCGGCTTTCTTCGGTATCGTATCTTCCTTCATCAACAGCTTCGCTACATCCGCTACCGATTGCAGCAAGCCGAGTGGTCCGGTACGATTGGGCCCAATTCGGAACTGCATCCAACCGATCACCTTACGTTCGAAGTAGATGAAGTAGGTAACAAAACCCAATGAAATCAGCAGCATAGCAATCGCGCTAATTGCGAATATGGTGAAATTGCCCCAACCTAATGTCTTCTGTAGAAAATCCTCCATTAGGCATCCACCTCCCCAACAACGATATCAATGCCACCTAGAATCGTAACCAAATTGGTCATCGTTTCGCCAACTAACAGCTTCGGTAAAATTTGTAGATTTACAAATGAAGGACGTCGGAATTTAAGGCGATACGGCTCTGCCTTACCCCTAGACACAATATGACAGCCAATCTCACCACGTGGTGATTCAATACGAACATAGACTTCACCTTCAGGTGGTCTAATGATACGAGGTACCTTGCCCATAATATCGCCATCTGTTGGGAATTGAGCCATAGCCTGCTCGAGAATACGTAGGCTTTGGCGAATTTCTTCCATCCGGATAACATAACGATCATAACAATCCCCATTAACTCCAACTGGAATATCGAAATCGAAACGGTCGTATATACTATAAGGCTGGTCCTTACGGAGATCCCACTTCACACCAGCACTTCGCAGATTAGCTCCGCTCAATCCATAATCAATGGCTGTTTGAGCATCATACTTGCCTATACCTTTTATACGAGCTAAGAAAATTTCATTACCACTGACGAGATTATGAAACTCTTCTAAGTTCTTCCTCATATAAGGGATGAACTCACGAACTTTATCGATCCATCCTACTGGTGCGTCCCACTTCACGCCGCCTACGCGCATATAGTTGTAAGTTAAGCGTGCTCCACAGAGCTCATTGAACATATCAATGATTTTCTCTCGATCACGGAACGCATACAAGAATGGAGTCATCGCCCCAATATCGAGCAGATAAGTTCCCCACCAAACGAGATGACTCGCCACACGTTGTAATTCCATAACAACTAAGCGCAAGTATTGCGCTCGCTCAGGAATTTCCAAATTCATCATCGTCTCTACAGCATGAACCAACACATAGTTACTCGTCATGGCGGATACATAATCCATCCGGTCTGTGTAAGGAATAATCTGTGTGTAATTTAAAGATTCCGCTAACTTCTCTGTTCCTCTGTGAAGATAACCCATGACGGGAATAGCTTCCGTGATTACCTCACCATCTATCTTAACAATAATACGGAATACACCATGTGTACTCGGATGCTGGGGACCCACATTTAATAATAATTCTTCGGTGCGTATCAATCTTCTACACCTCCGGGTCTATTGGTTCATAGTCTTTACGTAATGGGTAGCCGACCCAGTCATCAGGCATCATAATTCTTCGTAAATCGGGGTGATCTGAGAAATTGACCCCTAATAAATCGTAGATTTCTCGTTCGTTCCAATTCGCAGTTTGCCATACCGACGTTACTGACGGGATTTCTCCACCATCGCGATCGGTCTTCACCTTGATGAAGTAATCCTGCTTGTTATTCAAATTAATCAGATAATAAGCTACTTCCATATGTGTCTCTTGGTCTGTACCTGACACATTGCGTAGATAATGCAGCTCTAGCTCTGGATTATCCCTTAATAGTAGGGCTGTTTCAAGCCAATGATTCTTATCTATAATAAGACAAGGTAGCTCCCTATCTTTCTCATTAATATAGGCCTCAACAACAGCTTGCTCGCCAATACTTTCTTTGATGATCTGTACGATCCGATCAAGCTTAGGTTGGTTGGGTGATGGCGCTTTAGGCTGTTCAGGTTCAGTAGCATCTCCCTCGACAGCTTTGGCTGCACCAGTTGCACCGGCTACACCAGCAGCTTCAGCAGCTTTGAGCTTAGCGGCCTCAGCACGAGCTGCATCTCTTGCCGCACGAGCTTCTCTATTCGCCTTTAGCTTAGCTTCTTTCTCCGCATCTACATCCTCTTGAATCTCGGCAGCCGGTGCGTCGCTTGGCTCTGAAGTCGTCTGTATAGAGGGGTCTGTTGCTTGTATCTCTTTGATTTTTTCAACGGTCTGCTCGGTTGGTGTTGCTTTGCCTTCATCAGTTACTTCAACTTTCCCTGTCGCTTCCGGGTTCTTATCTTGATCTTCACTCATGAACTCGCCACCTGCTTACCGGTTTTCGCTTCATAGCGAATTTTCTCCTGAAGCTTATTAATTCCATATATGAGCGCTGCTGGATTCGGTGGACAGCCTGGAATATATACATCTACAGGAACAATCTGGTCCACTCCCTTAACAACGGAATAAGACTTCACATATGGGCCTCCTGCAGTAGCACATGATCCCATCGCAATTACCCATTTGGGCTCAGCCATCTGGTCATATAATCTTCGAAGTAACGGTCCCATCTTCTTCGTCACCGTGCCCGATACGATCATCACATCTGACTGCCTTGGCGAGGTACGGAAGATAACTCCGAACCGATCTAGATCGTAATGTGCTGCACCTGTGCCCATCATCTCAATCGCACAGCATGCTAAACCAAAGGTCAGTGGCCACAAAGAGTTACTACGTGCCCAGCCCTTTAGCTGCTCTATTGTACCCATGAACACATTGCGATCGAGCTCTTCTCGCTCTTCCTTCGTTATGGAGCTTAAATCGAATTCCATTGTAGCACCTTCTTCTTCCATGCGTATAGGAGCCCTACAATGAGTAATGAAACAAATATCAACATCTCGACCAGCGCAAATAATCCTAACTTCTCATAAGCTACTGCCCATGGATATAGGAATACGGTTTCTACATCGAAGATAACGAACATCAAAGCGAACAAATAATAACGAATGTTAAACTTAACCCTACTTTCCATGAATGGGATATTCCCACTCTCGTAGGTTTCCGCCTTCTCCTCACTTGGTTTGGCCGGACGCAACAGCCGACCAAATGTTAGCGCAACAATAGGTAACAGAATTCCAAGTACCAAGAAAATAGTTACGATGAGATAATTATTCAAGTACTTATCCATGATTCCCTCCATTGGTGGCGTGATCGTATAAATTACCCCAAATAATTATACCAAACCTATGTATTCACGTCCATGCACATTATTATTTCATTAATAAATAAGGGCTATCCCCTCTGGCAGAATATCTACCGGAAGGAATAACCCCTATTCATGAATGATGAGTTCGCTTATTACTTAGCAGCTAGGAATTTGTCGAATTGTGCTTGCTTCTCAGCAATTACTTTATCAACACCAGCAGCTTTAAGTGCAGCAACGTATTCAGGAAGTACTTTAGCAGAATCTACAGATCCTGTTTCAAGTGCTTTTTGGTATTGTTTGATCACGTTCGCAAGTGCGCCAACTTCTGCTTTCACTGGCTCGCCGTCGAATACGAATCCAAGAGCTGGGGAGCTAACTGCGCCTGAGTTAAATTCTTTGAAAAGATTCCATTTGTCTGGATTCTCAGTTGAGAAAATATGGTTCAGGAATTGGTTACCTAATTCCCAAGCTACGCCTGGAGCATATTGAGCTGCTTTATCAGTAGCTGTAGCGATACCATTAGCATCGAGTGTGTAGTGCTCGCCTTCGATACCGAAGGATAATAGATTATTGATTTCTTTATCTGTGTGTAGCAGGTTGATGAACATCATTGCACGTTCTGGATCTTTGGAAGTGGATGAAATTGCAAGCATCGCACCTGCTGTTTCCGAAGTTGCAACAGTCTTACCTGTCATTGAAATTTGTTCTAGCTTACCACTGATACCAGCAGCATTGGCAATTTCATCAGCTTTACCAGGTTTAAGTGGCTCAACTGTGGAGAATATGTTACCTGCTTTATAAGCATCTTGGCTTGATAATTGTGTTGTTGCTGCATCGCCGTTGATATAACCTTTCACGAAGAAATCACGAGCAACGCCAAGATAACGCTTGTAGATATCCATGTCTTCTAACATTTGAACTTTTGTATCACCAGCACTCTTAACTAGAGCACCTGGAATTGTACCATCGCCCAAGAAATCAAATTCAGCGAAGTAATGAGCATTGAATAATCCGCCAGTTGTGTAAAGTGGAATCATATCTGGTTTCTTTTCTTTAAGAGTTGCAAAGATTGCACCAAGGTCTTCAGGAGTCTTAACGGATGCCATGTCTAGACCTAATTCTTCAGCGATATCCTTACGATATACGATACCACCAACAGAAGCTAACTCTTTGTTCGTTGGAATACCATAGTTCTTACCGTTCACTTTGGAACCTGCAATGAAAGCTGGATCCAATGTTTCTAAGATACCTTGACCATGTTGCTCAAGTAAATCATTCAATGGAATATATGCGCCTTTTGCTACGTTCTTCGCATGACCGTTCCATTGTGCTGTGAACATTACGTCTACAGGCTCACGGGAAGCGATCATCAGGTTCATCTTATCATCCCATGCGCCCCAATCAATTGGAGCAATGTCGATGGTTGCATTGATTTTCTCAGTTAGAATTTTGTTCAATGCCTCTTCTACCTTTTTCTCGTCTGCTTGCGGTGGTCCTTCATAAACCACAACCAGTTTATAAGGCTTTAGATCTGATGCCACAGGTTCTGCAGCGGGCGTGTTCGTGTCTGTCTTGTCATTCGTAACTGCTGGTGCTGCAGCATCTTTATCATTGTTAACTGCATTGTTATTGTTACCGCAAGCTGATACGACTAGTGCAAGAACCAACATAAGCATGACTAATATTGATGCTTTCTTGTTGACTACATTCATGTACTTGACCTCCCCAAATAATTTGTGATCTATGCTAAACCGGTTTTACCGGAGATAGCCAACATTAACCCTTAACTGCACCAACTGTTAACCCACGGATAAAGTACTTCTGGAAGAATGGATAGGCGAAGATGATAGGTCCTACTCCGACGATGACCATCGCCATCCGAACGGTTTCACTCGGGAAGTTGAACATGCCCCCGGCTTTAGCAATCTCGGCCGCTGCTGTCGGATTAGTAGCCAGGTATTGAATGTTGGCCATCATCTTATACATCAGATATTGCACCGAGATATTCCCGTTATTGCTAATGAATACGAGGCTCAAGAACCAGTCATTCCAGTACGTCAGTGTCTGGAATAAGGAGATCGTTGCCAAGATCGGCAGCGACAATGGAAGTACGATCTGGATGAAGATTCTCATCTCACCAGCACCATCGATCTTCGCCGACTCTAGCACCGGTCCCGGTATTGTCGTTTGGAAAAATGTTCGTGTTACCAATACCCAGAACGCTGCCATAACCAGAGGTAAGATCAGTGATAAGATGGTGTTCCGTAAATCTAGCAGTTGAACATAGACTAAGAACCAAGGCACTAAACCGCCTGAGAATAACAACGTAAAGAAGACGAAGAACGTGAAGAATTTGGCATGAGGGAAGTTCGGTCTGGAAATCGGATACGCATACAGAGCAATAACAATCATACTCAAGCATGTTCCAACAACCGTAACCAGAATCGAAACCCCATAAGCATGAGTGATCGTGCCGAAATCCTTGGCCAGAAATTGATAGGCTGCCAAGTCGAATTGTTCCGGGATAAACTTATAACCGCTTCGGACAACCGATCCTTCATTCGATACCGAGACAGCGATAATCAACAATAACGGAATCACACAGAGGATCGAATAAATGGCGAAGAATATGTTAACGCCTGCTGAGGCAATGGTGCCTAACTGGTTTTTGCTGCTCGCACCCTTCGGTACGATATCGGTTAGTACGGTGGTCATAACGTATTCCTCCTATCTGTAAATTAAACTGTCGTGACTTCTGGAAATTAAACTGTCG
>JBBDIY010000007.1:0-8213 GCA_040880185.1 Paenibacillaceae bacterium
ATAATCGGGGAGCATGACTTCTCGTCCTTTTGCTCGAAGCGATCAACGAAACAGTCACATGTGAGAACAATCTATCAAGCTTATCTGGAAAGGGAGATTACGCCAGAGAATCCGATAGATCCATTAGATGGTCGAAGTGGTGTTCTGCATCTATATATAACTGGTAATGGCTTTCTGTATAACATGGTTCGTGTAATCGCGGGTACGTTGATTCAAGTGGGCGAGGGTAAACGTATGGCTAACGATATGGAACGCCTTCTAGACGCCAAGGACAGGCTTAGAGCTGGTCCAACAGCTATGGCACATGGGTTAACTTTATGGGATGTAGAATACGATTTATCTTCAATTGAATAATATGAAATTTTCTTCTTGATTATTAGCTAGAAATGTTATAAAATATGATTTGGCTTTCTTAATGGCTATCCCACGGCCCCCAGTTAAGAATAGAGCCGTGTTATACGATAGAACGACGTTAGAATTGAACGATGATTTCTTATAGGAGGCAACACTATGCGCACGACCTTTATGGCTAACGAGTCGAATACTGAACACAATTGGTATATCGTAGACGCAGCCGGACAAACACTTGGACGCTTGTCTAGTGAAGTAGCTAGTATCATTCGCGGTAAATACAAGACAACTTTTACACCACATGTTGATTCAGGTGACTTCGTTATCGTGATCAATGCAGACCAAATACATTTAACAGGTAAGAAATGGGATCAAAAGAAGTACTATCGCCATTCTCAATACCCAGGCGGTTTGAAAGTAACAACAGCTAGAGTGCTTCGTGACACTCGACCTGAACGGATTATCGAATTTGCTGTTTATGGTATGCTACCTAAGAATCGTCTTGGCGACAAGCTGAAGACAAAGCTTAAAGTATATGCTGGCAATGATCATCCACATCAAGCACAGAATCCTGCTGTATGGCAGCTTAACGGTTAATAAGAGGGAGGTCTTCGATTCATGGCTCAAGTTCAATATTATGGAACAGGTCGTCGTAAGCATTCGGTAGCTAGAGTTCGTCTAATACCAGGCGAAGGACGTATCATCATTAATAAACGTGATATCAACGATTATTTTTGCCTAGAAACACTAAAGCTTATTGTTAATCAACCATTGAAGCTTACTGATACTGTTGGTAAATACGATGTGTTGGTCATCGCAGCTGGCGGCGGGACAAGTGGTCAAGCTGGAGCAATTCGTCACGGGATTTCCCGTGCATTACTTAAAGTGGATCCTGAGTACCGTGGCTCACTGAAGAAAGCAGGCTTTCTAACTCGTGACCCACGTATGAAAGAACGTAAGAAATACGGATTGAAAGCAGCTCGTCGTGCTCCTCAATTCTCCAAACGTTAATACACAGTTTTACGTACAAGCAGCCTCGAGTTTATTCTCGGGACTGCTTTTTTATGCACTTTGCCTACAGACTTCGAATATCAATAGAGAAGATGTGAGAAGCGAAAAATGCATTGACAATAGTGAGGAAAGTATTATAATGTAGTAATCTCATTAATCCATACCTATTTACTAGGAATTAAGTACGGAGGTTTTGTCAAATGAACTTATTAGAGAAAGAATCGTTCGCGACTGAGGGAGCGACTCAGTTTGAGGATCAATCACCAGAAGCCATAATAGCTTATGCAGCAGAGAAGTTTCCGAGTTTAACGTTAGCTTGTAGTTTTGGAGCAGAAGATGTCGTATTGGTCGATATGCTTCATAAGATTAGCCCGAAGACAGATATATTCTATCTGGATACGGACTTTCACTTCCAAGAAACGTATGAGACTAGGGACCGACTAGCTGAGCGCTATGGTATTCAATTCATTCAAGTGAAGCCTAAGCTAACTCCGGAGCAGCAAGCGGCGGAATTTGGGGATGAACTGTGGAAGCGCGAGCCGAATGCATGCTGTAACATACGTAAGGTTGATCCACTTATTAACATATTGGGTCAATATGATGCTTGGATTACAGGGGTTCGTCGTGACCAAGCTCCGACAAGAGCTAATACGAAGAAGGTTGAATATGATTATAAGTTTGGATTAATGAAATTCAACCCAATTGCATCTTGGACTTCGGAAGATGTATGGAATTATATTCGCAGCAACAATATAATCTACAATCCATTACACGATCAGAACTACCCAAGTATCGGCTGTCATTATTGCACACGTCAGGTTATGGCCGGGGAAGATCCTCGAGCTGGTCGTTGGGCGGGTACAGAGAAGACGGAATGTGGATTGCACAAATAAGTCGTATATTGAACATTTTCAGATATTAGAGTGAGGAGTTTAGATATGGAAACTATAAAACCGCATGGAGGCATATTAATCAATCGGCTGGTGCCTGAAGCTGATCGAGATAAATGGCTGGACAAAGCACGCTCACTACAATCCATCAAGATTAGCATGTGGACCTTATCGGATATCGATCTAATCGCGATTGGGGCATTCTCACCACTTACTGGTTTCATGACAGAAAGCGATTACCATTCCGTAGTTGATCGCATGAAATTAGCGAATGGCACGGTTTGGAGTATTCCGATTACTTTCCCTGTAGCAGATGAGATTGCTAGCGAGCTTCAAGTAGGGAAGCAGGTAGCTCTCATTGGAGAACAGGATGATGTCATCTATGCAGTTCTTGATGTGGAGAGTATCTACCAAGTCGATTTCAAGAATGAAGCGATCAAGGTCTACAAGACCGATGACCAAGTCCACCCAGGCGTCAAAAATTTATTCAATCGTTCGAACACATACATCGGTGGAGCTATCCACGTATTAAATCGTCCGAAGCGTACTAAGTTTGAAGAATTCTACTACGACCCTACGGAGACTAGACGCATCTTCGTTGATAATGGATGGAGAACAGTAGTTGGCTTCCAAACGAGGAATCCGGTTCATAGAGCCCATGAATATATTCAGAAGTGTGCACTAGAGATCGTCGATGGTCTATTCCTTAACCCTCTAGTAGGTGAGACGAAGTCAGATGATATCTCAGCTGATATTCGGATGCGTAGCTACCAAGCGATTCTTGCCAATTATTATCCAAAAGACCGTGTATTCCTAGGAGTGTTCCCTGCAGCAATGAGATACGCTGGTCCTCGTGAAGCGATCTTCCACGCAATGGTTCGTAAGAATTATGGCTGTACTCACTTTATTGTTGGTCGTGACCATGCAGGCGTTGGCGATTATTATGGAACCTATGAAGCACAAGAAATATTCAGTAACTTCACAGCGGAGGAACTGGGCATAACACCATTGTTCTTCGAACATAGTTTCTTCTGTAAAAGATGTGGCAATATGGGTACGAGCAAAACTTGTCCGCATGATTCATCAGAGCATTTACACCTATCGGGTACGAAGGTTCGTGCGATGTTGCGTGACGGTGTATGTCCACCACCACAATTCTCTAGACCTGAAGTTGCTGAGATATTAATTGAAGGTATGTCCGAGAAATTAACTTCTTCAGCTGGAATCTAGGAATAACCGTAAGATATTAGCTACTAGTTTCTGAACATTTCAATCTATAGGCATATTCAGCCACCTTGTCCCATATTCTGTAATGGCAGACTTCCATAAGGGAGTTGTTGTTACGAATGGACGGGGTGGTTTTTTTATATGCGCAGAAAGCGGAAACAAATGTTCATCTGGATTTCGTACAGGGGTATGTATAGAATTCTGTTAAGCGCAGCAACTGTTATTCTGCTTCTTACCCTGGTAACGTATGATTTCTCTTCGACGCGTACTTGGACGCACTGGACACTGCCGTTATCGGGTAAGATTATTGCGATCGATGCTGGGCATGGTGGCGTTGATGGTGGAGCTGAGAGCGCGAGTGGGATTATTGAGAAGGATATTACATTGAAAATTTCACTGCAGGTAAGAGACTATCTCCAGCAAGCTGGTGCATTGGTGGTTATGACACGCGAGGATGATTATGATTTGGCTTCGCCAAGTACAAGTGGTTTCAGTCGCCGAAAAACCGAGGACTTAATCAATCGTGCGAAGCTTGTGACGAAGAAACATGCAGATCTCCTAATCACGATACATCTGAATAGTGTACCATCAGCAAGGTGGAGAGGGGCTCAGACTTTCTATTATCCAAAGCGTGAAGAAGGCAGGCGACTTGCGACTTTCATTCAAGAGGAAATTCGCTTGAATATGAGTAATACGAACCGACAGGCGAACACGGCTTCGACCTTATACCTGTTGAAGATTTTACCGATTCCTACTGCATTAGTCGAAGTCGGATTTCTGTCTAATCCAGAGGAAGCGCAATTGCTCGCTGATGAAATGTATCAGAATAAATTAGCAGCTTCAATATATCGAGGTATTCTACGATATAATTCAGGAGAACAAATTGGAACCCCATAGATGTCATGGTATAATGTACTCTGGAAAGTGCAAATACAACAATGATGGGGTGTTGATATCATGATAACGAAAGAGCAGGTTATTACGGCGCTTGGTCAATTACGTGATCCGCAACTGGATCAGGGCTTGACCCTGCATAATCAAATACGAGATATCTTAGTGAAGGATAACAAAGTGAACATGACACTGCTGTTGTCCATCTTGAGTGATGACATTCAGGCTGCGATCAGGAATCAAGTGGAGGAAGCATTGAAGCCAATCGGTATTGACGATTGTCATATTCGCTTTCGTGAGTTACCTAAGGGATCGGATTTAGATGAGATGCAACAGCGCCAACAGGCAGAGCTCAAGACGCAACAACAAGGAATGCCGGCCTTATTAGCTCCTGATTCGAGAACTAATTTCATTGCCGTAGCAAGTGGTAAAGGTGGCGTTGGTAAATCAACGGTCACCGTAAATCTAGCTGTCGCTTTAGCGCGTAGAGGCAAGAAAGTGGGCATAATGGATTGTGACATATACGGATTCAGTGTGCCAGATATGATGGGTATTGAACAACAACCAGAACTTGTCGACGAGCGCCTTGTACCTTCTAGTAAGTTCGGAGTGAAAGTAATCTCCATGGGTTTCTTCGTGCAAGATAACGCTCCTGTGATCTGGCGCGGACCGATGCTCGGGAAGATGATCAAAAACTTCTTCAACGAAGTAAATTGGGGAGAAATCGAATACATGCTACTCGATCTACCTCCAGGTACAGGTGATATCGCCTTAGATATACATCAGATGATTCCGCATAGTAAAGAAGTAATCGTGACCACACCACATGCTACTGCATCTTTTGTTGCTGCTCGCGCAGGTGCTATGGCGGTACATACGAATCATGAGATCATCGGTGTGGTTGAGAATATGTCCTATTACGAATGCACGGAATGTGGTAAGAAGGATTATGTGTTCGGCCGTGGAGGCGGAGCTAAGCTGGCAGAGGAGCTCCATACTAACTTGATAGCACAAATTCCATTAGGTGCACCAGATAATCATCTTTCCGAAGCTGACTATGCTCCATCTGTGTATAAAGAACAATCACCAACAGGACAAATTTATCTACAAATGGCCGATCAAATCGTTGCCAAATTTAACGTATAATTCAATTGCATACCTTGATTCGCAGCTCGCGGTGAAAGGATTGATTATCAACCTTGCTTCACCGCGAGCTGCTTCAATTATTGCCCCTCTTCCTTTTTCTTCGGCTTGGATTCTTCTTCCAACACTTTCTTCATTAATGTCATCAGCTCAAGCTTGAATAGTGGGTTATCTAGCGCTTCTTGGAACATCACTGCGGCTTGCTTGCGGTATTCCGTACCTTTTAACGTTTCTAATAATATTTTTTCGAATTCAGGATTCTTCATTACGCCAACCAACATTGTTTGATATTCAGGGTCTTTCATAAGGTCCTTATGCAATTGCTTGTCCTGCTTAGATACAGCTTTGGCGAATTCACCAGCAAATTTAGGATCGGTCATCATCTTCTCAAGATGCTTTGGATAACTAGGGTCGGTCAGTACATCTTTAACAGCGATTTGAATTTGCTTACCTTCAGGCGTACTTAAGAGCTTAATGCCTTCTCCGCCCCCTGAGCTTTGTTCCTCTGATGCTTTCTGGATCACTTTCTTGGCTTCCTCTGACTTAAGGATGTCGATTACCATGGACTTTGTATCTTTATAAGTCTGCATGCCTCCAGATTCACTACCTGACCCGCAGGATGTTAGGAACAGGATTACGCATGTGATGGCTACGATCCGAGACAATTTGTGTACGTTCAACGTGGACAGCCCCCTCATTCATTACAGCGATATCTATGTATTATGCGTATTCTGTCACCAAATATGTTTGGAGGGAGCTATTGAATCTGTTACAATATTGGAGGTAATAACCAAAGTATTAAATTCGGGGAGAGATTGCTCGTGACAATAAGAAATTGGGTTATCATGTTCTGGTCAACACTGTTGATAGGGGCCGCTACCGCGGTTGGCATCGGATTAATGTTGGCTGCTCTGGACGGGGAACTGTTTCAATGGAATGTGATGGAGTTTGGTTATAATGTATTGTCGATGATTTTGGCTGGATTTATGTTCAGTATTCTCAGTCAGATGTTCTTCTTTGCATACATGACGTTGAATTATATAGCGAGGGATATGTTCAGGAGACCATCAACATGGAAGCTTGTGCAAATCTTCTTCATCATAACGGTTCCATTCGAGATCTACATGTTCTTGTGGAAGGACTCGCCATTAAAGTTTGCGCTTGGATTAGGGGTTATGATATTGCTCTCAATCGGCACGGCTTATTGGAAGGTGAAGATGACTAACCCGAATGCATTCATTCCCAGTGTTTTCTTCATGCTCGTATTCACCTTAGTGGAAACTGCCATTGCGATCCAAGTGAGTAATGATGAAGCCACATTGCTAATGGCCTCTGCATTAATTGCATGTAACGCCTGGCAGCTACTACGTCTACATAGGGTTCTGAAGAAAACAGAGAGCTGACGTGACGTCAACTCCCTTGATCCTGTACTTTCGTACCCTTCAATTCGGACAACTGTAGCATCTCTGAGACCGTGGCAAACTCATAACCCTTCGCACGTAATTCATCAATGATCGTAGGAAGCGCTAGATGGGTCTGCTTACAGGAGTCACTAGCATGTAATAACACAATATCTCCGGGATGAGCTTTACTCACAACACGTTGAATGATATTGTCTGCTCCTTTGTTCATCCAATCGTGGGAGTCTGTATCCCATTGAATAACTTTATAGCCAAGCTCGTTTGCGACCTGCAATACTCTCTTATCGAAGTCGCCATTAGGCATCCGAATGAGATTCGGACTTTTACCTGTCATCTGTGTTAGAACTTCGTGTGCGGTTTGGATCTGCTTGCGAATATCTTCATTGCTAAGCTGGCTGTAATTGACATGCTTATGGCCATGACTTCCGATCTCATAACCAGCGTCGAGAATCTTCTTTACAATCTCTGGGTGGCTGCTACTCCATGGAGAGGATAAGAAGAACGTCGCTTTTTTTACGCCTTTTTCCTGAAGAATTTGTAGGATTGGTTCGGCTCGCTTCTCCCCCCAGCTGATATCGAAGGTAAGTGAGATGACTTCCTGCTCCGTAACCACACTGTAGATAGCTGCGGGTTCACTATAAGAGAAAACTGAAATTTGATCCTTCTCCACATAGATAATACCGATACTAAACAAGATGGCAATTCCTATAATAAAATAACGCTTCAGCTTCCTTCCATTAATCACATAGAAAAAGTTCACCTGTATTGACCCTCCTTCAAGATTCGATTAGTACATAGTTATGCTCGTACAAGCAAGTTATGCGGGCTTTGTCCAAATATTGAAAAGTGTGAGTCATAAAAATACCCAATAATGTGCATAACAATATAAACGGGTGCAGATGCCTGGATGAGATGAATATAGGGGGCATTCCATTCTATGTTGGGTGTACTGTTCAATGATCGTGAATGTAAGGAACTGAACTATATGTTGCGCAAGGAATTGGATGAAATGTTGCTCGACCTTAGTGATCAACGTATTAATGCAGATATTAAGCTAGCTATTGAATCTCGGTATAAAGTGATATTCAGAATGTATGCACGGTTAGTTTCTTCTAAGGAGCTTTCGAAGTATGCACGAAATCGTAGTTACCGTTAGATAGGATTTATAGATTATAGAGTGTATTGATGTTAACAGAGAGTTGGGAAATCTTTTTGCACGTAGATGCTTGACTTGTCTTGTCGGACTATGATACATTATCCCTTGCCGCTTTAGAGGGCG
>JBBDIY010000008.1:0-26397 GCA_040880185.1 Paenibacillaceae bacterium
AGAAATTAGCCTTGTTCTGCATGTCTTTTTTTATGGGGCTGTGAATAGTAACATCCGAACACCTATTCGGAACAGCGTGTACGAGAATATTGTGAGGCAAGCTTAAAGAGACTTAGACGTGAAGCTATTGATTTGTACCAAATTCATTGTGCACCGATGCCTATTCTAGAAGATGGTCGAGTTTTCGAAGTGTTGGATAAGCTGAAGTCAGAAGGCAAAATACGCAATTATGGTGTCAGTGTGGAATCAGTTGAAGAGGGTAATCTGTGCCTAAAGAACCCAAATGTAGGGGCACTGCAGGTTATATTCAATATTCTTCGTCAGAAACCATTGGAACGATTATTACCAGCTGCGTATGCCCAAGGTGTTGGTATTCTAGTACGTCTACCACTTGCAAGTGGCTTGCTCACCGGTAAGATGACTGCAGCAACCACCTTTGAAGCAGATGATCACCGGAATTTCAATGAGAACGGTGAGCACTTCAACGTAGGTGAAACTTTTGGCGGTCTAGGATTGCAGAAAGGCGCTGAGTTAAGTGAACAGCTCACTTGGATCGCTGAGGGAAGAGGGAACATGGCACGAGCTGCGCTCCGCTTTATATTGGACCAGAAGGAAATCACGTGTGTTATCCCAGGATTTAAATCTACCGCACAAGTAGAGGATAATTTATCTGCAATGGATGTTCCTGTCTTTAATGCCAAAGAGTTATCGCGACTTAAAGAGTTTTATCAGGATCAGGTGGCAGAGCATATTCGTGGACCTTATTAAAGTACTAGAACAACGAAAAACCGTCGGGTATCCGACGGTTTCAACGTAAATCATTGAATAATAGCGGTTTTCTGTTGCTCAAATATACTCTGTTGAACAATTTCTATCGCTCCATTCGCATCCAGGTCATTCATCCCAAATTTCAGGATAATTGAACACTCGAGCTCCGCCGGTGTAAGGAATGAGTACAATTCCGGCGTTAATCTGATCACGATACTGGATAACTTGACCACTTCCATCTCCATTCGTCTCACCCTTTCAACCGAATTGTACTTCGCGATCGAAAAGCCGTACTACAGAAAACTTAATGTGAATCCAATAACGTATAAAATTACTTTTTAAGTATAGCATATTCTTCATGAGTATATCTATGGACGGTTAACTTTTACGAGTGAATTCCCCGAATATAGCCACTGTCTCCACGATATTAACAAACGCTTTCCGATCAATCTCGTGAATGATCTTACGTAATTCTGCTAATTCATACCGAGTCGTTACCGTCATCAGCAAATCTTTCTCTGAATGAGAATAGGCTCCCTGGGTCTTAATAATGGTCACACCGCGAGGCAATAGTAACAATTGCTCAAGTAGCTTCTGCGTTTCATTCGTGACGATAAAAGCTGTAACTTTAACATGACGTATATGAATGTTATCAACGATCTTACCTGAGATATAGATAGCTAGCATCGAATACAGGGCAGAATCCCAGTTATCGAGAAATCCAAGAATGAGGATGACAAACCCGTTAAGCAAGAACATGATCATTCCAAGAGGGAAGTCTCTCTTACGTGTAAGAATGGACCCGATGATATCAAAACCACCCGTTGAGCCTCCGACTCTCAGAGTTATGCCTGTACCAATTCCTACCAAGACACCACCGAACACGGAGCCAAGAACAGGATCCTGAATAAATTTTTCAATACTAATTAACTGAATGAACCAAGATGTCAAAATGACAGACAAAATGCTTAGAATAATAAATCGTCTACCGATCATGAACCAACCCCACACCATAATGGGTAAGTTAAATACGAAGTAGAGAATACCAATGCTCCAATCGGAATAATATCCAACAAGCATGGCTATCCCAGAAACCCCACCACTTAAAAGTTGATGAGGGACTAAGAATAGATTGAATCCTGTCGCGACCAATGCAGCGCCAAATACGATAACGGCATATCCTATAATAATCCGCATAAATCCTCCTTCTGTAGATGGGAGTTTAATTGAAAGTCGATCCGTATCGAGAATCCTTCTGCATGCATTGGTTGACTAATGAAGTGCCTGTGGTAAAGTTAAGGGTACGACAGTATCAGAGAAAATAATGAAAAAAGGAGACATGTGTATGTATGAACTAAAAGAAACCGAACGTATCTTTATCTTTACTGGACCAGTTGGAGCAGGTCGAAGTACGATTGCTAATATGGTTGGTAATACACTTGGCATGAAGAAGGTTATTTCGAATACAACGCGAGATCCAAGACCTAGTGAAGAGCATGGTCAGGATTATTATTTCGTAAATCGTGATCAATTCATACAGGCCATCGAAGGTAATGAGTTTTTGGAGCACATTGACATTAATAATAACCTATATGGGATCAAGAACAAAGACGTTGAACATTTGTTTGAGCAATTCAGTTGTATTTATATCATATTAAATCCTAGCGGAGCGGACATACTAAAGAAGTATTATGGTGATAAGGTCGTTCGTTTGTTCATCTATGCTGACCGTACTATTGTTGAGGAGCGTCAACGTAAGAAAGGCTTGACTGAGCCTGAGATCATGAATCATCTTAAACACTATGAACAAGATATGGCGTATATGAAGCAATGTGAATATTCGTTTGAGAATCTTGATTTGGCTCATAACGTATTTGATATCACGAATATTCTGGATACGTATTTGGACCGTGGATTAGTGGATAAGGATTAATTCAATTAAAGGGATTAGGATTATCACTGGAAAAATCTTTCTACATTGTGTTATACTTATTTGGATGTGCTCTCAAGTTGGACATTTTTGTCCATAGAAAGCATGCCATATGGCCATCTCATGAAGATGGTACAACTACACGCTGTGCTTGTCGTGGGTATATTATTTCAGGATAGGTCGTCATCTAAACGACCCTGTTTATTGCAAGAAGTCATTTTGCAGGATAAGATATACCGGGCATGAAGCCCAGCAATAAAAAAAGGAGCTTGACTGTATTGACCACATTTACAGATTTTGACCTCGAACCGAAGGTTCTGAGGGCCGTAACAGAGCTAGGATTTGAAGAACCAACACCGATTCAAGCAAAAGCAATTCCACTTGGGATAGCTGGCAGAGACCTTATCGGTCAAGCACAAACAGGTACAGGTAAAACTGCAGCCTTCGGTATTCCGTTAATTCAGAAAATTGATGTCGCTCGTACGAATATCGCGGCACTTATCATGACGCCGACACGGGAGCTAGCGATTCAAGTAGCAGAAGAAATTGGCAAGCTAAGTAAGTTCAAAGGCGTGCGTTCATTACCTATTTACGGTGGCCAAGACATTGGTCGACAAATCCGTGCATTGAAGAAATTCCCTCATGTAATCATTGGGACTCCTGGTCGTCTATTGGATCATATTAATCGCAGAACGATCAAATTAGATGAAGTACAAACTGTTATTCTTGACGAAGCAGATGAAATGCTCGATATGGGCTTTATGGAAGATATTCAATCTATCTTAAAGCTTGTTCCAGCCGAAAGACATACGATGCTATTCTCAGCGACAATGCCTCCGAATATCCAAAGATTAGCGCAACAATTTTTGAAGAACCCGGAGCATATCACTGTTACTCCTAAGCAAATGACAGTACCACTTATCTCTCAATCCTATATCGAAGTCAATGAAAGAATGAAATTTGATGCGCTTTGTCGATTACTTGATATGGAATCGCCTGACTTAGCCATCGTATTCGGTCGTACTAAACGTCGGGTAGATGAATTAGCAGAAGGCTTACAGAAACGCGGATATTCTGCTGACGGATTACATGGTGATTTGTCACAGAACCAACGGGATGCAGTTATGCGCAAATTCCGTGATGGTAGTATCGATGTACTCGTTGCAACCGATGTTGCAGCACGAGGACTTGATGTCTCCGGTGTTACTCATGTACTTAACTTCGATTTACCGCAAGATCCAGAAAGCTATGTCCATCGTATTGGTCGTACTGGTCGTGCGGGTAAAGAAGGAACGGCTTGGTCGTTCGTTACACCTAGAGAAATCGATCACCTTCACTTCATTGAGAAGGTTAATCGGATCAAGATGGAACGCAAGCCGTTGCCTAGCTTAGCAGAAGCGATCGAAGGTAAGCAGAAGGTTACTGCTGAAAGACTTATTGAAGCCGTACAAGGTGAAGGTCTTAATGAATTTAAGGGCCTAGCTATTCAATTGTTGGAACAGTATGATAGCGTGCAACTCGTTGCAGCTGCCTTACTCATTCTGACGGGCGAGAAGAAGGAAGTACAGGTGGATTTAACTCCTGAAGATCCGCTCCGTGCTAAGAAACGTAGGCCTGATGTGAACTCTACAGGTAGAAGATATTCTGGATTCTCCGGATCCGGCACAAGCGGTGGTTCAGGAGCACCAAGATACCAACGCAGCAGTGGTGGCAGCGGTAGCAGTTCCGATTCACGTGGTGGATATAAGGGTTCAAGAGATACAGGCAAAGATTTTCGTAAACCCAAAACCGACTACAAAGAACGTAGTAGCTCTGAAGGTTATGTGAATAAGTAATACAAGCAGCTTAGGGGGAATTCGGCATGGAGATGAACGGCTTAATGGGAGGGCTATATCGCGTAGCGGAATGGATTATGCGATTAGCTGCAATTAATCTCTTATGGATATTCTGTTCAATACCGTTCATCATCTTGATGATTAACCAGTTACTCAGCACTTCTGTTGAGGCAGGTATGGCTTTAGAGAGCTTATATGATCTTATTCTCTGGATGCTGCCTCCTTTAATCATTGCGCCATTCTGCTTTTTCCCAGCTTCTGCTGCACTCTGCACAGTAGTGCGTAAATGGGTTATGGGTGATGAAGATGTACCTTTGTTTAAAACCTTTTTTAGAGGCTTTAAATCTAACTATAAACAATCGATGCTGGGAGGACTATTCTTTTCTTTCATTCTGATTGTACTGCTCATTAATGTTCAGTTCTATTCAGAGCGAGGATCGTATATTTCAATTGTCGCATACGTGTTTATCGTAATGGTGCTTCTATTAGTAGTGGCAGTTATGAATTATCTCTCTATGCTAACTCACTTCGAGATGAAGACCAGGACATTGTTCAAAAACTCCATTCTATTCACGATTGGACGTCCATTAAATTCGCTTTTGATATTAGTAGGTAACGCTGTGATTCTGTACGTAAGCTTCACAAAATTTAATGCTTTCTTAGTTGTATTCTTTATGGGATCAATTATGGGAGTATTCTCCTTCTGGAGCTTCTACAAAGTCCTTCAGCGGATACAAGATAAAGAAGAACAACAAATTTCTAAAGAAGCGTAATAGATGAAAAATTATCAATGGTCTCAACTATTACCAGTGTAACCAGTGTAATTTGATTTACTTACAGGATACTTCTAGTTTATAATAACAATATACTCACATGAAGAATCCTGCGATGCCCGTTATCGGCTCTACGATGTTTTGAACCATTGTTCGTTTCTTGGGAGCTTTATATTGGAATGTGGCTGACATGCCCTCAAAAGGGGACTTCAAAAACGCTCCTGCGAGCACCCACCTGCTAAGCAGGTTCAGAAACTCATGACCGGACGACATTAGCGGGTTCTTCATATTCTCAACTAGAATTCTGAATCTGACGTTATCGTCAGATTTTTTTGTTTCCCATTCGGGCGAATAGTGTTAAGATTAAGGTCGATGCGTGATGGGACATAATAACAGGGGGTTTCAAATCAATGTTGAAACGCATATTAATTGGTTTGGTTCGAAGTGTTGAATCTACCGGAGAGAAAGCCAAGGATCCGTTACTGAAAACCAGATATTTCCGTTTGTCTAAAGACAAACTTTGGGATGAAGTCGTGAGTGTAATTAAGAAGATGAAGGGCTACAAGATTATTCATGAGGTGCCTACGGTTGGCGAAATCGTCTTGGAGAAGCGCACTGCTCTTGGTCGCTCACAGGATATTACATTAACCTTATTCTCCATCACGCCGGTCAAATCAGCGGTAGATGTATACTCAGCTTCTAGAGGCTCTCTAGGCGACTTAGGCTCGAATTATCGGAATATCATGGATATCTATGCATCGCTTGATCAGAAGCTTAAGACATACAAAGACTCTAAATAGAAAACGAGTAGACAAAAGCAAAACAAAACCACTTGGCGAAAAACCAAGTGGTTTTGTATGTATCTTACAAACGAAATAAGAAAGTAATAATGGAATTAAACTAATTTCTTCACTGCAGCTAGGGCTGATTCATAATTCGGGTGCTCGGTTAATTCCTTCAATACTTCCACATATTGAATGGTGTTGGATTTATCAATAACGAATACAGCGCGCATATCTAGACGTAATTCTTTGACAAGAACGCCATACTTTTCTCCGAAATCAGCTTTATTATGATCAGATACAACGATCACCTTGTCAATTCCAGCAGCTCCACACCATCGAGCTTGGGCCGGCGGTAAATCCATGCTGATCGTTAGAATGGTCACATCGTCACCAAGTCCAGCGGCCTCTTCATTGAATCTGCGTGTTTGCGCATCGCAAACACCTGTATCCAAGGACGGAACAACACTGATCAGTTTAACTTTGCCATCATATTTGGACAACTGAGCTTGCTCCACTAAATTTACATTAATTGTAGCATCAGGAGCTTTGTCACCGACTTTCAACTCTGGGCCGATAAGGGTCAATGGATTTCCTTTAATTGTAGCAACGCCTGTACGTTCTTGAGACATGGATGATACCTCCTAAATGATTTGTGTTCGTAACTCGTCTGTCGATAAAACAATTCCATAAGCAGTATGCTTATATCAACTTTCTATATTATAATGTTTTCAAAATGCAATTGTCCAATCGGAGGATGAGTATGGAACTAAGACAGCTACAATACTTTGTCAAAGTTGCTCGTAAAGAACATTTCACTAAAGCGGCTGAGGAGCTTCATGTGGCTCAATCAGCAGTTAGTCGCCAAATTCACCAATTGGAGGAAGAGTTAGGAATCATTTTATTCGTTCATGTGGGACGCAATGTTCATCTAACACCTGCGGGTAAGCTGTTCTTAAATAAAATTGAGATGATTCTTACTGATTTAGAGAAATCGGTTTTAGAAATTCGCGAACTCTTAGATCCTGAATTAGGAGAAATCCGTTTGGGATTCCCCCATAGTCTAGGAGTGAATCTGATTCCTTCGGTCGTTGCTCAATTTCGTAAAGAGCATCCGAAGGTGAAATTTAAGTTTAAACAAGGCAAATTCAATAGCCTAATCAACGACGTGATGAATAATGAAGTAGATTTGGCGCTCATTTCTCCATTTCCCGAAAGACATGATCAAGTGACAGGTGAGCTTCTAATCATAGAGGAATTATTCGCTATATTACCACCTAATCATATCCTCTCTGAATATCAGACGCTTCGACTTGAGCAGTTGAAGGAGGAGACCTTTGTATTGTTCAGTGAAGGATACTCACTCCGACCGATTGTGATGGACGCTTGTTTGCAGGCTGGATTTAAGCCAATCATTGGATTTGAGGGTGAAGAAACAGATACGATTCGTGGACTTGTTGCGGCGGGAATGGGAGTTAGCTTATTGCCTGAGATGGCACTGGTCGAGACGGGTCCGCTCCAGCCGATTAAGATTAAAATTACTGATCCGCAGGTAACTCGTACAATTGGATTAATCCGACGATCGAATGAGAAGCTTCCCGTTGTAGCAGAAGTATTTCGCCATTTTCTAATCAATGAATATTTTATGACCACCAAATCATAGTACCTTTAACGAAAAGGGCAGTTGATCAAGTAGAATGTTCTACTCGATCAACTGCCTCTTGTATAATGAATCACCTGCGGTTGTTCAAGAAAATCATAACGAACTTCAATAATTGAAGCAAGGATACTAATGCGGCAGCTACGTATGTTAATGCTGCGGCATTAAGAACTTTGCCGGCACCGATATTCTCTTGTTCGTTAATGAAGCCTTGGACGACCATTTGTTTTCTTGCGCGACTCGAAGCATTAAATTCAACGGGTAACGTAATCAATTGGAAAGCCACAGCTGCAGAGAAGAAAATAATTCCAATAAATATTAAATTGGATAAGCTGAGCAGAATACCCGCAATGATTAAGTAAGGTGAAATTCCTGATGTGAAATTGACTAACGGGAACATTCGATGCCGCATGACAAGCGCAGGGTAATGGTTACTATGTTGGATAGCATGGCCAACCTCGTGACAAGCGACGGAGACGGCTGCGATAGTGCGCTCGCCATATACGGACTCTGATAATCGAATTGCACGTTTCGTAGGGTCGTAATGGTCTGTTAGTTGACCGGGTATTGCCTCAACAGGTACATCATACAATCCATTTGAATCGAGCATGCGTCTGGCGGCCTCACTGCCAGTCATTCGAGAATGGATCGGCACTTGTGACCAACGTCGGAAAGTGCTCTTCACACGGAATGAAGCCCACATCGACAGCCCAAAGGCTGCAAAGATGAGGATGTCCCAAGGATAAAAAGAAGGATATATCATTATAACTTACCTCCATCTGTTTAGATTACTCAATTGTATTACTTTCATACGAAATCACTAAGAAATAGTTTCACAATGATCTATAATGTCATATATTCTAACGCAAAAGGGTCCAAAAGCGAATTATAATGTTAGATTCGGTAACGAATTTTCGGTTTTTTGCTTAATTCTCTATTTTCACTATTGTCAAACCTCTCTAATCAGATTATAATGACGTTAACAAACGGATTGATGTCATAATAACTAACATTAGGGAGTGGATGGAAATGGATTTAACAGTATTGGGTCTGAACGCGGTATGGGTAATGCTAGCATTTATTCTTGTCCTATTAATGCAAGGTGGATTTATTCTATTAGAAGCTGGCTCGACTCGGATGAAGAATGCTGGTCATGTTGCTGGCAAGACGATCTTCACTGTAGGTCTTTGTTCCCTAGTTTATTGGGCAGTTGGATATGGCATAGCGTTCGGCGGCGGTGGTAATGGTTTTATGGGACTGGATACGTTCATGTTCAACCCAGGCTTTATCGCTGAAGAAGGATCGACCCTTCCTCCCACTGTGTTCTTCGTATTCCAGCTTGCATTCGCTGCGATTGCCTTAACGATAGCATGGGGCGGTTTTGCAGAACGTGCTAAGTTGGGAGCTTACTTCTTATTCACAATAGCCTTCATATCTATCGTCTATCCTGTCATTTCACATTGGATTTGGAGTGCTGACGGTTGGTTATTCAGCCATGGTGCACAAGATTTTGCAGGATCAAGCGTTGTTCATTTAACAGGTGCTTGTGCGGCTCTAGCTGCAACAATATTGCTCAAACCTCGTATTGGTAAATTTAACAAAGATGGCAAAGCAAATGAAATTTTCGGACACAACCAAGTATTCACAGCTCTAGGTGTACTACTATTGTGGGTAGGTTGGTTTGGATTTAACGCAGGTAGCACATTAGGAGTAGGTGACGGCTTCTTAGGTTATGTTGCCTTCACTACGCAACTCGGAGCCGCTGGTGGTGCTGTTGCTGCTCTTATCATCTCATGGATCTTCATGGGTAAGGCAGACATAACAACAATGCTCAATGGAGCCTTAGCAGGTCTTGTTGCGATCACAGCATCCTGCGCATTCGTTGAACCTTGGGCTGCAGTAGTCATTGGTTTTGTAGCTGGGATTCTCGTATACTTCAGCACGAAGATGTTTGAGAAATTAGGAATTGATGATCCAATCTATGCATTATCTGTACATGGTATGGCTGGTGTCTGGGGTACGTTGTCCAATGGACTATTCGCTACACCAGAATTAGCTGAGAGAGCGGCAACAGGTTCTGCTGGTTTGTTCTACGGCGGCGGATTACATCAACTAGGCATTCAAGCATTATCAGTAGGTGCGGTTGCTGCATATGCGATTGTTGCTTCGTTCATCATCCTTATTATTATTAAAGCTGTAATCGGTCTTCGTGTAACTGAAGAGGAAGAAATTATTGGATTAGATTTAAGTGAGCATGGTGTTTATGGATATCCAGAACAAATGAAGAATGCGAGTAACCAAGCGTAATCATTAATACTAGGCAAATATCGAAACAATTTAGTATGATAGTCTCGAAATGAACTTTCACTTAAGAGGAGACGAATCATGGAGCAGATCTTGGAAAGTTTGGAACAGCGTATTCAGAAGACTCATAACTTCGAGCAATTACGCCTGTTACGAGACGAATTCCAGATTGAGCTTCATGATCGTCTCTTATTTTCTTCTATAGAAGCTTGGGTAGCCTGTGTCAATGCCGTGCATGACCGGATTATCCAGAAGACGGTATCGATGGCCGAAGCTAATCTAAAAGCAAACGGAGTGGGCTCTGCGCCTGTGTCTTACGCATTTATCCTCTTCGGAAGTGGTGGTCGTAGTGAACAAACGCTATGGAGTGATCAAGATAACGGATTAATATACACAAGCGATATCAAATCCGCTGGCGCATCGGATAAAAGTTATTTTGAACAGTTAGCTATAATTATTGAGGATGGTTTGCGAATCGTCGGTTACCCGCCTTGTGAGGGTGGCGTAGTAGCAAGTAATAACATATGGTGTAAATCAACTGAAGCTTGGGAGCTTATGTTGGGGGAGTGGTTTCACGATGCTTCGTGGGAATCCGTCCGTCAATTATTAATCGTTGCAGATTCGCGTTGCTTATATGGTGATCAGAGATTAGTTGATCAATTGAAGATCATCTTTGATCAATTTGTACGCAATACTCCAGGAAGCATAGAAGCTTTACTCAAGAATACGCTAAGGCATAAAGTTGTACTTGGTCCATTCGGCAATCTCATTAGGGAGCCTTATGGTGAAGATGCGGGTGGTTTCGATATTAAATATGGGGCATATATTCCCTTTGTTAATGCAATTCGGCTCTTATGTGTCAAGTATGGTATCCATTCAACTTCAACTCTCGAACGATTGGATCGGTTAACCGAACACCTCGATAATGAGCTGTGTACAGAGTGGCGTGTGTCATTCGAATATATCTTGCTATTGCGATCAATGACGAGTTATCAACTTGAAGATGGATATTATTCCAGTCGTGGCATGCTGAGTGCACTGGATTTGAATAAGGAAGTAGCGAATAAGTTAAAGGATTGCCTCCGGGTAGGTGAGCAATTACAGAAATTCATAAAGAGAGCTTTTTCAACGAGATAGGGAAAGGAGGAGCAATAATGGCAGATCAACTGGGACCCGTTGGTCGAATGTGGAACATATACAAGAAAGGTGGAATTACACCGGCAGTTGCATCGGTATTCGGATCAAATAGTGCACAGCAGATGGCATTCATAAGGTCCGCGATGAAGTTACAAAGGCAAACCTCATTATTCGATCTTCCGCTCAAAAGTTTAGAGGTTGTTGTGTTCGATTTGGAAACCACTGGCTTTAACCCATACAATGGAGATGAGATCATATCGTTTGGAGGTGTCATGGTATCGGGCAGTGAGATTCACGAAAGTCAGACCTATCATAGCCTGGTTAATCCGCAGAAACCAATTCCAGCCATGATCCAGGAGCTTACCGGAATTACCAAAGAGATGGCAGAAGCTGCACCCGATTTAATCGAGGTATTGCAGCATTTTTTCGAATTTGTGCAGAAGAAGATATTGATCGCGCATGGTACTGGCCACGACAAGCAATTCTTGAATGCTGCATTGTGGAAAACATCCAAAGTGAATTTAACTCATCGAGTCCTTGATACCATGATGATTGCCAAATGGCTGCATCCAGATTTGAAAAATTACGATCTTGATTGCTTACTGAACTTGTATGAAATACCGATCACTACAAGGCATCATGCACTAGAAGATAGCCTAATGACAGCCCAGCTATGGGTTAAATTTATCGCAGAAATCACAGATCGACAGGTGATTACATTAGGCGATTTGTACATGTATCTGAGCAGACATTAATGTTGCACCACCCAATTTATCAGCACATAAGTCCCATCTGCATGGAAGCTGAACGCTTTCAAGATGGGACTTTCTTTATTGATACAAGACAGGATCCAATGAGTAGGTATCGTGTGCCAGAGAGTCTGGAGATCTGCAGAGGATGGGATTGCATGACTGTCAGGATGAGAATGAATGATGCCGATGATATGTTGATCATGAGTACGACTTTCGAATAATAAACGAGTCCATGCACGGTGATCGATTTCAAACCCTGATTTAGGGTGCATAGATACATTGGATAGTGGAATGAACCGCTCTATGACAATCTTCGTAACATCTTGTATACCCAGCAGGACTCCGCAAGCTTCGCTCGGAAGGTGGACCATACAATGGCTTAAGATTTGATTATAGACGACGTTCGGCATGTTTATTCGCATAAAAGCATTATAACATATGGAGCCTATATGGAACTTAGCTAACCTGTTTGTCTGGCTTGATTAGGAAGAATACTAATCCAAGTGTTATTAATGCCAAAGAAGCTACAGTAATGAACACAGTCTGATGAGAGACCGCCATCATCCAACCGAATAATGGAGGTCCGAACGCGACGCCAAGAAATCGCAAACTGCTGTAGAGAGAAGTAATCATCCCCCGTTGTTGTTTCTCGACGCTACCGGTTATCATCGTGTTTAGACAAGGCAAGAGCAACCCAGTTCCAATGCTGCTTAGCGTTAACAAACCAATAAACACATAGATATTCTCATAGAAAAATATAGTCAATGCTAAAGATACCGACATCAATGCGAGTCCGATGTTCATCAACCATCGCATGATTACTCCATTTTTCTTAATTAAGCTTCCCGTTGTGAACGATGTGATGACGAGCCCCATTAAAGGGATTGCTAATACAAGTCCTTTTATAACCCCATCGATGGTGTAAGGTTTTTTCTCAAGGATGTCTGATAGGTAGAACAAAACGCCGAAAAGGATGAACAAAGCTAATGAACCAGCGAAGAATGATGGTATTAACCACTTGCCTTTCTTCTTGAAGATGTCTCCAATACCATGTATATACGCCTTGAATTTCTTAGGTTCCTCTTGCTGTTTGGGTTCCTTGATCACGAATAATATTGCGAGATCAGCTAATAGGCATACGAGGGGGAAGGCGAAGAAGGCGGCATACCACACAATGAGCGCTAAGAGAGAACCAATGATTGGGCTTATAACCTTACCTGCACCGTTAGACGCTTCTACGAGTCCAAGTGCCTGACTTTCTGTTGCTCCCTTATACATGTCACCTACAAGTGCCATGGCGATTGGAGCTGTTCCAGCTGCTCCCAGGCCTTGTATCGCTCTTGCGGCGATGATAATGGGATATGACTCCCAGATTGCGCCGAAGCCTGCAAGGACACCTGCAGAGCCGTAAACAATCAATGCTGGGACGATGATGACTTTGCGACCAAAGCGATCGGATAAAAAACCAATAATCGGAATAGCTAGAGCCGCAGTAAGTGAGAATAAGGAAATGATTAGGCTTGTTTGAAATTGACTAATATTCAGCGCCTTTTTCATGGCAGGAAGTACGGGAATTAACATGGAATTGCCTAGAACTAATACCAATGGGACACTGGCTATAGCCATGAATTCCATTGTATGTCCTTTGGACGATTGAGATGATTTGGAAGATTGAACTGAATTAGCTGATTGGGCTGATTTAGCTGGCACGCTTAGAACCCCTCTCAAATCGATGGTGAGTTTAATGTACCCCTTACGTATGATTTAGATGCAACGATGACATGATAAGGATATGATGAGACAAAATATAGGAATTGTTATTATGGTTGTTGTATTCGTGGTATGTGGGTTATCCCAGAACCATGCCAATGCCAAAGAAACTGTGAATACAGTCATGAAAGAAGCGCCTAAAGCCAATCATCTTGCCCCTTCCTTTGAGTTGGCTGGATTAGATGGTAAGAGCTATCGAGTGGGGGGGCAGAGAGATAAGCTGCTGCTTATTAACTTCTGGGCTTCTTGGTGTGAACCATGCCATATGGAGGCTGGAGATTTACAGAGTATTTACAACACATATAAGGATCAATTAGATTTATACGCAGTTAATGCAACCTACATGGACAATCAAGCGGAGGCCTTGGATTTTGTGTCGGAATACGAGCTTACCTTCCCAACATTATTTGATCTAAGCGGAGATGTAGCACGAGATAAATATTGGATTGATGGATATCCAACATCCTACCTTGTCAATCAAGCAGGAGTTATTGCAGAAATCTACTTCGGGGTCATCGATAAATCTATATTGGAGCGGGATATTAAGAAGCTGCTGAATTAGGGAAGTAGCTGGTACACCATGCATCAGCATCACACACCCACTCAGACTCTCAGACACTAGACACTCAGGCACACAAGCATTTTGACTAAATTAATTGAGAAATTACAACTATTTAAATGCGATTTGAACACCGGTAACAAACAACTACAAAATTACAACTAAAATCCTATTTACGCCATATTTCGTTGAACATCGGTCAAATAGTTGTATACTGTTATTATTTACGTCTCACACCTCATTTGATTGGAATTAATTGCAAATAAGCGCTATTTTTCAATTTCAAACACCGTGAAAAAATGCTATAATATAGACAAGTGACGAAGAACGTCCCAATACATCCTCTTAGGGTATGTATTGGGCGTTTTTCTTTTTTATTAATCAGGGGGAGGGTATAATAGTATGAATTTTGAGCAAGCACATGATCAGTTTATTCGAAGTCATCTAAGTCAACGATCGGGAGAACGCAAGGGGAGGTTAGAGCGTGGTCATCGACATGGTGAAAAGCTATTTCTTCAGAACATATGGTGGTTATTGAAAGGAAATTTCGAGCAATTGCATCCTGAGTTTGAAGTTATCGATTGGCGGGGGAAATCTTACTTCGGTGACTTCGCCTACATTCCTAAAGGTGGATTGAAGTTTATCTTCGAAATTAAGGGCTATAATACTCATGTGAAAGAAATGGACAGACAGAGCTTTGGTAACGAGTGCAAAAGGGAGTTGTTTCTTGAAGGGCTCGGATTCCACGTTATTTCATTCGCATACGATGATGTTGAGAAGCAACCGGAATTGCTTATTGCTCTACTCCGTATGATGTTGAGTCGGTATGAAGCCATACCAATTACTTTAGAGTCACTCTCATTCGCGGAGAATGAGGTTATCCGACTGGCACTCTCCATGTCTCTATGTGTTCGCCCTAAAGATATAGTAGAGCAATTGAAGCTAAATTATCGTAGGGCATTCGGCTTACTGCAGTCTCTTTGTGCTAGTGGATGGTTCCGTCCAATCATGGGAGTTGGAGGTCGCAGAATTGTTCGATATGAGTTGATTCGTAATATTATTGCATAAGCTACTGGATTTAGTTGGCACTGATAGTGAGGAATAATATTGATGGTATTGATGGTATTGATGTGAATGTAGCAGGTTTCGTGCAAAAAAAAAGTAACAGCATGGGTGTCCATGCTATTACGATATTGTGAGAATTTCACTTATTGTGCGTTTAATGATTCATAATACCATGGCGCTCTTTATTTGTATCGCTCTCGCCTGGGCTATCTATTCTCAGCTTGCCGATTAATGCGTAACGAATACTATCGATGAGGGCTTTCCAGCTTGCTTCAATAATGTTCTCTGATACGCCAACTGTGCTCCATGAATTCAAGAAGTCGGTTGATTCGATTAGAACACGAACTTTAGCGGCAGTCGCGTCCTTCTCATCGATGACGCGAACTTTATAATCGGATAGATGCATATCGTTTAGCTCTGGATAGAATTGGGATAACGCTTTGCGAAGGGCATTGTCGAGTGCATTAACAGGTCCATTACCTTCAGCTGCTGTGTATACGGTCTCGCCCTGAACCTTGAGCTTCACGATTGCTTCAGAGATGACTGCACGTTCAGCCGTTTTCTCTACCAGGATTTTGAAGGATTCGACGGTGAATATCTCTTTAACCTGCTGACCTGCTGCTTCTCTAAGCAATAGCTCCAGTGAAGCGTCCGCCCCTTCGAATTGGTAGCCTTCATGCTCCAATTGCTTAATCTGTTGAATCATCTGTCGGGATTGTTCACTCTCTAGGTTAATATCAAGCTGTAATTCCTGTGCCTTAAATACAAGGTTACTCTGTCCAGCTAATTCAGACACAAGCACACGTTGTTGATTACCAACAAGCTCGGGTTTAATGTGTTCATAAGTACTGGAATCTCTCATAATAGCAGAGACGTGGATACCACCTTTGTGAGCGAAGGCAGATGCTCCAACAAAGGGCTGGTTAACCGGCATATGCACATTAGCAATCTCATTCACATACCGTGAGACCATGTAGAGGGATGCAAGCTGATCGGTACTAAGCACCTCATAATTCATCTTAATCTGAAGATTCGGAATAATGGACGACAGGTTAGCATTACCACAACGTTCACCGAAACCATTGATCGTTCCTTGTACTTGCGAAGCACCCGCCTTCACTGCGGCAAGACTATTCGCAACGCCGAGCTCACAGTCATTATGGGCATGAATACCGACAGGAGTCGGGAACAAGGAGCATATATTTCCGACAATCTCAGTAATTTCATTAGGGAGAGATCCACCGTTTGTGTCACATAGTACAATCCAGTCAGCACCTGCTGCGACCGCTTTCTCCAAGGTTTGGAGGGCGTATTCCTTATTATTCTTATAGCCATCGAAGAAATGCTCAGCATCATAGATGATTTCCATACCTTGCTTTTTCAAATAAAGAATGGAATCGTAGATCATTGCCAAATTTTCTTCAAGTGTAGTTTGGAGTGCCGTGTGAACATGGAAATCCCAAGACTTCCCGAATATCGTGGCAACAGATACACCTGATTCAATGATTTTGGCGAGATTCAGATCGTTCTCCGGTAAGGTATCCTTGCGTCTCGTGCTCCCAAAGGCAGTAATCTTGGCAGTCTTCAGCTTCAGTTGCTTAGCCCGAATGAAGAATTCAATATCCTTGTTGTTACTTCCCGGCCAACCGCCTTCAATATAATGAATACCCAGCTCGTCTAGCTTCTGGGCAATCTTGAGTTTGTCCTCGACAGACAGGCTAATTCCTTCGCCCTGTGTGCCGTCACGTAATGTGGTATCGAAGATGGATACTACGTTTGCCATTATAATTCTCCTATCCTAATGTTAATGAGGTGATGTAGAACTGAACATATAATTGATAATTATAGCACTGTGAACATGCATATGCACACGGTAATTGGTTACCTTTTCTACACACTGTTGCTTGACCTCATTGGTTGTGGGCGGTATTCTGTGAGGTAGAGACCAGCATTTATTCTGAAAGGATGTTTTATGTATGACAACGAAGCCAAGTAGAACGTTATTGCCAGTACCCAATCCACATCAAGACAGAGAGTATGAAGTTGAGATCGAATGCCCAGAGTTCAGCGCATTATGCCCTGTAACTGGTCAGCCAGATTTTGCAACCATTACTTTCAAATATATACCAGGGCCAAGCATTGTAGAATTAAAGTCGCTAAAATTATACCTTTGGAGCTTCCGTGACGAAGGGCATTTCCATGAGGATGTAACGAATCAGATATTGAAAGATTTCGTCCGATTTATTCAACCGAAGAAGTTACAGGTTGTAGGAAAATTCAATGTGCGCGGTGGAATTTATACGACTGTTCGTGCTGAGTATGACGAGAACGAGTGATGCGTATCCAACTGCTGGAAGAGTCATCCTCCATGTAGATATGAATGCTTTCTATTGTTCTGTGCATGAAGCTGTAGAGCCTAATCTATACAAAGATAAACCATGTGCTGTGGCTGGTAGTGTAGAATTACGACATGGGATTATCGTGACGTCCTCCTACACGGCTAGAAAGCTAGGAGTTAAGACCGGGATGCAGGTAAGGGAAGCTTTAAAGCTTTGCCCTGAGCTCATCATTATTGCCCCTGATTTTGATTTATACCGTGAATTTTCTAATCGATTTATGACAATCGCCTATAGCTATTCACCCATGATCGAAGCGGTGTCTATCGATGAGTGTTATATGGATATTACGGGTTCGAAGCTATTCGGGACTCCACTCGAGATTGCAGCAGAGCTACAACGACGAATCTTGGAGGAACTGAAGCTTCCATGCTCAATTGGCGTTGCGCCTAATAAGCTGCTTGCTAAGATGGCTTCAGATATGAAGAAACCGAATGGGATTTCTGTGCTTCGTCTACGGGATGTGCCTAAGCTTCTCTGGCCTATGCCTTGTGGTGAGCTATTCGGAATCGGTCATAGTACGGCAGAGAAGCTGGACAGGCTAAATATAAGGACGTTAGGTCAGTTAGCTATTGCGGATGAGCTTATGTTGCGGGATACTTTCGCCACAGTGGGTAGTTGGTTGAAGCAAGCAGCTAATGGGATTGACAATTCACCCGTGAATCCTGTCAGAGAGCAGAGTAAATCGATTGGACACACAACGACCTTGCCTAAGGATTTCACTAATATTCATGATATTCATAGAGTTTTCCTGAATTTAGCAGATCAAGTATGTCGTAGGCTTCGTCGTCAGAAACTACTATCGCAAACGATCCAGATTACACTGCGCGATCCTTCCATGAAGACGATTACCCGATCACTCACACTTCAAGTGCCTACTGAACATGTTGATGAAGTCCATTTTGAAGCATGTCAGCTCTTCGACAATCATTGGCCACTAGGTAATCCAGTGCGCTTGCTCGGTATTACGCTGCAGAATCTTGTTCCCAAGGAAGAGTCTGCACTCCAATTGGATATGTTCGACTATGGGAAACAGCCTGGACGAGAGAAACTGAATGAGACGATGGATCGATTGCGGGATAAATTCGGTGAGCATGCAGTTCTTACTGCTGGAATGCTTAGCGATGATCCTTCCGCTTTAATCAGGGATCACAAACGGAGAGGGACATCACTTCAAATGGATCATCTTCAATTGCCTAAGAATGACAATGGATCAAGAGGATAGGGTGTCTATGGCGCATGTAATAGGGTTTGTGGGACGATCAAATAGTGGGAAGACAACACTTATTACGCAGCTCATTATTATTCTACGTTCAAGAGGGCTTCGAGTAGGGGTCATTAAACATGATGCGCATGGACATTATAAAGCAGTGAAGCATACCGATTCCTCCAGGTACATGGACAGTGGTGCTGAAGCCGTAGTGTTGTCGGGCAAGGCGCAGGTCGTTCGATTCGAAGCTCCTCAAGTCGAACCTTCTTTAGACCAGTTGCTTGCAGGAATGCCTGAGCTCGATATCATTCTAGTTGAAGGGTACAAGAAATCGGATCATCCCAAAATTGCAGTTTTCCTCACCTCTGAGCAGATTACAGTACTCGATGAGTTGCAAGGTGATTTGCTAGCCGTTGTATCAGGTTGTTCATATCAACATAAGGATTTAACAGTTCCTATTTATGAAATTAACGATAGCTTGGGTGTTGCTGAATTTATATGCGATTGGATGAAAAAAAGTGTATAATTGATTTGCACACAATAGACGTTTGAATTTTACAATGATTTAGATTATATTGTAGAGTAGAGTTAGAGAGTAGTGAGCACACTTATAAACTTTTAGGAGGAGACTTACTCATGGCAAAGTATACTTGGGTAGAGAAAGAAACTTGCATCGCATGTGGAGCATGTGGAGCAACTGCACCTGATATTTATGATTACGACGATGAAGGCTTGGCAGAGGTTATTCTTGACGGTGACAACAACCGCGGCATTACAGCAATACCTGAGAATTTATTGGATGATTTGCAGGATGCCTCTGATGGATGTCCTACTGATTCAATTAAAATCGCAGACACAGCATTCAACAAACAAGGTTAATCGTTAATAGATGGACCCATCAGTTTAATAAACTGATGGGTTATTTCTATGTTCGGGGGGTTAATAATAATAATAGTACTCTACAAGATTCGACAAATCCGTTATAATTGTGGATAACTATTGACTTTACCGAGGACGGGAGCCCGAATATGAAGAGGACGATCATTAGGAATACAATAATGGGAAATGTGATTGTATGGGTGCTTGTGTTATTATTTTTCCTATTTACTGTGTTCCAGACTTTATCGAATACCATTTATGATTATGATATTAAGAATTCCATGTCCCACATGCCTCATGAAGATATTATCGTCGTTCAGATAGACGAACAATCGCTGAAGGAGTTTGGGAAGTTCCCTTGGGACCGCAAAACTTACATACCGTTCTTACAACAAACTGCAGGAGCTAAGGTTGTCGCTTTCGATATTATGTTCAATACGGAAAGTGCTGAGCCTGAGAGCGATCAATTATTCGCTGAAGCATTGAAGAAGCATGGCAAGGTGATATTAGCTGCTTCTCTAATCACGGAAACGGATTTGAAGAAGTCTATGATCTTAAAGCCAGGACAGCCATTACGGGCTTACGGTCTGAATACGCCGATTCCGATTCTAGCTGATGCCGTAAAATTAGGCCATATTTATCGGGATAAGGATGATGATGGCGTTACTCGTAGAACTCAACTCATGGTGGATACTCCTGATCAACCTATATATTCATTAGCGTACGAAGCGGTATCCATGTACGGTACTAATGTAAGTGATTATCTCGAATCGACACCGAATACGGAACAACAGACCAGATCACCGAAGACAGAGCAATTAATTCGATATAATGCAGAGAGTTCAGAGTTCCTCAATATTCCATTCAATCAGGTAGATGAGATGGACCCGGATATGTTCACGGATCGGATCGTACTCGTGGGAATTACAGCAGCTGGTGACGATGTCGGTACAACTCCTGTTGAGACATCGATGTATCTTGTGTATGCACATGCCAATATTATTGACCAACTACTCAATGATGAAGAACCATCTCTAGCAAGCGATATGACCATTCTTATTCTCACCATCCTGCTATTATTGATCACTGCTGGGGTCACTTGGAGATTTAAATCTATCACTAGTATTATTTATTTGTTTGTTATGACAGTTTTGCTATTAGTCGTACAATATATGATATTCAGTGCCAATGATTTGTTCATCGATCCAGTCTATCCTGTAGTTGGCTTGTATGCTGCATTCTTAATCAATATAGCAATCAAAACGTTCTACGAAACGAAACAGAAAAATTATATTACCAAACAATTCGGTCGATATATCTCACCTGATCTCGTTAAGGAAATTTCCAAGAGCGGTCAAGAGATTCAATTGGGTGGAATTAATAAAGAATTATCGATTCTATTCTTGGATGTTCGAGGATTTACAACGCTCTCAGAGCGATTGAAGCCTGAGGAAGTTGTTGGATTTCTAAATATGATGTTCAACTTAATTACCGAGAAGGCATTAGAGAACCATGGCACGATCGATAAATTTATTGGGGATGCAGCTATGATCTTATTCAATGCTCCATTGGATGTTCCGAACCATGAATATTATGCGGTCAAGACAGCTTACGATATCCAGAAAGGGATGGAAGCGGTTCGTCAACAAATTCAGGATACATATGGAGTTTCCATCAGTGTTGGAATCGGAGTTAATACCGGTGAGGTGGTAGTAGGTAATATCGGTTCATATCTACGCGTCGATTATACGGCGATAGGTGATAATGTGAACACGGCAGCTCGAATTGAATCCAATACCGTGGCTAATCAAATTCTAGTATCTGAAGTAACATATGAACGAACATTGGAGCACTTCGAGTATGGATATGTGGGCGAGAAGATGATGAAAGGGAAGACGGTAGCACTTAAGCTGTTCGAAGTGAAAAGTCATCTCAGGGATTTTGATGAAACGGTATAATAAAGAATGCATGTGTGAAAGTGATGTTTGGCACATTTTTGTAGGTATTTAGTCTTATTTTGTCTTATTTTGTCTTATTTTGTCATAAAATGTTCGCGAAATGATTGTCAGACTGAAGTACTAGAATTACAATGTAATTATTGAGAATGTGTTCGCTAGGTTTAGAGAAGAAGGGAGATTTACTTGTGGGCTTACAAAAGAGGTTATCGATCCTATTATGCACGACATTAATTTTTAGCTTGGTGTTCAGTGCTGTTACACCGGCATTAGCCAAATCTGCTCGTGAAGCCGTTGTTGATAGTGTTGTAGGTGAGGTGGAAGTCACCAAAGCAGGTGGTTCCAAGAGCTACCAAGCATTCGTAGGAATGACATTAAATCAAGGAGATCATATCGAAACAGGAACGAGCTCTAAGGTGGTTCTAAGAATCGTTGACCACGAAGATGAAATTACAATCGATGAGAAATCGAGCATGTACATATCTGAGCTATCAGAGAATACCAAGGGCAAGAAATCTAAGATGAAGATGTGGGCTGGCTCTCTATGGGGTAAGGTCAAGACCTTGACAGGTACTGACGATGAATTCGAAGTTGAAACCCCAACTGCCGTCATGGGCGTGCGTGGAACGAACTTGCTCATAGGTGTTGACCCCGAGACAGGTGAATCCAAGTTCTACATCGCATCAGGCGAAGGAAATGTGAGTAAGAAGGGTGAGGAAGATCAGGGTAACGGTACAACCCTAAACGCGAATGAACAGATAAAACTTGATGATGATACTCAATCAGATGATTACGATGACTATAAGAATGTTGCAGACTTAGATGATTTAATTACGAATACGAGTAATGCGATCATCGAAGCTATTGTTGCGAGTAAAGCTGCTATTGATAAAGAGAATGAAGATTATATAGAAAAGCTGCGAAATGATACAAATAGTACTCAAGATCAAGAAGCAATCGATCGAATTAATCAGAATTTGAATAATCTCGTTGGTAATATCGTTAAGAATGCGATCGGTCAGAATAAAGTGGATGAGACTGAAATTAAGGCTTTCATTGATAAAATTAATGAACAATTGGATAAGAAGCTTGATCTTGATAATGTTAAAGCTCAAGAGCTATCTGCTCAGGAGAAAGCAAAGCAGGAGCAGATTAAACTATTAGAAGAAGAAAGAAAGAAGAAACAAGATGCAGAGAAGCTGAAACAAGAAGAATTGAAGAAACAGAATGAAGAACTTCAGAAGAAATTGAAGGATCAACTAGAGAAACAGAAGGCAGAGAAAGAGAAGGCTGAAGAAGCTGCGAAGAAGAAAGCTCAAGAGGATTATGCCAAGAAGCTTTCAGATGATGCTGCACGGTTAGCATTCGAAGCGAAGCAGAAAGCACTAGCAGACGAGAAGGCGAAGCAGGATGCAGCTAAGGCAATCGCCGATGCAGCTGCAAAAGCCGCCGCTGATGCAGCAGCAAAAGCAGCAGCAGCAGCCGCAGCTAAAGCAGCCGCTGATGCTGCGGAAGCTGCTCGAAAGGCGCTCGAGGCCGCAAATCAAACGCCATCGACTACAATAATAAATCCTAAGGTAATTACTGAAGTTGTTCAAGGTACTCTAGGTAATCCAGCTGAATTGAGTATTTCTTTGCAGGATTTTGGGACTAGGGGTATATACGGAGCGCAATTCCACTTTACGTACAACGATAATGTAAGTTATAGCTCAAGTTCTGCTTCCGATTTACAGCAGTTTACTTCCGGCATCTTCGCAGGATCTAATGTTGAATATCGGATTGAAGAGTTAAATTATACATGTGGTGGTGGGGGTTGTCACGAGTTAATTGTCGTCGTTACTAAATATGACGGTGAGAATCAGACAGTTAATGCAAAGAGTTTATTAGTTACACTTCCATTTTATAATGATTTAAATTCAACTCCTTCAACAATTACACTCTCGAAGGTAATCATTGTTGACAAAGCTGGTACTAAACACACAACTGACCTCAATCAAGCAACTACACCAATTAATTATAACCAGCAATCAACATAAAGTAAGACAATAAAGGAGACGTCCATGAGAAGATTAAGAGCAGTATTCATATGCACGGTTGCTAGCTTTACATTATTCAGTGCTTCATCTGTATACTCCGCAGAAGTTAACTCTTCGGTAAAAGGCGCTACAGGGAATCCGATCTCGACCATAGCTACTTGGTCAGGTAATGGTCAATTCGGGAACTCCAATGGAGCAACAAGTGAAGTCATGTATCGGGCTCCGCAAGGAATTATAGTAGCGGCTGATGGATCCATTCTCATTGCTGATACGTTGAATCATTTGATTCGCCAGTTGAAGGGTAATCAGGTAACGACCTTTGCGGGTTTGACACTGAATTTGGATGAGAAAGGCTTGCCAGAAGGAGGAATTTCTGATGGTAAGAAAGACAAGTCAGTATTCCAGAATCCGAAAGGTTTGGCTACGGATGCCAATGGGAATTTATTCATTGCAGACAATTCGAACAATGCAATACGTAAGATCGATAAAGCTGGGAATGTAACGACTTTTGCCGGTAATGTGGAAGGTCTTCAAGGCTCTGCGGATGGTAAAGGTCAGCTAGCATCATTCAATCATCCATCTGATGTTGTAGTTGCAGCTAATGGCAGGATGTATGTAGCGGACACTCTAAACCATGCGATTCGCACTATATCACCCGAAGGTGTCGTCTCGACATTGAATGCTACCTCGAATCGATCCGTTGTAATAACCGGTGGTCAAGCTGATCTGGCGGGCGATTATAAGGATGGCAAGCTTAGTGAAGCATTATTCAATGAACCAACTAGTATTGCACTCGATGCCAAAGGCAATTTATATGTAAGTGATACTGGGAATCAGCGGATTCGCTATATTGATCTTGCTGCAGGTATGGTTACAACTGTGGCTGGTAGTAAAGAAGTTGATCTCGTATCTACAGAATATTACGCAGAGGCAGGCTTTGAAGATGGAGCAGCCGGGAAGACCCAATTCAATTTCCCTAAAGGCTTGGCATTATCAGCTGAAGGTGGATTGTATATAGCGGATAGTCAGAATAATGCAATACGTTATCTGTTCAATAATCGAGTATCTACGGTTGCTGGTGATGCATTAGGAACGTTCGGTGATCAGGATGGTACAGAGCGATACACCGTGCTCACTAACCCTACGGATGTTGCTGTTAACAGTGCGGGCGACCTCTTCATCGCAGATTCGTATAATAATAAGATTAAGAAGGCCAGTTTCTATCAGCTACCTGCTAGCTTGAAGAATGATGGCTCCATACATGTGGTCAATGGTAGCACTGAGGTGACTTTTGATGCGAAGACACAGAACATTAAAGGACGAGTTATGGTGCCCATACGAGCTATCACAGAAGCTCTAGGCTATAAAGTTGTACCTGTAAGTAGCACTGTGATGTCACTAACCAAGGGTACTACAACCATTGAATTGACGATCGGTAATGAAAGCGTCAAGACAACGATTGATGGGGTAGTTACAACCTCGAAGATGGATACAGTTCCTTTCATTACAGATTTACATACTTATGTACCTGTTCGCTTCTTATCTGAGCAACTAGGAAAGCAAGTTGATTGGACTGGCGAATATCAAACAGTCATCTTAAGATAAACGAACGATCTAGACGTGAAGAACACGCCACTCTTTACCCGATTAATTTCGGGGAAGAGTGGCGTTTCTATTTTCAGAATAATGGGGGGATTGGTGTGCAATTTGAGAAGGCATTTTCGGAGTTCATACAAAGCCATATTAAACGGAGGAAAGGGGGGAGATTACAACAATTGGGAGAAGAATATGGTCACGCTGAGAAAATGTTTCTGAAGCAAGTTTGGTGGCCGGCTTTTGGGAATTTCGATTATTTACATCCAGAGTATGAGGTATCTGATTTTAAGGACGGTGTAAGGTATGTAGATTTCGCCTACATTCGTAAGTTATTTCGAGTTGCAATTGAGATTGATGGTTACGGACCACACTGGAAAGAACAGACGAAGTGGCAGTTTTCTGATAGTCATAACAGACAGAATGATTTATTAATAGACCGATGGTTAATTCTTCGGTTTACATATGATGATTTAGAAATTCATCCACGACGATGTCAACAGAAAATTCAACAGATGATAGGTCGATGGTTAATTGATACTAGTAATGGAACTAAAAGTTCATTTGGATTCATAGAGCGAGAAGTGATTAAATTAGCAGCTACTTTAGAAGAACGCGATTTAACACCAGGGGATGTAAGCGAGTATGTGGAAGTAGGTAGGAAGAAGGCAGTACAACTACTTCAAGGACTAGTGAAGAAGGGGGTGTTAGCGGCTTCAGGTGGTCGGGATAGAATTCGATCATACAAGTTAATTTGTAGAGATCAAAATATGAACATATGACGAGTGCCGATTAAGAGCCTAATAGATCTTATTACTTGATATACGTATTGAAGCATAGAAATAAGCTCCAAAAAGCCCTTATGTAGCTGATTCCATCCCTTGTTTAAGGCTTAAGGTCGGATAATCGAGAGATTAAGGGCTTAAAGGAGCTTATTGCTCATGATGAATCGTAGTGTATCGAGAATAAGGGCCTAAAGGAGCTTATTACTCA
>JBBDIY010000008.1:26497-49351 GCA_040880185.1 Paenibacillaceae bacterium
TACTCATGATGAATCGTAGTGTATCGAGAATAAGGGCCTAAAGGAGCTTATTACTCATGATGAATCGTAGTGTATCGAGAATAAGGGCCTAAAGGAGCTTATTACTTAAAAAGAATCTTCTTGCATCGAAAATAAGGGTAAATATGAGCTTGTTTCTCAAAAGGAATCAAATTGGCTCGGTAATTTCGGCAATTTCTGTAATTTTTGTAATAGGTAAAGTGAAAAATAGGATTAAGTGTTATTCAGAATCATAAGTACAGTCATGATAATCACAATGGCAACGAGTACAACTCCGACCCAAATAATAGCTCTCTTGTTAACTTCTTGCGCTTTACGGTTTCGCTCTGTAAAGGTAGCTTTTTTCTTAACAAATTTGGACATGTGAGATCAACCTTTCTACTCAAGCATTGGTGGATATCGATAGTTATATATTAACACAATCAGGACAAGAGTTGTATTGATTGCTGTAATGTCTTCAATCGGTAGGTGCTGAGAAGAAGTTCACTTCCAATTTGCAGGAGAAGAGGATAAACTTAAGCAGTAGGATTGTTCACGAAATAAGAAAGTACTTGGATTAAGATTATCATTGGGAGTGGTCAATATGTTATATCGTCATGTGCTGAAACCTGGTTTCTTCAAAATGGATCCTGAGACAGCCCATCACTGGACGATTGGTGGCTTGAGCGCTATCGGGAAAATCCCAGGCGGCTTAAATGTGCTGGATATGATGTATGGTGTCCAAGAAACGCCTGATCTATCTATGGATCTATGGGGTATACGATTCCCTCATCCGATTGGATTAGCTGCTGGATTAGATAAGAATGGACAAGCTGTCCAAGCGTTCTCCTCCATTGGTTTCGGTTTCGTTGAAGTTGGGACGGTCACACCAAAACCGCAGCCTGGTAATGATTCTCCACGTCTGTTCAGATTACCGTCTGATGAAGCTCTCATCAATCGAATGGGTTTTAACAACCTTGGTGCAGAGTATCTAGCTAAGCAATTGGATCACATTCGGAAGCAGAAGAAGCAACGTATTCCGATTGCTGTGAATATAGGCAAGAATAAATTTACATCGAATGAGACAGCAATGGATGATTACATAGCGTGTATTCGCATATTGTATCCATATGGTGATTTCTTTGTTGTAAACATCAGTTCACCGAATACACCGGATTTGCGCAAGCTACAACATGGGGATGAACTACGTCAATTGCTTGATGCAGTCATGCAGGAGATGAAGGTGCAGAAGGAAAAATATCAGAGACAGTTACCTATCCTAGTTAAGATCGCACCTGATCTGATCAACAAAGAGTTAGAGCAAGTCGTAGAGACGATAAGTGAGAGTGGAATATCTGGTATCATCGCAACGAATACGACGCTTAGTCGTGATGGATTAACCCATCCGAACTCTCGGGAAACAGGGGGCATGAGCGGAAAACCACTTGCCAAACGTTCCACGGAAGTCATTCGTAGCATATATAAGTTGACGGATGGCCGTATACCGATTATTGGTAGCGGTGGCGTTTTTACGGCTGAGGATGCATATGAGAAAATAAGAGCAGGTGCTAGTCTAGTCGAAATTTATACCTCATTAATCTATAAAGGTCCGGGTGTTAATCTGGAGATCACACGTGGCTTAAGTGAATTACTAAGGAGAGACGGTTTTACGCATATCTCCGAGGCTGTGGGCATCGATGTAACCTAGATAGAAGTGGTCTAGATAAATGAATGAGGGAAGATGAAATTTGAATCATGGAGGAAATCGCATGGAAGTAAGGGATTGGGGGAAGTTTCTACTTCCTTATGAACAAGCAGTTGAAGAGCTTAAGGTGAAATTAAAGTCCTTGCGTGTCGAGATGAAGGTCAGGGATGAATACTCATCGATTGAATTCGTGACAGGACGTGTCAAACGAATATCAAGCATACTGGAGAAGGCCAAGCGATTGAATGTGCCTATGCACAAAATTGAGGTTGGTATCGAAGATATTGCTGGCATACGAATCATGTGCCAATTTGTTGAGGATATTAGACGGATTTCGGATATCATTCGTGCTCGCAAAGATATGGTTATCGTCTATGAGAAGGATTATGTAACGAATAAGAAGGATAGTGGTTATCGAAGCTATCATATGATTATCGAATATCCCGTACAAACGGCACTGGGTGTGAAGCCAGTACTAGCCGAGGTGCAGATCCGAACATTGGCCATGAATTTCTGGGCAACGATCGAACATTCACTCAATTATAAATTCAAAGAGAGCTTACCCGATTTAATTCGAACTCGATTGCAGAAGGCAGCGGAAGCGGCGTTCCAATTGGATGAAGAGATGTCGAGTATACATGAAGAGATTGAAGCCGCTCAAAGGCTGTTCGAGGACAGTTCTAACCTCGTTAGTAAAGTTCTTGCTGATATTCAAGAGTTATACTTCTACCATCGTGTAAGGGAAGCAGCTCAATTCCAATTGAACTTTAATGAATTGTGGGAGAAGGAAGATATTCTAGGTCTGAAGGTATTATCATTACAAATCATAGATGCCATCCAACGTGCGAAGGCAGGCAGGGGAGATTAACTTTCGAGAGAGGAATCATCATGAGGACGTGAATACTTATATGGCGACTACACGCATTTGAAAAAATAGAGGTATTACTTCAAGTAGTGCTATCTACTCGGTGTAATGCCTCTTTAGAAATCGTATTCTATTTTGCGATTTATTGTGTTTTATATTTGGTGAAGAATTGTTCGAAGTCTGCCTTTGGATGACCGCCGTCGCCTGCGACGAGCTCCATACCACCTACCATACGATCAACCTCAACGCCGTCCTTGTAATAAACAAGTGTTGGTGTAAATTCAATGTTGTATGATTGCCAACCATCTGTAAATTGTAATAAATTAAACTTAGGCAGATCGACATTGAGTTGCTCAGCAACAGGGTTTAATAATGGTGTTGTTGCTATACAGTGCGGGCATTCTGGACTGAAGAAATAGATGAAGACACTTTCTTTATTAGCCAACTTGGATTTCAATTGATCCGGTAAAATGATATTCTGGTAGTTAGAGTCATTCAGTTGCTTGCGGGTCGATGGGGTTAATTCGGATTCTCTCATCCCATAAGGGTTGTCCGATGAACCATTAGCATAGTAATTCAAAGCGTATAAGCCAACGAACAATGCTACGATAATCGATAAATATATAAGTAGCTTTTTCATTAACACCCTCCTGATAGGTTCTTATTGCTAACAGAAGTTATTATAATACATTTTGCCGATGGTGTAAGGATTTAATGAGATATTCACTTGAAAGTCACTATATTGCCAAGAATTGAGGATTACTACAACGGATGATGAAGCAGCTGCCCGAAGCTTTCTTGAATAGGATGGAGCAATTATTGGGAACGGATTACGATGCATTCCTTGCTTCTTATGATACTAATCGAATACATGGATTACGCACGAACACACTTAAGACTAGCGCTGCACATTTCCTTGTGAATAGCCCTTTTCACTTGAACCCGATTCCTTGGGTTGAAGAGGGCTTCTATTATGATGAAGAGGCTAGGCCAGGCAAGCATCCATACTATCACGCAGAGCTCTATTATATTCAAGAACCGAGCGCGATGGCGCCAGTGGAATTATTACACATTCAACCGGGAGATCGTGTATTGGATTTATGTGCGGCACCGGGAGGCAAATCAACGCAAATTGCAGCTAAGCTGCAGCATCATGGCTTGCTCGTCTCCAATGACAACCAAGCGGAGCGTCAGAAGGTAGTTGTGAAGAATTTAGCTTTATTCGGTGTTCGTAATGCTATGGTCACCGTTGCAGAACCTGAAGCACTTGCTGTCTCCTTCCCCCACTACTTTGACAAAATATTAATTGATGCCCCTTGCTCGGGTGAAGGGATGTTCCGCAAGGATGATTCGATGATATCAAGCTGGGATACCCATTCTGTGGCGAAGTGCTCGCTGATGCAGAAGGCAATCTTAGAAGCGGCTGTTCTTCTCCTCACACCTGGTGGACGAATCGTATACTCAACCTGTACGTTCTCTCCAGAAGAGAATGAAGCAACGATTGCTCGATTCCTTGATAGTCACCCTGATTTCAATGTCGAACGAATCGACAATATGTACGGCTGGTCTTCAGGTAGAGGGGATTGGATTCAAGGTGAGGACTGGCATTCCACGGAAACCTTCAGTCCGGAATCACTCTTGGCAGTGGAAGGCACAGTTCGATTATGGCCACACCTACTTCAAGGAGAAGGCCATTATATGGCTGTATTGTGTCATAACGGCGACCCAAACATCTCTAGCCATCAGCTGGCGGCTAAATCGACAATGAACGATAAATCTAACCATCGTAAGCCTGCTCAAGCGCCGAACGGGTCTAAGGAAACCGAGGACCTTGAATTATGGTTTGATTTCATGAGAAACAATCTAAGGCACTCGATTGAAGGTCAATGGGTATGCTACGGCAGCCATGTATTCTGGACGAATTGGGACTTACCTGATATGTCACGAATTAATGTAGCTCGGCCGGGATGGTTCGTCGGCATCTTGAAGAAAAATCGATTCGAGCCATCACACGCTCTCGCGATGGGGCTTTATAAGGATGATGCCCTGCGTGTGTTCGATTTCCCAGTGGACTCTGAGGAGATTATTCGTTATTTACGAGGTGAGACATTAATCCTATCGGATCATATGATGATCAAGGCAAGTGCACAAACACCTTCCAAGGGATACTGTTTAGTCACAGTAGAAGGGTACCCGGTAGGCTGGGGCAAGTGGCTGGATGGTATGCTGAAGAATGAATATCCCGCGGGCTGGAGGAGGACATAGCTTGAGTCGACAACGATTGGATAAGGTGCTGTCTCACATGGGAGTTGGCTCACGTAGTGAGTTGAAGAAGATTGTGAAGCAAGGTCGGATTCAGGTGAATGGGCGCATCGTTAAAGACGCGGGGTTACAAGTCACACCAGAGCTTGATCTCATTGAATTCGATGGTGAACGGATTGCATATAAACCATTCATTTATTTGATGCTGAATAAACCTCAAGGCGTCATATCTGCGACTGAGGATGGCCGTGAGAGAACTGTATTGGACTTATTAGATGAATCTTTACGCGTGTTCGACATATTCCCTGTAGGAAGGCTGGACAAAGATACAGAAGGTTTACTGCTATTATCGAATGATGGTCAGCTAGCCCATAATTTACTATCACCACGCAAGCATGTGCCGAAAACTTACTATGCTCATATCGAAGGTGTGGTGGGGGAAGTAGATCAGGTGTATTTTGCCAAGGGAGTAGAATTAGATGATGGGTATGTAACGCTGCCAGCACAATTAATCATTAAGAAAGTTGATGAAGTAAACTCGCCACCTATCTCAATCATTGAATTGACGATTCATGAAGGCAAATTTCATCAGGTCAAACGGATGTTCCAAGCTGTCGATAAGCAGGTGGTGTACCTGAAACGGATTCAGATGGGCAGCTTGCTATTAAATCCTTTGCTTGCATTAGGAGAATATCGGGAATTAACGGATGAGGAATTGCGTGGACTTAAGGGTGTGTGAGTATTTAATTTACAGAGATTTCTCGATAAGGATCGAGTCACGACAGTTTAATTTACAGGATATAGAAATGGGGTTAACTTTATGAGATACAAGCTGATTGCCTTAGATGTAGATGGAACATTAATTAATAACCAATATGAGATTACAGAATCCACACGACTAACGATCCAGGAAGTCCATAGGCAAGGAGCACACATTGTATTATGTACGGGTAGAGGACCTACATCTACACTGCCGCTACTTGAGGTGCTTGGGCTTGAAGGTACAGTGATTACACACAATGGAGCGGCGACTGTGGAGTCGGAAGGATCAAAGCTCATTCATCAATTCGCATTCCATATGAATCAATTGCAGCCGTTCGTAGATTATTGCAGATTGAATCAGATTCACTTTGACGTGAATACGGCGTTTGAACATTACTTGGAGCATCTGACGGATGTGGAGCGGGAGATGTATAAGCAATATTTGGTGGTCCCGAGACAGATTGATGATGTAATGAGCATAGAGGAAGACGTTGTAAAAATATCGATATATGCTGAAAGTGATGTGTTAGATCAACTCACTCTGGATTGGCCGAATATGGGTCATCCGCAATTGAAGATTATTCGCAGCGGTGAGAATTTTATCGACGTTATGCACTTAGAAGCGAATAAAGGCAATGCGTTAAAGTCGTTGGCGAATCGTTGGGGCATACAGGCTGCAGATATATTAGCGATCGGCAATTATTATAATGATCTGGAGATGCTCGAATTCGCAGGACTTGGGGTCGTGATGGATAATTCACCTGAAGATATGAAACAGAGTGCAGATGCCATAACGGCATCTAATGATGAGGAAGGCGTTCATCTCGCACTACAGCAATATTGTCTGGTAACAACAAAGTAATCAGGCTAATAGCATGGATACTTCTTCTGAATTGGGACAATCTATGGAAGATCATAGGTTCAACATATCGGAAGGAGACATGGTGATGGCACAGATTATCTTAAGACCGGAGTTTCGAACAGCAGGTGGAGAAGTAAATGATCTTGAAATGGATGGCAAATATGCCGGAACTGTTACCCTCATTTATCGGGAGAGGGATCGGTTAATAGGTTCGATCCAATTGGATAAGGCGATGCTATCCCTACAAGAAAAGAATAAGGTAGCCAGGTGGGCGGATGATTATATTCATTCCCTAGCGGATGCTTTAAACGTTGAGGAATGCGAGGTTCTAGTCACGTATGCGAAGTTTGACCATATTGTTACTAGCTTCGATGTTGAGCTTGATGAGAGCTTGGACTATGAACAGGATGATGAGATATTCGAGGATATGCTCGATGACTCAAGACTAGAGGATATTATCGATTCTGGTGATCGAGATGAATATACAATGAACGATGATGACGATGAATGGAAACCTATTCGCTTCGAGCTTGTTATCGTTGGTGAAGATGATAATCGAATTGAGTACCATATCTATGGCAAGAAGAAAGCATGGTTAGCAGAGGCTTTGTTCGTGATCGAGGAATCCGAGGTGTTCGGCGAGGTGAATTGGATGGTGAAGCCGAGCGAGGATGAGATTGAGGCGGCCGCGGATTTGATTGTATCCGATTTCGATGAAGATGCGATAGATTCTTTTCAGATTGAGATGAAGTATCAGGGAGTCACACTAGAGTCGATCGAGTTAACACATGAGGATATGATAGCGTTCGAGGATCAGTGGGAACAGGATGAGACCAGCGGGTTTCGGGGGGAGAGCGAAGAGCATACGAAGGATGGGATTCGGGGGAATCGTACATCTAGCGATGACCGTGATTACCTTGCGAAGAGCCGTCAATATTCCGCTAAGCTTATCCGTGATGATGCCGATGCTTTAACGTATGACATATATGAACACGCTCGTGAGGGATTGCCGATTGGTCGGGCGACAGTTGACATCTCCCATCGCCGCCTAACGGGCTTCATCGAATTCCGTGAGCCGACCCGTTCGAAGGATAGAGAGAGAGTGGGTATCACATTACTGCGTGAATTGGAGAAAGAAAAGGAATATGAATCGTTGAACTTAACGATGCTTCACGAGAACAAGCGGATCGAGGACATCTTCTTCGAGAATGATACGTTGCATTAACTAGGGACTTGTAGCGAAAGCTAGCTGTAGAGCGGAATATGAGTCTGTCGATTAATTCGGTATTTTGGATTTCGGAGAAAACTCGCTACGGGAGCATATGCTTCTGAGCTTCACGCAAACCATCTTTTCACTTGAGAATTAATCGACAGTTTCAATATCCACTTTATAGCTAGCATTCTGCACTTATACAACAAGAATAATAATTAGTAATATTACCCTGCTTTAATCTGGTAACCTATCGAGAAATGAGAGATAATGTAGGAAGGATGCGAACGAGTTATAAGTAGGGGGAATGGGAAGTTGATCTATACGCAGAAGGAGCTGGCACATCTGATATTCCTAGCAGGTGTGGTGAGAGATGGGAATAAGAAGGGTCTCATGGAAGAGACGATCCAGTGCTTATTATATATCGTTAAGTCATTACCAGAAGTGGATTTGCCTGAAGGGGTTGTTCAACACATTGAGGCGTTAACGGAGAAGCTGGAATGGGATTTACGTGGTGAGAACGATCGATTACATGAAATCCAACATAACTTATCCCATCCATTTGAGCGCAAGTCTGTTGATTCATGATATAATGGAATACTGAAAACGAGTTATACTCGTTGAATGATGAATGGCGTCGATTTCTGTATTCGTCTGGCGTCGAGAGGGGATACAAGCTATGAGCTTCCACATACCGAACAAAGTGCAGATTATCGGTCAGGACATCCAGCCTGATCAATTAAAATATCATGACAAGGTCGTGCAGGTGTCGAAGGAGTTCACATTTGACAGCGCACATCATCTTCATTGCTATGAAGGAAAGTGTAAGAACCTACACGGACACACGTATAAGCTACAAGTGATCATGTCAGGCAAGGTAGATGAACGTGGTCTGACGATTGATTTCGCTGATATGAAAAGAATAACTAAAGAACGAATCATTGATCGTCTGGATCACCGTTATCTGAATGAAGCTTTACCGCTCATGAACACTACCGCGGAGAATATGGTCGTATGGATATATGAGCAGCTGCAACTTGCATTGGAAGAAGAAGGATGGCTGCCTCGCATACAGTTAGATGAGCTTCGATTGTGGGAAACACCTACGAGCTATGCAGGGGTATCCCGACAGATGATGGAGGCTTAACAATGAGCGGATCTATTCGTCTCCCGATGGTAGAAATATTCGAAACCGTCGAAGGAGAAGGTACTGGGGCAGGCTTCCCAACGATATTCGTCCGCTTGTTCGGATGTAATCTTCGTTGTGTTTGGTGCGACACCAAGTATAGCTATCCTCCCATTGAAGCAGAAAGTACAATGACGATCGATGAGATTGTGGCACAGGTCAATCAATATAAATCGACAAGGATATGCTTAACTGGTGGGGAACCACTATTGTACGGCGAGCATTCTTTGGCATTAATAGAAGCGTTGGTCGCAGGAGTGGATCGACTTGTTGATCTCCATGTGGAAACGAATGGAGCGATCGACCTTGCCTTATTCATGGGTCGGATTCACTCGCTCAAGGTCAGATATGTCATGGACTATAAGTTGATCGGGTCCGGCGAGGTCGGGAAGATGGTGCTCTCTAATCTAGACATTCTTCGTTCTTGTGATGAGCTTAAATTTGTAATTGCCTCAGATGCTGATTTTATGGAAGCGAAGCAGGTGCTAGAGCAATATCCAACCAAGGCGTTAGCATTATTCAGCCCAGTGTGGGAGAGCATGAAGCCCGAACGACTTGTTCAACTGTTATTGGAGCATGGGTTATCGCACGTGAAGTTAAATTTACAGCTGCATAAGATCATATGGGACCCAGCAACCCGGGGAGTGTAGGAGTGAATATGAATATGAAAAAGGCGGTTATTATTCTAAGTGGTGGTCTAGATAGCACGACTTGTATGGGAATTGCAGATGAGCAAGGTTATTCCTTATATCCACTTACGTTTGATTATGGACAGCGCCACCGAATTGAATTAATAAATGCGCGTAAAGTAGCTGATTATTACGGTGTTGGAGAGCGGATGAAGCTCATCACACTACCGTTCTTAAGAGACTTTGGCGGGAGTGCATTAACTGATGATCAGATTGATGTGCCGCGAATGGAAGCACATAAGGTCGAGACCAGCAATGAGAGTATGAACAATCATAATGAGAATGAAGACATACCGGTAACCTATGTGCCTGGTCGGAATTTACTATTCCTATCGATTGCAACCTCTTATGCAGAAGCAATCGGCGCAGAGGCGATTTATATAGGTGTGAATGCATTGGATTATAGTGGCTATCCCGATTGTAGACCGAACTTTATTGCCAAGGTGAATGAGGTCATAGCGCTTGCTACCAAGGTAGGTGTGCAGGGTGGGACGATGCGGATTCACACGCCACTGATCGATATGACGAAGGCGGATATCGTCCGTGAAGGTTTACGCTTGGACGTACCCTATGTATTAACAACTTCATGTTATAACGGCGGAGTGGAGGCTTGCGGGGAATGTGATAGCTGTGTTCTTAGACTAAGAGGTTTTGCGGAAGCAGGCTCCGTTGATCCGATTACATATATGTAAGCTATCGACTGAACATCGCGGTAAGCATGCGCTCAATCCATTGCACATCTTGTTCAGTAAGTACCTTACCATCCAATGCCACTTGATGCTCGCGCAGTATGACGCGAAGGTTGAGTGGTTTTTTGTTGGCCGTTTCATACAAGGGATCTGTATCGATGTAACCAGCGATTTGCATTAATTGTGAATAGGAGCTTTCGAGCCCTTCAGATAGCTTCTGGAGAATATCTGGCGAAGGGGTCCCCCGTTGACCGTTCTCTAATTGTGAGATGTATGCGGCGGATACGCCAGAACGTCCAGCTACCTCGCGGATGGTGAACCCTCTTTGTTTGCGAATGCCCTTTAATTGTTCGTAGAATAGCATAGGATCCCCCTGTTATGAAAAGAATATTATAGTAAACATTAGTGAACAATAATATCATATCATGCGTATATTAGTGAATACAAGGAGAAGAGAGTGAACTTATTTACCCAAATATAACATAAGCTATCAATAATGGTTGCAATAGCAATTCATAATTGATAGAATGAGGACGTAATGGGAACAAAATGAGAACGTTTGTGGAGATATGGGGAGGGCGAAGTATGAAGATCATTGCGAAGAAGGATATTTTTATTAGATCAAGAATTATTAAGGGTTTATCACAACGGGAACTAGCGCGTAGGACTGACTTAAGCCATGCTTATATTAGCATGATCGAGCGTGGTGAGAAGTCAGTTGGGCCAGCTGCGGCTAAACGGTTATGTGAATTGCTAGATAAGCAAGTTGAAGATTTATTCATTATTGAGTAGGTGTGATCATTGAGAAGGATATGCTGTGATCCTGTTCTTCCCCGTCTTCTTCGATTGATACATGGCCATATCTGCTTGTTCAATTAATTCCTGTGGTGAGACAGATTTGCGATATTTGCTATAGCCGATACTAACGGTAACCCCAGTCTCAGCCTCAACTCTACGACGAACCTTATCTGCAACAATCTCTACCCGAAGTGATGTATCCGTGAGTAATATGACTAATTCTTCCCCACCGTAGCGACCAGCAATCCCAATGTTCTCGCTCTCTTCCATCATGATAGATGACACTTGCTTCAATACCTTATCACCCATCTGATGACCTTTGGTATCGTTCAATTTCTTGAAATTGTCGATATCACAGAAAATAACGGATACGCGTTCACCGCGATTAATACATTCTGCCACCCGATTGAAAAAGTAATGCCGGTTAAACAAGCTAGTTAATCCATCTTTAATTGAGGAATCATAGATCGCCTGGAGCAGCTCGACAACTCGATCGAATATAATAATAAATAGAATAATATAGAAGAGGATGGGAGCAAAATTCTCAACGAGCAATAAAGAGGACTTCGGCTCCGATAATATATAATGGTTAATAATCCGTGAGAGCTGTGTAAAGAAATAGATCGTTAATGCAATCCGATACTTTAATCGTTGACCGATATGTGGAGATACCATATAGAAACCAAGAAAGGTTAAGAGTAGCAGATAAATCTCAATCCAGATGCTCTGATAACGCAAATATTGAACACTTGGATTAGCATGACTGATAACCAAATAATATCTGAGCAAGCCAATGAAGATGCCTATAGCTACAAAAGATAGGAAGTAGGTGTACTCTCTCGATTTGGAGGCATTATAAAGCTGGTAAATTCCCATATTAATGAGAATAAAGGCGAGAACCTGCAGTAGCTGAGCTAGATATTCGGTTGATTCAAGATCTGTATGATGATTCAATGCATAGATAATGAGCAGAACATATTGGGCAATAATTATCGCTAACGAGATCGTCAGTGAGAAGTAAGCTTTCTTACGACGACTCATGAATAAACGCATGGAGGTAATAAGCATTAAACTGAGGATAAGGATTGTAGAAGAATAGGAGTAAATATAGCCGATTTTACCGAAAAATAATTCCGAGATTTCCATGGTACACTCCTAGTGTGAGAATAGTGGAACAATCTTTTCTATTATACCAGAATCAACCATATTTGAGTTATGAATTTCTGTATATACCTGATCTTTCAATTCCCCTAGTCAATGAGGTAAAATAAGGAGGAGAATTCAGAAGGTGAGGTTGGTCATGAACATATTACAAGCACTATTCTTTCCTCCAGAACAACCAGGCGGAGTGTCCTCAATGGTTCCTTATATTCAAGAACGGTTCCAGAAGATGGGTATGGAGATGGAACTGTTCTCGTTGCCCAAACGGATTCGATCTAAAGGTACAGATGTACTCGTCTTTGATACCTTTGACATCAATGAATTTATTGGTAATCCTATTATCGACAAATACTTACAAACATATAAAGATTATTTGTGGTGGGCGAATATGCGAATTAAGAAGACATACGACCTTATTCACGCTCATCATCCGATCGCAGGGTTAGTTATGAAATCTCTCTTCCCCGACACCCCAGTGGTTATTACGATCCATTCCAGTTATGAGAAAGAGCTCATCCTGAATGGACGTATTCAACCGGGTGGATTAGAAGAGAAATTTCTCACGAGTATATATGGGGAATTGGAATCTAAACTAGATCGTATAGTGACCGTATCGCATTCATTCCGTCAATACTTAGCGAACTTTGTCCATTATCCTGATCGAATCATCGTCATACCCAATGGCTTCGATGAGAAGCGGTTTCGTCCATCCCACCATGATAATGCGGTTCCACAGCTCATCACGGTGTGCAGGCTTATCCCTGCCAAAGGCTTGGATGTTCTGCTCCAAGCATGCTCCGAGCTGAAGAAGAGAGGACATAATTACGTATTGCATATTATTGGGGATGGACCTATTCGTGAGGAACTTGAAGGATTAGCTGTAGACTTGAATATATACGAAGAGACGATATTCTACGGTTACATGTTGCATCCTGAAGAATTTATGCCCTTCTTCGATATATTCGTATTACCATCGAGGGCGGAAGCATTCGGTTCAGTATTCGCGGAGGCAGCGCTTTGTTGGCTAGCCCTTGTCGGAACGAATGTAGGGGGTATTGCAGAACAGATAGAGGATGGAAAGAATGGTTTATTGATTCCGGTAGATGATGTTAAGGCTCTGGCTGATGCACTCGAGCGGATGATCGTAGATCCTGTTCTCCGAGCTAACCTGGCCAAGGCCGCGAGAGAGAAGGCCAAGAAAACCTATTCGTTGAATCGTGTTATCCAACAGATGAAACAGATGTATGCCAGTTATATCGATGACTGACGAGGAGGACTTCTATTGAAACCGTTTCGATTTCTACATGCGGCGGACTTGCATCTTGATAGTCCATTCAAGGGATTGACCAACCTGCCGCCTGCTATTCGTGAATATATACGCGAATCTACCTTCTTGGCCCTTCTGCGTATGGTACAGGTAGCAAAGCGTGAACAGGTTGATTTTGTAGTCATAAGTGGTGATGTGTACGATGTGTCGGACCGGTCGTTGCGTGCTCAGCTTAGGTTCCAGCAGGCGATGGTCAGCTTGTCTGATGCAGGTATACACGTGTATATCATTCATGGTAACCATGATTCCGAGGATGGATCCCGAGCTCGGTTAGACTGGCCATCGCATGTGCATGTGTTCGGCTCAGATGAGGTTAGAACTGAACCACACATAACAATCGATGGTCAAACGATAGCCACGATCAGTGGTATATCCTATGGGCGAGCATCGGTAACAGACAATCTAGTACCTAAATTTCCAACCCCTTCTCCAGGGGTTTATTCAATTGCACTACTACATACCAATGTGGATGGTGATGCGAGTCATGACAATTATGCGCCTTGTACGAAGGAACAGCTTATTCGGGCTGGTTATCAATATTGGGCATTAGGACATATTCATAGTCGGCGTGTGCTTCATCAGGATCCAACTCGTTCATTCATCGTTTATCCTGGTAATATACAAGGGCGAAGTGTGAAGGAAACAGGAGCCAAAGGCTGTTATGTTGTTGAGGTTAGTGAATCTGGGGAGACGACGCTTAACTTCCATCCAACGGAAGTATTACGATGGGAGCAACGTGCTCTGTCTATTGATCAGCTTAAGGATGAGCAGGATCTCAAGGATAGTCTGGATCAATTCATTAAAGATTTACAGGAAGAATTGCCGGATATACCCGCGGTCGTTCGTCTTACCTTAACAGGAAGAGGACCGCTTCATCGAATGCTTACTCAGGGAACACAGCTTGCTGAGTTGATCGATGAATTTCGTGATGAACAGACACGTCTAGCTACTGAGAACAGTAATGCTGGACGAGCAGGCCATTTCATCTGGATTGAATCTTGTCGTGTAGAGACAGGTGCTGAGGTTCCGTTCGATCAGTTATTGGAGCAGGAAAGCTTCATCGGAGATATGCTCAGATTGTCACAAACCTTGTTACATGATGATGCATTATTAAGACAAGTGTGCGAACAAGCATTGGAACCGCTCCTCGGCAATATGAAGGCAAGTAAATGGTTGCAGAAGCCTGATCTCGAGCAGATGCAACAATGGATTCGTTCCGCACGTGAACGGAATACGGATGAGCTGTCAGGTGAAGGCGGGTGGTCCGCGTGAAAATTCACCGTATGTATGTGAATGGTTTCGGTATTCACCGAGAGCGTACATTTGATTTGGATATAGATGCACAGGCAATCGTATTCTATGGTCACAATGAAGCGGGTAAGAGCACATTAATGAGCTTTGTTCGTTCCATGCTGTTTGGCTTTCCTAAGCGAAATAACAGGCTTGAACGCTATGAACCGCTCAGCGGTGGTGTGCATGGCGGGGCATTAACCATATTAGATCCTATGGGCACAGAAATCCGTCTCGAGCGCTATGAGAAGAATGGCTCGTTGAAGCTAGTGTACCCTAGCGGGACGGAAGCGGGAGAAGCAGCATTACAATCATTACTAGGTGGTTTGACTGCAGATTTATATCGGAATTTATTTGCTTTTAGTCTTAGCGAACTGCAACAAATCGACACCCTGCATGCGGAGGAAATTAGTGGCTTTCTGTTCAACGCGGGTATGGGTATTAGTGGTAGTATGATGGCACAAGCTGAACGTAAGCTAGCTCAACAGATGGAGCTACTCTATAAACGGAATGGCACGAAGCAGACGATAAATGAGCAGCTTCGCGTGATTGAACAGAGCGAACTTGAGCTCCGGCGGAGTAAAGAAAGAAGCGGAAGATTTCAAGACTGGCAAGTCGAATTAGCAAGCTTGGATGAGATCATTGCGATAGATGAGAATGAGCTTTCGCTTCATAGAGAAGAATTGGATTGGTTAAACAAATGTCTGCAGTCTAGGGACTCGTGGATTCAACTACTTGAGGTTGAGAGTGAGCTTCGAGACCTGCCGGAATTCATTGATTTCCCAGAGAACGTCTTAGGACGGTTCGAACAAGCACAAGAAAATCTAGAACGAGCTTATATGGAGCTACAGGGCATCCAACAAGGTCGTATCGATGCGACAGAGCAGTTGAGTCAATTGACTGTGAATAAGCAGCTGATCGAACAGAGAGCCGAGTTGGAGCAACTGCTGGAGGCTGCAATTGTTTATACCGATTCCGCTGCAAGGGTAGCTGATCATTCAGCTGAGATGGAAGGTTATCGTGTACAATTGCAGCGGTATTTGCGGTTAATCTCACTGGATTGGACCGAAGATCAATTGCAACAATTCCCGCTATCGATTCATCATCGAGAACAAGTGAGTGCTTATGCTGAACGATTTGACAGCAACGATCAACATCGTCAATCTCGATTGAACGATCGTGAACGGTTAGTGGAGCAAGCGGACCAATATCGGTTCACGAAGAGAGAGCAACAGATTAAGCTGAATGAAATTTCGCAGCAGATGGACAGCCTGTTCCCATCATTGATAACTATGGGACGTGAACAGGTTCATAGTTATGAGGCTGAAGTTCATAAGCTCTGGGAACGTACGAAGAAACAAGCATCTGATGTGGCCCATGTGGAAGAACGTTTAGCTGATGCTCACCGTAATGAACAATTACTTCGAACCCGAAGAGGACCAGAGTATCAACGGGTATTAAAGGATAAACCTCAGAATACACAGGTTAAGCTCCTAGCGATTGCTCTTAATATCGTACTGCCTTTGTGGATGATCCTCGGATTGAACAGAATGATGACGGGTATTGTTATTTTCCTCCTGTTGGGCTTATTTAATGTGTACTTGTGGCTACAGAAGGATAGTAGAATGGCACGTCCGGAGATGGAGGATTCGTTATATCGTGAAGCTTCTACACATCGTGACCGGATGGAGCAGGAGGTTGGGCGTGTTCGATCACAATGGGATGAGCTACTTAAGCAGTTGTGCAGTAAGCTGAGTATGCTCCCAACAAGCCATACTGGACATGCTGAAGCAGCAGCTGGTCGGAGCTGGTCAGAAGGTAGAGAGCGTACGGATGCAATGGCATCCATTCAACAGCTGGAGCCATGGGTTGAATCTGTATTACTCCAGATTAACGAATATATGCAAGCAGATAAAGAGCTACAGGATGCGGAGAACCAGCTGCGAACTGTGGTGCAGGCTCTTGATGAACGAGTTAATCGGTTAGCTACCATGACGGAGCTTGATTCGAAGCAACAGCAGGACGAGGCTATATTAAAGCAAGAATGGGGTCAATGGTTGGAGCAATATCAGCTACCAGTTGATCTATCCGTGGAATCAATGAGCACGATGTTCCAATATGCGGAATCAGGCCTTCAGCTATACGATCAAATAACGAGAATGAGCAACAAGCTTGCAGTTTATGAGGAGTCTCAGCATTCATTCGAACGAACGGCGACCCGATTCCTCAACCAACTAGGCTTGGACATTCCTCTGAATTCAACCCATATTGTATATGAGTTGAAGAAGCTGAAAGAGCAGCTGGATACCCAACTCAGCATTCAGGAAAATCGTCGTCATATCGAGCAACAGCTGAATGAACTTATTAGTCGCGAACACATATGCTCAGGTAAAGTAATGAATATGCACAATAAGCTGAGCGAATTGTTAGAGGCTGTTCATGCTAAGGACGAAGATGAGCTTCGGAGATCGGTGAGGTTGTATGATCGACGAATAGAGCTGGAGCAGAGTAAACGTCATCTTGAAGTCGTTATATTCACTTGGGTCAAGGAAGAGCATCAACAACAGCTGTTCCAAACCTTGGAGCAATCCGATATAGCTCAGCTAGAGCAACAATTGATTGCAGTAAGTGAAGCAGTGATGCAGATCGAGCTTAGATTGAATGAGAGCAAGGATCGTCGTGGGGGACTTCGTAAGGAGATGGATAATCTGCAGAGTGGCGGTCAGCATGCTGAACTGCTCCAACGACATCAGGAACATATTGCCGAGTACCAACAATTGACTTCCAAATGGGCAGAACTGGCGTTAAGCGCAGAACTTATGCGTCGCGCGAAGGAAATATATGAACGCGAACGACAGCCCGGCGTACTACTCAGAGCCTCACATTACATGCGCACGATCACGGATGGACAGTTCGTCAGAGTTGTCTCACGGATTGGGGAGAAGAGTATATTCGTTGAACGTGAGAACGGTCAGCAGCTAGACAGTACATATCTAAGTCGAGGTACAGCAGAACAATTATATTTGGCGATGCGATTTGCACTAGCCGATGAATACTCGAAGACTGTAGCACTTCCACTCATTATGGATGATATCTTCGTTAACTTTGATGCAGATCGACTTGCCCGTACACTTATGGTGTTATCCGATGTGGCAATGAGACATCAGATCATCATATTCACCTGTCATGAGCATGTCGCACTTGCATTGCAATCGGCACTATCACGTGTGCAACTGATCGATCTTGAAGTGGAGGAGGCGAGAAGATGATCAACAATTTATGCAGAAGAACGATTCGATTGCTGTGGCACCCACTACCTTTTATATCTGATACGGTAATGATGAGGATATTGTGGCTCATGCCGCTCATCGCATTCTTGCTGTTCATAGGTTTAGTCGCTTCACTATCCGTTGTTGATTAAGAAAGGTGGGACCTCATGTATACAATACTTATTATTTTTGGTGGGTGCGTTGGATTGATTGTTACTGGTGCAGCGTTCTATACCGTGTGGTCAGTGATGGAAATGCGCAAACAGCAGCAACAGCACGAGCAACAGCACGAGCAACAGCAACAATCGGATATAGAAGCAGGTTACAAGGGTCAAAGTGTGGAGATCAGAGATGTACTGCGTTCATGGACGGCGATGGATTACGCAGCCATCGGGGTATTCGTGATCGGAATGATGTTGATGATCGCAGATTTATTCGCTGTTATACGCGATCGAGATAGCTACCCTTATTATCATTATGGCTATTTATTCTGTGCCATCATCTTTGTGCTCGTGGGTATGATGTTCATGGTCGTAAGGCTTGGTGTTATTGTGCGTTCATCCCCGAAAACTGAATCGACGTTTCTTAATAATGACAACGAGCCAAGCCAGACTGATGAGTCCCATGAGCGGATATAAGGTAGATAGCAGTGTACGGAAACCGATTTGACTCACTACATAACAGATAAAAAGTAGAATGATAACCATAATCTGCGGATGTATGGAAGTTCGCCGCTCGAGCTGAAGTGATAATCCGTAAAGATCAGCTATTAGTGTTGTGAAGATTTCCGCATAAATAATAAAGATGAACATCATATACACCCACGGACCGAGCGGCGTAATAATATGACCCATAGGAATTTCGTACTGAGCTATTCCGGGCATATGTGCGGATAACGCTATATGACCAATCCATAGCATGATGGTGATGCCTACGCCGCCAATCATACCACCCAGACGAATCGTTCGAATATCTGGTGATGTTGCCCCTAAGGGGACGAGCACAGCTTGGGATATCGCAAGGTTGAACGCGGTATACATAAATGGAGAAAGCCATATGCGCCAGGCAGGATAGTCTGATGTCAAATGGAGAAAATTATATCCACTAGGTGATTGAATAGCAAGCTTGAAGACAATAATAGTGAAGATGAGCATAATCGGTACGACCAAAGAATTCACGAGCTTAATTCCTGTCATTCCTCTAATAATGACGGAGTAAGCCAACAACATCGTAATCAGCAGTCCAACTTGGTAGGACATGTGAAGATGTTCACTGAACACAGATCCTGCCCCAGCGAGCATCACAGTAGTGATAGCCAGCAATAAGATGAGCATCAGGAAACTCACCCAACGCCCTACGAATGAACCGAATAGATGAATATTCATATCCTCATAGGAATGGGCTTTAATGTCATGAGAGATCACCATGACTTTCGTACCCAGCCATATGAATAGAATCGAAGAGATGATGATCGTTAACGTGGCCATTCTACCGTATAAGGTGAAGAACTGAAGAATCTCTTGACCAGTTGCAAAGCCTGCTCCTACAATGGTACCTATATAGGTGAAGCCAATGAGTAATGATCTACCCAGCATGTTCATATGTCACCCCCTCGTGCATGTCCGATGGCTATACTAATGTATGTTGAGGAGGTGCATGACATGTCTTCAATCCGATTTGAACGCAAGAAAAAACCGCTAGATTAGCGGTTAATTATTAATGAATAATTCGATTTATTCTGCGAACAATTTAATAGAGCGAATGATATTAGAATTTGGATCAATATCTAGTTTCATAATTAAATGATTGGAGGAATAGATCATTACGTATTCATTCAATGAATCGGGCGTGCCGAGTGAATGTCGCGCTTCTTCCACAGTCTGACCTATATGTAAATCATTCAGACCAGGATTAACCTCCGAGGAATTTACCTCAATGAACACGATCTGGTTCGCGCTATTGAATCCAATGATGAATCCAGGGTATTCATAAATTTGCAATGGATCCGATCCGTCATTCATGATGGATTCACTTAGCGGCTTGCCGAATCGCTCTAACACTTGATCCGTAGTAGCATTCATTGTAAAACCCATTAGTGTAGGGTTGGAAACGTCATAATCTTCTGTCACATTATATACCTTAGCATCTGTAGATTGACTCTGAGATTTAGTTTCATCGGCTACTACAACCTTTTCTTTTGTAGCCTCATCTTTTGTAGCTTCATCTTTTGGATTCACCACTGCTGCCGGCTGGTCTTTAGATGAAACGGTTAGATGATTCTTAGTATGATGATCGACGACCGGTTTGGACGAAGGCTTGACCTCCGAATTCGGTTCTGTAATACTAGCATTCTCAAGAGTTTCCTCTGGCGAGGGCGCGCATCCTACAATGAGCAAACTGATTACCGTGAGAAGAAACCATACTTTATACTGTTTACCGTTCGGAATCATGATTGCTACGCCCCTCTCATACGCATATATATATCCATTAACCATCTTTGAACATTTCCAATCATACTCTTATCAGATTACCTTCTCAAAGGTGGAATTCGCCCTAATAATGCGGATTAATCGTAAATAAGATCAAAAGAGCGTTTACATTCATGTGTCATATCACCGCATGCATTGTTTTGCCGTTTCTCATATATATAGACGCCATATCTATTCATAATGTTGCATATATTTACAAAATAGGTCTTAAGAATCAGCATCATGCTTGAAACTTGAGGCTCTGGTATGATAAGTTATCAAAAACTAGATGTAGTGGAGGTCATGAGCATGGATTTCTTACAGCAAAAGATATTACAGGAATCAGAAGTGCTTTCGGATCACGTCATCACGCTTGACTCAATTCTGAATCAGCAAGTAGACCCACAGATGATCATGGAGCTCGGTCGAGAATTCGTTAAGCGTTATTCGGAAGAGAAGATCACGAAGGTATTAACGATAGAATCCTCTGGCATTTCACTTGGATTTGCTACGGCTCTGGAGCTCGGTGTACCACTCGTATTTGCAAGACGTAGGAAAACGTTAGTATCCGACCCAGAAGCTTATAGTGAGCGGGTGCCTTCATTCACCAAAGGGATCGTTACAGATATGCTAGTGTCCAGAAAATTCCTGCATCCGGAGGATCGTGTGCTACTCATCGATGATATTATTGCTAATGGCGACGCCGCTCGGGGCTTGATTCGGATCATCGAACGCTCAGGTGCAACACTTGTTGGTGTTGGTATAGCCATTGAAAAGTCATTTCAAGCAGGGGCTCGTACAATTCGTGATCAAGGTATACGAGTAGAATCGCTAGTTAAGATTGCTTCACTTCAAGATGGTAAGATTAGGTTCGAATAGCTTGTCATGGTAAAGGTTTGGTGAAGGAGTTCCGATTTTTTCCTTTGCACTGTTACGTTTTTTCTATATAATAGTACATAAGAGGCTGAGAGGAGGTTTATACTATGGGGAATGAGCGGTTGAACGAAGAGTTTTTTATGCTTAAGCTAACTGCTGCTAAGATCCACTTTGAAAGGGCTCTAGACTGCAAACACACCGAATTTGACGATTTGTATCCCTATATGAGTGAACATCCTCAATTTTTCTGGTACAAACGCTATGTTGCTTGGTCCGAATTGCTGACAATTGTTCAGCTTTGTGAGGAACTGTCCTTCGAATGGACAGAGTCATTCACAGAGCAGCAGATCCAATATATCCAATCGCGTGTCATGTCTAGCAAAGTGTTGGACTTCTGGTACGAGACGAATGATTCCAAAGAACACGTCGGCTAATCAGTCTAACGTATGAACATAGCACCTTATGACCCGGACGATTGTGTTCGGGTCGTTTTTTTCAACGAATGGTTAAGACACGGGTGACGAGTTGCACGACATTCTTAGCTTGGAGCCGCCCAAGAGCTACCGAAAGCCGCTCAAGAACCGCATTACATGTATTAATACAGTTATTTTCGGGTTAAAAACATCGTTTAGAAGATTTAACTGCATAAGTACAGTTAATTTTCGGAGATGACGTGATATCGAGCAATATCTCCAAAAATAAATGTATTTTTACAGTTAATCATCAAAACTAAACTTTATATTAATTTTTAACTGTATAAATGCAGTTATTAATCATCATAACCACACTTAAGCTGCATAGATCATGCGGAATTCATACCGTATTAAATATAAATAAAGTCGGAGGTTGACCCATATGCTATCTGATGAACAACTAAACGAATATCGTGTGGAAGGCACCAAGGTGCGAATCGTGCGTGACAATATCGAAGCGAATGATGTGAAGGGTATCGTTGTGGCATGGAATGAACAATTTATTATTATCCGTAAGCAGAACCGTAAAGTAGTTGAAGTACCTAGACATTATCTATGCCAGCCAATGACAGAAGAACGCATTGATGTGTATTAATTAAATAACCTGTGATATATATCATATAATAAATCCAAGGATTGGGATAAGCTGAAATCGTAAAGTCTAATAACAATTCTTGGAGGTGTTCTAAATGGAAAATATGATACAAAGAAGTACTCATTTATTGACGGGTATCCCATTGTTACAGCCTTTTAGTCCCAAGGTAACAACGATTGTTGATTCTGATACTGTTGTTTGTCCAATTTCCCATTCAGTTGTAGACATTGAACTATGTTTTGTTTGTTCCAATCTTGTTACTACAAATTTGGAGGAAACAACACCAACCATTACTTGTCGAACTCATGGAATTAAGGTGACTATTCAGGTACCCCGTCAACATTAAAATAAGCTGGCAGGCACGGACCGT
>JBBDIY010000009.1:0-8103 GCA_040880185.1 Paenibacillaceae bacterium
AACAAAAGTGGGAACAACTGAACTGCTAGTTAATCTTGCTGTCGTAGAAAAAAAAAACATTGAGCATAGCTCAATGCATCAATATTTTCCGAAATCAGATTCGTAATTTTATATATTTATTTGCGATAATCTCCGGGTGTAATACCCACAATTTTTTTGAAAGCTCTGATAAAAGAAAAAGGATGCACATAACCGACTTTTATGGCAATATCCTGCACTGGCTCCATCGTATCACGCAGAAGCTCTTTAGCTCGATCCATGCGAACTCTCGCCAAATAATCTACGAATTTCTCGCCAAATTCATCTTTAAACAATCGACTTAGGTAACTGGCACTTAGATCAAATACTTTACTCAAATATGCAAGAGAAAGATCCGAATTATCATAGTTTTGTTCGATGTATTCTTTGAATTTATGAATAAGTTGATAGTTTGCATGGCCATCTCTTAAGGACTTCATGTCAGATTCAACAGTTTTCAAAATTTGATACGCATTATTCTGAAAATCATCTAGTGTTTCAAATTGTTCCCATAACCGGTTTAAATCCTTTAATGCACTTTTTCTCCAAACTTCCAAAATTTCAGTAGGAAGTGCAGTCAGTTCCTTGTCCAGAAAACTGATTAAATAATTGATTAAGCTGGCTATATCTTCGCGTGGAAGAAAAGATAGTTTAATTTCTTCAAAAAATCGTTGGAATAATGGAACCCAATCCTCCCCTAGATGGTAAGCTTTGGCGATCATACGTATAAGCTGTAAATGATTAAATATATCCTTTTGAGGTTGGAATTTGATATCTGAGTGACTTATTACCTGATGACCGCCCATTATTGGTTTGTAATTTAAGGTTTCTAATGCTTCTTCGTATAATTGATGCAGATTCTCAATGTTCTGCGTCAAGCCCGTCGTTCCAATAGTAATTGTAAAGTCTAAATTATCATCAACCCACATGATCGCCTTATTACACGATTGCGAAATTATACTTGGTATTTGTTTATTATGATTCTCGCTCTGATGCTTCACCATGTATAGAATACCTAACCTTGAACTGGAAACCCATTCACTCCAAATAGAGAACGGTTGGTCCTGGGCAATTTCATTAAGGACACTACGAATCACAAACTTAAGTAAATATTGATCCTGGCCAGAATATAGGTCGGAGAATTCCGGATATTTATCTATCTCTAATATACCAAAACTAATCTCATCGAAATCTTCCTCTAGTCCCAGCCGATTTAATTCCGACTTCCATTCCGTAGGTGCGATTGAGCGATGACCCTCGACAAGCTCCATAAAAAGATGCTTTCGTTTTTTTACGAGATCCTCCACATTTTGATTATGAAATTGTTGGGATTCTTCCAGTAGATTGTCGATCACGGCGGAGATAAATCCCATTTCATCCTGCCTGCCTTTGCTAAATATGTCATTATTTTTGTTAATGAAAACCTCATTAATTCGATTCATGATCGATTCGATAGGCTTATAACTTTTTCGAGTCACATACATAATCCAAAGCACACCGATTAGAATCGATAGAAAACCAATACTAGCCCAAAAATAAGGGAAAACAGAAAAAAATCCAAAGATACTCGCATCTTTAATTCCACTACTCAATTCCCATCCAGAATAATCGGAAGTTGCCCTAACCATTTCCTTACCTTGGATACGATTATCTTCGCTTAGTACCTCCTCGGTACTAAAAATCATGTACCCTTCCCGATCATAAAGATTCACAAAATTAATATTGTGACTGGACATTTTTAGAACTAGATTTTTAATCGCACTTATGCGAATATTTACTACAACGATTCCCAATTCCCCTGATAGAAAAGGAACTTTTCTCACTAAAGAAATGACGTCTCTAGACTCTCTTGCCTTTTGGTCCTTATAAGTCCTTTTGCCCGTCCAGGAAAAAGCAGATCTCTCCTGTAATTGTGATAGAATAAAGTCCCTGTCTGAAAAATCATCTAATTCAATAAACATATTCCCACTCAACACCAGTTGATCTCGTTGACGAAATATATATATAGAATCAATTATCGGAAAATTCAGAGAAATGCGGTTCAACTTATTAACAATCTCATAGATCTCAAAGAATCCTTCTTCTCTATTTTCGAAGGACTGTAAGAACGTATCATTTATTAATATTTCGTTAGTAATGATTTGGTCCATCAGCAAAAGAAAATTTTCAATAACCTCACTGATCTGTTCGTTAAATACCTGAGTCGACTTCACTGTCGATTCCTTAATATTTTCACTTATCGTCACAAAACTTATTAAGAATAAAACACATGATATAAAAAAAAATGCCGGAAGATACGAAAAAAGCATTTTATTAAGCCAAGATTTTCTCTTTTTCATCAGACTTTTCCTCCAAGGCAATTATTCCATAGATACTATCATGTAAAATTTATTAAGTATACTTTACATTCTGGCATGTAGGTCGCAATTGGTTACTAATTAGGTATATTAAATGCGGAGTTGACCTTAGGTTGCGTGTCCAATCGCTTAAAGAGAGTGAGACCGGTTAAACTCCCTTATGCAGGACACTACACCTCTTAACCAATTACTCTCTTAGAATAGCTGCGAATTGCTCTGTTTTCCTTCGTTTTTGGAGATTTAGACTTTAATCTGCTTCGGTTTTACCAGCTGCTTCTCTATCGAATCCATGTATTCGTAGGGAGATAGATCATAGATACTGCCATGGATTCGCCTTTGATTGTAATGTTGAATAAATGCGGTCACTATCATGTACGTCTGTGGATAAGTCTCAAATTCATTACGTTGGTAACATTCCAACTCCAAAATTGAATGAAATGATTCGATGTGTGCATTCTTATTTGGTGTCTTTGGTGGTATGCGCTCATGGATCATTCCGTTAGAGACACAAGCATCTTCAAATAGATGGCTAATGAACTGAGGGCCATTGTCAGAGCGTATAACAGGAAAATTCTCACGCAAGCTATTCCATTTCATAATCCATCACCCCTTATAAAATAATTTTATCATATAAAAGTATGGTTAAGTTCATGCTTTTATATGATTTCTGAGCTTTCATTCTTGCACGACGCCCTTCCCCTATCCTGTCTATGCTTTGAATTATTTTATTCATGTATTATTGTACTTGACAGTCTACGATTCAGATATACTCCATCTATTAAACCCTGTCTATACATAATTTCGACTGACAATGCCATTTGTGCCTGTTCCTTCTCTTCATAATCGAATACTAATTGTCGCCGGTCTTCTGGAACATACTTTAGAATTTCATGTAATTTAGATTTAAGTTCTTCGGACAATTCTTGATACTCAGCATGTTTCATCAAAACGTTACTTCCTATTTCGTCTGTCCTTACCATGACAAAGTCATTCAAATAACTTTTGACATTCTTTAACATACTCTGCACCCTCCTTCGTAATGGTGACATGAAAGTGAACCTTAATACTCACTATTATATGGTGATGTCACTTCGAGGTCAACGTGAGCGTATATGCTTTCTGTTCACATTGATATAATATTGACATCACTTTGAAGGAGTCTGGTTTATGGCTACTAATAAACGTGTTTTTACCTTGCGATTAGAGGAAGAAAACTTTGAAAAAATTAAATTTATTGCGGATAAAAATAAACGCTCCATCGCTATGCAAATTGAATATCTAATCGAACAACATATCAATGAATTCGAGAAAAAAAACGGCATAATCCGAATTAACGAGTAATTTCTGCCTCTTCGAAATGCTTTCAAAGCATGTGTTTACATCGGTTTCACATAACTCGTAAATTCACAAAGTATGAAGGCATTAATAGCCGCTGAGTTGTATAGATTGAAAGGGCTATTAATCCAAGTGCATCTATCTATAATGAACTATACCTTCTCGGTGTGAACAAAACCAAAGAATCATAACGATTTCTCCATACTTCTCCGATTGAATACCCTTTATCTAATAAAACAAAGGATAAACCTTGTTGTTTTAAATAATAACCCATAGCTAGTCCTGCTTGACCTGCTCCGATTACTATGACATCAAATTCTTTCATTTGTCTCAACTCCACATGTATCTAATGCAAGAAGCAGGAAGGGCACAGACCCTTCCCTAACTTCTTAATCTAATTTAAGAGTCTTTCCCTATAATTGTAGTTGTTTTATCATCCTCAATAAGCTCCTTTGTTCCTTTTCGAAATTCACTCAAAGTACTTCCTATCGCTCTTCCCAATTGCGGAAGCTTTGAGGGACCAAAGAATAACAGCGCTATGGAAAAGATTAACACAAATCCGCCTACTCCAATGTTACCGATCATATACTTTCCCTCCTTTGAAAATTAAAATTTAACAAGAAGTGCTGTTACATACATCAAAACTATACCAAGTGTCAGACCACCAAAATTCATCCACGATACAGCTGGTGCTCCACTTTTGCTCGATTGTCTCATAATCATGCGAGATATGACAAAGATTACTTGTAAAATCGCACCTGCGCCAATACCGAAGAACAAAGCTGCAAATGTGATATTAAATATAAACCCACCTACCCAGGTGCCTACTATAGCAGGAGATCCGGCGATGACTGCAAGTAGCAGAAAGGTTTTCCATGTAGGTCGCTCTTTCAATAATGGTGCTGCAATTCCGATACCCTCCGTTACATTGTGAAGCGTGAAGCCAATAATCAAGAATGTACCTAGCGCTGCTTCACCAATTGCGAATGCTGCACCTATGGCCAATCCTTCACCGAAATTATGCAACCCGATTCCAGTCGCAAGCTTATAGGCAATATTCTTACCTTCAGAGTGTTTACTTTGCATCCTCCGCTCACTGGACTGATCCATGGCAATGAGGAATAGACAACTTAGTAACACTCCAAACCACACCAGTCCAACTCCTTGGAAGACGCCAGGTGCAACTGCCGCCATCTCAAGTCCTTCTTGAATCGTATCCACGAATAGGAAGAACAATAATCCAACGGTCAAGGCAAGAACAGCGTGTGTGCCTCGGGTAGAAAAGCGTCGCATGAACGGAAACCACAGAAGTCCAAGTCCAACTGGAACAACCCCAACGTAAAATCCAATCAACGCATATTGCAAGAACCGATTTCCATCTGCTTCTGGTGTCTTGGCCGCAGCAACTACTTCACCAATAAAAATCAGCCCTTTTGAGGTGATCAATTTGATCTCGTGAGGATCCCCTGCAACCCATGGATAAGGAATATATATCATACTCTGATCAAATCTTTGTAGCGTATCACTTGGTTCAAAATTAGCGTTCCAGAAAGAACCATCAACAACGACCTGAGCGATGGTGACTTCCTCCGGACCGGAGTTCAGAACTTTGACTTCAAAGCCCTCATCCGTAATGGTTATCTTCTCTACATTCAATACTTCAATGGGAGCAGCAGACTCCTCTTCTATACCTGTTCCAAACTTCGCAATGGCCACTAATAAGATGACTAATATCAAGAAAGGTATTAAACCTAGAGTAATCATTTTTCCCTTTCCAAGGGAACTAGTTGATTTCATTTTGCTAACTTCAAGTAAAGTCATGTTCTGCACCTCCTCTCTTATTCTGCTAGAAAGAATCCCATCCAACCAAGCTCGGCAAATTCACTCTGATGAGCATGGAACATATATTTGCCCGGTGCTGGGAAGACGATTTCCATAATCCCACGTTCTCCTTGGCACTGCATGATGGTATCCGTAAAATTCGGTCGTGCTTCTGGGTCAGCACCGGTCGGATAATAATTGAAATAATTAGCATGCAGATGAAAAGAATTGATCAAATCAAATTCTGTAAGATTGCTTAGATAAATGCGTACGAGTTCCCCCACTTTGACCTTAATCGGTTGTTGCTGATAGGCAAAAGCGTATCCGTTTACTGTGTATACTTCATTCTCACCATCCAAATCGAGATCAAAACCGTTCATGACCATACTGAGTTCTTTGGCCTTTGCTCGAGGTTTTCTTGGGTCAATGATAAAATTACCATACAAACCCTTATGAATATGTCTGCCCAGCGGTGCGACATGGCAGTGATAAACTTGCATACCAGCGGGTTTAGCCTCAAATTCATACGTGAAGGATTCTCCCGGCATAATCGCTTCGAGCCCATCCATGTTAGTAGGATGAATACCATGCATATGAATGGAATGAGGATGTGTTGAGGCATTATCGAATTTGACTCGAATGATATCCCCTTCCGTACATCGTAATGTCGGTCCAGGTATTGTGCCGTTAAAGGTCCACCCAGGAAACTTTATTCCTCTGGCAATTTCTACTTCTGCATCATAGGCTGTTAATTCATAATCTCGCACTGTCTTGCCGTTTGCCAAGATGCCTGTTTTCCCATAATCGAAATGGGTCAACGCACGTTGTGCCATCTCTAAACCCTTCGTTACTACATTGCCAGGATCATATGCATGCTTCATTCCACTATGCAATGCTTCTTTCTTAACGGCATGGATCTCATGTTTGTTCATTGCTAATACTGGTTTTTGAAACAAACCACCTGGATTTAATAGGGCACTTCCTATCAGAGCAAAAGCACCGGTAGCTCCTGCCTTTAGTAGCTGTCGTCTAGAAATTTCCTTCTTCATCGTGAAAACTCCCCTCCTCTTTCCCTATTCCAATAATTTTAGACATGCGCAACATTTACGGTAAAAAATATTGTTTCGTCAAGGACAAATAGTTTGCCGAGTGCAACTTTTATCTTAATATCATACAACCGAGTTCATTGTTTGTAAACAGATTTTTCACTCCCAAAGAAAATTTATTTCACGCAAAAAAATCCCCTTTATGGGGGACACTTCAACTGCGAGGGTTTATAATATTTTATATTTCTCTTGTACAGCAATTATTATTGTTTAGATTGATTGCTCTAACCATTCAACTACGTTATCGATTTCATCCTGCGTCGTTGCGCAACCTAGACTAAATCTAATTGACCCCAAAGCAATTTCAGGATCAATTCTCATTGCCTTTAATACGGGAGAAATTGTTGTTGATCCGGAATGACAGGCAGATCCAGCAGAAGCAGCAATTTCGGGCATATTATTTAATATCTCAAATCCTTTTCTGCCAACAAAGCTAACATTTAATGTATTAGGCAAACGCTCGATTGGATGTCCATTTCGCACTACACGGTTACCGAATGCAATTTGTAGTTCATTCCATAAGTAATTAGTAAGTTCTCTTATTTGATCTTGCTCATTTATCCTCCATTCGGCTATTTCACAAGCCTTACCAAGAGCAGCGATTTGTACAATATTTTCCGTTCCAGGTCTTATCCCTCCCTCGTGACCTGCTCCATGCAGAATAGGGCTGAGTTTCGCTCGATCTCGAACGTACAACGCTCCGATTCCCTTCGGTGCATAGAGCTTATGACCAGCAATGGATAAGAAATCGACCTGCATATCATCCACACGAGTTGGAATTTTCCCCACGGATTGTGCAGCATCCGTATGTAAAGTAATTTCTCGCAGATTGGCTATCTGACCGATTTCCTTAATAGGTTGTATCGTACCAACCTCGTTATTGGCATGCATAACGGATATTAATATCGTTTGGTCCGTTATTTCTCGATCAATATGCTCGGGGGACACTCTTCCAAAACGGTCAACTTCAACATATGTAACTCGAGCACCCTGAGTCTCCAAGTACTTGCACACATTCAGTATGGATGGATGTTCAATCTGCGTGGTTATAATATGATTTCCTTTACTTCGTAGTGCTTGAAATACGCCAATCAAAGCCAAGTTATTAGATTCTGTACCCCCGCTTGTAAATACAATCTGGCTCGGTGAACATCCAAGTAAATTCGCCACCTGTTCTCTCGCTCCTTGAATAACTTGCTGCGATTGAACTCCCGCCCAATGGTTACTAGATGGATTTCCATACAGTTCCATAGCATCGACCATTACCTTCTTAACCAATGAATCAACAGGTGTGCTTGCATTATAGTCTAGGTATATTTTATTCACGTATGACACTTCCTTTAACTATAATCCTCGCTTAATCAACGTTTCTTTCATATTAAATATAACGATAAAACCCGCTAACAAAGGAAACAATGCGACTATCCCGATTGCCCAATTCAAGTTAAGCAGATCGACAATGATTC
>JBBDIY010000010.1:0-7976 GCA_040880185.1 Paenibacillaceae bacterium
TTTTTGAGTTTCGGATTTACGCTTTTCAGGAGTCTTATAGATTAGATCCCAATTAAATTCCTGTAGGTGCTAGTATATGGCCTTTGAAATCAAAGGAGCTCCTCTGGTACGATGGGGTTGTAACGGGTCAATGCCCTTATAAACCATCATCCCAAGGAGGAACTCTACTATGAAGTTTAAATCATCCCATGCAATTAATCAACGAATTGAATCCATTTCCACTAATCACCTCATCATTGGTATCGACATTGCTAAAGAAATACATGTTGCCGGTGCGGTAAATTTCCGCGGTATTCAACTGGGACGTACTCTATCATTTAGCAACGACTATATCGGCTTCGAGAAGCTCATGAAATGGGTTCGTGACTTGCAGCAGACAAACGGTTTAACACAGGTCATCTATGGTGCAGAATCGACTGGTCATTACTTTCTCAATCTGGCATTCTGGCTACATGAGCGAATGGAGAAGGTTGTATTGGTTAATCCCATGACTACAAAACGTAACAAGGAGAACCGAGATAACAAACCATCCAAGAATGATGCCAAGGATGCCCTCACCATTGCCGATGCTGTCTCTCGAGGGTATTACAGCAATTGGATCGTCCCCGAAGTCGTATATCGGAAATTGCGCTGTGCAGTCAACGAAAGGGAGGCATTATCTATTGATTCGACAGCCCTAAGTAATCAAATACAAACCGCCTTAGATCAAGCCTTTCCCGAGTTTACTTCCGTGATTAAACAATGGAATTGTCCTCGTGGGTTGGCTACGCTTAAAGCCTTCCCCCTTCCAACAGAATTGAAGAATCTTACCGCCAAGCAGATTGTAGATGGATGGTATCTAGCGGGCATGCGTCGTGCAGGTGGATCACGCGGACTTCAGGTCGCTGGGTTCCTACTCAGTGCGGCACGTCGCTCTGTAGGACTAACCGATGTTGCTCAGCAAATCAAACGACAGATCCAACGTTTACTCTCGCGCTATGAAGATCTTCAAGCCCAGATGAGCATCATAGACCAAGAGATTGGTGAGTTACTTAACCAGATTCCGAAAGCTGCACGTCAGCCACTAGAGACAATTGGTCTTAGTCCCTGGTTTGTCGCCGTCATTCTTGCTAACGCCGGAGACCCTAGAAACTATACGCACGGTAACCAACTCTTGGCGCTCGCTGGGTTGAATTTGTCCGAGCGCACATCGGGCAAGCACAAAGGTCAGATCAAGCTCTCCAAGCGTGGGAGAAGGCAGCTACGGAAATACTTATATCTAGCAATACTCGGTTTGGTCTCCAACCATGAAGCATTCAAACTTTGGCATGCGCACAATGTCCATGTCCTCAAGATGAAGAAGCAAAAGTCCATCTTCAAACTTATTGGCAAACTAACACGCATGATCGTATCTCTGGCTCACAGTGGTGAAACATTTGACGTAAACAAGGCTAGTGGCCAATTCGATCAGGATGCAGCCTAACTTATTTTGTAACTCTTTATTCCAAGAACTCGTTTACCTGCAAGTCCCGTTTCTTACGTATGTTGAGTCATTCGCAGGATTTCACAAAGAAAGCACGGTGTACCGAATTATATGCAAGAAAGGGCTCTGACCCGTCAAATTAAAAAGATCGGACTCCACCTCTTGGACAGGCGTAACGAAGGAATGTAAGGGCACAGACCCGTTGAGGTGTGGGAGAGTTAGCCTCCGAGAGTGGTGTGGAGAATGCGTGCAGTATGTTATTAAAAGCTTGTTTTCGCCGAAATGATCTAAATTTTTACTAGGTTGCATTACATGTGATACGTTTCCTTTTGTCTTTACAAGGTTGATTTTGCTAATTTCTGATACTTCCGAAAGATGAACTGAGTGTGTAGTCATAATAACTTGGGTATAATCTTTTGTGAGTTTTAAGTTGTCAAAAAGGGTCTTTTGAATATGAGTATGAATATGTGCCTCCGGTTCTTCAATAATCATAATGTTGATAAGTTCACGGGTACGGTTAAATTTATATTCAACTAATTTGAGTGCCATATAAATCATATTCAAATGACCAAGCCCTAATAATTCAATATCATTCTGATTAGACGGTTTTATTGATAAATAACGAGATAAGGCGTTTATTTCGTCATTTAGCTGTGATTCCAATGCAATTTCAGGAGAATATACCATCCCTATCATGTCCATAAGTTTATCGTTAATTTGTGCGCCAATTTGGCCGATTTGCTTTACCTCAGAAATTGAAAGATTCAACTCGCTAATGTTGTTTTTTATCTTTTCGATGTCAGCAGGATCAATTTGGGCTTCTATTGCCTCTACAATTCTTCGAATAGGATTTCTTGGCTTACGCATTTCATTTGCAACATCCCTTAATGCATCCACAAACATGACCGAGATATGATCTTGAACGTCGGTAATATTCAGCTTACTTCCCAAAACCGCTGCATCATCCTTTTCAGGATTACAATAAATTCCTAATTCCAAATCACCTACAATGCTTTTGTATACTAATGGATCTGTGAAGTCAGTTTGTGAACGTGATGTATAATAGAACTCATAATCGGAAAGCTTTATCGTCTTTATAAGCTCATCAAATTCTTCTTTTGATTCTGCCTCATGAAGTTTTTTTCTTGTAGCCTTTTGAGGACGGATGAACAGTGTAACTACTCCGATATCCTCATTACTACTATATAATATACGATTTCAGAAAATTCTCATTTTCTTGTTCCGGAACAATTTCGGCACAAACCTCATTTTGCTTATCTTTTGTTGTTATATCCACAAAAACTGCAGAAAGTATAATCCAGTGTCCGCGCCATTCGCCAAGATCATATGAAAAGTCACTTTCCTTCAATTTTTTACTATTATGAGTCAATTTCATAATGAATTCTATTCCTACACGTAATGACCGAATAATTGTGGATAGTTTTTTGAAAAAATGCTCAGAATGCCGCTTTCTTGTGGATAGTTATAAAAACGGGCAGACTTATCCACCGTTTGAGGCTGGCATTTTCAAACTTTTCTCTTTTGGACTGCGTAATTGTGGATAATGAATGGATTACGATGCCTCCTTCATTTCGTTCATCTGCTTGTTAATCCGATCAACTGCTAATTTACTCAGTGTGTAGACCAGGCACGAAATGTCGAAGTCAACCTTGGCTAACGCTCCACCTCGATGGCGGATGTTGTTGAGTTGGAAGAATTCTTTGGTATAGGCATTTACTCGTTCTACTGCTGTCCGTTTTTTATACAGATCCTTGTAACGCTCGCTTCCTCTTGCAGGCACGGTATATTTGCGAATGTCGGATTCGATTTTTATTTTGAATACCTTTTGGCAGCCGTCTTCCTTAAATGGACAGGATTCGCATGCCTTGGGTTGTGTGAATTTGAGTGTCTCATATTTCTCATCGAAGCTGTCGTAGCAGTAGGCATGCCCTGCTTTACATACCGGTCTGAAGTGTTCATCTTTTCCCGCAACCGGTTTTTCATTTCGCTTATTGTAGTCAATCAACGGTTTCGCTCTGATGGCCCGCACCTGTTTGTAGACGGCTTCGAAATCGTATCCTGCATCGAGTAATACGTGCTCAATATTCAGATAGGGATGCCTCGCTACCAATGCTTTTAGAAGAGGGATCGACATTTTTCCGTCATTGACATGAGCGGAGGAGAATAAGGCCGTCAGGATATACTGGCTCTCGCAATCCACGGCAAGATGCCCTTTATAGCCATACCAGAAGATCTTTTTGTTGTCTGTGTTTTTCTTGGTGCCCCAGGTCGGATCAAGCGGCGTTTCCGCTTCAATTTCTTCATGGGTGAGCGGCAGCAGTTGTTCCAATGTCTTCTCAAATATGGTTTTATTGGATTCAATCTCAGCTTGTTCCTGCAGCCACTGCTCGCGTTCTTCCTTTTTCTTACGACCTCGTTTTTTGGGCTTAGCAGGTTCAGGGACAACTGTTTCTGCTTGGGGTTCATCGGTCATCAGTTCTACTTGTTCGATGGATGGCTGTGATTGCCCTTTCTTTGTCCGAGAACGTTTTTTTGCTGGATTTGCAGCATCCCTCGCTTCCACATGCGTTGCATCTACAGCTACGCTGGTGCCTCCAATGAAACCTTCTTGGAAGGCTTGGTAGATGATGCTGTCATGGGATTCTTGAAACACGGATAATCCTTGTAATTTATGAATAAGTCGTGAATAAGCGGCTTCACTTGGAGTCGCGTCTGATCCGGTAAAGTGACAATGATAGCGAAACTCTTCACTTGTGCTCAGTCGGGTAACCAGATCCTTAATAAATGGCATTCGCTCAACGATTCGAATAAAGAGAGAATAAATCATAGCGCGATAATTCAGCTTTTCCGGTGCACCTCGATGGTTCTTCTTCGCTAACGCTCTCAGGAAAGGCGTGATGTCAAGCGTTTCAAAGATCCAAGCATATTTCTCATTTGGAGACATTTCCAGTAGTTGTTCCAAGGAAAACAGGCTTTCTTGGCGAATAATATACATGGGAGATCTTCCTTTCGTCTCGTTGAGTTGTGTGGTAACTACTACTTCGAGATTTTGGGGAGGTACTCCTTTTTTCATGGGCAAAAAAGTCAGTCACAGTAAGGCTTTTGAATTATGAAACTCACTCATTATAGTAGTATGAATCATCTAATAGTAATCGTAACGCTGTCACTGCATTCGATTTCCCGGAATCATTTTCACCAAGAATCGTGTTTGCACCTTGAGAAAAATTAAATCTTACCGACTTTAAGTTTTTATAATTAACTATCTGTAAATATTTCAAGTACACGTCGAAATCCCCCCACACGCCTCTATACTATCAGATCACTATACGATCACTATTCATGCCACGCTAAACTACTCTGGGCTGCACTTTAAATTTGGCAATATTCATAAGATACATCTCTTTATCCGAGGTGATCAATAAATCATTGTGTTCTGAATATTCGACAGCAAAACGGGTTCCCCTGCCGAAAGGCCCATTTTGTAGCCATGAACAGACAAACATTTTCTTTTCGCCGTAATTTAATACGGCAAACAGGTAAATACGATTATTTGAACTGACTTACTCAGATGCTTCTCTTTCTAAAGTCTTTACTTCATTCAATATATCTTTTACCGGATCACAATTCTCCGCTACTTCTCGCACCAATTGAATATAAGTAGCAAACGCCTCCTTTGTTGTCTCATCCCTACAAGTTAAAACAAACCGCTCCAAATCCTCTACATAATTACGCAGCTTGTGCGCCATGAACCAGTTCTCAATTTGATGTTCAATATTTTGAGATGAGCGTGTCTCACTATTCGTTCTGAAAGGAGGTGGTTGTTCGAGCCCTTGCCCTGTCTGGGTTTACAGAAATCGGACAAGCTGTATATCCCTACTTAAAGCGCTAGAAGTCCGCGTCAATTTTGCCCAGTTTCGCACACAGCCGCGCCAGACTTGAAACCGCACACATCCCGGTTCGGAAAAAGTAGTGCGCGCCCCAAATCAGAAAGGAGAATGAACCCAATGACCATTGTTGACCCGATCCGCTGCAAAAAAACTGTCACCCGTGCAGCCTATTTCACTGCTTATTACTCTATATTTTCCACGAGGCGTTCCGGATGCCTGGCTTCGCCAGCCTTCAGCAGCTTGAACAGATTTTCCAAATCTCCAGCTTCCTCCATGAGTTCTTCCCTGGCTTTTCGTACTTCTTCGACAATCGGATCTTTCCACTCTTGCATTTATTCACCCCCTCCATCCGATTTACGGGATGACAAACATTGCTAAAAACAGTGTACCCTATTGTCTCTCCCAAAAGTCAACACATTCCGATAGAAAAGACGCATTATGATTATGGGCAATCTAAACAAGGAGGCTCCAATCATGGTTCATACCAAAAGCCAAACCCATCTCATTAGCACAGATACAGCGGCACGCTCGGAATTTCGAGAAGCGATCCGCCTCTTTCTGCTCGATTGCCGATTCCGCAACCTCACGGATGAAACGATTCGCGGCTATCACGTTCATCTGCATCAACTGCAGTTGGATTTGGAGAAGTGGGATATTTCTCTTGCGACGATTCATCCACACGATCTTTCCCGCCACATGATTGTTCATATGCTGGATTCAGGTTCTGCCGCAGCGACCATTAATGGTCGCATTCGAGTTTGTCAACAGTTTTTCAAGTTCTTATACCTGGAAGGGAAGATAGCATTCAATGTGGCCACCGGCTTGAAGCCAATCAAGAGTTCCAGACGTCCGCTACACACCTTTACGCCCGATCAAATTTCACTTCTGCTTAAGCAACCTGACCGACGCCTGCCTAAAGGCATCCGGGATTATGCCATAATGCTTGTTCTGCTGGATACCGGAATCCGTCTTGCAGAACTTAGCCAATTGAAAGTGTCCGACATTATGGAAGAAGAATGCTTAATCGCCATTCACCAAGGTAAAGGCCGGAAATCCAGACTAAACGATTTTCAAAAAGCATTTGCGGAGATGCAAATCCCAATCGATTTCAGCACATTGACTTACAACGATATCAAACAGTATTTTATCGGCAATATGCTGGACAGAAAGTTGGCTGGAAATACCATCAACGGCCGGATCAAAAGTTGTAAAGCATTTTTACAATTTCTGTACCGTGAACATGCTATCGCTACTAATCTCGGCGAGCAACTCAAACTCGTAAAGACAGAACAGAAAATGATCTGCACATTTACCAAGCACCAAATCGTTACTCTTCTCGAACAACCCGATCGTCATACCTTCGTCGGTCTACGTGACTATACAATGATGTTGGTCCTTTTAGAAACCGGATTACGACTTAAAGAGATTTTGGACTTACGCATGGATGATATTCGTTGGGCTGATCATGAGCTATTTATTCATAACGGTAAAGGCAATAAAGCGCGGCGAGTCCCTTTCCAACAAACGTGTGCCAATGCCCTACGCCATTATATCCGAGAACGGGGAGACCTGAAAACGGATGTGCTGTTCGTTACCGTCAACCATACCAGACTTCACTCTCGTACATTTCAGGAAAATCTGAACGACTATGGCAAGTCAGCCAGCCTCCGCGGCGTCCGTGTCTCACCACATACCTTTCGCCATTCGATGTCCAAATTTTACATCTTGAATGGCGGTGATGCGTTTACCCTGCAACAAATTTTGGGGCACAGCACGCTGGACATGGTCCGCCATTACGTTCAATTATTCCGATCCGACGTACAGCAGCAGCATCGGAAGTTTAGTCCGGTTGAGAATATGAGAATTTAATTCTGATCTTATCAGGAAACCCGAGATTCTAAGTGGTTCCTCAAAAATGTAACCACGAACTACCAGCAGTACTTAACATGGGAAATCTAGTCACATGAAACCTATTAAAGTTTAGTTTTGCACTTTATACAGTGAAACGAGGAGTCCTTTTAGCTGACTCCTCGTTTCATTTCAACAATAATTTTTGTATGGATGATGAACCAAAAATACATCGATTTGCTCTTCTTCTAAGCGATAAAACACCTTGTATTGGTTTGACTTACCCAGTGTAATCAGCGTCATTCGCAATGAAGAGGCATTCCTTTAACAGCGACAACCTTGCTCGGAATGTATACTGATAGATCTTGTTTAGCAAAATAGTCTTCGATAGCTTCTACCCAAATGTTCACCAATGAGTATCCCCGTCTTTTATGGCAATGGAGAGTTCTTGATTTTCAAGCATAACGAGTTTCATCTGACTCCCTCCCGTATTGGGTTGATAAATATATTATAACATTGGAATTCGGAAATATTTCAGCAGGTGATACCCATCACATATCATAAAACCTAATGGATGAGTGAACACTTGTTTATTTCTCGCATATCGGAAGTCATGTGGCTTGACATGCCTGTTTCCAGTATTAATCGTATTGATCTGCTAACTGATTGGTAAGTGATTGTGATAAGTAATCGCCTCCTATTTCAGACCTGACGCACGAACATGAGAATATAAATCCCATAAGGGATATCTAGGCAGA
>JBBDIY010000011.1:0-7758 GCA_040880185.1 Paenibacillaceae bacterium
ATTTTAATACATATCTTCTGGAAAGTCTAGTTAAATATTTCACGCTGTAGTGTTACTTGGTTTTTTAAAAATATTTTCAAAGAATATAAAAGTTTACGATAGACAAAATGCTATAAGATTTGAAGTTGAAATGGTTAATCCTGCAACTGAAGAGAATGACCTCTTAGTATTACAGTTTGCATTTTCAAATAATGAAGGATATAAATATGTTCAATTGACAGGTATAGTTATTCCTCCGTTTGCAAAATTTAATCGCTTAAGCCTTATGATAGTATCCTTGTTGTACTTATGTGCTAAAGACTTCGGATATGATTTATTGGTGGTCGGAATAGTAAATGAGAGATGGTTAAATACATTGATTCACCATGGAGGAATTATCGACCCAGATAATTTTGAAGATGTTCAAATAACGAGGGATTTTTGGGTGTTCAAAGATGATAATGATCGATACAACTATAGTTTAGCTTTCAGAACGAACATTTAGGAATGGTGGGTGTGACAAATAATTATGAAAATTAAATTTTTGGGTACTATCATTGCTTTATTTGCAATTCCATTTGTGTTAACTGGCTGCATCTTTGCTAACCTTACCGTTGATATAAATGCTAATGGATCAGGAAGTGCCAAACTGGTTGGAGGATATTCTAAGGAAATTCTTAATAAGCTTGGTAAAACGCCAAAAGATTTTTCCAGCCAAAATAATGAGTACTATGAATTTGTATCTGGCGGCAAACATTATCTGGGCGAAACATGGGAAGACAAGTTTCCAGCCTATGACATTATCTCATCTTCAGGAGTTTCATCTATATATGGAGTACTAGGACCTGTTGAGCTAGTAAGGCTTAATAACGGAATGCAACTAAATCTGGGGCTATGGGACTTTATCAGCAAGGATATGACCTACGAGCATAAGTTTCCTGAATTTAATGATATTTCTGACGAAACGCTACAAGGAATGAAACTTGTTGACCTTATTGCTCAAGATGTTGATGGATTAGTTCTTAATGCAACATTCAATATGCCATATGAGGTAAAACAAATAAAGGGAAGCACAGAAGGTGTTATTGTAAAGGGAAAAAAGATCAGCCTTGACTATCTTAAGATGATTGAATCTGGAAGTCGTGAGTGGAAGTTTGAATCTATCGATCCAAATGCAGATCCAAACGAATCATTTTTCTCTGATATTAAGAAGGAAGCATGGTACTACGAACCTGTTGAAGCAGTAGTAAAAGTAGGAATTTTGAACGGATACTCAAATGGAACATTCAAACCAAATAATTCCTTGACTCTTGCTGAGCTGTCTAAAATTATTGTAGCTTGTCTCGGTTATGACATTCCAAACAATCCTAAGTACTGGGCTACTGGACATGTTTTATTTGCGCAAGAGAATGGTTTTGTTCTTTCCAAAGCTGAAGTAACAGCTAAGAATTGGGACGTTCCAGCAACAAGGGAGCAAGTAGTTTATGCAATTACATTAGCAACAGGGCTACAAGGTGCAACAGGAAATGTAAAATCTCAAGACATTAAAGGTTGGAGTAACATCGATCCTGTAATGCAAAGCACAATTCTTGCAGCATACAATGCAGGAATTGTTAAGGGAACTCCTAACGGATCATTTAATGCCAAAGGAAAAATTACCCGTGCAGAAATGGCACAAATTCTATACAACATTATGGATAGAGCCTAAAGAAGTAAGATGTTTGAACTGTTGTATTACTTGAATCTTTATTAATGGAGGCATGAAATGAAAGACCCGAAAATGCTGGAAAAGAAAGAGCAATTGCTACAATTGGTAAAGGGATTTTGTCAAAAGTACTTGGATGAAGATTATGAACAGCTATCATGCAAAATGGTGGAAAAGCTAGGGCGCAAACGAACGGTTCCGTTTATGAGAGGGAAACTTGAAATTTGGGCGGCTTGCATTATTCATACGATTGGAACGGTTAACTTTTTTATTCGACAAGAGCTTTGAGCCTTACGTCTCCGTACACGACATATGCAGCTACTTCGGCACTGCTCAAAGCACTACCTCGCAAAATACAATACAATACGCGATATGTTCAAAATGGGATACTTCGGTGGTGAATTTGCCACACAAAGGTCGGAGCAAAGCAATCCCTTTAATAAGCTGGTCTCGATGAATGGGCTTATTGTTCCTGCTGATTTTCTGAAAGATAAAAAGTAACGACTGTGATCTGATGCAGGACGTAAAGCTTAAAAACGAGTTCGCTGATGAGTCGAGAGATTCCCACTGCAGTTGAACAAACCAGACATTCGTACGATACATGATTATGATATAATGAAGATATAAGTCTGTCTAATCAAAATGCAAGGAGGTTTGGCTGATGAAATGGCAAGAGGTTCGCGACTTGTTCCCTGACCAATATATTCTGCTGTCGGTGCGCGATTATATCGAGCAAGAGGATATGAAGATCGTAACAGAAGTGGAACCGATTCGAGTTATTGACGCAAAGGACGCAAACAAAGCTTTTTTTAGCGTCGAGCCTGGCAACCTCGTCTACCATACAGGAAACGAAAATTGTGTCGTTCATTTGCGTAAAGATCCTTTGTTAAGGGTGAGGCGCGGTTGATAAAACTTAATGACGATGGGCAACTTCTGACAGCGACTATTGCGGTCTGTTATCGCGGCAATATATTGCAGATTGATGATATGATTATTGATACAGGTTCGTCCCATACCTTGATTAGCCCCGATATTCTGGAAGAAATCGGGGTGGTGTATGAGAATGGAGACCCCGTATACGAGGCATACGGCATCGGCGGTACTGTTCCTTTCTATACAAAGGTAATGGATTATATTCAGTTGGACACGCTGAAATTGGAATCCATCAAAGTGGATGTCGGTGTTTTGCCGAAGTTGCATAAAGGGCTTCTAGGGTTGGATATTCTGAAGACGAACGGATTTATATTAGATATGGACAAGCTTGAGCTTTACATTCCCCAGACTTTGTAGGCAAACCGCACGATGAAATCCTATTTCTTGTTCCCATTTCCCGACGTACTTCAAACCACATCTCCAACGTCATGCAGAAACTGAACGTGAAAGGTCGGTCTCAAGCTGTCGTCGAATTAATCAGACTCGGTGAACTTCAGATTTGAATGTTGTTCTTACTCCGTCGGCTTTACATTCTAGCTAGGTGAAAACCTTCTCATTCATTCCGTTCGATCGCCCGAATAGATGGATCTGGAGGTTTTTCTGGTGAATGTGACTTCGACTATTCTGCTGCTTTGATCGTAGATTTACCATTCTCATCAAGGAATAAGCTCTTGGCAGGATTGTTATTCAGCTTCACATTGAATAGCTTAAGCAGATGCTCCTCCACTTCGATTAATGCCCATTGTTCGGTATTAACGACTTGATGGGTTTCTAGGAAGGTTACGTATTCCTGCTGTGCTTCATGAGGGTAATCCCAGAATTTGGTCCCGAAGAATGGGATTTGATAGTTATTAATGAGATGGCATGTGAAAATTTCGGATGTTTCCTTGTTTTTAAGTATGAATGGCATCGTAATCCTCCTTGGATCCGTATCGAGAAACCCTCTTGTAGGTTTGTATCCACATCATATCACAATGAATGTTATAATTAATGAGTTGAATTTGAACTAGGCATTCCTGTGGAGGGTATACATCATGTCGGATTGGTATAAGCAAAGTTTTGGGGAAGATTATTTACTCGTGTATAAGCATCGTGATTTCGCTGGAGCTTACCGAGAGGTTGAAGCAATGGCGAGATGGCTACAATTACCTGCAGGTGCGGAAGTATTCGATTTGTGCTGTGGGATGGGACGTCATTCGCTTGCGCTCACTGACCTTGGATATCAGGTAACTGGGATGGATTTGTCTGAGGTGCTGCTGCATGAAGCGCGTAAAGCAGATGCGAATAAAGCAGTCCGCTTCGTGCATGGTGATATGCGAGCTGTTCCTTTGAATGAAGCTTTCGATGCGGTTGTGAACTTGTTTACTTCCTTTGGATATTTTGACGAGATGGCTGAGAATGCGCAAGTGCTTCATGAGATTGAACGGTTACTTAAACCAGGCGGGCGATTTCTCATCGATTATCTGAATCCGGAGGCCGTGAGAAGTAAGCTGGTCCCTCATTCTGAACGACAAGAAGGGGATATTACGATTAGAGAAAATCGTCGGATTGAGAATGGCAGTGTGAAAAAAGATATCGTGATGACTGAACCAACTAAAGAGGAACGACGATATTCAGAGCAGGTTAAGCTCTATGAATTGCCTGATTTCATTCATATGCTCTCCGCCACATCCTTGGAAATTTCAGAGGTATATGGTGATTATACTGGTTCAGTATATGACCCAACTACATCAGCAAGACTCATTATGGTTGGTTCTAGAAAGGTATAAATGATGACTTATAATCGGAATTTAGTTGATCAGCGTTCTGAACACATATTTCAGGTGAAGGTTCCGCTACCTTTTCCACTTCGCTGGGTGAATGCATATGTTATGAAAGGCGATTCAGGTTACACGGTTATTGATCCAGGCATACATACACCCGATGCTGAAGCAAGCTGGCACGAGGCGCTGAGATTGATAGGTATTCTTTTCTCGGATATTGAGCGGATTGTATTAACCCATCATCATCCTGATCATTATGGATTAGCTGGCTGGCTACAACAGGAAACTGGGGCGGAGGTTTGGATGTCTGAGGCGGGTAAACGACAGGTGGATTACCTATGGGGCACCTACCGACGAGGCACGATGGATTTGCATGCGCTGTTCAAGCTGCATGGAATGGATCCGCAGGTCGGGGATTCACTCATTGAGCATATGGAGGACTTTATTGAATTCGTATCACCGCAGCCTGAAGTCAGCTTTATTGCCGTGAATGAACGATTCATACTTGGGGATCAATATTACCAGCCTATCCATACACCAGGTCATGCTTATGGTCACTTGATGTTCTATCAGGAGGAGAGTGGAGTCGTATTCTGTGGTGATCATGTGCTTCCGCAGATCACACCGAATATTGGACTGATGCCAGGCTTAGATGACAACCCACTGTATTCATTCCTAAACAGTCTTCAGGTCATATCGAGCTTACATGTCACGCAAGCTTATCCGGGGCATCGTGACCCCTTTACCAGCTTCGCAGAGCGTTGCCAAGAGATCATTGCTCATCACTATGATCGATTAGAGCGGTTGGTTGCTATGGTCGATGAACCACGTTCAGCATTTGAGCTCTGTTTGAAATTTTTTGGGACCAAATTATCGATCCATCAGCTTCGATTCGCCATGGCTGAGACGCTGGCCCATCTAGCCTATCTTCGTGAAGCAGGAAGATTAGTTGAGCTGCTTCGCGGCAACATTGTCTATTATCAGCGGACTGAGTAGTCTGATTAGAGCGGAAAAACCGCTTTAGAGAGTAACTTGGCTGTAGTCATTCCGCTCTCTTGAAAGCTTGAGCTATTACGGGAAAATACGATTATTCGTATGATATAGCGAAAAAGGACTACACAATAGCGCCAGTTGTAGCGTTAATCCAATTACAGTCTGGTTACTTAGTAGCTTGGAGTGAGAATAGAGCTCAGAAGGTAACTTGGTTGCTGAAAGTACAATTTAGAGTGGAAAAAGAGACTGTCGATTAATTTGATATTTTGGAAAGTGAAGAGTGAAAAGGTGGTTTGCCGCGAGTTCGGGATTTAAGTTCCCTTCCTCTTATCCCTTATATAATCAAGGAACTTAAACCCGGCTGTTTGAGCTTCACGCAAACCATCTTTTCACTCGTAACGAGACAAAACGAATTAATCGACAGTCTCAAAAACCGCTCTACTGTATTTTTGTATTGCTACTGTCACTACTGTCACTACTGTCACTATCGTCACTATTGTTGTTACTGTTGTTACTGTTGTTACTGTTGTTACTGTTGTTGCTGTTGTTGCTGCCTCTCAGCATCCAGCTTATCTGTCTCTTCTTCCTTCTCTTCCTGCATATTATGGGCAATTCGGCTACTCGCTGAAGCAGCTATGGCTCCCACGATGTCATCTAAGAACGTATGGCATTGCGGGCCACCTTTCTTATTCAATTCCTTCAGAATCCCCGGCTTGAGTTTATCCACGTAACCGAAATTAGTCATCCCAATACTCCCATACACATTGACAATGGACAAAGCAAGAATTTCATCACAGCCATATAATCCTTCGTCGTTCTGAATCATATCTTGCAACGGTTGTAATAGTTTACCTTCCTCTGCCAACATATCCAGTTGTATACCGGTCAACACCGCATTCTGAACTTCCCTCTTCGTTAAAACCATCTCCACGTTATGAATACATTGTTCCATCGTTAAATTCGGAAAATAATCCTTCTGTAATAATAAAACTAACTCAGCGATATGTTCCTTTGTTACGCCCCGTTTTGCTATCCAGATTTCTGTTGCTTCTGCTACTTTTTTGCTATCGAGATTATAAGACAATTTATTTCCCCCTAAAAGATTTAGATAATTACGCGACTGAACGATAAAATTACTTCGAAAAATATAAGCATTGCTCCTTATCGTAACATACTCAATTCACGATATAAATGTTGATTTAAACATATGCTAGTTTCGTGGACAATTCGGGTATAAAAACAAGCTAGGCTCGTATACATAGGAATAAAGAACTTTAGGAGGTCGTAACCATGAAACGTATTCGATTTATTCACCGGTTGATGTTTGTAGGTCTTGTGTCCTTTCCACTCGTTCTGTCGGGATGTGGATGGTTTGGTGCTGAAGAGACTGGCTCGCAGATTGACCCACCCCAGGTGGACTATGAACTAGGTGCTGGCATATTCACAGACGTTGTAGATGAAGAGGTTATGGCTGAACCCGAGCAACTCGCTCCGGTAACGTTGTATTTCAAGGATGCTCAGGGTTATGTTGCACCAATCGGTCTGCGGATACCTGCTAAAGAAGGGATTGCCAAGCTTGCATTGGAGTATATGGTCGAGGGTGGACCTGCCGAAGATTTGCTACCATCTGGATTTCATGCACTCTTACCAAAGGGAACAACCATCGTCACGAATGTAACAAAAAGTGGTTTGGCAATCGTAGATTTCTCTGAGAATTTCACTCAATATAATCCTCAGGATGAAAGAAAAATTCTGGAGGCTGTTACATGGGCATTAACTGGCTTCAAATCTGTCAACCAAGTGGAAATTTGGGTGGCGGGTAAAGCGCTCAAGCAAATGCCGGTGGACGGAACACCTCTAGATGAACCTTTGACTAGAGCGATGGGAATAAACTTGGAGAGAGCTCAGGGGGTAAATCCTGCATTAGCATCAGCTGTGACGCTATATTTTCAAGGTCAGAATGAAGATAACTATACGTACTATGTGCCGGTCACTCGCCTTGTTCCTTATACGGACAACATGATTGCAGCATCTGTACGTGAATTAGTGAAGGGACCTGTTGATGATTCACAGCTGTATAGTGTTATGCCAGCTTCGACGGAGATTCTTAATGTCGAGCAGAAGGACGATACGGTTATTGTCAACTTCGGTCCTAATATCGTGGGTTCTGATCAGAAGGTGTCCTCAGGTAGCTTGCAAGCTCTGGTTTTATCCTTGACTGAACTCATCGGTGTTCCTAAAGTGCAGATTATGGTTGATGGTCAAGCTGCAGTAGTCGCTTCTGACCATGTTAATTATACGACACCAGTTAGCCGTCCAGCTCAGGTGAACCCTCAGAAGTTGTAGAAGCTAAACATACGATTACTGGTATAAGATTTGTAATTA
>JBBDIY010000012.1:0-7733 GCA_040880185.1 Paenibacillaceae bacterium
GTAAATTCAAGGGAGAACTATTCAACAGGTTGCTGTCTTGCTGTGCAACTACTCCCAAAAGATTCTTCCCATTGAAGGTATACTTCCCTCTTCAAGTGACGAACATGATATTAGAAAGATCACTCGAAAGAAGGTGGAAGATATGCTCTATGCTGAAGCTCTTGTTATGGAGCCTGCCCCCTCGGTTCAGCATTTAGGACGAGCTGGTATCAAGTCATGGATATGGGAGAACAAAGTCGTTACTGATGTTGCGCTTGGTATCTTCCATGAATATATGAAACGTAGTATGAGCGACGATGCACACTACTTCTACCGTAAATATTTAGCAATTGTTGAATTGCAGCAAATAGTTGCCAACATGTTTAAGCTTCCACACAACCGCATCTCTAATGAACTCCTCTTAAGTCAATCTACTCTACTCTACTTAGATGAGCACGCTACAATATCTCCTGTAAAATGTACAATTATTCGGTTCTTAGAAGACGTAGCAACACGATTAGGATATTTAGAAACTAAGTTATCTACACATCGACCATCGCGCGAGAAAAAAGCTATGCATTCAAGAGTTCTGCAATATCAACAACAATTGCAGAGCAAGGGATTTACACATGAATACATCAGACACTGCGTGGTAAATGCGCAAGAGTTATTCAACTGGCTTTGCGTAAACATATCGGATTTTTCAAACACCGATCCCCAAAAAATGAATATTCTTAAAATTAAGAATGTCCACCTTTTATCCTACCGATCTTACCTACTAAAGAAGGTTAAGGTGGGGAATAGCAGTCCGATCACGATAAGTCATAAGATTTCCGCGATTCGCTTGTTTTTCTTCTTTCTAAAGGAACGATATGGTTACGATGCTCCCCTTCAGCGTTTTCGTGCTATTAAGGCTCCGCGGTATCGCTCCCGGGATATTCCATCAGACGAACAAATAGAAGCCTTATTTCAAGTCATTAATGTGTATTCAGATAATCCCACTCGTGATCAAATCGCGTACCGCCTTCTGTTAACTCTTGGCTTAAGATTATCTGAAGCGGCACAAGTCAAATGGGAAGATATTAACTTGGGAACTCGGACGCTAGTCATTCATAGTAAAGGCGGCAAGAGCCATATACTACCACTTGCAGGTAAGCTTTATGAATATATTCAAAAAGCTTGGGATCATCAAGCTGCAAACGGACTACTCCTAGGTGATACTTCCGTCTCAATCTCGCACAGCTTGTACAACAATTATAAATTGTACGCCTTAATTGCAGGCTGGACGTTTCCAGGCGGAGTTCATTTTTTTCGTCACATATTCATTACTCGGTTAACACATAAAAATATTCTACCTCAAGCGCTAAAGGAATTGACTCGAGTAGTCAACCTAGACACCGTGAGTCTATATATTCACATATCTCGCCAAAAGCATTACATGACAGAGCAAATCAATATGCTTAAATATGATTGAGGAGGGATAGTGATGCCATTTTATGATGAAGCAGTACCCAATGGTGTGTTACTTGAGGAAGCAATTGAACAACTTGCCGAACAATATGGACCCTCGGAATTTAATCAAGCGTTGGAACGCTTGGAGTGGATAACTGCTGCCTCTAATATGCTTTCGCCGATGCAACAAGACCAGGTCAAGCTCCTAGACGCGATAACTCACTACTACTCTAGTGATACATTCCAAGGTTTGGCGGAATCATCTCAACTGGTTTACAAGTATGAAATAAATCTCTTCTTAAAGTATTGTACACATATAAAGGGCGAGAACCCTGACATTAAGGAGGTTTCTTCTGCAATCTTCTTAAAGGACTATCTTGCACCTGTCAACAAGTTAAATACCCGAAGTAAAAAATCTGCATTTCTGCGGAGCTTTCTTGGGGAAGTATTTGAACACTTCTTCAAAAGTAAAATTGATAAATTAAAGCGCACCCTATCTATCGAAGTGGATAAAAATAAGGAGCCCCGAGCCTTTTCTAAACAACAATTGGACGAACTTCTACGTCTTGTCCGATTGGGACGTGAGGCCTATCGCAACTTCACAATCATATGGTCGTTTCTTGGTTCTGGTATTCGATTAAGTGAGCTGTGCACTCTTCAGGTAGGTGACGTTTTTCCTGATCGTCAGGAAATATTAGTTCGGGGGAAGGGGAAAAAAGGATACAAGCAAGCCAATAAAATGACAAAGTCTTCCCTAGATGCTCTCTGTTCATATATTAAATTTCGATATAAGGGGCTAGAGAACGAGTCTGATTATCTCAATTGGTACATCTTTTCAGATAACAAGGGACAATCTCCTCTTCACGAGAGCACCATTCAGAAGATGTTCTCCGCAATAATCGATGAGGCACAGACTATTCCTGAGCTTGATAAAAAGCCATATCATTTTTCTGTCCACTCCTTAAGACATTCGTTTGCCTTGTATTTACTTGAGTCTGGTGTAAATATCTACACCATAAAGGAGCTCATGCGACATGCATGGTTAAGCTCTACAGAAGTGTACTTGAAGCTATATGACAGTATGCTAGTAGACGCTATTGATAAACATCCGCTTGCTCAGATCAAAGTCAGTGACTTTTTCTAATTGATGAGGAGTGTTTAAATTGAAGGAATTCTTGTTTCAGTCCAAGTATTTTCATGTTTGGAATCAGCATTTCAACAGAAGTAAAAACACAAAAAGGAAATATATATTCGCTCTAAAGAGATTCGAAGCCTTTCTCCAACGGGAAGGATTCGAAGGAGAGTTAGATTTCGAGAAGTTTCATGGGAGTCGAGAATACCCAGATCGGTACCTACCGATTCAGAGGAAGGTTATTGAAGGTTTTGTTCATTATCTAAAAAATGAAGAGCGAGTTACAGATAGTTTATTATCTGCTACTGTCACTGGTCTCAAAAGTTTTTTTGGGTTTCTTTATGACATGGATTTTATCCAGCATAATCCCATGCAGGATATTCCAACCCCCAAATATGAAAGGCCTATTCAAAATACCGCTCTGTCACTGGAAGAATGCAATGACCTGCTAGCCGCTGCGCTGAGAAGGGACCCATTCTATAGACAAGAGTTTGTCATGGTCTGGTTTATGCTTATAACAGGATTGCGCAGATCGGAAGTTCACTTCCTTAAACGCTCACATCTAAACCTAGATACAAGAATAGTAAGAGTTTCTGAACGACAAAAAACTGATCCAAGTCCCGTAGCGATTCCCAAGAATCTAACTGAAGAATTAAAACGATATGTGAATCATCCTAATTACTTAAGGGGGAGTGAGCAAGGGGGAGAATATTTATTCCATAATATCAATGGAGGTCTCATGCCCTTTCGGTGGATTCCTAGAACCTTAAGAGGATTGTCTCAAGAGGCAGCGCTATCTCGATTTGTAAGACCTCATGATTTAAGGCGAACTACCGGTTATCTCATGCAGCAAAGTGGTGTAAATATATTTCTAGTCAAAAATCAACTTAGACAAAAAGATTTAGCAACAACCTTAATTTATGTTCCACCCCTGTTAGACATGGCGAAGATTCTGGAGGATGATTGAATATATATATCCCCGTATCCAGCCTTACCTCACCATGAAATCTTGCGTGAAACAAAAGAACACGCAAATAAATGGAATAATAAGGTATGTCTGAATTAGCATTTGGAAACAATAGAATTATCAGGATTCCTTTTAGGGATCACTTAGATAAATTCTATTGGGAGGTAAGAATCATGTCAGAAGCAAATAACTCAAACTTAGATTTAGCTGTTTCCATAGCTAAAGAAACGAGCATTTTCAAAGTAATAACTGACTACAATAGTTTCCTATCGAAACAACTCCAAAGTGGTGTGAAGTCCCCTATGACCATCAAGAAGTACAAGAGCTTTTTAAACCATCTCAGCAGATTTCTGAAAAACAACTATGATCAACTTACGCTTGGCGAATTGAATGAAACTATTCTACTGAATTACTTCTCTACATGTTCGGGTAGAAAATCTATTACATTATCATCAACAACACAGAATAATTACGTTGCTATAATCAATGCAATGATGAAATATGCATTGCACTATGATCTTTCTCCTAAAGATTATACATTCAAGTTTCCACGGAAAATAGAGTCCCAGCTCCCTCGGTATTTGCAAGATCATCAGATACAATCTGTGCTTTCTAATGCCCTACAACAGACGCATGGTTACCGTTACCAAGCAATAATACTTTTTTTGCTCCATACGGGATGTAGACTAAGTGAGGTGTCAAACATTCAAATCAATGATTTTAATGTGGAGGACAACCGTATTCTTATTCGTAATGGTTTGGGACATGTATATCGATACATTCCAATGTCACTAGAAGTCAAAGAAGTAATTTTAGATTATTTGCAATTAACGGGAGTTTCAGAATGGAACCCTAATCTCGAGGGCTTTCTATTTAGCCAAGATTATGGAACAAACAGACAAAAACAGATTGCTCCTCGTAGTATACAGCATATGTGTAAAACGATCTTCGACAAGGCTGGATATACTAATCTGACTGTTAATTCATTTCGCCATACTTTTGCAGTTCGTTGTTTGAAAGCTGGTATGCCTATCTATCATCTCAGCCAGATTATGGGGCATTCCAACATATTAACAACCTGTAATTATGTACAATTAATACCTCGGGATTCGAATCACATCGGAGGTATGTAATGGCAACCCTCGAAAACCGCGGCAACAAAACATGGCGCTTAACCGTCGAGCTTGGTCTTGATTCCAATAACAGAAGAATTCGAAATAGGAAGACGATTACGGGCTTTAATAAACGCGATGCAACAAAAGAGCTTGCTAAATTTATCACTGAGGTTGAATCGGGGCAGTATATCGCCCCTGAGAAAATGACATTTAGCGAATTTGTCTGCGAGTGGGAGAAGAAATATGCTGCAAAGAAGCTAGCTCCGAAGACGCTCACAAATTATCTAGGTCATTTAAAAAATCACATAATTCCAGTGATAGGACATAAGCGAATTGATCAAATCAAATCTCTCCACATAATTACTATTCTGGATGATCTAAGTCAGCCTGGAGCACGTATTGATGGAAAAGGCGATATTCTATCAAGTGGCACCATTCAATTTATCCATCGTGTTATGAAGAATATATTCAACCGGGCTTTAGACTGGAAATTGTTAAAGGTTCATCCCATGGAAGGAATAAAGAAGCCTACTGTCACTCAAGCCCCAATTCAATATTACAATGAGGAAGAAGCAAGTATAGCCATAGATGCACTTTCTAAAGAAGCTTTAATGTGGAGACTTTATTGTCTTGGAGCTCTAATAGGAGGATTTAGACGTGGTGAATTACTTGCATTAGAATGGTCGGATATAAATTTCGAGGAAAATATGATTAATATCGATGAAAGCATCTCATTAACTGTGAATGGCATTGCCATTATAGGCAAGCCAAAAACGAAGAGCTCTATTGGAGAAGTGGACATGCCCCAATGGTATATGGATGAATTAAAACTACATCAAGAAGAGTGGATTGCTAACAAAGATAAAGTTGGAGACAAGTGGGCTGGTGGTAATCGAGAGTTTGTTTTTCATGCAGGCTTTGGAACCCCATTATACTATTCATATCCTTCTAAGTGGTGGAAAAAGTTCACTATACGTCATGGCATCAAAACTATCTCTCTACACGGCCTACGCCACAGCTCAGCCACTATTCTATTAGAGAACGGCACAGACCTTAAAACGATCCAAGAGAGGCTTAGACACGCTAGTTATACAACTACCGCTGACCTGTATACGCATGTCACTAAAAAAGTCAGCAGAGCCACAGCTGCCAAATTTGATAAATTTGACCCCTCATTGAGAGGAAGATGAATTCTCAATTGAAACGAGTATACGTGATCAATAATAACTGATAATAAAGGAGACGACGAAAAGTGGAGAAAAAAATCAACGAATTAGAAGTAAATATGGTAGTCAACGCTCTCTCTAAAGAATCTATAATGTGGAGACTTTATTGTCTAGGAATTCTGGCAGGTGGGTTTAGACTCCTTGAATTAAATGAAGTGGAATGGTCCCACATTAATTTTGATGAGAATACAATTACCAGTAGACGAAATAGTAGTTCAATAACAATAGACATGCCCAAATGGTATATGGATGAACTAAAGCTATATCATGATAACTGTCTGAATAGAAGGAATGAAGGAAAGGAAATTTTGTCACCTTTTCAAAATTCGGATCCCCATTAACCCTTCACCAACCTCAACGTTGTTGGAAAACATTCGCTAATGCCATGGTATTAAATTACGTCTTTCCTCACCTATTACTTTTCTTTGAAGACGGTCGCAACCAAATCAAGAGCCTCATCTGCATGCTTAGATGAGGCTCTCGAACCTCCAACACTATTCTTCTTTCAGGCTTCCCTTGCAGTACCATAAGAACTTGACCATCATTAATACAAGCCCCTGCGGCTCCAACCCAACGATCCATTACCTCCATTAAACTCCCTCGATATGATTTGATTTACTCACGTAAACTCGAGTATTCGCTTGTAATGGTGTAGTGCAGTAACAATGAGGGCAAGGTAAAGAGTTCGTAATTCTCCCGTGTTAATTAAGAGTGCAAGTATGTTGGCTCTGAGCCGGAAACTCCTTCACATGTAAGGGGAAAGAGCTCCTATATGGTTGGTTGAGGACTAATTTCCTTGCTTATGTCGAATACGAAGTGCACATACCATAAACTGGGAAAATCATGGCTGTTTATGTGGAGCAAAAGGATAGGGAACGTGCTATCTGGTAGCTATCTTCCGGAATATGCCTTCTATGTAGATTCGGTCAACAATAACACATCAATCTAAGAGATGATTACAATCCTGTGTTCATTCAATATTAATATAGAATAAATCTGGTTTTTTAACTTTGTTTTCATGTGGTAATTTATCAAGGTAGACAACCATTCGACCCACATTAGAAAGTATTTTAAACGCAGCACGCTGAAAACTACTAATCAATGCTTTGACATGAATCTTTGCGGGAATTAAATGTGATGAGATAAGCATATTCTCATTTTCATACATCATTATCCTAGATGCCACTCGATGATTCCCATCAACAAGTATTTCTAGATTAGAAGGAGCATAGTCTATTACATATACAGGTCTATCATTCTTTAAAGCATGTTGCAATCTTTCTTGTTCCAATCCATTACGATCTATCCAATCTACAAGTGGACCTATTTTCATTTTTTTTGGTTGTAAATTATTTTTTATAATTAGTTGATCTATTAATTGAATGGACCAAGCAAAATGCATTACTGTATTATCCGGAAGTACATGTTCTCGCATATATACTTCTCCAGATACACCATAAATTATTTCCTGACTTTGTGCGAATTTATCTAATGTATCCTTATATGCTTGGCAGAGATTAAATAAGTTTGAATGATTATTATTAAGATCATAGCCACGCACGAAATTATCAATAGCATTTCGAATAGCTTTAATGGCTATATTCTTATCTGGTGTCTGAAAAATACTTTTCACATAATACCCCCTTTTTGATAATGCTTAGTCACTTGAACACACCCTTCGCAGTTAACATCGGAGTAATAATACTCCGGTAGCTGCGGAAATAGAAATTCAACGCATTTCAGAGTCGATATGTTAATGCACACAATAACCCTAATAATGTTCACAATAATAGTATTAATGTTTACTATAATGAATAGAGAATTATCGAAAGTCACGCAAAAAAAGAGCTCCCAGAGCAACG
>JBBDIY010000013.1:0-46478 GCA_040880185.1 Paenibacillaceae bacterium
GGGAAAGAACTTCCCAGAAAATAACGGAAATTAAATGCGGCTGTGAATAGTAACTTTTTGTCCAGAGCTCCGATTTTTATAACAGCTGATTGTATATATCTCGTTTCGATACACCACGATCCACAGCGACTTTCTTCATAGCTTCTTTACGCGGAATTTGAGTAGCTTCATAATGTTCTACATGCTCTTCTATGGTCAGTTGCTCCCACCATGCAACACCCGCATCTAGAGTGCCTGTTCGCCCTTCGACGATGATGCAATATTCGCCCTTCGGCGGATGCTGCTCGAGAAGTAGATGAACCTCACTAAGTTGACCGCGTGCCACCTCTTCAAATTTCTTGGTCAACTCACGCACCAGTGCAACACGACGATCTCCAAGTACATCCAACAGGATTACGATTGTAGCTGCAATTCGATGTGGGGATTCATAAATGATCAAGGTATCCTCAGACTCCACAAGCTGCTCCAAGCTCAGTCGCATTCTTTTCTTATCTCGAGGTAGAAATCCAACAAATCTGAACTTAACCGTAGAGAGCCCCGAGATGATCAGTGCACTTAACGCTGCATTAGCTCCGGGTATTGGAACAACAGGGATTCCTTCATCAATTGCTAGTCGTACCAAATCCTCCCCTGGATCAGAGATCGCGGGCACTCCTGCATCACTAACTAGTGCAACCGACTCACCAAGTATCATCTTCGCTACAAGTTCAGGTCCACTCGTTCGTACATTGTGCTCATGATAGGAAACAAGACGGCCTTGAATATCGAAATGAGTTAGCAGTTTACGCGTTTGTCTCGTATCCTCTGCTGCAATCCAATGAACTTCTCGCAAAGTACGTACCGCACGAAAGGTCATATCCTCTAAATTGCCGATCGGCGTGGCAACTAAATATAACGTCCCTTTACCTCCAGCACTATCTTGGTTAAAGCTACGCTGCACCTTCAACTCAAGTTCCCCCGTTCATCATTCAACTTGCTTGATTGACCAAAGAACACATCCACTAACTCCTGACAATAATCTGCAGCATTCTGGTACACGATTAATGGCGGCAATAACCGAACTTCCGGTTTCCCATCGCGGATCGCTTCGATCAGCACCATATTCGCCTCAGCATCTGCCCGAGGATGTACGAAACGTATGCGCTTGGGTTCAAGCCGATATTGTTGCATGATACGGAGTATCTCAACCAGTCTTGATGGCTTGTGAACCATAGCCACTTTACCTCCATTGCGAACCAATCGGCTTGAAATCGATATAACATCCTCCAGGGTGCACGCTACTTCGTGCCGTGCGAGCGCTATATGTTCATTCACATTCTGCTCCCCCTGGGGAACTGGTAAGTATGGCGGATTCACTGTAATGAGCTCAAAGGTGCCTTGGGTCATCACATCGAGTAACATTCGGAGATCCCTATGCTCCATTCGAATTTGAGCTTCAAGTCGATTTAACCTCACGTTGCGTCGAGCCATGTCCCAAAGCCTATGTTGAATTTCTACACCAACAATCGAAGCGCGACTTCTTGTTGATAATAGCAGCGGGATTACACCATTACCTGTACACAGATCAAGAATATTACCCTTCGTTGGCACAGAGCAGAACCTCGCTAATAGAACAGCATCCATCGAGAAGCTGAACACATCGGAGCTTTGGATAATTTGTAGCCCATAGGTGAGTAAATCGTCAATTCGCTCATTGCCTTGCAATTCAATTGAATTTATCATGAACAAGCTCCCTTTATACAAAAAGGGCCACAGAGCTAATACTCTGCGGACACCTCAACTATTTATTCAGAAACGACAGGCAGAATAAACAATCTCCTTCGGTTCTTAAATGTCCATAGTACACATTGCAGATATGAAATCCCTCATGATAGAGCCGAGCGAGATTGTCATAGCCTTCTCCAATATAAATCGAAGTACCTTTGTCTTCACGATCAGCATTCATATCCATCTTTAAAACCTTGCGAAGCTGCTGATTCTCGATACTTAATCGTTTATTCTCTTCTATAAGAATGATGATTCTTTTCTTAAATGCAACGAGCTCTTCGTGTAATCGACCTGTATGCTCTACGATACCGTCGATTTGTCCGAAAACGTCTCTCTTATCCACAACTCCACCCCAATGTTTACATTAATCCCTAGGTTCCTTTACCACATCGTCGAACGGGAAAGGAAGCACTTGGCCTGTATCGTCCAGGCGAACATCTGCCGTACGTTCTTTGAGATTGAGTCCAAGCACCTTACCCCGACCTACTGAGGTAATCGCACGACTACCTACTTCGGGTAGTTCGTCCTTCGCGCTCTCATAATTATCATGCTCATACTTCAAACAACACATAAGGCGACCACATAAACCGGAAATCTTCGTTGGATTGAGCGAAAGATTCTGATCCTTCGCCATCTTAATCGATACAGGGGCGAAATCACCTAACCAGGTGGAGCAACATAATGTTCTTCCGCATGGCCCAATACCACCAAGGATCTTTGCTTCGTCCCGTACACCGATCTGCCTTAATTCAATACGTGTGCGAAAAATCCCAGCTAAATCCTTAACGAGCTCACGAAAGTCAATTCTACCCTCGGCGGTAAAGTAGAAGATGATCTTGTTCCGATCATACGTATACTCCACATCAACGAGCTTCATCTTCAAGCTGTGCTCGATCACTTTCCTCGTGCAAGTATCCAATGCTTCCTTAGCTGCTGTCTTATTCTGTTCAACAAGCACCGCATCTGCCCCGTTGGCAATGCGAATGACCTTCTTGAGCGGAAGAACAACATCATTCTCTCTGACCGTAATCTGACCAATAACGACCTTACCATATTCAATACCACGAGCGGTTTCTACGATCACGTGGCTTTCTTTGTCCACCGGTAGATCTACTGGGTCAAAATAATATATTTTGCCGGCCTTCTTGAATCGAACACCTACAACATTATAATTAACCACCCTCGCTACCTCCTCTCCATTGAAACTAGAAAGCTGTCCAAAGCAAGCTGTGCATTCACGTGAGCTCGAAGTCGATTACGCGTTTCCATAGCTTTCTGCATACAGCTTACCCATTCACCCAAGTCACGGGAAAAGGCATGCTTCGTTAAATACTCCTGCTGATCTATGAATACAATCCGTTGTTTACGATCCCATTGCGTATGAACCATATCCTTGAACCAAAGTACGAACAAGTCTAACAACGTGTCCAAATGCTCGGCTAACTCGGACTTTGTTAGTTTCTGTTGTACCGTTAGAAGTGCGGAATGGATATCCACAGAGCACTCCTTGGCTAATTGTATCATTACGTTTCGGATTTCTGCAAACCAATTTACTTGAGCGAGCCCTCTCGCCGCCTCCAAGCCAGCCGTAAGATGGACCGCAGCTTGTACTAGTGGCGAGGAAAGTCCCTCCGCAATGAGTACCGGTGCCATCCGCCCAGGAGATAGTGGAACGAATGGAACCATCTGCGCGCGTGAACGAATCGTCGGCAGCAAAGCTTGTCCATTATGAGTGATGAGTATCGCCACGACACGCGACCTAGGCTCTTCTAGAAATTTAAGCAGACTATTCGCCGCGCTGACTGACATTTTCTCTGCTTCTTGGATGATGTAGAGCTGAACCGCAGATGTCGATGTATTCCGATAAGAAAATTGCTTCTGCAAATCACGAATTTGTTCAATCTTGATCGTCGCTCCATCAGGAACAATCGTCTGGATCGCAGTGTGGTTACCATTATCGACCTTCCGACATTCGATGCATGTGCCACAGCTATCTTCCAGCTGTTGCTCACACAATAATGCGCGAGCGAACGCCATCGCTGTTGCTTTCTTCCCCGTACCTGGGGGACCTTGAAATATATAAGCATGCGAAAAATTGCCAGTTCGTAATCCGTTCTGTAGCAATCGAATCGCTTGATCCTGTCCAGGAATGATATGAAAGCTCATTATAGAAACCCCTTAGAAATATACATTAAGCAGCATACCTCGGATTTCACCAACCCGATCGAGTAGCTGGATTCGTCCTTGCTCGTGCTCTAATAACTGTTCAGCCATCTCAAGCAGCATGGCGTCTATTTCTTCAAGCAGCTTGTAACGCTTGCCCCGACCACGACGGTCCCAGCCCTTCGTATCACGTAAGGCAACTCCTCGACGAACCGTTTCCTCGAGAAATTGTTTAACCAACAGCTTATATGCTCTTAACTCACGAACCGTCATCGACTTGGAGAACTGTTGACCCTGCTTGTTGATTTTGTCGAACAGCAGCTTCAACTGCTCTTGATTGGTCTGATCGTCCTGCTGGTGCATCATATCACCGAAGGACTTATGTTGCACAATCGGATTCTGTGGGCTATCCGGCTTCTGGACGTTCTTACCGAGAGTACTCCAATTCGGTTGAATTTTCATACTAGAAATGCTCGAAGCGTTCTACAGGTAATACGAACACGGCTGCGCCACCAACCTGAACCTCTACCGGAAATGGGATGTACGAGTCCGTCGTTCCACCCATTGGTGAGACTGGTGTTACTAATTGGTCTCTCACCTTACAGTTCGCTCGAATGATACGGAATACGTCATCAATGCGATCATCCTCAATCCCGATCATGAAGGTTGTGTTCCCCGCGCGTAAGAATCCACCCGTACTTGCTAGCTTTGTCGCTCGAATACCCTCAGATATCAGTGCAGCCGACAAACGGTTGCTATCCTTATCTTGAATTACGGCCATTACCATCTTCATCATAAAACCCCCTATTCGTAAATCATATGTCTTTATTATACACTATGAAGTTATTCCCTGAAAACGTTTACAAGCAGGTTATATTGTTCTTAGTATAATTTGACGTGAAGGCTGTAAATCCCTGCTAAGGTTTTACACCATCGAGAAAACGATCTATGACTTGCTTTACTCCTTCGAACACTTCATCCACGTTCAGATTTGCATTAACCTTCACAATGCGATTCGGAAATCTTCCTAGTAGCTCCAGATATCCTTCCCGCACTTTCTGATGAAAGGCGAGTGACTCCAAATCAAGCCGATTAATCTCTCTATTCCCATGCTCATGGATTCGCTTTAAGCCTACTTCTGGGTCAACATCTAAGTATATCGTTAAATCTGGGAAGACTTTTTCTATCGCAAACTCGTTGATGGATAACACTTCATCTATACCGAGCCCCCTGGCATAACCCTGATAAGCGAGGCTACTATCAATAAATCGATCACATATTATTATATGACCCTCTTCTATTGATGGTGCGATCTTCTCGACATAGTGTTGCCTTCTTGCCGCCGCGTACAAAAGGGCCTCAGTTCGTCCGTCCATCGCCGTGTTCAGCTTATTTAATATGACTGTCCTTATTTGTTCAGCAATAGCTATCCCGCCAGGTTCGCGCGTCGTAATGACGTTGTGTCCCATCGAAATCAAGTATTGACTTAACCTTGTAATTAGGGATGATTTTCCGGCACCTTCACAACCCTCTATGGAAAAAAAGTACCCTTTTGACATGTAGCTATTCTCCCCGTTCTTCGTAAAGTTCATGCTTATATATAATTACTATTATAAACGGTTTATCTGGCGAATCCTAATGGAATCATGTGATTTGAAAAATGGGTTCCACCGGTATGAAGTAAACGGGAATGCCGGGAAGTCTATGGTCGAGTCGTTCAGCTAGAAGCTTCATTCCAGGTTGTTCACTTTCGGCGTGCCCAAGCACAATCAGTGATTTTTGCTTACCTAAATATGCAGCATCCCTAACATACTCTGGCGTTTCCCATTCCGGACCCTCACCGTAAATAATTAGATCAAGTTGATTTTGTTCGAATAACGGGATTGATAGCGAACCTCCACCTCGATACCCTGCCAGCAAGCCAATACGGTTGAGTGCCAGCGATAAGTTACCAGCTGTGCGAAGATAACTGATACTTAGTTGCTTCTTCACATGCTCTACGATCTGCACACCCGTCATTGTCTCAGGTAGAGAAATGAGTGTTGCCGCGTCTAACTGCTCTGTCACATAAGCCTGCCAACCCAATATGTCGACTAATCCCTCGGTAATCCCATCCGGTCGATACTTATGTATATCATCATGGCATCGGTAGATAGCCATTCCGCTCTCTTCGATAAGTCGTTTCTTCGCTTGGTAAATCGTATCCTGGTCCAGTGATCGTTCGAATACATCATGGTGACTGTAGAATGTCCCTTCATGCGTGATGATCAGGTTTGCCCCCAACGAGATTGCCTGTTCGATCACATGGATGGTTGCCATAAACGTTACGACAATTCCCTTGACCGCTGTGTCTGGAGTACCGAACTTCAATGTGTCTGCACGGTTATGAAGTGATTCGAGAGGTTGGAGAGGTTCGACAGGTTCGACAGGTTCGACAGGTTCGATCAGAATATTTAGTACATCTCTTATTGTAATTGTCATCAGATCTCAGCTCCTGCTTATTCGCATATTCCCATTCTCGGTTAATCCATGTATTCTAGCTCCAGATTGTATCCATAACTGTAATTGCTCCGCTACCGCTACAGACACCCTTTCTCCTGGGTAGAGAATTGGAATACCAGGTGGATACGGTGTTATCGCTTGTAGCGAGACATGTCCCACGGCTTCCTTGATAGTAGCCTCTATGTATGGAAGATCTGCATCAGCATGTGCGGTCTGGGTAAGAATGGGTTGCATTGAAAAGGAAACAGGATCAGAAATAGGTGGATATGTGAAAGAATGCTTAGCGGTGAGTGAAAGCTCCTGCTTGTCCAGCTGGAATTCAATGGAGATGGTTCGTAGTGCAAGCAATAGTCGATCTATATCTTGCTCCCTCGTTACTAGACTGAGCGCAAGAACAACATAATGAGGGTCCGCCATCTCTGGGTAACAGCGATGCTGCTCTAATTGATGCTGTAGTTCGAAACCACCAAGTGTACCTGTACGGTCACCGATCGTGATCTTCAACGGATCAAGCGTCGTATAGGCTTGGGGAGTATGAGATGCTTGAACTTGAGTTGCTTGAGTTGTGTGGGGAACTTGAGAAACCTTAGAATCTTTGGTCGTTGTCTCCTGACCAATGACTTGAAACCAAGGCATGGTGGTTGCCATATTTTGCTGTAATCGGTTCATCGCGTCTAAGGCATTACCCAATAACGAACGTCCTTGGAGTTGGAGCTGCCGTCGAGATAAATCCAATGAAGCTAGAATCGGATATGATGGGCTAGAGCTCTGTACGATCGATAAGTGCCGTCGAACCGACTGTGGGTCAATACGATTCCCTTGAAGATGTAACATAGCCCCCATAGTCATGGCAGTAAGCATCTTATGCGTGGATTGCACAACTCCATCTGCACCAGCGAATAGAGCTGACTGTGGGATTTCTGGATGAAATCCATAATGTGCTCCATGCGCTTCATCGACAAGCACCGGTTTATCCATAGCGTGAACACGATCGATAATGGAACGGAGGTTTACACCCATTCCATAGTAATTCGGGTTTGTTAGGATGACCCCTACGGCTTCTGGATGCTGCTTAAGCGCGGATTCAACATCAATAAGGCTAACTCCAGTAGAAATCCCTGTTGCTGCATCTACTTGAGGAGCGATGAAAACCGCTTGTGCGTGAGCAAGCATTAAACCATGAATAATCGATTTATGAACATTACGTTGGACAATGAATAGATCGTTCTGTCCTTTCTGACACATGGAGAGAATCACAGCTAGATTCCCAACTGTGCTACCCCCAACGAGCAGGAAGGTGTGATCCGCACCGTAACAATCCGCAGCCAATAATTCTGCTTCGCGAATAACACCCTCGGGCTGGTGCAGATCATCTAGACCTGTCAACTCCGTTAGGTCAATAGACATCACGGCGGCAAGTACATCGGTAGCAAGCGGATCGATCCCAACGCCTGCTTTGTGACCCGGCACGTGAAAGCTCGTCGACTGCAATTTACGATGCTCGAGCATTCTATCAAATAGTGGCGCTCTCGTATGATCCATAGTGGCTGATTTCCTATCTTCTTTCCAGTTTATTTAGGGGGCTGTGGAGCAAGTAGCTGAATATGTAGTAAATTTACCACCCAATCGCGGTCCGATCACCCCAAGTAACTGATTATGTAGTAAATTTACCATCCAATCGCGGTCTGAGCACCCCAAATAGCTGATTATGTAGTAAATTTACCATCCAATCGCGGTCCGAGCACCAAAGTAGCTGATTATGTAGTAAATTTACCATCCAATCGTGCTCTGACATCCAAAGTAACTGATTATATAGTAAATTTACCATCCAATCGCGGTCCGAGCACCAAAGTAACTGATTATGTAGTAAATTTACCACCCAATCGCGGTCTGATCACCCCAAGTAACTCATTATGTAGTAAATTTACCATCCAATCGCGGTCTGATCCCCCAAGTAACTCATTATGTAGTAAATTTACCATCCAATCGCGGTCTGAGCACCCCAAGTAGCTGATTAAGCGGTAAATTTACCTCTTAATCGAGGCCTGCACGCTAAGTAACTTTACTTGCATCTAGATTACAAGTTTGACTCTCATTATGCCTATACTACCACAAAAAAATAGCGGAACACTGTAGCACAGAATTCACGCTTCCCGCCTAGAGTAACCACTAGTCTTCTTATGAGTCAAGCATTCTTGCTTTGGAACATTTGTTTCATGCGATGGATAAAGAACGGATACCTCACATCTCGCACATCTGTATGGACAATCTCTCTTTCGCAGTTCACACAAATAAATTCATCACAAATGTGGATTCCTTCCACTTGTTGCTGCTCACAGATCATACACATGACGCTCTCCGCTTGTTGTTCCATTGCCTCACCCTCTTATCTTCCTATGTTTCTACTTATTATTTCTCAAAAACTACCAGAATAAACTTCCCCGACCAAATTTAATCCATACTGAAGCTTCTGGGGTAACTTAATATACTCTTATGTAACAAAAAGGGATTTGGTGACTGTCCTTGTGCAAGCTACACCAGATATGTGCGGACTTATTCATTCAATAAACGTAGAAATTCCTCTTCATTATCTATGACGGTGACGCCAAGCTCCTGAGCCTTGGTCAGCTTGCTGCCTGCGCTCTCGCCCGCGATGACGAAGTCGGTTTTCTTCGATACGCTGCCAGAAATCTTAGCTCCAAGGGCTTCGAGCTTCTTGGCTGCATCGTCACGCCCCATCGAGCTTAATGTGCCTGTTAGTACAACAGTTTTTCCACTGAATATACTATTCACCGATATTATCCGTTGCTCCGCTTGTGGCTGAACACCTGATGCTAGCATGCGTTCAATGCTATTCCGCATAACAGGGTCATGGAAAAATCCGACGATGCTGTCAGCGACTATCCCGCCAATATCGGGAAGACCGATCAATTGCTCCACATCGGCAGCCATCAGTGGCTCTAATGCTCCGAAGTGATCGGCAAGCACGCGTGTTGTGGTTTTGCCTGTATTCGGAATACCGAGTGCGAATAGGAATGCGGCTAGCTCACAGCTCTTGCTCTTCTCTAGAGCTTCTAGAAGCTTATTCGCTTTCTTCTCACCGAAACGATCCAAGCCAATGAGCTGCTCGAATTGAAGATCATATAGATCAGCTGGATCACGAACATCCAGCTCCTTATACAGCTGTTCTGCCGTCATCTCACTGAACGCTTCGATGTCCATCGCATCACGTGAGGCGAAGTGAGTAATGCGTCCGATCAATTGAGGTGCACAGCCCATTCGGTTTGGACAGAATAAATGGGCACCGCGATATTCCAATATCGACCCACAAGAAGAGCATATATCCGGCGCAATGATCTCTCCACCATCCTGCTCATCGGTCACCTTACGGAGTATCTCAGGTATGACATCATTGGAGCGGCGGATGAACACTAACGTGCCAAGCGCATGCTTCAACCCTTTACGTTCAATGTCACCTATATTGTTAAGTGTGCAATTCTGTACCGTAACTCCCGCAAGCTCAACCGCTTCCACACGCGCTACCGGTGTTAACTTACCCGTTCGACCCACATCCCATGTTACGAATTCTAAGATGGTCATCGCTTCTTCGGCTTCAAACTTATAGGCAACCGCCCATCGCGGGAATTTATCAGTGTATCCCAATACTTCGCGTGTGCGCATATCTGTTATTTTGACAACGGCTCCATCTATTAAGTAATCATGCTCAAGTCGACCCGCAGCTATGGCTTCCAGCTCGCTTGCCACTTCTTCAATCTGATCATAGTAACGCAAATATGGATTTACCTTGAATCGATTGGCTCGCAGGAATTCAACCATGTCTCGATGATCGGTAAAGCTAAGCGCGTTCGTATAACCGACATTATAGATGAAGGCATCGAGTTTCCGCGAGGCAGTCGTCTGCGGGTTCAGATTGCGAAGCGCTCCAGCCGCTGCATTACGCGCATTCTTCAGTGGCTCTATCGCCGTCTTATTGTATTCCTCGAGTGTGGATAGGTGCATTATACCTTCACCTTGGATTTCCAATAAGCCATCGCGGTAAGGAATTTGTAATGGAATCGAGCGAATCGTCTTCACCTGCGCCAGGATACCTTCACCAACCAGACCCGTCCCACGTGTTGAGGCCTGAACAAGATTGCCTTGATCATAAGTCAAATTGAGGGTCAACCCATCGAACTTCAGTTCAATGACATAAGATAAAGGAGGTAATGGTTGGCCTGGATTGTTCAAGTTGTATTCAGTCACATGCTTGATTGCTCTTGCATGCCAAGCGTGGATCTCTTCTATACTCTGCGCCTTGTCCAAGCTCCACAGACGGGCCAGATGACGGTGTGCTTCGAAGCCCTTTAATAATTCCCCTCCGACACGCAGCGTTGGGGAATGCGGCAAAACCGTAACCGTTGCTCGTTCAAGCGCTATTAGCTCATCATATAACCGATCCCATTCCTTATCCGCAATGGTCGGAGTATCCAATGTGTAGTAATTGTGATTATGATGCTCAATGTCCTTGATCAAGGATTCCATACGCTCAATTGGGTTGGCCATAGGTCAAACCTCGCTTTACCATGATAGATGATTGCATTATTCTACTTTCGTAACGGGTGCGAATCGCGCCAATAGTCGCTTAATTCCAACAGGTGCTGGAAAGGCAATCTGCAATTCGGTATCGTCTCCTGTACCCTTGACACTGACTACCGTACCTGTACCCCATTTGTTATGGGTTACCTTGTCTCCTGCTGTGTAATCGGTCGATTGATTCCCTTGCGGCAATGCACTCTTAACCGTCATAGAGCCTTGAGGCTGAGCGATTCTCCCCGCACTCCAGCCACCTTGGACTGAGCTTGATGAGCCTCCGCCGCTAACTGTACGACCACCGCTTCCACCGTAACCGCTGCGATAGCTGCGAGAGTCATCATCGCCCCACCCGCTTGAACGCGATTCCGTTCCATTCCCAGTTCCGCCGGACATCTCTCTCAGTTCCTCCGGAATTTCATCAAGAAACCGCGATAGCGCATTCATCGACGTCTTGCCGAACAAGGTACGCATCCGCGCCGCACTGAGATACAGTTGCTTCTCCGCACGAGTAATGCCGACATAAGCCAGACGACGCTCCTCTTCCATCTCTTCTTCATCTACGAAGGTCCGACTATGCGGGAATATGCCTTCCTCCATACCAATAATGAATACAGCAGGGAATTCCAAACCCTTGGCGCTATGCATTGTCATCAGGATCACGGCATTCTTCTCAGCGGGTGCATTCTCTTGATCCACCACATCGATATCAGCGATTAACGCTAGATCCGTCAGAAAGGCTACGAGAGATCGTTCATCATTGCGCCTCTCAAATTCTTGGGTTACGGACAGGAATTCCTCTATATTCTCCAATCGTGACTTGGCCTCAATCGATCCCTCGAGAATGAGCTCATCGCGATATTTGGTTCGTTCTAGTACTTGCTCAGTCAATTCTGTTACACTCAGGTAATCGACCATCTTATGCAAATTATCGACCATCTCATGAAAATCATACAGTGCTTCACTCGCTCTTCCCGTTAAACCTACTCCTTGCAGATTACCCATCAAGCGGAACATCGAGGAATCCTCTGCCCCGGCTGCGGCTCCTAGCTTGTCCATGGAGGAAGCGCCAATGCCACGCTTAGGCACATTAATGATCCGATTCAAGCTAATATCATCATCGGGATTAGAAATCAATCGTAAATAGGCAACAATATCCCTAATTTCCTTACGATCATAGAACCTGGTACCACCAACAATCTGATAGGGAATATCCGACTTGATGAAGATTTCCTCTATAACCCGCGATTGTGCATTCGTGCGATACAACACAGCATGGTCCTTGTATTGCATTCCCTTACTTACATTAGTATTGACTTCACCTGCGACAAAATAACCCTCCTCATACTCCGATCCCGCTTGGAATATCCGAAGCTTGGCCCCATCCCCTTGATCCGTCCACAAATTCTTCGGCTTGCGTCCCGTATTCCGACTAATCACCTGATTAGCGGCACTAAGAATGTTGCCCGTAGATCGATAATTCTGCTCTAGTAGAATAAGCTCCGCATCCGGGTAATCCTTCTCAAAATTCAGAATGTTGCTAATATCTGCCCCGCGCCATTTGTAAATCGATTGATCGCTATCTCCTACCACACATATTCGTTTGTGCTTCTCTGCAAGCAGCTTGCATAACATATATTGGGCACGATTCGTATCCTGATACTCATCGACATGGATGTATTGAAATTTGTTCTGGTAAAATTCGAGCACTTCCGCTTCCTGCTGGAATAATTGAATCGTGGTCATGATCAGATCATCGAAATCGAGTGCATTGTTACTCTTCAGCTTCTTGCGATATAGATAGTATACCTGGGACACTACGCCTTCAAAATAATCCCCAATCGTCGATTCATACTGCTCTGCAGTAATCAACTCGTTCTTCGCCGTGCTAATGGCTGCCTGCACCGCCTTCGGGTCAAATCGCTTCGGATCGATATTCAGATCCTTGAGGCAGCCCTTCACAACAGACAGCTGATCGGTGGAGTCGAGAATGACGAAATTCGAGGTGAAGCCAAGCCGGTGAATATCCCGACGGAGAATACGCACACACATCGAGTGAAAGGTGGACACCCAGATATCTCTAGCGAATGCGCCAACTAGCTTAACCACCCGCTCCTGCATCTCACGAGCAGATTTATTCGTAAAGGTAATCGCCAATATGCTCCATGGAGCGGCCTTCTTCACCGATACAAGATAAGCAATCCGATGTGTTAACACACGCGTCTTCCCACTACCCGCTCCGGCCATAATGAGCAATGGCTTCTCTGTTGACTTTACTGCTTTACGTTGCTCTGGATTTAATGATTCCAGTGCTCCGAGGATATCGACGACTTGATCATTCATATGATAAATTCCTTCCTTATTGTGCAAAATATACATCATTCGATCAACGCTAATCCATCGATCGTTGCTCTAACTGTAAGTATCGCTTGGTCAATGTTGTCGTAGATCAGGTTACCGACAACAATCGTATCTGCTGATGCAAGTGCTTCCTGTGCAAGCTGGGTAGAGTTAATGCCACCACCATATATGAGTCTAGCATTTTTCAGAGATGTCTTCACTCTCCGCACGATATCCATATCCCCAAATGTACCACTATACTCCAAATATACGATCGGTAAGTGAAGTAAACGATCTGCTAGAAGAGCGTAAGCGATCACATCATCGAGGTCAAGCTCAGTTTTTGCTTCTGTAACTTGAGCTACAGTAGAATTGGAATTAAGTATAATATAGCCCTCGGCTAACACATTGTCCCACTGTAGGATCGAGTTATAATCGCGAATGGCTTTCTGATGATGCCCGATAAACCAATCCGGGTTAGACGTGTTGAGCACCATAGGGATTACATAACCATCAAATCCAGGGACAATCCCCTGTGGATTAGAGAGCTCTAGTATACAGGACACAGGGTATCGACGAATACGTTGGAGTAATTGTGATGTGTTCTCATACGTGACACCTGACGAACCGCCAACCATAATGCCATCCGTACCTGACAGACAAATCCGCTCGAGCGATTGATCATCGATCGTCCGATCCGGGTCCAGCTTGAATATATGTCTCCACGTCAATATTGAATGTTCCAATCTATTCGCCCCTTAGGTTATCGATGGGCTTTCCTACTTTATTTTATCTTTATTTGGCATAGCGTACAAGTGTTCTTAAGGCCTAATGTGCAAAAAAAGCCGTCTGCTTTATAAAAAGCGACAACCAGCGTGATCCTACGTGTAATTAATATTCTGCCTTCCAATATGATACCTTAAGCTCGACTATCTCATGAAGTAGGAACGTCATTCCGCTATTCCCTCGATTTCGCTCCATTACGAATCGAACCGATAACAAGATTCCGAACGCGGCATCGTCAACTGGATTGCATCTGAAATGGTTCATCATTATTACGTAAAAGTTAAAAGTATGCATTTCAGATGCAATCCTAAGAGTTATATGAAATTGCTGGGATAAAGAAAAAACCATAAAAATAAATCTTAAATCTATTCTTTTGAAGAATAGACTTAAGATTTATAGACGTCACCACGGGAGCCAATTTTAATAACATGAATGATTAGCTTGTCATTTTCAATTGTATAAACGACTCTGTAGGAACCAACACGCAAACGAAATTCTGATACAGTTCCTTTCATTCTTCTGATGTCCAGTTCTGAATCAAAAGGGTCTTCTGAAAGTATTTGCAGGCAATGAGTAATTCTAATGCGCGTGTGTTTATCTAATTTTTGTAAGTATTTAAAGGCATCTTTATCAAATTCAATTGAGTAGTTCATCGATAACATCCTTGAGTTTTATGGCCTCACCGCGTATAAATGCTTCTTTAGCTGTTTTAATATCATCAAGGTCTTCTTGAGTAGTCGGTTCATCATCCCAAGGAATGAATCGGTGATTGTTATCTGATACTAATTTTTCCAGGAAATCAGCGGCGATTGGAAGGACATCTTCCGGTAGTTGTTGAATTAATTGATTTAACTGATCTTTAGTTACAGCCATATTTTCACACCTCTTTGATAACAGAATATTAAGTACATTATAACATGAATTATTGTTCGAATTCACTATTGAAATATTAAGTGTTAATGTAAGTATTTCGAAGAGGTCAGCAACATCGTCAACATTATGTTCACGCATTTGGTTCATCGGTTCATTCGGCCCTAGCTCTAAAAATAAAAATGACGTGTCAAATTAGTTGTCGATTTGCACGCCATTTATGATGTCAATTTTATTTATGCACCTCTAAATCTGTCTACTGGGGGGAAAGGGTTGTCCGTTGTATAGTTGTTCAATGATTTACTCTCCGTCTCGCGAGTTGCTTCCGGTAACGATGAGGAGTGGTGCTGCTGCTGAATTTGCATATTATTTTGTCGAAATTGTTGTTGGTACTGATTTTGTTGCTGGAATTGTTGTTGCTGAATGTTCTCATTCTGCCTGAACCCTGCTTGTCCGCCTCTACTCGACCCGTGCCATTGCTGCATAAAGTTTTGGAGACCGCCTAGCTGTTGCTGATGATGCTGTGTTTCCTTCTGCAACTCTTGCTGCGGGGCCGATGAAGGCTGTCCATACAAATTAAGCTGGCTCATCGTTTGATACAGATATTCTTGGTCACCTAGTGTCTGGTGTAGCAATTGCTCGAACAGATGACGGATATCCATATTACTTGCCTCTAAACACGCTGTTGCATACTCTCTGGCCACCCGTTTTAATTCACAGAGCACGGTATTCGCTAGATCACCATCCTGCAATGGAACATGTTGATGCTGATTGTAGCTCTGTTGAGAGATATTCTGCTGATACATGATTGTTATTCGCCTCCTACACGTTTTATGATGCTAAGTTCTTAATGTGCCATTCTAGCTTTCTCCTGAAGCTTGTTCTGCATTTGTGCGAAGCTATTAAACCGTGTCTCCGCAATCTGTGCCAACACACCAGCAAGCTGCTGATTGTTGCACTCAACCGCTCCATGCACACATAGCTTCGTCAAGATATCCTCATTCTTCATGGAGTCGGATAAGTAAGACAGCTCTTTGGTCGTAATATGCATTCCATCATCCCTCCCTTCTTAAATGCTTCCGATAGGTTGTCCATTAGAGACGAAAAAAAACCGAGCTCCAGAAGGAACTCAGTTATTAATCATTGCAAACTTCAGTTTATAAATTACTCGATACCTATGAAAAACAACTAATTTACAAACTTAGCTGCGGTGAGTAGACCTCTAATCATGACAGCAGCTTGAGCTCGAGTCGCATTTTCTAAAGGAGCAAAAGTTACTTCATTCATCCCTCTTATAATACCTGCATTATAGGAAGCAGCAACCGATGTTCTGGCCCAACTGCTAATCTCATCACGATCAGCGAATTGCTCTAGAAGAACCATTGTCTCTCCATCTTTAAACCCTTTACCCGAGAACTTGAGCGCATTGGCAACCATAACCGCCATCTGCTCACGTGTAATTAATGCATCTGGCATAAAGGTATGATCACTTAGTCCACTCGTGATCCCCGCTTTGACTGCAGCCCCAACATTTCCTTTGTACCAAGCATTAGCAGGAATATCGGAGAAGGAAACCGTATCATCCGCGGATAGCCCCAACGCTTGAACAAGCATCGTCGTAAACTGTGCACGTGTAATGTTATCGTTCGGCTTAAAGGTAGACTCATCAAATCCTCTAATAATCAATCGCGAAGCTAGATAATCAATGTCATCCGCGGCCCAATGCTTCTGAACATCGGCGAAGAAAATCCGCTTCGTGCTGACAACCCCATAAATGCTATTGCCGTTTCGTTTAATCGTTACTTCCGTTTTCCCATTGAAAACCTTGAATGTCGCTGGAACGAAGCTGAGTCTGTTCGTTGTGGGATTGAATACGACCACCGAGGCGTTCTTCGGTGAGATATTCCCATCTAGCATAATCGTTCGGCTTACATAAGTTTTGCCAAAATCTTTGATTTCCTTGGATGAACTATTCGACTCTGCAATGATGCTGAAGTCGATCGCATCTCCGATTAGCTTAGCTCCAGATCCACTAGCTGATGTAAGGAAGCTACTCTTCACTTCACCAGTGATCTTCTCCATCTTCACTTGAATATTCAATGTTCCGGTTGTACCCTTCAACTCTGCTGCGATCGCCTTCAGATCTAACAAACCTACAGGTAACTGGTAGCTAGAGGTTCCTGATTTAACGATGATAACCGCATTCGGTGCACTTGTTGCAAATTCCAGAAGTCCTGCTGCAGAAATTTCAAGTTGTGTGATGTCACTATCCTCATTGATATTGATCGTCAATTGTTGTTGACTATCATCCGCTTTCAATTGTTTTGATAGCTGATCAACTGCATCTTTAGTCAATGTTACATCTACAACCGTATTGCCACTTGCATTGGTCGTCGTTTTCGTGTCGTTCTTTGATGGTGTAAATTCAGGTCCAGTCTCACTCGGAATTACCGGCACACCCGCAGGCGGGATAACTGGAGGAGTGGTAGGTATAATGACTGGGGGTGCCGATGGAGGTGGGGTCGTTGGAGTTGTATTGTCAACAACAACCGCATCGTCGAAGTTAATGGATAGATTTTTGATTCCATTCGTCACTTGATAATCATAAAAATTAAAGAATGCATTATCATAGAATTGAACTTCAACATTCGTTAGATCATTCACATTCGCGTGGCTAATTGCAGTACCACTTAAAGTAATTGTGACTGTGGTATCAGTTATCTTCCGTACCACTGCTGTTAATCCAGCAGGAAGATTACTAACTCCCACTTTATTTGCATCAATAAAATCAGAATCATTGGCTCCTGTGAAAATATCATTAACTAGCGTTACGGTTATCGTATTAGAGATTGAACCATTATTTGTACTAGATTCCGAGAAAGTATTGCTGGAATAGTTTAGAATGGGTTCCTCAATTGCTCCTACAGTCCAATTCTGAGAAGAGCCGTTTAACTCTACTGTATAAGTGACCGGATTTGTAAAGTTTTGTGATCCTTGTGGCGAATAACTGCTGTACACTGAGGTGGTAACAGTCGGTGTAATACTAGTCACATTCGTTCCATATGGAACGAAGAAATACGCCTCTTTGGATTGTGTACTAATAAGTGCTTGTCTTACACTAGCATTACTAATATTTCCATCAAGACTAATGATGTTCAATCCACCTACGCCGACAGCAGACCAAGCATCTGATATAATCTGCATGAATTCAGTTTCCTGAGCACTCGTCCATGTAACTTGATCCAAATAATCCTGAGCAGCGTCCATATAAGAGTCTCTTGCATCCGCAAAATTTGATGTAGGTGTCAGATAATTTGTTAAGACATTAAAAGTAAGATCGCCAAGTATTGTTCTACCATCAAGGCTTAGATTATTACCATTACCACTAACACCGAAAAATCCATCAAGATCAGTAGCTATTAAATAGGCCGCATGATTCGGTATGCCACTATTCGTATGAACACCCCCATTATCATCAGATAATGGAACATCTATATAACCACTCAAATTATCGGGCTGTGAGACGACAACTTCGAGGGCATCTGGGTCAGCCAAGCTACGTAATACTTTTCCTCCTGACAAAGTATCCTCACCGATAGTCCAGTCATCATTATCCATAACAGCAGCCATGATGTCGGACATGGACTCACTCAAGGCACCAGACTCGAATTCATAATTTAAGTCCGCAGAATATTGAGTAACCGCATGCGTTAATTCATGAGCGACGACATCTTTTGCACAGGCAAGGCAATTGAACCCATTCGGTCCGCCGCTACCATCGCCATATACCATAAAGAGTCCACTCCAGAATGCATTATCGTAGGGTTCATTAACTACTTCTTCATAGTTAACAAAGGATACTATGGTGCCACCCAGTCCAGTAATACCGTCCCAATTAAAATTATTCTTATAGAAGTCATATACTTCACCACTATAATAGTGTGCGTCAACAGCATCCGGATCATTGATAATAGTCGTGGGGAAAGAATCTTCAAAATTAGTTTGAGCATACCAATCACTTGTCCAAATTACATTATCCTCGTTGGTGTAGATGGTGAACATCGGTTTTGTTACATCAATTAAGTAGTACGCATCGGTTACATCGAGGTCATTATCGTTATCATGATATAGATTTAATAGTTTTGTGTCCCCAAGTCTACCCAGTCCATTGCCACTAGCGGCTTGACTTGAACTAAAATCACTAGCCTCATCAATCGTACTATATCTCTTAATTACAGAGCCTGTCATTGCATCCACATAAGCGACCCAAGCACCCATGGTTGGTTTGATATAATTAAGTTTAATCTCATAGGCAAGTACATACTCATCCTCAAGCGGATAAATCATCAAAGTTGCCTTAGGAGCAGTGACATCCATAGGTCCTATCGTGGCATTCAGATCAATGACTTGACCGATCTCAAGTTCCACATCGGATACGACATTATGTATCGCTTCATCAGTTGTAATCGCAGGTGTTGTTGGAATATTCATATTAGGTTCGTTCGTCAAACCATTCTGTACTAAATTCACTCTTCTATCAGTACCCAGATGAATTCTAGCATATTCCCCATAAACAGGAACGCCATCTACCGTCTTCTGATACAGATAGTGATCTTTCCCGGCTTGATCGCGGTTTTTCTTAACGTATGATAGACCAGTACTAACATTCCTCGCAATTCCTTGTTGAGTAGAAGTATCCGTAATCAATGTATCTTCTAGATAATTCAATACATCTTCATCACTCTGTAGAGGAGCAGAAGTCGTTTCTTTCAATAATTGGGGTATATTATTCGTGTCCTGAACATCCAAAGGCAAACTTAAAGTCTCTGAATTCTCAGCAGAAGCTGTATTCGTAGTGAATGGAAAAGCTAATGTTACCATAATAGCAAAAACGATTAGCCTACTTATTCCTGATCTAAATCTCATAAAAGTGCATCCTCCAATTTATCTATGAATCTATGAGAACATAAAAAGACCAAAAGAATCAGAATCTGAGTCTTTCGGCCTAGATTATTCTGTTGCCTAATATACCATTATTCAACAAAAATGTATATTAAATTCGCTCGACAGTATTCGACATTTATTGACACTTACTACAAATCCTCACGTCACAAGCTGACCACGCGTCACTCCTAGCTGGTTCGTCGCCTTCAACGCCCGCCATACCTGAGAACCATTGATTTCCCCACTCATGGCACGTTTGTACAAATCCAATACCTCGTGAACTTTTTCGGCCGATTCTTCAAGAAATTCTACCCGATAAGAGGACACTCCTAGCTCGAGGAAGTTCTGCAAGTACTCCGCACCGGATTGCTCTACCGCATTGAACACCGTATTCCGACAGCCGTCATCCACACGTACTGGATGTGACATTCCAATTCGATCCTGTAGAGAAACGCGATGGTCCTCACAAGGGCGACCGCAGTTGGTGAAGTCCGTGCCCTCACTGAGGAATGTACAATACACACAATGCTCGGTATGGAACATCGGAATATGCTGATGAATAACAATTTCCAGCTTGGATGTATCTGTGCGTCTTAATAAATCGACCATCTGCTGAATATTCAGATCATAGGAAGGGGTAACGAGACTGCAGCCTGCCTCCAGGAATAAATCAACGGTTTTATGATTAGCCGCATTGAGTGAGAAGTCTCCGATCAGCTTTGGATGGAATTCCGTTGGATGTTCAGCACGACGCTTCATGTAGGCATAGACAGCCCCCGTATTCCTAACAAGTACTGCGTCCGGTTTGAATTGCGCAATCATATTCACATAGCCCATCTCGCCTGGCATATGGATTCGCGTCGTTGCCAGAGCAATTTTCTTCCCATAACGACGAGCACAATCCACAGCCGCACCATATTGCTTAATAAACTCGAAGTCAGCATAAATCCACTCGAGGTCGGTTTGAGCTACTGCTTCTACTTGCTCCATGCTTCGACATAATGCTGTTAATTGTGGTTTTAGAGTGGATTGTCCGAGGCCACCAGTTCCACCTGTTCCAACTAAAGCGCCCTTCGCCGGAAGCACGTCCGCATAAACATCAACTTGGCGATGCTGATAGACGCGTGGTTTTCTGCGTTCTAGCTCTAATCGCTCAACCGCCTGACGCCGAACTTGATTCAGCTCGCGCATTGGTACAATTAAATCGCCTACCAGATGAACGACTAATTCGCCTAATGTATAGATCGTGCCACCTAACCGACCAAGCTGCTCCTCAAGCAGCTCCTGATTCATCGGTCGATTATTCGCATGCTCCAAATCAAGCTCAGAATCGACTTGTGTGGTGAACCCTGTATCTAAATCAGTCCACTGCGTCGATAACTTGTGACCTATCTTACCTGTTACGACGACCTTCACCGGAAACACCCGATACGGTTTGTCCGTCTCAAACGTCTGGCGAAGTCGCTTGTCCATATGAGGGTCATTCGTCTTCCATATGCGATCGCCCACATGCACGCGATTCAAATCGACGTCGTTACGACCTGCGACAATCTCGATCATACCACCTGGCGCTTCGCCTTCGAGCTTAACGCCTTTACGCCGAATATCGTATACGCGTCCGCCTTCTTCCTTCTGCGTCGGGTCCCCCGCATCGAATACAATTCCATCCCCGCGCTTAAGTGGTGCTTCAAGCTCACAGATCACCGCGTCACGCAAAATTTGCTTCACACGCCCTAGATATACACCACGGCTCTTCGGATACGTTCCCTCAACGAGTTGCTTATTGTTCGTCCCATTCATGAACCCATAGGTAAATCCCCGTGAGAAGCTCATCTGAAGCTCCTGTATGTCCTCTTTGCTTGGTCTAGCTTCTTGACCCGACAAGTATTGGTCGATTGCTTTACGATACTTGGCAACGACATTCGCCACATACTCTGGGCTTTTCAATCGTCCTTCAATCTTGAAGGAGGCTACACCCGACTCTATTAGCTCCGGTACTAGCTCTAAAGCAGCTAAATCCTTAGGCGACAGCAGGTAGGTTACATCCCCCATCGGCTTCTCCACACCATCGACCATTAGATCATATGGCAAACGACACGCCTGCGCGCATTCACCACGGTTGGCTGAGCGCCCTCCCCACATCTCAGATGTAAGACACTGTCCGGAGTATGAGACACAAAGTGCACCATGCACGAATACTTCCATCGGTAGCTTGGCTTGATCTCCAATGGTCTTGATCTGCTTGAGATTATTCTCTCTTCCGAGTACAACACGTTCGATATGGAACGGCTTTGTGAACTCCACCGCTTCTGGTGAGGTGATCGTCATCTGAGTAGACCCATGAATCGGGAAATCGGCTGAGATTTCTCTGATGAGCTTAACCAATCCAAGATCTTGGATGATGACTGCATCGACACCGGCTTCAATTGCCGCTTCAATCAGCTTCCGCGCTTCGGGCAACTCCTCTTCGAACACTAATATATTAAAGGTCAGGAATCCTTGGACCGCATACGTATGTAGAAAGGACATCAAATCCACTAACTCATCCATTTTGAAGTTTTTGCCACGAGCTCTAGCATTCATTTTCTCCACGCCAAAATAAACCGCATCCGCACCATTCGCCACTGCAGCCCTCACACAATCCCAATCACCTGCGGGTGCGAGCAGCTCCACCTTCTGTTTTACTTTTGCCATATAACTATGCCTCCTGTGTTGCACCATTGCTCGGGCGCTCTTCTTATTATACTGAAAACAGCTGGCAATTAACATTCTGAAAACCGTCTTTCGTTTATATCATAATAATGACCACCTAATTGAACAAGTTTGTGCATTTAAATTCCTCTTCAAGCAGTGCTATAATGAGAATGGAATGTATATCCAAAAATATCCTCGGAGGTGCTACTGTGAAACTTGGTGTATTTGCCGTATTATACGGACAGAAATCGTTCGAAGAAATGTTAGATATCGTAGCTGCAAAAGGGCTCGATTGTGTGGAGATTGGTACTGGAGGCTATCCCGGTAACAGTCATTGCAAGCCTGATGAATTATTAGCAGATGCGGGAAAATTGAAGGCGTTCAAGCAAGCTGTTGAATCAAGAGGCTTAACGATTAGTACGCTTAGCTGTCACGGTAACCCCTTACATCCGCAGCAGCAAATTGCTCAACCGTTCCATGATGATTTTATTAAAACTGTGGAATTAGCTAATCGTCTTGAAGTACCTACAGTAGTATCCTTCTCGGGTTGCCCAGGGGATCATGAAGGGGCGAAGTATCCGAACTGGCCTGTTGCACCTTGGCCGAATGATTATCAAGAAATCCTCGACTGGCAATGGTCGAATAAGGTGATTCCATATTGGACCGAGACGGGTAAATTCGCATCAGAACGCGGCGTTAATATCGCGCTCGAACTGCACGGCGGATTCTCCGTACATACACCAGGCACATTGTTACGCTTACGCGAGGCAGCAGGTAATGTGATCGGCGCTAACTTAGATCCGAGCCATATGTGGTGGCAAGGAATTGACCCAGTTCAAGCCGTCATGGTTCTCGGACGGGCTGGAGCGATCCATCACTTCCACGCCAAGGACACTTCCATTGACCCCATCAACGTGAATACCCATGGTGTAACAGACATGCAGTCCTATGCGAAGATGCTTGATCGCGCATGGCAGTTCCGTACCGTAGGCTACGGTCACGATATGAAAGTCTGGGCGGACATCATCAGCGCCCTCCGTCTTGTCGGCTACGACTCCGTCGTCAGCATTGAGCACGAGGACGGCCTAATGTCCGTAGATGAAGGCTTCTCCAAAGCAGTCGCCAACCTACAGCAAATCCTTATCAAGGAACCACTAGGTGAGATGTGGTGGGTTTAGTAAATCTTCTTTTGTAAAAAAGCTCGATTGGAATAGATAGTTGCTCAATAGTTGCTCGATTGCTGCTCGAGAGTTACTCGATTGCTGACCGATAGTAGCTAGAAAGTAGCTAGAAAGTAGCTCGGTAGGCGAGGATTACCTCTCTTACCGGGCTTTTTTCTTCGTATATCCACGTTTCTTCCCTCAATTATCGTTTAAATTCCACCAGCACATCCAATAACCACCTTTGAGGTGGCTAATTAGTGATTTATTCACTACAAGTTACGATAGCCACCTTTGGAGTGGCTATTTTCACACAATCCATTACAATATCGTACCCTTTGGCGAATTAGCCACTCAAGGAGTGGTTAATTCGCTATCCAGCATACATTTACTCATAATAGCCACTCGTTATAACGTTAACCATCAAACATATAAACTCTTTTCCGTCAACATTGCTTACAAATAAACGTCAAGATCCTTTGTTGCAATAGTATAAAAGTGAATTCTTTCCTTTCCTCCACCAGCAGATGATAGAATTCCATTATTAGTTAGTTGATGCAGTAACTTACGAGTATAATTCTCACCGAGCGGTAGTTGACTCCGTATATCTTTGGCAGTCACCGGCCGGCCTAATCGAGCGGCAATACGAAGAATGTCTCTCTCGTCCGCGGTTAGATTTGATTGAGATTGGCGTTCTGCGAACCACCTTCCCATCATTTGTTGAATAATTTGTTGACATAATCGAGGCTGATCTTCAATGTGATCCTTAGCAAATCGTAGGACTTTCCAACCATCTAACATCAGGTGATTCTGACGGATTAGATTGTCAGCGAACCTCCATCGATCGATGTTCTTCGCGTGTGATTGGTATCCATCAATTTCTATATTGATTCGAAATGGTGGGCGTATATATGCAAAATCTAAATAGCGAGACCCATCCTTAAAGTCACTACATTCATATTCAGGGTACAAGTAATCATAATGACCAATTGTGGGCCACCATACATTTCGTAAAAATAGCTTCTCTGCAAATCCATGACCTGTTCTCAACCTACGTAAACTTTCCCCCTTTCTACTCTTCATATGAGCAGCAATAAACTGCTCATGCTTGTCCTCGAATAAATTGACCGCCATATTCTTCTCCCTTCTTGCTCTTGATTCAAGGATAAACGGCTTTGCTGTCCCGAAAGTTTTCGTAAGAAAACTCTCTTCGTAAGCATACGCTTATGGACGAGCAAGTTTACCGTTGACGACTTAAAGAAAGTGAAGTAAAAACTCATACTTTCTTATTCGTTTTAAAAAAACACCACCCTACCTCTAATTTTGAGGTTGAGTGGCGTGTTCTTCACGACCGAAGTTCGTTATTGGTGAATACCCGTTGTCGCTTATTTACCAAATATCGCATCCTGGAAGTTTTCTAATACACCAAACCAGCTGAGTACCATTAGAAAATCTACCAATAGGAATACGAGTAAGCTAACCGTTGCGAATCCAAGAGCGAATTTATTCCTATTCTCCGCTCTTGCAAGGCGAATTACTCCGATAGCAATGATTATGGTGAACACGATCATGAATAAGTCAAAAATGGCAAACGATCTAGTTGATTCTTCAACTGCGGCTTCAGCAAGCAATTGCATGATAATAATCCCCCTAAAAGTTTTTGATGCCTGCACAAGCAGTCGATAAAACTACTTCGTAAGCATAGGCTTAGTCATCTAACACGTATGTTTGTCTTTTTCTATGTTATCCCGCCAAACCGTTGGATGCAAGGGGAATTATTGAACATTTTATTACCTTTATGAAATTATGCATGCTAATAAGATAACCATCGAATGATTAAATATCCAATAGAGCGCTATAGGAGCAGGTTTATTTATAATTTAGACGATCTAATCCATTAAACCGTTGATTGTAGTGCTTGCTCTGAAGTACGAAGACGATCACGTTCAAGTATAGGCTTCAAATACATTCCCGTATACGACGCCTTCGCCTTAACGATCTGTTCAGGTGTGCCTACAGCAATGATCGTGCCTCCACCATGACCCCCTTCGGGTCCCAAATCAATGAGATAGTCCGCCGTCTTAATCACATCCAGATTATGTTCGATCACGAGTACCGTTTCGCCAGAATCCACTAGTCGGTGTAAGACTATCAATAATCGATCAATGTCATCGGTATGCAGGCCTGTCGTTGGTTCATCTAGAATATATAACATTCTGCCTGTGCTTCGACGGTATAATTCCGAAGCTAGCTTCACGCGTTGTGCTTCTCCTCCAGACAATGTCGTTGCCGGTTGACCTAACTTCATATAACCCAAGCCTACGTCTACAAGAGTCTGAACCTTACGATTTATACGGGGAATATTCTTAAAGAACTCGCATCCATCCTCAATGGTCATCTCTAGGACATCCGATATATTCTTGCCTCTGTAGCGAACCTCTAGTGTCTCCCTGTTATACCTTCTACCTTTACATATCTCACACGGAACATAAACATCTGGTAGAAAGTGCATCTCGATCTTGATGATTCCATCTCCACGACAAGCTTCACATCGACCACCTTTAACGTTAAAGCTGAACCGACCTTTCTTGTAGCCGCGGATTTTGGCTTCTGTTACGTTTGAGAACAGATCACGAATATCATCGAACACCCCTGTGTATGTCGCAGGGTTTGACCTTGGTGTCCGACCGATTGGAGATTGATCGATATCTACAACCTTCTCAATATGCTCAAGACCTGATATCTTATCATGTTGACCAGGACGAATCTTAGCTTTATTCAGATCTCTCGCAAGTGCCTTATAGAGAATTTCATTGACTAAAGTGCTCTTGCCGGATCCCGATACGCCTGTTACACACGTAAACACACCGAGAGGTATACGAGCGGTAATATTACGAAGATTGTTCTCCTTCGCACCTTTTACTTCTAACCACTTACCATTCACCTCTCGACGTGTGGTAGGAACCGGTATGAACTTCTTGCCGCTGAGGTATTGTCCTGTGAGCGAATTGCTGTCATTCATGACAGCTTCAGGTGTTCCTGCGGATACAACTTGACCTCCATGGATACCTGCACCAGGACCGATATCAATAATGTAATCCGATGCCATCATCGTATCCTCATCATGCTCAACGACGATTAATGTATTACCTAAATCGCGCATATGGAGAAGTGCTTCGATCAGTCTATTGTTATCCCGTTGATGTAGACCAATACTCGGCTCATCCAGAATATAAAGTACACCCATTAAACTAGATCCAATCTGTGTAGCTAGACGAATCCGTTGTGCTTCTCCCCCTGACAAAGTACCTGCTGCACGACTAAGTGTCAGATAATCCAATCCAACGTTGACCAGAAAACCAAGTCTGGATTGAACTTCCTTCAGAATGAGGTGAGCAATCGCTTGTTCCTTCTCCGTCAAAGTAAGTCCTGCAAAAAATTGTTTCGCGTCCCCAATGGATAAGCGCGTGACGAAAGCGATGTTCTTCCCATTAATCGTTACAGCTAAGCTTTCTGGTTTCAATCGATCGCCATGACATGATTCACATGGCTTAGCGCTCATGAATGCTTCAATAAAATCGCGAATACCATCAGAGCCTGTCTCCCGATATCGGCGCTCCAAATTATGCACAATACCTTCAAAAGGTACTAAAGCCTCACGCGTATGTCCAAAATCGTTCTCATAGCGAAACTTTATCTTCTCCCCGCCAGTACCGTGCATAAGCTTTTTCATCTGATCTTTGGTCAAATCTGCTACAGGTACATTCGTCGGTATCTGATAATGGTCACAAACCGATTGAAGAAATTGTGGGTAGTAATTAGATGTGCTGCCGGCCCATGCTTCAAAGGCTCCCTGTTCGATAGAAAGCTGCTTGTCAGGAACAAGCATATCCGGATCAACGATCATCTTCACGCCAAGACCATCACAAGACGTACAAGCCCCATAAGGACTATTAAAGGAAAATAGGCGTGGCTCCAAATCGCTAATACTAAATCCACACTCTGGACAAGCGAGACTTGAGCTAAACATCAGCTCTTCCACACCCATTAAATCCACAATAACTTTTCCTTCGCTAAGCTTGAGAGCAGTTTCTAAAGAATCCGCCAACCTCGATGCAACATCCGGTTTAACTACAATCCGATCAATGACGACTTCGATGGAATGCTTCTTATTCTTCTCTAGCTCGATCTTCTCGGAGAGCTCACGCAGCTCACCATTAACTCGGACACGCACGAAGCCTTGCTTCTGAATGTCTGCTAACAGCTTTGTATGCTCACCCTTCCTACCAGCGATCAATGGAGCTAGAATTTGCAATCTAGTCTTCTCCGGGTAATCCATAATACGATCAACCATCTGTTCGATCGTCTGCGCAGCAATCTCCACACCATGCTCTGGACAATGGGGCTTACCAATACGAGCAAACAGCAATCGAAGATAATCATAAATTTCTGTAACCGTACCTACTGTCGATCTTGGATTCCGGCTGGTCGTCTTCTGATCAATCGAGATCGCGGGAGATAAGCCTTCTATGGAATCAACATCAGGCTTCTCCATCTGCCCGAGAAATTGTCTCGCGTAAGCGGACAAGGATTCAACATACCGCCGTTGCCCTTCTGCATAAATCGTGTCAAAGGCCAGTGATGATTTACCAGAACCACTTAGTCCCGTAAGTACAACAAATTTATCACGCGGAATGTTGACATCAATATTTTTTAAATTATGGGCACGTGCCCCCTTGACCACAATCTGATCCTTCGCCATGATTCCACCTCCTCTAAGAAATACGATGCGCCGAGCGATGCGCTTTTTCTTTAGCCCAGAACACTGGTGCCTCTTCTCTTCTCTATTGTGCCTTTATCTCTAGTAGGGCATCACGAAGCTCTGCTGCTCGCTCGAATCGGAGCTGCTTCGCTGCTTCCTTCATCTCTACTTCTAATCGTTCGATAAGTTTTAAACGTTCTTTCTTGGATAGCTTCTCAAGCTTATCGGACGATAGATAATCCGCCTTCTGCTCGGCTACCTTCGTCGCCTCAATAATATCGCGGACTCTCTTACGAATCGTCTGAGGCTCAATACCATGCTTCTCATTGTGTGCAACTTGAATCGCATACCTACGTGCGGTTTCCTTCATTGCTCGATCCATGGAATCCGTAATCTTGTCTGCATATAGGATGACACGACCATCCGAATTACGAGCGGCCCGTCCAATCGTCTGGATCAGCGCACGATCAGAACGCAGGAAGCCCTCCTTGTCTGCATCTAGAATAGCTACGAGAGATACCTCAGGTAAGTCTAGCCCTTCTCGTAATAGATTAATCCCAATCAGAACATGGAAGGTACCTAGTCTTAGATCGCGCAGTATCGACATTCGTTCCAATGTCTTAATATCAGAGTGAAGATAACGAACCTTAATTCCAATCTCCTTCAAATAATCCGTTAAATTCTCCGACATCTTCTTCGTCAAAGTGGTGATCAGCACCCGTTCATCCTTGGCAATTCGATCGTTAATTTCACCAATCAAATCATCAATCTGTCCCTTCGATGGACGAATCTCGATTAATGGATCCAATAATCCAGTCGGACGAATGATTTGTTCGACCATAACCGGACAATGCTCTAGCTCGAAAGGCCCTGGTGTCGCCGACACGAAGATGATCTGCTCATATTTCTCCTGAAATTCTTCAAAACGCAGAGGTCGATTATCCATCGCAGAAGGCAAGCGAAATCCATGCTCAACCAACACACTCTTGCGCGCTCGATCTCCGTTGTACATACCGCGAATTTGTGGCAACGACACATGTGATTCATCTACAACAACAAGGAAGTCATCTGGAAAATAGTCCATTAACGTAAACGGAGTAGCACCCGACTCACGGAATGTTAAGGGACCCGAATAATTCTCAATCCCTGAACAGAATCCCATCTCCTGCATCATCTCTATATCATAGCGTGTACGTTGTTCAAGCCGCTGCGCCTCGAGTAGCTTATTGTTGTCCCGAAGTTCGGCTAATCGTTGTTCCAGCTCCTTCTCTATGTTGATGATCGCTAGCTTCATCTTCTCTTCACGGGTAACGAAGTGAGAGGCAGGGAAGATCGCAATGTGTTCTCTTTCCCCCATAATCTCTCCCGTTACAACGTTAATCTCTGTTATTCGTTCGATCTCATCACCGAATAGCTCGATGCGAACAGCCTGCTCTCCACGGGAGGCAGGGAAAATTTCAACAACATCGCCTCGAACACGGAAGTTTCCGCGTGCAAAGCCGATATCATTCCGCTGATATTGGATATCTACAAGCTTGTGAAGCAGATCATTACGAGACAGGGTCATACCCTTGCGAAGAGAAACAACAAGCTGACTGTATTCCTCCGGTGATCCTAAACCATATATACACGATACACTTGCGACGATAATAACATCATTCCGTTCGAATAATGAGGTTGTTGCTGAATGTCGAAGCTTATCGATCTCATCATTAATACTGGAATCCTTCTCAATAAAAGTATCCGAAGACGGGATATACGCCTCCGGTTGAAAGTAATCATAATAACTTACAAAATACTCAACAGCATTATTGGGAAAAAAATCCTTAAACTCACTGCAAAGCTGTGCAGCTAATGTCTTATTATGTGCAATAATGAGCGTCGGCCGATTCACTTCAGCAATCACTTGTGCGATTGTAAAGGTTTTACCTGTCCCGGTAGCTCCCAATAATGTCTGATAACGTTGATTGTCACTTAACCCTTGTACCAACTGTTTAATCGCCTCAGGCTGATCGCCTTGGGGAGAGAAATCGGATACAAGCTCAAATTTCGCATTACTCTTGTCAAAATCCATGCCTTTCCACCCAATCTATATGATCCTCTCACTTCAATCACCAGGACCAGAATATGTGTTCCCGTTTATTATAACGTGATTGGTCTATCGATGCAAGTAAGGGCAGACACCGTATTCTATTATTCTTTTGCCTCCATATTCGGATCTTCTACGACTGTTTCCACAGCACTAGCAACCTCATTATCGATGATCACGGACTGCCGACGATGCTTGTAGCGGGCAACAAGCAAGGATAACAGGGTGAAGGGCTTCCTCCACTCCATATAATAAGGTACACGTTCATCAGGCACAATAATGAGCCCCAGCAGATGGTGTTCTCCATCGAATAAGGCTCGGTGCATAAATTTATTCTGACCTTCTAGATTTAAAACTTCCAGCTTACAGAAAGCTGTATTCGTACGTAATGCTGCGTGTAGCTCTTCCTTCGTATTGACCGCGAAACCATTCGCCTTCAATATGATTTCTCCACACATAATCCCCAAATTGGCTGCCGGACTACCAGGAACGACGGCTAGCAGCTTCAGCCCTTTCGTTGCCTGAACGAAATAGGGGCCCCCATTCTTCTCGCGTAGACTGCTATACATCAGAATAACCTCATGCAGAGCAATAGACAGCACGCCTGCAGCAATCGTCACAATCGACCAATATTCCGAGGCTACGGCTAGAATCCCCATGATCATAGCGAAGCCAAACAATAATTTAGCGCTCCTGCGTGCATTCTGCTCGGGAAGCTCTGTTATTGTCATCTGTGAGAAACCAATCAACGCTGGGAAAGCGAGCAAGGACCAACCCGCATTCCATTCCGAGCCGCCGAAGAACATCGGCCAAGGCAACGCATCAGCCCCAATTCCCGAGGTGAATGGCACGACAAGGAACAACGGAATAGCCCAGAATCCCTGCAGATGATAGGCCCCTACCACTTTACCGCGTTTGCCTTCTACGAATAAAGGCGTCGCATTACGAGCCCCATGAATACGAATGAACACTGCCTCCACGAGATGCAACAATGCAACAAGTGCGAATAACGAAGGAGGATGAACCTCACTGATCGATGTTGTTATCCATTCAAGTTGTTCAATATCCGCTAAACCAGGAATTACATCTACAACCGTATGTAGAATCCCAATGATCCCTGCGGCATACGCCAAGCAAGCAAACCGAACTCGGAATGCTAATAGAATAATCGTTACAGCCCAGATCCATATAATGGTGGACATATTGAGTACAATACCAGTGCCAACTACACCTAATGAGATAACGATGCCACCGATCCATCCCCACAGCAAAGCATGGAAAAATTGCTTGGACGCGGCATGTAAACGCACAGCAAACAACTTACGCTCCATAGCCACTTGACGGCGATATAACAGAGCGACTATTAGCAGTCCAAAATAATAAAAAGGGTTAAGCACTAGCTGTAGCAGTGCCGCTCCCAATTGCTCTACCCATATTACTGTGAAATCCATAAGCTTCTAGCTCCTAGGTTATTTAGAGTGCACGCTTAATGATTCTTATGGCTTCCTGAAGCTGTAGATCGTTATCTGGTTTTACCATCAGTTGAATAATTTCTCTTTCTAGCTGTTCAATGGTTTCTACATTCAGTTCACCTGTCACACTTAGCTTAAGCTTTTCTTGGAATAATTTCAATGCAGTTTGTGTTTGTTCGTTGAAGTATCCATCCTTGCGACCCGGATCAAAACCAAGTCCATATAGAATAATCTGCATATTCTTAATATCGTCATTGTTATCCGTGAGCTTCCATACCTTCTCCCGATTGATAAATGAGACGTAGAAGTAGTCCGGTTGCTTCACTTCGTTATCTGGCGTAATGCCTTTCCCGTGAATCCAAGTACCGTTTGGCGTTAGCCACTTACCTATAGAAATCTTCAACAGACTTCCATCTGTAAATTGACCATCATATTGCGTTTGAATCGTTCCCTTACCAAACGACTTCTCTCCAATCAGCTTACCATTCGCAGACTGTTGAATAGCTGCTGCAAGAATTTCCGAAGCACTCGCGCTACCGCTGTTAATTAATACCGTCATTGGATACGTACGACCAGGACCCTCAGATATCGTCTTTACAGGTGCTGCATCTCGGTATTCAGATTGTACGGTCACCTTACCCTTAGGTACGAGTTCATCTAGAATCTCAATAACACCTTGCAAATATCCGCCGGGGTTGTTCCTTACGTCAATCACAAGACCCTTCATCCCTTTGGATTCGAGATCAGCCAGCTGCTCCTTAAAGCTAGCAACTGTGCGCAGCGAAAATTGGCGGATTTCAATCTTACCAATCCCATCTTCCAGCATCTCAGAGAATACGGTTTCCAAATCGATCTCATCTCTAACGAGTATAAGCTCCATGCTGTCCGTATGATCAGCTCTCTGAACCTCAAGCTTGGCTTGTGTGCCCTTCGGTCCGCGAATTTTCATGACAGCATCCGTCAGCGGCAGTCCTTCCAAGGATTCACCATTCACACTTAGAATGATATCCTTTGATCGTAAACCTGCTTTCTCAGCAGGTGATCCCTTAATGGGAGCAACTACAACAACCTTACCATTGTCCAAGGAAACCTCCGCACCAATACCGGTAAAGAAGGAGTCCACTTCTTGTTCGAACTGCTTAGACGTTTCTGGGTCCATATAAGTCGTATATGGATCTTGAAGCACAGCTAACATACCTTGAATGGCGCCGTTTAGAACGTCTTGGCGGTCCATCTTTGTCATGAATTTAGAGTTAATAATTCGATATACCGTTTCAATCTTGGCTATTTCGGCTTCCGACAATTCGGTTGCTTCGTCAGATGACATATTATCGTTTGTTACAGAATTTGCAATCCCCTCTTGGGGTTCATCGATTATTCTTAACAAGAATCCCTTAGGGCCTATCATCATAACAGTCATGATACAGCTTGCTATCAAAGTGACTACAATAAACGCTAGCACCGTACGACCACGAAACAACATGAACTTCACACCACCCTAATCCTAACGATGCTTCTCTATGATATTGTTCGAAGAAATGGAATAGAACTAGCTTTACGGCCGGAACGTATACTTCATTGGATCCACCGCTACTGAATTAATACGAACCTCATAGTGTAGATGGTTGCCGGTGGAATCACCTGTCGACCCAACCTCGCCCAGCTTCTGACCTGTCTTCACTTGCTGACCCTCTTTCACGCTGATCTTACTCATATGTCCATATATCGTCCATTTGCCATTGTGGTCGATAATTACGCAGTTTCCATATCCACCATAATATTTAGCAACAATAACTTCCCCATTACCTGCTGCCATGATCTTTGTTCCTTTAGGAGCAGCGATGTCTGTACCCGTATGCATCTTCTTCTTATGTGAAATTGGATGGATCCGATTGCCAAAAGGAGATGAAATCGTGAATCTATCAGGCAGCGGCCAAGCGAATTTACCCTTCTGCGTAGCTACAACTCTCTTAGCTTCTGCATCACGTTCTTTCTTGGCCTGCGATTTAGCGGTTGCAATATCGATCAATGCTTTTTCTTGTTCTTCATTAATTTCGATCAAATCTTCCTTACTATCCTCAAGTTGCGCAATCATGACCTCTTTACTGTGCTCCTTGAGTTGGAGCTCATTTTTATCTTTCTCCAGTGATGCATACAGCGTGTTCAACTTCTCAAGGTTCTTCTCTATACTCGTCTTGTTAAGTGCAATCAGCTCTTTATCTCTAATATTACTTGTTAGTATCTCTTGATCCTGATCCACGATCATGGATAGAGACTGGTAACGATCGAGGAAATCGGAGAAACTTGTTGCATTGAACAGAACTTCTAGATAGGATACTGCACCATTCGTATACATTAACCGCAGACGCGCGCGGAGCAAGTCATCTCTGAGTACAACACGCTGTTCCGCTTCATCGAGCTCAATTGTAGTTTGCTTTAAAGTATTTATCGTTGCTGCAATTTCTTTTTCCTTCTCTCCAATCAGTGCAAGCTTTGTTTGAATAGCATTCAACAAATAATTCATTTCATTCTTGGTTTTATCCTTCTTGACATCTAAACTCTGGATCACATTCTCATTGTTCTTAATTGCTCGTTGAGCCGCTCTTTCCTTGGCCTCGATTTGTTTAATTTTCTTCTCGAGTTGATCTAGCTTCGTTGCAGCTTGTCCATGCTCAGGTGCTGCATTAAATGTTGAGATAAGTAAAATGGCTGCTAGTATTGGTACGATAATCTTCTTCAAATGAATTGTGCCCCCTAAACCTTAAGGAATTTACGAACGGATATGGTGCTTCCCCACACGCCAATAAGAAATCCAATGCCTAGTAATAATAATGCGATCCTCGGTCCAATCTCTGACAGCGGCATCATCTGTATCATTAATGTTCCTAATGCTAAACGGCTTCTATCAACGAGTTGCCAGTATCCATATAGTAGAATGATGACTGGAATGAGTGAACCTACTATGCCTAGCACAGCCCCTTCAATAAAGAACGGCCAACGGATAAAATTATTCGTTGCTCCCACTAGCTTCATAATCCCAATTTCACGTCGGCGAGCTAGAATAGTAAGCTTAATCGTATTGGAGATCAGGAACATCGCTGTAAAGGCAAGTCCGATGACCAGTATAAGTCCGACATTCTGTACAATTTTGGTGACCCTGAACAATGATTCAACTGTGCCTTTGCCATAATCAACTTTCCATATGCGTGGTTCTTTCTGCCCTTGATCTAAGGCTTCAATCTTCTCAGCAGCAATCGAAACTTGACGAGGCTCGGTAACTTGAACATTAAAAGCATCCGGCAACGGGTTGCCATCGCCATCGAAGCCTTCTAGTATGCTATCACCAGCTGCCCCCAGTTTCTCACGGAGTATATCAATACCTTCATCCTTGGATACAAACTCCACCTTACTAACCTCAGGTATACTCCCAATCTCATTCTGAAGTTCACTAACTTGAGCAGGTGTAGCTGTCATCTCCAAGTAGACGTTAATTTCTACCTGATTCTCAACTTCTTTGGTCCAATGATTCACATTCACAGCTAGTAATAGGAATACGCCTAGTATAAAAAGAGAGATGGATATCGCACTTGCCGATGCAAAGCTCATCCAACCATTACGGAAAATGTTCTTCGCGCCTTCACGAAAGTGGCGACCTACGGTACTAATCTTCATAGCCGTATTCACCCTTCAGCTGATCACGAATGATCAGGCCCTTCTCCATCGCGATAACACGCTTACGCATGGTGTTCACAATTTCTTTGTTATGGGTAGCCATAACAATCGTAGTTCCCCGAAAATTAATATCCTCCAACAGTCGCATAATCCCCCATGATGTTTCTGGATCCAAATTTCCTGTTGGCTCATCCGCAATAATGACGGATGGATTATTAACAATGGCACGGGCGATGGCCACGCGCTGTTGTTCACCACCAGACATTTGGCTAGGCAGTGCATCAATTCGTTCCTTAAGACCAACCATCTCCAATACTTCATGGGTCCGCCGCTTAATGTTCTTCTTCGAGGCTTCAATAACCTCCATAGCGAACGCGACATTCTCGGCAGCGCTTAGCTTCGTTAACAAACGATAATCTTGAAAAATAACCCCGATATTCCGACGCAAATAAGGAATTTTGCGCTGCCGGAGCTTCTCTAGATTAAAGCCGTTAACGAACAAGTGGCCTTTCGTTGGTCTTTCTTCTCTATAAATCAATTTCATAAATGTCGATTTCCCTGCGCCGGACGGTCCGACAATATATACGAATTCATTACGTTTAATTGCAACTGTTAAACCCCTGAGCGCACTAGTACCGTCAGGGTACGTCTTCCAAACGTCCTGCATTTCAATCACGGTATCACATCTCCTGAATAGAGTTAGCCATAAAATATATTCGACATAAAAGGCTTAATTCCTCTTAACTCTACAAATTATGCAACAATACACAACAAAAAAGCCTTATCCTTATGTTAACGGAAAAGACCTGTAAAGGGAAATGTGTTTTTATTACAAATTACGACAGCGTGATTATTCGCTGTACTTTTCAATCCAAGCAGCCGTTTCTTCAACAACAAGCTCAGCCCGAGCAATCGCCGCCGACACTTGTAGCGAGGCGGTTCCACCGTACACATTACGAGCATTGACGACATGCTCCGGCTGCAAAACCTCATAAATGTCAGCTTCGAACAATGTAGAGAAAGTCGTATATTGATCCAAGGAAAGATCGAGTAGATAGATGTTATGCTGAATACAGTGCAGTACCAGCTTGCCAATAATTTCGTGCGCTTGGCGGAAAGGTAACCCTTTATTGACCAAGTAATCGGCGATATCTGTCGCATTCGAGAAATCCTGATTAACTGCTTGTCGCATCCGATCGCGATTTACCTTCATTGTCGCAATCATCGGTGCCATCAGCTGAAGAGCGCCTTGCAGCGTCGCAAGGGAGTCGAACATCCCTTCCTTGTCCTCTTGCATGTCCTTGTTATACGCAAGTGGCAGCGACTTCAGAACCGTTAGAAGGCCGAACAGATTGCCGTATACCCGCCCTGTTTTGCCGCGCACAAGCTCTGCTACGTCTGGATTCTTCTTCTGCGGCATAATACTGCTGCCCGTACAGAAGGCATCGTCCAATTCAACGAAGCGGAATTCTGTGCTCGACCACAATACGAGCTCCTCGCACAGTCGTGAGAGATGCATCATCATCATGGCAGAGGAAGATAAGAATTCGAGGATAAAGTCACGATCACTGACCGCGTCCAAGCTGTTCTCATATACACGGTCAAAACCAAGCTGCTCCGCTACATATTGCCGATCGATTGGGAACGTCGTACCCGCCAGCGCACCTGCTCCGAGCGGTAACACGTTTATCCGTTTCCGACTATCCTGCAGACGCTCAATATCGCGCTGGAACATCGATACATACGCCATCAGATGATGAGCGAACAGAATCGGCTGCGCACGCTGGAGATGCGTATATCCGGGAAGGATCGTATCGATATTCGCCTTAGCCTGCGTGATCAATGCATTCTGCACATTCGCTAACAAGCCAACTAACCCTGTTACAGCTTTACGCAAATACAAATGCATATCGGTCGCAACCTGATCGTTACGGCTTCGCCCTGTATGTAATTTGCCGCCAACAGGACCTACCTCTTCCATCAGCAGCTTCTCGATATTCATATGAATATCTTCATCGGAGACCGAGAATTCAACCTCACCTCGCCGCATCCGAGCAAGCACCTTATTGAGACCATCCTTGATGGTATCCACATCATCTTGTGGAACAATCCCACACTTGCCAAGCATGGAAACATGCGCCAGACTGCCGCGAATATCTTCCTCATACATCTGTTGATCGAATGTAATTGACGCTGTATATTCCTCAACCAATTGATCGGTTTTCTTCGTAAACCGACCGCCCCACAATTTCGACACGGTTAAAACTCCCTTTCTCTAACTACTGCTACTACCGCTAACAAATCACACTTGTTAAAAAAGTCAGTTGATCGGATTCCTAGTGAAATATTGTCTTGCTCAATAGTCTGAACAACATCTGCTATTTCTTTGCGTTCCGTTCTACGCCAGCGGAAACCTTCAGTCGCAGTGCATTCAGGTGGATAAAGCCTGTAGCATCCTCTTGATTGTATGCTTTCGATGGATCAGCTTCCATCGTTGCGATATCTGGGTTGTACAGACTGACCGGGCTTTTGACTCCAGCTCCGATTACATTGCCTTTATACAGCTTCAATCGAACAGTACCACTCACGTTCTTCTGGCTTTCCGCAACCAACGCCTGCAACGCCAATCGTTCCGGCGCATACCAGAAGCCATTATAGACAAGCGTGCTATAGCGTGTGATCAATGAATCCCGCAGATTCATGACCTCACGGTCCATCGTCAATGATTCCATCTTACGATGTGCAGTGAATAGGATCGTTCCACCCGGCGTCTCATACACACCACGGCTCTTCATGCCGACAAAACGATTCTCCACCATATCTACTCGTCCAACGCCATGCTTGCCACCAAGCTCATTGAGCAGCTCCATGACCTGTAAAGGGTTTAGACGCTTACCATTCACGCTCACACAATTGCCTTGCTCAAACTCAAGCTCTACATATTCCGCTTGATCCGGAGCATCCTCCGGTGACACGCTGAGCACGAACATATCTTTGTTACCATCTGCGCTTGGATCGAACCACGGATCCTCTAACATACCACTCTCGAAGCTAATATGTAACAGGTTGCGATCCGTCGAATACGGCTTGGCCGCACTCGCCTGCACAGGAATGCCTTGCTTCTCCGCATAAGCAATCATCTCAGCCCGGCCGGGGAATTGCCCCCGGAACTGCGCGAGACGCCAAGGCGCGATCACTTCCAGCTCAGGCGCAAGCGCCGCTGCTGTTAGCTCGAAGCGCACTTGGTCGTTACCCTTACCTGTCGCTCCATGTGCGATAGCGGTTGCCCCTTCAGCCAAGGCGATTTCGACCATTCGCTTGGCAATCAACGGACGGGCAATGCTCGTGCCGAGCAAATATTGCCCTTCATACAATGCGCCCGATTGGAACATCGGGTAAATAAAGTCGCTCGCGAACTCCTCACGAAGGTCGTCGATGTAAATCTTAGACGCTCCCGTCTTGAGCGCCTTCGCCTCTAATCCGTCAAGCTCATCCTTCTGACCGATATCTGCTGTAAACGCGATGATCTCCGCGTCATAAGTTTCCTTCAACCAAGCTAGAATCACCGATGTATCTAGCCCACCTGAGTAGGCCAGCACTATTTTTTGTTTCGCCATGACTTGAACTTCCCCCTAATTATTCGGTTGTTCCTTACATAATTGTTGTCATAATTGCTTTCTGCGCATGCAGTCGATTTTCCGCTTGATCGAATACGATCGAATGATTGCCGTCCATAATGCCTTCACTCACTTCTTCACCGCGATGTGCAGGTAAACAGTGCATGAACAAATAATCCTTCTTCGCATATTTGACCGAATCTTCATTCACCTGGAACGATGCAAAAGCCTGCTCGCGCACCTTCTGCTCAGCTTCAAAGCCCATGCTCGCCCACACATCCGTATAGATCACATCGGCATTAGCAATCGCTTCCTTCGGATCCTGCGTAATAAGCAGTGAGCCTCCCGTACTCGAAAGATGCTCGCGTGCACTCGCCTCAGCTTCCTTATCCGGTGCATAACCCTCTGGAGATGCAACAGCCATATCCAAGCCAAGCTTTGCTGCACCCATCATCAAGGAGTGAACCATATTGTTGCCATCGCCGATATAGGCGATTTTGATATTTGCAAGGCTACCCTTTTGTTCTAGAATAGTCTGATAATCGGAAAGCGCTTGGCACGGATGCGAGAAATCCGATAGTCCATTAATAACGGGAACCGTTGCACCCCTAGCTAGATCAATCACATTCCGATGCTCGAACGTACGAATCATAATCCCATCAAGGTAACGTGACAGCGTTTGTGCGGAATCCCATATATTCTCTCCACGACCGAGCTGAATATCATTCTTACTTAAGAAGAGTGCATGACCACCAAGCTGGTACATCCCAACTTCGAAGGAAACACGGGTACGCGTCGATGACTTCTCGAAGATCAAGCCCAGTGTCTTACCAAGTAGTGGTTGGAATACTTCACCCGCTTTATTCTTGCGTTTAAGCTCTATAGCCAAATCGATCAAAAAGCGAATTTCCTCTGCCGAATAATCAACCAACCCTATAAAGTCACGACCCTTTAAATCGATCGCCATCTCATTATCTAATAATGTGTTCATATGATCCTCCTTCTGGAAATTAATAATTGGAAGTCGATCCGTATCGAGAAGTCCTTCTGGAAATAAAACTGTCGTGACTAGCAAGGGAGTTTAATTGGAAGTCGATCCGTATCGAGAAGTCCTTTTATTTAGCAACTGCTGCTGCACGTTCTGCGAGAATAGAGCTGAGTATGCGAATCCCTTTATCCACATCCTCTTCAGTGACTAACAGATTCGGGAGTAGCCGGATCACATGCGGACCCGCAGGCACTACGAGCAGTCCTCGTTCACGCGCTTCTCCTATGAGCTCGGCAATCGGCTGAACACACTCAATACCAATTAACAGCCCAGCACCCCGAATTTCCTTCACAAAAGAATTCTGGTCAAGCTCAGCATGCAGCTTCTCGAAGATCAACGCACTGATCCTCGCCGCACGCTCCGGTAGCTTCTGTTCTAGCATCGTCTCCACCGTAGCAATCGCTGCGGACATCGCAATTGGAGTTCCACCGAACGTTGTTGCATGTGTACCTGCAGTGAAGGCAGGAATTAGCTTCTCCTGGCCGAGCATTGCTCCAATAGGGAATCCACTGCCCAATGCCTTAGCTAGCGTTATAATGTCGGGTTTAATCCCATATTGCTCATAAGCGAATAATGTCCCCGTACGGCCCATACCCGTCTGAATTTCATCTACAATGAGGAGCAGATTATACTTCCCGCACAGGCGAACAACTTCCTGAATAAATTCAGGCTTAGCCTCAATGACGCCACCTTCGGCTTGCACCATCTCGAGCATGATCGCACAGGTTTTGTCTTTAATAAATCCTTCTAGCGCCGCAACTTCATTGAATGGTGCATACACAAAGCCCTCTGGAAGCGGAAGGAAACCGTCCTTCACTTTGTCCTGTCCGGTAGCAGTCAATGTCGCTAACGTTCTACCGTGAAAAGATTGATGAAACGTAATAATCTCATAACGATCATTATTCAATACCCTGCTATTGTAACGGCGAGCAAGCTTAATCGCTGCTTCGTTCGCCTCTGCACCACTATTACAGAAGAACACCGCATCCAAACAGCTATTAGCGGTTAATAATCCAGCCAGCTTCTCTTGATTCGGAATATGGTATAAGTTTGATACATGCCATAACTCATCAAGCTGAGCAACAAGCGCTGCCTTCACTTGGGGAGGACAGTGACCCAGACTCGTCACCGCAAGTCCACTGGCGAAATCCAAATATTCTTTCCCTTGATCATCCCATAATCGACTGCCTTCACCCTTGACTAACGTTAACGGGTATCTGGCATAGCTTGGAAACAATGAGCTCTTCTTATCCTCACCCATAACAATCCCTACCTTCCTAAATTCAGAACTCAACTCATTCCGAAACTCCAACTCACACTCTCATACGACACTAACTAATACGGAAACTCAATTCACACTCTAACTATACGCGTACCTAATCCTGGAGTTCCAGCCAGCACCTTGCTTAACACCTCAGGCACCGATCCATCAACAATAATGACTTCCTGCACATCTCCCTGAATGCAATCTATCGCAGCACGCACCTTCGGAATCATGCCTCCATAGATATCACCTGATGCAATCATTTGTTCAATATCAGCAACGGTTACCGTAGGCAATACGATGCGCTCCCCATCAATGACCTTCATAATACCAGGCACATCGGTTACAACAACAAGCCTTTCAGCTCCAAGATGAGAGGCAATAGCCCCTGCAGCCGTATCTGCATTAATATTAAAGCTTTGTCCATCAACACCAATTCCAAGTGGTGCAATGACGGGTATGTACCCCATGTCAACGATGCCTTGAATGAGCTCAGCGTTCACACCAATAACCTCTCCGACAAATCCGACTTCGTCCGTGTTAGCCACGGGCTTCGCTTGTATGAGGCGTCCGTCAATGCCTGATAATCCGACAGCTGTTGCGCCAAAGCTCAGTATGCGTCGAACGATCGCTTTATTGATCTGGCCACCCAACACCATCTCCACAACCTGCAGTACCTCTGCACTTGTTTGGCGAAGACCATGGATGAACGTTGATTCGATATTCAAACGCTCTAACGTCTCATTGATCGCTGGACCGCCACCATGAACGATAATCGGAATTATCCCTCCTAGCTGCAATTCACACATATCAACATAGAATGAATCTGGCAGCTGGGCTAGTGTACTGCCGCCGCACTTGATCACTACTGATTGTTTACCCATAATTCAGGTTCTCCTTATACAAGTAAGTCTTGCACCCATAATATTAAGTCCGATAAGCTGCGTTAATTCTTACATATTCATAAGTGAGGTCACAGCCCCATCCAGTTGCTCGATGTTCACCCATATTCAGGTGGATATGATATTGAATGAATTCACCCTGCAGGTATTCCAAAGCGAGAGCTTCATCGAATTTAACCGGTCGTGATTGCTCGAGTACGACAAAATCACCTAAGCGAATATCGACCGTCTCTGTGTTGACCTCTTGACCTGATCGGCCAATCGCGGCAATAATACGTCCCCAGTTGGCATCAGCTCCAAAGGCAGCTGACTTAACCAAGCTAGACCCAATGACCGTCTTAACAATAGCACGCGCCGCAGCTTCCGTCGCCGCACCTTCCAAGCTTACTTCCAATAGCTTTGTCGCACCTTCGCCATCGCGGGCAATGGCCTTCGACAGTACTTCAGCAACATGCTGGAACGCTTGCGTGAATGCTGCCCATTCCGGATGTTGTTCATCAAGTCGTTCATTACCCGCCATCCCACTTGCCATGGCGACAACCATATCATTCGTACTCGTATCCCCATCAACCGTAATCATATTGAACGTGGAATCCGTCACTTGACTAAGTACCAACTGAAGCTGCTCTTGGTCGATAACCGCATCCGTTGTAATAAAACCAAGCATCGTGGCCATATTCGGGTGAATCATACCAGAACCTTTGGCTGCCCCAGCAATATGTACCTTGACGCCATTCATGCTGATGTTAACACATATGGTTTTTTTCGTTAGATCCGTCGTTAGAATCGCTTGAGAGAAATCATCCCCACCATGCTCGGATACACGGTCTGGCAGCCGGTCAATTCCACCTCGGAGCTTATCCATCGGTAGCAATTCACCGATTACACCTGTCGAGGTTACTCCCACATAATGCTCAGCAAGACCAAAGGCTGTTGCTGCCCTAGCGCGCATCTCATACGCATCTATATCACCCTGTGCACCTGTGCATGCATTGGCGTTACCGCTATTCACAATCATCGCCTGCAGCTTGCCCTCTTGACCTATACTAGCTTTAGTTACCTTAAGTGGTGCCGCCTGAAAAGCATTCAACGTATACACACCTGCTGCTTGTGCAGGAATGTCACAAATAATTGCTCCTAAATCGTGACGTTCCGTCTTCTTTAGGCCACAATGCAGTCCTCCAGCACGGAAGCCCTTCGGTGTAGTAATCGTTCCATCCTCTACAATCGTGTACCCTTGTGTCTTCAACACGCGCTCTCACCTGTCTCTAATGTATTATAATGATTTCATTCCAAGTCTTAAGGATAAACGGGGGCCATTCGAAGCCCTTCTGATTCATCCCAGCCCATCATCAAATTCAAATTCTGAATCGCTTGACCAGCTGCGCCTTTAACCAGATTATCGATGACAGAGATGATCGTTACTCGACCTGTTCGCTCATCAACCGCGAAGCCGATATCGCAATAATTCGAGCCCCATACTTCCTTCGTCGCTGGCAATTTACCCTCATCACGAACGCGAACAAAAGGGCGACCATCATAATAACGTCTATATAAATCGATCAAATTATCAGCATTAATAGATTCAATTAAAGTACCATAAATCGTACACATAATACCACGGGTCATCGGCACTAAATGCGGCGTGAACGTTACCCTAATATCCTTGCCGGATATCTGCGACAACGTTTGTTCGATCTCAGGCGTATGCTGATGATTGTTAACCTTATAAGCCTTCAAATTCTCATTCACTTCAGAATAATGTACGCTCATACTTAAACCTCTGCCGGCTCCGGATACACCCGATTTAGCATCGATAATAATCGATTTGGGATCAATCCACTCTGCTCCTACAATGGGAATAAGACCGAGTAAAGCTGCAGTAGAATAACAACCAGGGTTGCTTACAAAAGAAGATCCCTTCACATCATCGCCATACACCTCAGATAATCCATACACCGCCTGCTCAACCAATTCAGCTTTCGCTGGCTGATGTTTATACCATTGCTCATATGTCGTACCTGACTTCAAACGGAAATCACCTGATAAATCAATAACCTTCAAGCCAGCATCAAGTAGCTGTGGTACCAATTGGGAGCTTACTCCATGAGGTGTTGCAGCGAATACAACATCCGCCTTACTGCGTATAAGCTCAATATCTATGCCATCCAACGTATCCACAATAATCTCCGTCAAGTGTGGAAATCCATCCGCAATAGGTATCCCTGCTTGAGATGAGGAGATAACAGAAGTAATATTCACATTCGGATGCTGGAGCAACAATCGGATTAACTCAACCCCACCGTATCCCGTAGAACCTATAATTGCTACACTTAATTTCGTGTTCATATTATAACATCTCCAATCTAACTTCCGCATACTTTATGGTGTAACATTATACATATATATGCATAATAATTCAATAGATGCTGAGAAAACAGCATCTATACATTATAGCGGATATTCAATCTAGTTTAAATCCCTCACCAAAAACTTCCGAAGTTCCACTGATGATGACAAAAGCATACGGGTCCGCATCTCGAATCACTTGCTTAAGACGTGTTACCTCCCTCTGCCCAATCACGACCATCATTACCAGTCTTTCGTCATTCGTGTAGCCACCTAACCCTTGTAATCTCGTAAATCCACGATCTAACTCATATAATACAGCATGAGCAATCTGCTCTGAAGCATTCGATATAATAAAAGCGACCTTCGATGTATTCAGCCCAACCTGAATCAAGTCTATTGTTTTACTCGTAATAAAGAGGCCAATAAGTGCATACAATGCATTCTCCGCCGAGAAAACAAACCCCGCCGATACAATAATCACGCCATCCAACAACGCAATCGCCGTGCCAAGACTGATACCTGAATAGTGGTGCACGATCTGAGCAACCACATCCATACCACCCGTCGAGCCCCGTCCACGGAATACAAGACCGAGACCAACGCCAATTCCCATACCACCATATACGGAAGCGAGCAAAATTTGATCAGTAAGAGGTGAGAGTCCTGCAGTGAGCAATACGAATAGCGGTAGCACAAAAGACCCTACCGCTGTCTTCACACCAAACCGACCACCTAGCAGCACTAGTCCAATGAGCCACAACGGAATATTCAAAGCCCATTGTACATAAGCAGGTGTAGTCCCCCATAGATGTTGAACAATAGTAGATATACCCGTTACTCCACCAGAGGCAATGCGATTCGGATTCAGAAACAAATTGAAGCTAAGAGCAATCACCATAGAACCCAGCAACAAATAAACATATTCAATAATCCGCCGAATTGAGCTTCCCACAGGCATCAGTGACTCTCTACGCCGCTTGGAGTTAGTACGTCTTATGTTGGAGTTTCCAGTTTTGGAGTGTCTCGAGTATTGGACATGTCTAAGCGTATCCATCTTCGACCTCCATAGTTCATAAGAATTTATGGCTTATACTCCCCAAAGTACCAGTTTACCATTCTCCTATGTCTATTGAGGATCGCGAATCATTGTCGAACGACATGGTATTTGGGGGGGTTATTCGTTTATCCTTTCACACTTCCCAGTACGATGCCTTTTACGAAGTAACGTTGCAAGAATGGATAAATGAGCAGCACTGGCAGCGCACCGAGGAAAATTTGTGCCGATTTTAATGTTTGCTCATTGAGTGGCAATAGCCGGAAGGGAAGCTGGAACATATATCTTCCACAATATGGTAAAGTTACTTGCTCCGTCGATGAAAGCCGATTCTTCAATTTCTTTGGGCAGTCCACGAAAGAAATTCAATAATAATGGCTGTGTTCAGGAAAATTGTTGCTTACACACTCATAAAGCGGGCTTGAAATAT
>JBBDIY010000014.1:0-45472 GCA_040880185.1 Paenibacillaceae bacterium
AAACCACGTTTCGCTAATTAGAGTGTAAGCCACAATCATCTGGAACACAGCCTAAGATAAAGATACCATAATCAATGATACAACGGATTTAAACAGACCGACAGCCGCAGCAAATGAATATTGAGCACTTCCCCAAGACTTAATGTCGCTACAAGCACAATAATGGGAAGCATTGCAGGAAGAGTGACCGCCCAAGCTTCGCGTCGATTGTGTTCCTAGCGGCAATTTTAAATGTTGATCCAACCTTATACGAAGCTGCGTCTCCATTATGGAACTTCTAATTTGATTAATGTGATAAATCTGTGTTGGATTTATCTCGTAACTCTACTATAATAGTGTCTATAATTATTCATGATTTGGAGGATTTATTGTGACAATTGGAAGAAATGATGCATGCCCATGCGGTAGCGGGAAGAAATACAAGAAGTGCTGCATTCCCAAGTATGATAAGTACCTGCTAACCTTATCGCTCTTGAGTGATCATCCAACAAACACCAGTTTCTCTCTTGATGCAAACTCCAACATCCAAGCTCAGAACAGCATCAGTCAACTGAAGAGCAATCTTGCTCATCTATGGATACCAGACAGATTGGAGCACATGAGCGACGAAGAAATCCTAGGCAAACTAAATGAATTGCAAATTTCGATCACACGGGAGCAGATCATGGAGGATTTATCCAGCCATCAATCAACCGACAAGGTCAGAATACTGTGGGAAACCAGATATAACTATAATATTCCCGGATTCGATGCTGATTTCCCATACTGCGCCATTATTGTGTTATGGAAGCGCTGGTTTCCCGATCGACCAAGCATAGAAATGTTAGATGAAATGTACAGTGATATGTTCGATCCCAAAGAACGAGGGAGCATGGTCACAGAATTTCGCCGAATTTGGACGTTGCTGAAGGAAAATTTTATTATTCCCCTGGGCTTTCGTTCATTCGATGAACTGCATAATCATTTCGACATGGAATTCGACACGGAGAGCATACTATTCGAAGCTCAAGGTGATTTTGTTGATGATTGTGACACGATTAAGAATCCAGATCATCGGAAGCAACAATACGACATTCTTATTGACACCTATCGAGATATCTTCTCTTTATTACCAGAGATCAACGAGCATAATCGGCTTGAGCTTCGTAGGACAATTGGAGAAATTCAATGCAGTGCAGAGGATTATGACCAAGCGGGTATTTCTTTTCAACAGTTAACTGAAGAGTATCCCAGCTGGGTGTGGGGCTATGTAAGCTGGGGGATGATGTACGACTCTCCAAGGCACCACAAGTCTATCTATTCTCCGGAGAGAACCGCTGATATATATCGATTGGGGATCGAGCGATGCATAGAGGATGTTGACGTGTTACAGGAACGATTGGAGCATTTATCTATAAAAAAAGATATAACTGGTTAAGGTACAGTCATTAAACGTCAATCAGCTTAAGCATGAAAGAATATAATGCTTTCTTCGCACTTTCTGACAGTATTCGACACTTCAAATTTGATATACTACTTGTTAAGAGGGAGTGTGAGCAGGTCAACTTTTACTGAAAACGGCTACGATTTAACATTCTGAAAAACGAAAAAATCGCTTAACCATCGATATTTTTCGTTTTTCGAAATCAGCTAATGTTACCCGTTTTCAGTATAGCTAAATTGACAGAGGGAGATTCAGATACCGTGTGGAAATTCTGGCATCGTAAAAAGCAAAGCCCCGAACAAGTCCAACTAGGAGTTCTACAACAGCAGTTCTCCGCATTAGAGAAACAATCAATGAATACCATCGAGCTGCTGACATGGATTGTCGAGAAGGTTACAGCAGGCAATGAACAGACGCTCAAGTGGAGTCGCTCTCAGTACAAGTCGGCTCAAGACATACAGACCAGATTGGACAAGCTGAATCAAACTATGGATGAGGTTCAACAGTACAATCATGAACAGGAGATCATTGAATCTCGTCTGACCTCGCTCGGGTCCTAGGTTTGCCGAATCTATCGACACGATAGCATGGGAAACGTTGGATCCGCAGCAGTCTGACACGGCTGAATTGTTGCCCTTCCAAGTGATTTCTGTCGTTAGACGCGGTTATATGCAAGGGCAAGGTGCCATTGTTCGGAAAGCACAAGTTGTAACATTAGCAAATAAAGGAGGAACTGTGTAATGTCATCTTCATTTATACCCATCGTTGGTATTGATCTGGGTACCACGAATTCAGCTGTCGCCTATATTCGTGGCGGCAAGCCTGAGATCATCGCTTCTCCAGAGGGAGCTCGAATTATCCCCTCGGTCGTATTGATTGATCCACAAGGTAAGGTAACCGTGGGAGAGGACGCTCGCGCTGCACTCGTGGCCATGCCTGACCACACGATTGCCGCTGTCAAACGCAGGATGGGATCAACACTACCCATTCGTATGGCTGAGAAAAGCTTTCGTCCCCAGGAAATATCCGCCTTGATTCTCAAGGAGTTGAAAGGTTATGTAGACGAGCTCTACGGTGAAGGGGAGAAGGAAGCGGTCATTACCGTTCCTGCCTACTTCACTGATGAACAGAGAAGAGCAACGAAGGAAGCTGGGGAGTTGGCCGGCTTTATCGTTGAGCGAATTATTAATGAACCGACAGCAGCTGCTCTGGCATTTGGCTTAAACAATCTCGAAGAAGACTGTCATTTACTCGTTTATGATCTAGGTGGAGGCACATTCGACGTATCCGTTGTCGAGATGATGAGCGGGATTATGGAAGTGAAGGCCTCATCTGGTGATCGTCAGCTAGGAGGAGAGGATTTCGATTGGTTACTTGTTAATTGGATGGCTGAGCAGATCATGAAGGAGCACGGTGTTGACCCCAGAGAAGATATTCGTGGTAGAGCACTACTGAAAGAAACAGCCGAGAGCGTGAAGATCACCCTCTCCTCTTCGGAATATGCGAATGTATCCCTTCCGCTCGTTACGGTAAAGAATAATCGACCGATTGGTTTATCCGTTTGCATCTCACGTGAATTGTTCGTCTCATTAATCGATAGTCTGCTGCTAAATACAATGAACAGCGTCCATTCGGTATTGCGAGATGCTCAACTGGAGCCGGGGCAAGTTGACGAAATTCTGCTTGTTGGCGGTTCCACCCGAATTCCCCGTGTACACGAGCTCATTCGTGACTTCTTTGGAAGAATGCCAAGAACCGATGTACACCCAGATGAAGCAGTTGCACTTGGTGCCGCAGTTCAGGCCGGCTTGAAGTCGGGTGCTCTATCAAACAGTGGTCTGATAGCCACAGATGTTGCACCGTTCTCTATGGGTATTGCCGTGCTCAGTGAAGGCCGCAATGGGAATGTAAAATCTGGCAGCTTCGCCAAGATCATTCCACGGAACACAACGATTCCTGTAACCCGAACCAATCGGTACTACACTTCCTTCCCAGGTCAAACAAAGGTTTCAATCGAAATCTATCAGGGAGAACATGAACATGTAAAGCATAATTGTCTGCTGGGAGAGTTCCTACTAGAGGGACTTCCTGAGAATTTACAGGAACAGGAAGGGGTCGATGTCACCTTCCGTTATAATCTGAATGGAATTCTGGAAGTCACCGCTAAGTCGGTAACGACTGAAGAAGAGATGACAGTCACCATTCAAGATGCCCTGCAACGCGAATCCCAAGAACAGCTCAAGGAGAGTGCAGCCAAGCTGGAAGCCTTATGGTTAAATGCCATTGATGTGGATGACGACGATGATGAGTTCGATCAGTTTGATGATCTGGATAACGATGATGACGATAGTGCAGATAAGGATTGGATATCGAATGATTCCATATCTCTAAGTGCAGAGGCTGAGCAACTAAAGCTTCGTGCAGAGAAATTGCTCTCTTCACTGGGAAAATCCGAACGTGAGACGCTTCAGAACATCATCGAACGCTTTGATCGGCTGTTACCTAAGGATGACTACGAGCAATTACGCGAGCTTATGGAAGAAGCCATAGACCTGATGATCGATCTGGAGGTGGATTAATGTCATACAACAAGCCATCCAAGCGGAAGAAACGTAACGCTGACATTGAGAATTACTATAAAATTCTGGGCACAAGAGCCAATGCGACACCTGATACCATTAAGCAAAAATATATTGAGCACGTCAGGCAATCTCCACCGGAAACCCATCCGGAGCAATTCCAGCAAATTCGCCGGGCATATGAAACCCTAAGGGATCCCCATAAGAGAAGCGAATACGATTTACAGCGCAAGTATGGCGGTAAGCTGGAAGAGATGCTGGATGAAGCATACGAATTATCTGGTCAGAGTGATTGGAAGAAAGCCTCGATACTCTTCATGAGAATCCTTGACATCGATGCCAGCTCCATTCCAGCTCTGCTCGGAATTGCGCATGCCGCCATGCACACGGACACCAAGATTACCTTCGACGAATACTTCGAAAGAGCCTATGAATGCTCCGCATCCGAGGAAGATAAGCTTCAGATCCTCATCACCAAAGCTCGTATGCTGTATACACACGATAATACACTTGAGTCACTGACAGTACTGGAGCGGATCAAAGCTACCTTTCCTCAAGGAATTCAGCGGACCTTCCGACTACTCTCTAATGTCTATTCAGAGCTTGGACGCGAGGAAGAAGCTTGGGCACTCATGTCTCAACATATCCCTTCAATAGAGAACCAAGATGCTAGTGATATCGGAATTTTCATTGATTGGGTCAACCTATTGATTGATCTGGATAAGTGGAACGTATTGTCCAATGTGCAACAGCGGGTTCGCAAATTTCTGAAATCTCTGACCGATGAGAACGATCACCAATCAGTCCTATTCGATCTCGAAGAAGAATACGACAACTATTGGGATGCAGGTCGCTTCCGTGCGGCATTAATCTTTATTGAATTCGCCCAATTCCTCGATCCGAAGGATGAGGAGCTCAAGGAAGAGCTTCAAGACACGCGGGAGCTTGCCAATATCGAGAAGGAAGTTGATCGAATGATGAAGGACAAGGAACTATTCCCCCTCATCACCATGCATGCAATCGAATGGTTCTATGAAGACCACTTCCCTGACAACATATTATACAGCTTTCGCAATAGCATACCAGCGGACATGCTAGCGCAGTTGGAAGCCGATAACGAAGAATATGCCTATGGTATTGTCCGACTGAGGAAGAAGTACCCTCTATTGTATCGATATTATCAAGCGGATTGGGACGAGATTTATTCGCAGCAAACTGCCGGAATGAATCGGGAGCAGAGAAGAAGGATCAGATAAGGAGGGGAAGATATGTCGGTTGAATTGTGGCAACCACAGTATACGATTACTCCAAATATAGCACGATCACTTATGAACATCGAAGCAGCTAAAGTTATAGTAGATCATACACCAATAACTGTTATCGGTGAAGCAGAACTTCGTAATCGGGCTCGATTGCGTTCTACACATTTCTCTACACGAATTGAAGGAAATCGATTAACACTCGATGAAGCAGAGCAGGTTATTAATGAGAGTAAGGTTAAGTTTCACGAAAGAGAACGAGATGTAAAAGAGGTACAGAACTATTGGAATGCTCTACTCCGTGTGGAGGAGTGGGCAGAAAGTAGAATGCCTTTCTCAGAAGACATCATACGTCGACTGCATGCTTTAGTTGAACGCGGGGCAAGGGCAAAACCAACGATGTATAGAGAAGGTCAGAATGTAATTCGAGACTCTGCTTCTGGAGGAATTGTATATTTACCTCCTGAAGCTAAGGATGTTCCTAAACTCATGTCTGAACTTGTTAGTTGGGTGAATGAAGCTGAACGCAGAGAATTGCCTATCCCCATTATTGCAGGATTAGTTCATTATCAGTTTGTGACGACTCATCCATATTATGATGGTAATGGCAGAACCGCAAGATTGTTAGTCACATTTATTCTTCAACGTGGTGGTTATGGGATGAAAAGTATCTTTTCACTTGAGGAATATCATGCTCGTGATTTGGAGAACTATTATCAATCGTTAGCCGTTCATCCCCATCATAACTACTATGAAGGCCGGGCTGAAGTAGATTTAACTTCTTGGCTGCAATATTTTATAAGCTTGTTGTTGACAGTATTCAATATTGCAAAGGAAGAGGTTCTTCAATACGATAAACATGATGTTCCACAACAACCGGAAGCATTGAGAAAATTGGATTTCCGCGCTAGGAATGTTCTAGCACTCTTCGCTCGACAAGAGTACATTACTGCTGCTGATGTAGCCAAGGAACTGAGTATCTCCGAACGTATGGCTCGGATATTGTTGCAACAGTGGGTCAAAGATAGTTGGCTTCGTATCGGTAATACTTCGAATAAGAGTAGGAATTATATCTTGACGGAAATTTATCGGAAATTTATCGGAAATTTATCAGCAATTTATCGGCAATTTATCGGCAATGAATATTTCGAACTCCAATATTTATTATTAAGTTCATTTCCCTCGCTTAGTGTAACGTATAATTCCACAACCGATAACTCCAATTAGACATACAATGACTATGATTATGGAGTTGGCATGGTACTATACTGAGCAATGGTAGAAGGAAGAGAATGAAGTTGATCAATGGATTGCCGATGGAGGTTTGAAAGAAACTAAAAAATTTCAGTTCCGGGACTCCCATTTTAACAGTCCACATTGCGAAGAGAATCTTGCCTCTGCCACGCTGTTAATCAACCAAGGTATGCATGCGTTAGCAACAGCCATATACGTTGCATACATCCATATTAGATCCATCGTAAAAAACCTGTCAACAAAACGTTAAAGATTATCTAACGAAGTACCCGCAGGGTTTACGATTCTGACCGCATTATACTTAGATTTACAACATTATGTTCTTGATGCGAAAAAACTCACACCGTAGGGTATGAGTTGGAACCATTAATCATCCTGCTGCTTTTGACCAATCTGCTTGCGAAGGTAAGCATCAATGAAGGCATCCAGTTCTCCGTCCATGACAGCTCCTACGTTGCCTGTTTCGACGGAGGTGCGATGATCCTTGACCATGCTGTAAGGATGGAATACATAGGAGCGAATCTGACTACCCCATGCAATATCGCTTTGTACGCCACGTATGGCATCTAGTTGCTTCTGTTGCTCTTCCATCTTACGTTCATATAGCTTAGAACGAAGTGAGGTCATAGCACGCTCACGGTTCTGGATCTGCGATCGCTCTAGTTGACAGGCGACGATGATACCTGAAGGGATATGTGTAATCCGGATGGCTGATTCTGTCTTGTTAATGTGTTGTCCACCCGCACCACTGGCGCGATACGTATCTACCTTCAGATCCTCTGAACGGATCTCGATATCACCAACATCATGGATGATCTCGGGAACCACATCACAGGATGTGAAGGAGGTGTGTCGACGACCTGCAGAATCGAAAGGCGATATGCGAACAAGTCGATGGACGCCTTTCTCCGCCTTGAGATATCCATAGGCATTGTGGCCTTTGATGAGTAGGGTGACACTCTTAACACCAGCCTCATCACCTGGAAGATAGTCCAGCACTTCCACCTTGAAGCCGCTTTTCTCAGCCCATCGTCTGTACATACGGAGCAGCATCTCGGCCCAATCCTGCGACTCAGTGCCGCCCGCTCCCGGGTGTAGCTCTAATATGGCGTTCAGCTTATCGTAAGGCTGGTTTAACAGCAACTGTAATTCAAAGGCGGCCAGTTTGTCGAGAAAGCTACGGAAGCTAGTCTCTAGTTCAATGACCATCTGATCGTCATTCTCTTCTTCAGCTAGCTCGAGCATGAGCTCCAAATCCTCATATTCGTTAGCAATGCTGTTAAAGTCGTCCACAACAGACTTGATCACATTTAATTCAGCGATAGTTTTCTGCGCACGATCGGAGTCATTCCAGAAATCGGGGTCGGACATTGTGAATTCGAAGTTTGCAATTTGCTCTTGCTTCACATCGAAGTCAAAGTGACCCCCTAAGGTTCGTTAATCGAGCAGCAGCCTCACGAAATTCATTGCGTAGTTCAGTATCTATCATCATATCCATTCACCTCAACAAAGATTTGTATTCATATTAGCGCTACAACGTCAGGAATTCTTCCGTATTCGTGCTACAACGAGCACAGGGGATTCCATGTGCTCGTTGTAGTGTTGGTTATGCACCGTGACAATGCTTATATTTTTTCCCACTGCCACAAGGGCATGCGTCATTGCGACCAACCTTGGCAGCGTCGCGCTTAATAGGCTGTCGTGATTTGCCTTCACTGCTATTATCGACGGCTTGACCTTCTGCAACAGCTTCACGCTTCAGATTGCTCTCTACTTGAGCTTTCATAATATAGGTGGCAACCTCTTCTTGGATGGTTTCAATCATCTGTTGGAACATCTCGAAGCCTTCAAACTGATACTCTCGTAATGGATCAGTTCCGCCATATGCGCGGAGATGGATACCTTGGCGTAGTTGATCCATGGCATCAATATGATCCATCCACTTGCTATCTACGGCACGAAGTGTAACAACCTTCTCAAATTCTCTCATAGTCTCAGTACCAAGATGAGCTTCGCGCTCCTCATATTTCTCACGGACGAGCTTCTTTAATAATGCTGTAATTTCTTCTGGTTCTTTACCCCAAAGTGTTTCCTTATTCGTCTGACCTTCATACAGGAATGTACCGTTGGCATGGTCAACAATGGCTTGTAGATCCCACTCCTCGGGCACTTGATCACTAGGGCAATGAACTTCTACAAGTCGATCAATTACACCATCAATCATACCGAGAACAACATCTTCCTTGATGTTATCGGACTCGAGTACTTCGCGACGTTGTTTGTAGATAATTGATCTTTGTTGATTCATCACATCATCATATTGTAAGACAACCTTACGGACTTCAAAGTTGCTGCCTTCAACCCGCTTCTGTGCAGACTCTATCGCTTTGGAGATGAGTTTGCTCTCAATTGGTTGATCCTCTTGGAAGCCTAAACGATCCATCATACCCATAATATTATCGGCACCGAATCGGCGCATTAATTCATCTTCGAGTGATAGGTAAAATTGTGTTGAGCCTGGATCACCTTGACGACCTGCACGTCCACGCAGCTGGTTATCAATCCGACGGCTTTCATGACGCTCTGTTCCTATAATATGCAATCCACCTAAATCAGGTACGCCTTCTCCAAGTAGAATATCCGTACCACGACCAGCCATATTCGTCGCAATCGTAACCGAGCTTGGTTGGCCTGCTAAGGCGACGATCGCCGCTTCCTCAGCATGATACTTCGCATTGAGCACTTTATGAACAATGCCACGTTTCTTTAGCATCTCTGATAGCTTCTCCGAATTCTCGATTGAAGTGGTACCTACTAGAACGGGCTGATTGTTCTTATGACGTTCGACAATCTGTTCCACCGTCGCACTAAATTTCCCTGCTTCTGACTTATACACGACATCTGCTAAATCGCCACGGACCATTGTTTTGTTCGTAGGGACAACGATGACGTCTAGCCCATATATTTTCTTAAACTCTTCTTCTTCGGTCTTCGCTGTACCCGTCATTCCACCTAGCTTCCTGTACATCCGGAAGTAATTCTGGAATGTAATTGTCGCTAGTGTCATGCTCTCGTTCTGTACCTTCAGGTGTTCCTTCGCTTCAATAGCTTGATGCAGCCCGTCGCTATATCGACGACCTGTCATCAGTCTTCCTGTGAAATCATCTACGATGACGACTTCCCCATCTTGCACAACGTAATCGACATCATTCTTCATGATGACATGTGCCTTCAGCGCTTGAATAATATGATGATTCAAGGTGACATTGGCGTGATCGAACAGGTTCTCGATCCCGAATGATCGCTCCGCCTTAGCCACACCTTGATCGGTTAGAATAACGGAGCGCAGCTTCACATCGATCGTGTAGTCTTCGGTATCCGTCAACCGTGTAACAAATCGATCTGCAGTTATATACAGGTCTGTCGACTTCGCAGCCTGTCCAGATATAATAAGCGGTGTTCGCGCTTCATCGACCAGGATGGAGTCGACCTCATCCACAATCGCAAAGTTCAGAGGACGCTGAACCATCTGTTCCTTATAGAGAACCATGTTATCCCGCAAGTAATCAAAGCCGAACTCATTGTTCGTTCCATATGTGATATCACATGCGTAAGCTTGCTGCTTCTCATCATGAGACATACCCGGTACATTAATACCGACTGTCATACCTAGGAACCCATAGAGAGGACCCATCAAGCTCGCCCCGACTCTGGCCAAATATTCATTGACGGTTACCAGGTGTACCCCATTCCCGCTCAGCGCATTCAAGTAAATCGGCAGTGTAGCTACGAGGGTTTTCCCTTCACCGGTTTTCATCTCGGCAATACGACCTTCGTGCAACACCATTCCACCCATCAATTGAACGTCAAAATGGCGCATAGCCAATGTCCGTCGTGATGCTTCACGCACTGCTGCAAACGCATCCGGAAGGATATCGTCCAGAACTTCCTTGCCTGCTAGCCGAGCTCGAAACTCCGCTGTCTTACCTTGTAATTGTTCGTCTGTCAGTTTCTCATAATCTGGTTCAAGACGGTTAATTACATCTACCGTTCTCTGCATCCGCTTAATTTCTTTCTCATTAAAATCTCCGAATATCTTCTTAACTAATCCTAACATGGGATTACCCCTTTCGAATCGTCACAACATCTAATTGATCTAACATTCTTATAATCTTATACATTTGCTTGACTCTATTACTGTTATCCTAGATTGTACCAGTTTGCCGCAGGTGTATCAACTACGCCCCTAACCCATATATACGCAGAAGTTCCCGATCCGTTTTAAGGACCGGGAACTTCTAATTAATGAGAATAGGTTAGGCTGTTTCAATCAAGCCGTATCTTCCATCATCCCGTTTGTAAACAACATTAATCTGATTATTATCCATATTAGCAAATACGAAGAAGGTATGCCCGATCAAGTTCATCTGAAGAATCGCTTCTTCAACATCCATTGGCTTCATAATAAAGTTCTTCGTACGTACAACTTCGAGTTCATCTTCTGCTTCGGAATAAGCAGCGGTGTTGGTCTCACTATTGTCAATGAATAGATCGCGTATTCCACCTTTATTGAACTTGCGATTCGCTTTGGTCTTATGCTTACGAATTTGACCTTCTAGTTTGTCCACAACTAGGTCAATTGAAGCGTACATATCCTCATTCTTCTCTTCAGCGCGCAATACAGCACCACGAAGGGGAATGGTTACTTCCACGTTCTGCTTGTCTCGCTGTACTCTAAGGGTTACATGTGCATCAGATGCTGGGGGAATATCCAAATATCGTTCGAGTCTGTTGAGCTTCTTCTCTACGTATTCCCGCAAAGCGCCAGTTACTTCCAGGTTCTCACCACGGATGTTGATGTTCATGGGCAATTCCTCCTTTTCGTATACCTATCTTAACATATTCTTTAAATGGTGTACAAAGACATTTCTCACTGATATTTTGAATTGTCAGAACATTCGGGTATACACATTTCTTAACATTATGAAAGCAAGCTTTCATTAGTTATTCACAGAGTTATCCACATTGTCCACAGGTGAGGGTGTGTACATAACTCCGTGATAATGTGACATATAAAGCCATTCGTGTGTATAAATCGACGGTTGTGAACAAGGTAGAAAGACCTACTCTGACGGGGGTTTTGTCGAATTTTGTATGGTACTTACGATGGATTTATCGAAAGAATGACTTTCCATATCGTCATGGAAAGTCACCTATTGGGATGGATTATTTTCGTTCATCAAAGTAGTAGCTATTGTCTGATGAATATGTAGAATTATAGGCTGTGTTCTGTACCTTAGCGATACTCGTCTTCTGCATGTTATTCTTTGCTTCTGTACGAAGCAGCTCAAGCTTCGCAGTAATGATCGGATCATATTCGAGCACCTGAAGGACAGCCGCTCCATATTGCTCTCTGTCGACATCCGTAATCTCCAATTGTTGCAATTGCTGAACGATTGCCTCACGTTGATCAATGAAGAAGACAATCTGTTCTTCCGTCACACAATCGAGCTGATCTACCATATGTTCGGTAATGACTTGTAGAGATTGCACTAAGCTATCCATTGACCACACCTGGCTGAGGAGCACCATTCAACTGCCTTGCCGCCTGAACCCAAGTTTCCTTCATCTCAGTGAGGAACCCGATTACTTCTTCGATCGGCTCAACTTCTTTCTTCGTATTGGCTTCTATTAGTCGGAAATACATATAATCATACATCTGAATTAATCCCTCAGCGATTGAAGATGTCTTGTCTAATGTGACAACAAACTCCATAATAATATCTTCTGCACGACAGATGCATCGATTAGCTTCCTCCAGGTCGGAGTTCTTAATTGCATCAATTCCACCTTTACAGAATCGGATGGCTCCGTCGAATAACATGATTAATAGTTGAGATGGTGTTGCAGTCTGAATGGAGGTTTGCAGGTATTTATTCCGTTGCTGGTTCTGTAGTAGGCTTTGTTGATTAATCATGAATTACTCCTCCTAGTTGTATGTTACTCATCCTATTATCCGCCACCAAATTGCTGCATTAAGTAAGAACTTTGCGAATTCATCTTGTTCATTGCAGTCTCCATAGCTGTAAATTGCCTGTAATAACGATCCTCAACAGTCACTAGTCGATCATTATATCGCAAGATTCGTTCATCAATCCGCGTAAGCTCCTGCCCCATAAGATAGGATGCATTCGTGCTAACCGATGTACCCGCTTTGGAGTTGAGCGTGGATATCATCCCCGCAGATAGTTCATACAACCGGGTGGCGAGACCATCTCCGTCATCCGTGCTATCATCATCGTCATTCTTAATGAACAAATTCATTACCTGCTCAGGATTAAGCGCAATCGCTTCCTTCAGCTTGCTTTCACTAATGTTAAGCTTGCCTTTCTCGAGATAGCTTCCCGTTGTTATTCCAATATCACTTAACTGACTCAAATCGCCACTTGGTAAGCCACTCACGGATTCAACAAGACTAAATCGATAACGATTCATAGCAGAGGATAGAATATTATCATTTTTCAACAATCCGCTCTTGGCCTTAAGCTCCCACGCAACGATCTCATCATCACTTAAATCTTCTCTTTGAGCATTCGTTAATGGCTGAAAATCACGATATTTGGATTCCGTGAGCTTCGTATTGACGAAGCTTGTAAGCTCATTATATTTATCGACTAAGTTCTTAATTGAGTTGTAGACCGAATCAACATCCTGAGTTACGGTAATCGTAGCAGCAGTAGCATCTACCTTAATTGCTGTAAAGTTGATTCCATTAATACTGAACGTATTTGAGCTATACTCGGCTACAACCGTATTATATTCAACAACTGCATTAATACCTGCTCCAACAACCTTATCGTAGTTGAAAGCTACCCCCACGGCAGCTCCACTAGGGAGCTTCAAGGAATCTAAGATATCGGAAGAATCTAATGTTTGATCTGAAAAACTAAGTGGCTTCGTATTGTCAGGGTTGTTAAAGTTAAGATTTCCAGCACTATCCAGATAGGACGATACACCAGCTTTACCAAGATCCGATCCATTGATCGCTGTCATCAGCTGTCCGATAGATGTGGTGCTATTGATCGTAAAGTTATGGTCTAACCCATCATAATTAATTCGGAATGTCTGATCAGTGGTTAATGCACTGTTGATTTTCTGGGTCGAACCCGTCGTGAATACAGGAGCACTGCTAGTAACAGTTTCACCGGTACCTGTTGAACCAACCGTTAATCCAAGCACATCGGTAATAAAAGCACTATCTGATGAGCTTAATTCAATCTTGGCATCTACACCAGTAGTAGAGGATACGAAGAATAACCGATCGATCGTTTTATCATAGCTGACCTTTACGCCCGTCGTACTCGCTTTAGAATTGAATGACGAAATAAATGAATTCAACGTGTCTGTCGTATTCAATTGGATGACAGCTGTACCCTTCTCTCCGCCAATGGAAAGTGTGGTTGGACCTGGTGCAGTCATGCCTAAAGCTCCTAGTGTGGCAGCACCCCCCAAGCCTCCAATTGCAGCGCCGGAGGTCAGAGAAGCCGATGTTGCTAGATTATTAACCTTCATCGTATAGATACCCTCTGTTGCATTCGCGGTTGCCGTTACAGATACCACAGTTGAATCGGAGGAGGAAACCTTCTTGGTCTGATAAGGGGTTTGCAGCTTCATGTCAAATGCTGTGTTCCTGAATGCTAACACCTTGTTATTAATTTCTCGATAATTATCGCGCTGCCATTCGAGGGTCTGCTTCTTCTGTTGAATTTTGTCGAGTGGTATTCTCTGCGCTGCCATGAGTTGCTTAACCATTGTATCAATATCCATACCGGAAGCGAATCCATTCAGTCTTGTTACCATCGTTATTTCCCTCCTTCTGTAAATTAAACTGTCGTGCCTAACAAGGGAGTTTAATTGTAAGTCGATCCGTATCGAGAAGTCCCTCTGCAAATGTTTAGCCTATATGGAAATGTTATCTATGTTCATCCACAATAATGCCAGCCATCTCCCACAACCTAGCAACCATATCCAGCACCTTCTCAGGTGGAATCTCGCGTATGACTTCACCTGTTTCCTCGTCCATGACCTTAACCATGATTTGCTTGGTTTTCTCATGGACCGAAAATTCAAACGTGGTTGTCTTCCCTTGCAACGCTTTATTAGCTCGCTCGATAGCTTTAATAATCTGCTCTTCACCTAGGGGGATTTTCTTCCCTTGTATCTCGGCGTTCTTCAATTCCCTTGTTGTATTGGGGGAAATCGGAGCCGGATTTGGAGTGTCAGCTGTTTGGCTTGATCTCATTTTGACGGGCTCAGGAGCAGTCACAACCTGAACCTTCTCCACATTGTTACTTGTTACACTTGAACTAACCGACATATTAGAGCTCATATTCACAAACCTCCGTTGAATAGCTTTACTCCATATATCGGTATTTTCTTGTCCATTTATTATAGTAGCTGCAATCTATTACGGAAAAAATTTACTTTGCATAGAACCTTACTACTTTATTGACGGCATCTATCGTATCCATAGCATCTTGCTCTTGCATACTAGGGAATAAAGGCAGAGTTATGAATGATTTATATAGGGATTCCGAGTGAGGACACAGTCCTCGGGAGAATCCTAATTTCTGATAATAAGGCATGAGATAAACTGGTTGATAATGCACGTTCACGCCAATATTCTCAGCCCGCAAAGCTTCGAAAACCTCACGCCTACCTACTCGTAACCGCTCCAAGTTCAGCTGAATCACATACAAGTGCCAGCCTGAGCTTGCTAATGAGTCCACATAAGGCCTGATTAACAAACCGTCTTCTTCTATCTGAGTTAAATGTTGATGGTACGTATCTGCAAGCTTACTGCGGGAAGTCACATAACGATCTAATTTCTTGAGCTGACTTGTTCCGAGCGCAGCCTGAATGTCTGTCATCCGATAATTATATCCCAGCTCCTGCATCTCGTAATACCAAGGCCCCTCAGAATCATGGAGCAGCTGACTCGAATCTCTCGTAATGCCATGCGAACGGAAAAGCAATAGCTTCTGATAATATAACTCATTATTCGTCACGATCACACCACCCTCGCCCGTGGTAACAGGCTTAACAGGATGGAAGCTGAACATTGTCATATCCGCGATGGATCCAGCATTATCCCCTGCATAGGAGGCACCAAAAGAATGAGCAGCATCTTGAATCATAACTAGGTTGTTCACCTCGGCAAAAGCTTTAAAAGCCTTCATATCAACAGGCTGTCCGGCAAAATCCACAGGAATAATAGCTTTCGTGCGTTTCGTAAGCTTTCTCTGTACATCCTCAATATCAAGCAGGAATGTATCTTGATGAACATCAGCAAATACAGGGGTCCCCCCTTGATACAGCACACAATTGGAGCTAGCTGCGAAGGTCAAAGCTGAAGTGATAACCTCATCTCCTACTCCGATTCCTGCAGCGAAGCATGCACCATGCAGGGCAGCGGTTCCATTGCAGAAGGCTACAGCATAGGAAGCACCCGCTCTGCTAGCTACCGCCTGCTCGAATTCGGTGATTGCCGGCCCTTGTGTTAGATAATCGCTCTTCAGGATATGAACTACCTTCGCTATATCATCATCATCGATCGATTGCTTCCCGTAGGGCAGCATCGACTTTCGAACTGGTGGCCCACCATGTATCGCTAGTTTATCCATATGTACGCCTCCAACGTCTATTGGCTTATCTCAACTGGTGTTTCTATTTTTCGCGGCAGTTCTATTATTCGTGCTGTGCCTATATTGAGCTCTGTCTGATCCACTCTTCCGTTCTAGCAATGCCTTCTTCTAGAGAAACCTTCGGTTCCCAGTCCAGTAGGCTCTTAGCCTTCTCATAATTGCAGAGCAGCTTCTGGATCTCACTCTGTGGATGAATATGTGTGACATGCTGTATAAGTGATGCATCGCCAGCAATTAACACAGCTAAATCATTCACCGAGATATCTCGTCCAAGACCTGCATTCAGAATATGCCCATTGGCTTTCTCTGAATAGCCTGCTTCAACTACAAATCTTGCACAGTCATCGACAAATAATAAATCTCGGGTTTGCTTGCCGTCGCCATATATACTCAGAACTTCATTCTTCAGCTTCTTCTTAATGAATATGGCAACGACGCCTCCCTCACCACCTGATTTCTGATAAGGTCCATATGTATTAAATGGTCTAACAACGACCACAGGTAGTCCATAGCTATAATAATAAGACAGCACCATATTCTCTGCGGATATCTTCGCGCCTGCATAAGGAGAAGCCGGTTTAGTCGGGTGAGCCTCCGTGATTCCCGTCTCATCCAGACAACGGTCGTACACCATACAGGTACTCATGAAGACAACCTTGACAAGATGCTTGCGACACTGCTCCATGACGAAGAATGTGCCTAGCGCATCATTATAGAATGTCGTGCGTGGATCATCTATCGAATCCTGAACATTAATCGAAGCGCCAAGATGATAGCAAATATCGAATTTCGTCTCCGTGAAAATCTGCTCCAAGAGCACCTCATTCTTGATATCGCCAACAATAAAAGCCCTTAATCCCGGGTGATTGCGGAATTCATCGAGGTTACTCTCCTGACCATTCGAGCAATCATCTAGAATCCAAACCTGATGTCCATCATTCAATAGTCGTAATGCAACCCATCGGCCAATAAAGCCGGCCCCACCAGTTAGTAGAATGTTCAATGCAATCCCGTCCCTTCATCTCATTACAGCTTGTCCAGATCAATGCAAGATCATCTCTAGGTTAATAATTCCCATGTTACAGGTGTACCCTTAGCTGCAGCTTTCTTCAAGCTTGTCCCTAGCAGGTGATCCAAGTATTTCGGCGGCAAACCGAAGCCTGGTCGAATAGCACGTAAATTGTGCTCCGTGAACACATCTCCTGCTGCCATATCCTCGGCAATATATAATGACCTTCGGAATTGTAAGGACGCTTTCTCCTTCTCCGTCGGACCATAGCTGATCTGTCCAAGAGACTGCCAAGCACGCTCAGTCTCAACAACGAGTGATTGCATCTCATGGGGCTCCAGGGAGAAGGTAGAATCTACACCACCATCAGCTCTATTCAGTGTAAAGTGCTTCTCGATCACCGTCGCACCGAGTGCGACACTCGCAACAGAGGTACCCACACCCATCGTATGGTCTGACAATCCGATCTGGCATTGAAACAGCTGCTTCATATGTGGAATCGTACTAATATTCGTCGTCTCAGGTGTCGCCGGGTAGGTGCTCGTACACTTCAATAGAACCAGATCATTGCACCCATTCTCTCTCGCCGTCCTTACGGTTTCATCAAGCTCAGCAATAGATGCCATCCCCGTCGAGATAATCATCGGCTTCCCTGTTCGGGCTACCTTACGAATTAAAGGTAAATCCGTATTCTCGAAGGAGGCTATTTTGTATAATGGTACCTCTAGCGATTCTAGAAAATCGACCGAGCTAGCATCGAACGGTGTGCTAAAGCCAATCATCCCATGCTCCTTACAGCGGTCGAAAATCGGCTTATGCCACTCCCAAGGTGTGTACGCTTCTTGATACAGCTTGTATAAGGAAGTGCCCTGCCACAAGCTCTTCGGATCACTAATGAAGAAATCACCATGATCAAGGTCGAGAGTCATCGTATCTGCCGTATAGGTTTGCAGCTTCAGCGCGTGTGCCCCTGTCTTCGCGGCAGCATCGACAATATCCAAAGCCCGCTCCAGCGATTGATTATGATTGCCGGACATCTCGGCGATGATAAAGGGTTGGTGATCAGGTCCAATCCATTTGTCCATAATTTTAAAATTAGTCACTGTTCATTCCCCTTTCGTATTAGTCTTCATGATTAATTGGTAAACCATCTCTTTATTGAGCTTCCATTGCTCATCTAATTGTCCGAAGAGGATGACATCCTCGTAATGATCATTCTTAAGTACATGCTGCTTTAAAAGGCCCTCTTGCGTAAATCCTAATTTTTGATGAAAACGGACACTATCCTGATTAAAGGCAAAAGCTTCTCCGCATAGCTTTCTGATCGATAAGGTCTCAAAAACGTAGTTACACCCCATATATCCCATTACTGTTCCGCTACCTTTGGGCAAATCATCTGATCCTAAGTAGAACCCCCAATATGCTCGATGATGAGAATCATCTAACTTAAAATTCACAACACCCACAGGCTTATTCTCAAATTCAAAAATCAAATATGTAATTGAAGGGTCATGTTGGATTCTCTCAAACCATGCTTGATGAGCATCCATTGAGATGATGTGATCGGAATACATAGAAGCACGAATCCGAAGAGAGTTTCGCCATTCCAATACTTGATTCAGATCAGAAGTTTCCATCAATCTAACTTCGTACTTTTCTATTATCGGCATCATATTAACCCCTCATTATAGCATTCACTAATGGCACTTCAGAAAGGAAGTGTGCACGAGGCATAATTTGTTGAGCTTGCTGTGTCATGTACCTCAATTGTTCAGGAGAATCAACTAGCGCCTGTACCGTCTCATAGAGCTGTTGTTCATTCACCTCTTGATGCCAACCCATATTCCTGATCGCTCCATACTTAGCAACCGTCTCTGTTAAACCCGCCTGATTGCTCGCAGTTATGGTTACGATGGTCGGCAATCCTAACAAGCATCTTTCCCAGGTTGCTGAACCACCCGCACCTAAACATAAATCAGCCTTTACAATCATTTCGGCCATATTGTCAATTTGGCAATAATAATATGTATGATTCATGCTAGTGCATAGTTGTTCGATTGCTTCCTTATTCCTGTTAGAAGTACCCACAACGACATGAATGTGAAGATCGGAATATTGAAGACGTTGTAGCACATTCAAGCTTTTCAATGTTTCATTCGTTGGATCACTGCCACCGTAGAAGACTAGGATATGCTCCACATTCCCACTACGATTTCTCACGTTTATTAACGCTTGTGTAAATTCCTTGCGCAGTAAGACATGTGAAGGTCCTAAGAATGTTAAGCAATGCTCAGGAATCAAATCCTTATACCTCTGTTCCATATTGTCATATAGATTCTGATCTAGTAGCACGTCACAATCGTGCCGTCTGTCTGCGAGATCGTCTATCACCATAATACGTTGTGTATATAAGCGGGCTTGCTGCTCCCAGCGATAATCAATTTCGTAATGATCGATAATCAATAAATCAATTTCTTTAGCACGGTTTAGTGCATATAGTAGTGTGTCTCTCCAATCAATATCACAAAAAAACTGTGTTTGATCTGAATCTATTCGATCTGTTGCCTGCAGGATAACAGGTAGTCTTAAAGTAGGAAAACCTGCCTGCTCGATATATGAGATCATATTCCCTTCAAGTTCTCTGCATATGAACTGAATAGATGCTCCACGCTCAGCTAGCTGATGTGCCAATGCCAGACAACGCATAACATGACCGGAGCCTATTAGGTAAGAACTATCCGCTCGAATATAGATATTGATCATCAACACCACATTTCCAACGAGTTACTAGACGTTCACTTAAAGATGCGAACGGGAATATTCAATTCCGATAAGAATTTCTTCGCTTCCTTGGGAGTTTGCTGAGTGAAGTGAAATATACTCGCAGCAGCAACAGCAGCGGCGTTACCTAAGAGAATCGCATCTGCGAAATCCTGATATCCACTTGCTCCACCTGAAGCAATAACCGGGATCGTCACACAGTCCGTAATTCGCTTAATTAATTCAAGATCGTAGCCCTTCATCGTCCCATCAAGCTCCACTGATGTGATGAGAATCTCACCAGCGCCAAGCTGTTGCAGCTCCCTCGCCCATTCCCCGGGCTCTTTACCCGTCGCCTTCGTTCCACATTGACTATAACATTCGTATCCACCATCTATCGTCCTGCGAGCATCAATGCTGCCGACAATACACTGAGCACCGAATCTCTGAGAAGAAATCCGAACAAGGTCAGGATTGTCATAAGCTGCGCTATTAATCGATACTTTATCGGCCCCAGACCGTAATAATCTGGTTATATGGTCAATACTTTGGATACCCCCACCAACGGTCAGAGGAACGAAGCAATCTGCTGAGAATTCTTGTATCGAATCATAATCGGGCTCTCGCTGCTCGGCGGAGGCTGTAATATCAAGTAGAATGAGTTCGTCCACTTCCCTCGTATTATAAACCTTAATCGCAGGTAGAACGGTGCCAACTCGGCGCCAGCTATCGAAAGCCTCACCTTTAACGAGACCGACATTCTTCCATAATAAAGTTGGTATTACTCGGTACTTTAACAATATAATTAGCCCCCTTATCACAGCTTCAAGAAATTTTTCAGAAGCTGGAAGCCTGCACGCTGGCTTTTCTCTGGATGAAACTGAACACCATATACATTCCCATTCTGTACAGAAGATGTGAATCCTCCACAATAAGGAGTTGTAGTTGTGATATGACTAGAATCGGTCGGTTGGAAGTGATAGCTATGGACAAAATAAAAATCAGTATGATTAGCAATCTGGTCGAATAGATTCGGTTTACCTTTTAGGATAATTTCGTTCCAACCTACATGAGGCACTCTCTCGGCAGCATTCTCGACCTTGAGAAGATCTACAACTCCGGGAATTAGCCCTAATCCGGCTGTCCTCCCACCTTCAAATCCCACTTCGGCCAACAGCTGCATACCCAGACATATACCAAGCATAGGAACAGAACCTTCTACTACCGCTCTGTTAATTTCAGCAGCCCAATTCTGACTATTCAGATTAGCCATGCCATCGGTGAATGCCCCGACACCTGGTAATATAATGTGAGAAGCTGTTCGAAGATCTTCAGGATGATCCGACACCATGACACGTGCGCCGCATTCTTCCAATGCCCTTCGAACGGAACCGAGATTACCCATACCATAATCTATGACTACTACATTCATTCGTTATCATACCTGACTTTAGTTAGATTTCCTTGACTATCCTTAACCAGGTTGCCTCTTGCATCTTGAAGGAATAGCTTCTTATTAGTGAATCGATCACAGATTCCAATAAATTCGTCCAATGTAATCCCAATCGGATTAATAATCTCCTCAATTGGTTTACCTAGGTATGTCCATGGGAATTTACCATCATGTATACGTACTAATTCAAGCGCATCTTGTCGGGTTATTCGACCACGTCTTGTATGCAGACATGCGATATCTGAAGCTCTACCAAAGCCGAATTTCAGAAACTTAAAATAATCATGTATCCCCGTCTGATGGTTGTCCAAATTCTCATAATTAACAATAGATCCTTCTACCGTATGATCCATTGTTGTAAATCCATGTGCTTGCGATAACAGTGCATTGGAGTATCCATCCCATGGAATATAGTGACCGAGGAATATCCCTGTAACACCAACCGCCTGTAGCTCTTCATCCGTTGGATAGGAATAAGCGATAATATCCTTCTCCGTGATGCCATCAATACCGATCAGATCGGTAACCCGCAGACCAAGAAGTCCACCGAACTCCTCCAGCCATCTGCGGGTAAGCACATGATTGTCGGCTGCAGCAGCCGGCCCACCATATTCATTCTGTGAATTCTCTCCCCAGACAATGAGTGGAACCTTATACTGCACAGCAGCTCTTACGGGGATTGTGAATATACCAACATGTTCAGGCCAAGATATATCACCAACCTGAGTTAGCCCAACCTTGTTTAACTTACGACGAACTACTGGATTAGGCGAGAATTCAACATAGTCCACTCCGAGGTTTTTGATATTCTCAATGTTCTTCCGACCTATGTCGGATAAGTGGCACGTTGTTGCTGTTACACAGAGCGGGTTCAAGCCAAGCTGCAGCATGCGAATAACCTGATATGTACTGTCTTTACCTCCGCTAACTGGAACAATACAATCCCAGCTGCTCGCATCCTTGGAGCGATATCGACCTACAACTTCCATTAATTCAATTTTCCGCTGATCCCAATCGACTTCTTTACGTTGTTCATAGCTCCGGCACGCATTACATACACCATGCTCATCGAGTAGCAAATCTGGTTTCGTGTCTGGCATAACACAACGTGTACAGTATTTAATCATATGACAGGACTCCCTCCTAGGAATTCACTTAATTATTCACCAAGCTTCTTCTGCACAATATGCGCATTCAGCTTCTTCATATCTGGGTGCTGCTCCATGAAGGTAATGCCCTCCCGCCAAGAGAACAGCTTACTTGGATCATAAACAGATTCATATATGGCGGTTATTAACTGATAGTCTTCCTGTGTATCCACTGTCCAGCGGTATGAGGAATAATCGATTTCGCCCACATACTGATGCAACTGGAAAATGTCAGGGTGCCGATACAGATAAGGTGTAACATGCTCGAGCTCATAATCAGCCTGCGCTTCCAGATATGCTTTCTCTAATGCAGCGAATGTGAACACTTCAATATCCAAACCCTGTGGGAAGCTTCTATCTATTGTATTACTGCAATAATCGGTTTCTGGATAATCTAAGAAAGCTTGAATAACAGCGTTAGACACATCGGGATCAAGTAATGGACAATCTGATGTTACTCGAGCAATCACATCTGCACCACTTGCCTTAGCTGCTTCATAATATCGACTTAATACATTCGTATCGCTTCCTCTAGTACATCGTATTCGATGTTGTCCAGCAAATTCCGCAATAGCGTCGTCCTCTGGATTCGAGGTCGTGGCGATCATGACTTCATGAATGGATGGAATCGCCCTGCTCCTGTCCACGACATGCTCCAGCATTGGCTTATCCATCAGCTTGAGCATCACCTTACCTGGTAGCCGGGTAGAACCCATTCGAGCTTGAATAATGACTACTATTCTCATCTCGCACCCCCGACCCTAATCTCGTAGTAGCTTCTCTGATAGGATCCAATCTCTTAACGTTTCTTTACTGATAGGTGGATCCAATAATAATTTGTGTTCAGAATTTTCGGTGGCATGAGCATTCGGATATTCGACTTCATCCTCCATGAATCGCGAAGGAACAATATACATATCTTCGAGCTCTAGTGCATAGCGATATTCGTCGTCTGTCATCAGCTCTTCATACATCTTCTCTCCAGGTCGAAGGCCAATCGAGTTAATCTTCACAGGTCCAGCTATATGATAATCCTTAGAAATTTCTTGAATGATCACTTCCGCTAAGTCAGACAAACGAACAATCGGCATCTTCAAGACGAAAACTTCTCCACCGTGCGCTAATTCATTCGCTTTGAGCATTAATGAAACGGCTTGTGAGGGTGTCATCATATAACGAATCATATCAATGTCGGTTACAGTTATGGCTTGTGAATCTCGTATTTGTTTAATGAACAGTGGAATCACTGAGCCCCGCGACCCCATAACATTCCCAAACCGTACCGATGAGAATATCGTTGATTTAGGACCCTTATGATATTGTGCTGCGGATATAAGCCGTTCTGCTGTTAATTTCGTAGCCCCGTAAGCATTCGTAGGAGAAATCGCTTTGTCTGTGCTTGTGAACAAAACCTTCTGCACACCATTCTCAATAGCTGCATTAATCACATTCTGTGTCCCGATCACGTTCGTCTGGACTGCTTCGAAAGGGTTATATTCACATGATGGCACATGTTTCATCGCCGCAGAATGGAACACATAATCGATACCTTCCATCGCCCGAAGTAATCGCGCGGAATCACGAATATCCCCTATCAAATAACGAATGTTAGAATAAGCCGATAACTCTTGCTGCATCTCATATTGCTTATGTTCATCACGGCTGAATATCCGGATAACGGAAGGTCCCTCTTCCAATATTCGCTTCAATAAATGTCTGCCGATTGTTCCTGTTCCACCAACCAATAAGATCTTCTTGCCCCGGTACATGCCTGACATCTGAATCCCCCTATGCCTGCACTTTTTCTAACAAGTACATCTGATCTTCATTATTGTTGCTCAGGTACTTGTACTTGGCTTCCTTTACAACCTTTAATGATGGATATCGATCAAGGAATAGTTTCATGAAATTCGTCTTCCAAAGCCGATCCGCATTACCGCGGTAGTCGACCACTTCATATTCGTTGCTATAATATTCGAAGCCCCATATGTAACGCTTGCTCGTCCGATAAATTTCATCAATCGCCTTAGTAATATCATCAGGGGCAATATGAATCAGTACTCCACTTGTGAAGACGAGATCGAAGTAATTATCCTTAAAAGGAATGTCAAATATCGACCCTTGAATCACATTAATTCCTTCTGTTACCTGCTTGGATTTCTCTACTGCATAATCCTGTAATTCGATTCCATATAATCTGCCAAAATCCATAGTTTGCAGGCTCCGTAGCTGATTGCCTACATTGCATCCAGCTTCTAGAATTTGATCGATGGACAAGCTACCTAGAAAGGTATTGTTCATCTCCGCTCTAGAAACTCCGAATTGATTCATATAGAATTCGTTCAATTGTTCAGGTGTATATGTATTCCGCTCTGTATATTCACTACCAAATTCGCCTGCCCAAAAATCCATCTGGTTCGTCTTCACTTTATTTCCTCCCGCTGATTATTTGGCTTTTAATTCCTGCGCAACTTTTGATTGTGCTAACAATGAACTTTGCAATTTCTTGAATTCAGTATCCATAAGTTGAATTGCCCTCTGGCACTCGAAGATAAACTTCCCGAAGGTTTGTATGACCTTTCGAGATTTCTCCAACGGATCTGATTGCTCCCTAACCTCTGGTATGACCCTCTGTAGCATCTGCATCTGAACTCTTACTGATGGCTTAATGAATACATTGAAATAATGATTACTCTGCAGCTTCTTGAAATTCTTATCAAATATAGGGAATTGCTTATTCATCTGATTAGCGTCATTGGATGTTGCCAGCTTGTCCATCGTTCTGAAGACATTTACCATCGTGTCCATATATTTGGTAGCGTTACGATATTCTCTATCCATTAGCTGAGCTTGTGAGGTTATATAAGCTTTGTCGTAATCCGTGTTACTACCCTCATACCAATGTTCATCTACAACCTTATCCTTCAATCTATTGGATATGAGTTGTTCTAGTAAAGCGAACTTGGTACCCTTTATCAATGCTCCACCTTGTGTGGTGTTGATAATCTCAATATGGGGCATTTGGGAGATATATAATTCCATGTTCTCCTTAATGGGTACGTAATTCTTAGAAGTAGAAACCGTCCCACCATCCACACTTTCAACAAAGACCAAGTCTGGTTTTTCCGATTCAGATATTGCATTAGCCCTTGTCAAATATTGAATGCCGGATGCATAATACTGGTCATTCCTAAAGGAAAGATTCTGACCGACTAGGATAATTGGGTTGCAACCCAGCTTAGCTAATACCTCTAAAGTTACGATAGCAATAGAAGGAGCATCTGATACAATACCACCACTATGTCCTGCTTGCTCCATACCAAGATAGAACGGTGACACAGTATCCTGATTAATGAATACATGCAATAATGGTCCCGTATATCGATTCACGGTATTAAATCCAAGAGTACTTCCGAATATAAGAGGGATGCTACTGATATTCTCTTCGATGACCTCTTGGAATACATCTAGCCCCTCCAAACCAGTCTCCGGGTCATATGCACTAACGGCATCCGGGTATATGCCATTTTTCAGCAAAGCCTTAATGGCCGAACCCACAGAGATGATATAAGCAAGACCATTCTGTTTGATCATTTTAAGATTTTCTATTTCATCTTCAAGGGAAGGTCCGGCAGCTACGAGTAAAACGGGCTTATTCTTAAATACTTCTTTTTTCTCTCTAATCACATGCCCTGTCTCTAGAACCTTCTCGAAATTAACTATGCTGTTATAAGTCCAATGCTTCTCGAATCGCATCCCCACACCAAGAGAGCTCCGTTGTCCGGACATGGCTCGTTTGAAGTCATCGGAAAATTGCTTGGCTTTCTCAGGATAGATCCGTTCATAGCTTCCCAATGGAACAAACAGTATTCTCTCATTGAAATTTTCTAGAAAATGCGCCATATTGGAAAATGCTAGATTGGGCGTCCATTCTAAATATAGATTTTTCATGAATTTAAGAGGGAGATCATTCATTAATCGATGCTCTAAATAATGATAGAACATAGCTGGATTTGGTTCATATAAAGTGAAATAAGTTTTCGGATATCTCTTAAGAAAGGCTTCGACATGGTATCCCATACCGATCCCATAGAAGAATACATGTTCATAGCTTTCGATATCGTCAAATTGTTGAATAAAGGCATCTGCTTCATTCATTGGATCATATTTACTATGTATATAATAGGATCGATTATCCTTCTGCACCTTAATATTAGGTAGTCCATTCTTAGCAAGCTCGATAGAGATATCAGGTACATTAAACTGATCTTTATTGTCCTCTAAAGCCTGCCAAAGCTTCGGCAATTTGGATTTAATCAAAGCTACGTTATCAATTAGCATGCTTGTTCACAACCTTACTTATGTGTTGTAGTTGCTCAGTCAGTACTTCAAGCTGGGGCATCAACTCATATTTCAGATTATCTCCAATCTCAACAGCATCCTTATTCTCTACGGCCTCTTGCATATCCATTGTAATCTCATCAAGCTTTTGAGAAATCGAGACGAATTGACCCCACTCCAGAGAAGCCTCTTCAATGATATCCATCGATTGAATCATCTGTTGTATCCATTGGATGCCTTCTAGTAATTGAGCAAATTTATCCCAAGATTCGCTAGTTGGCCCCTGATAAAATTCATTGATAACAATTAGAATTTCTGGGATAGCTCTATCCAGATAAGACTGAGTAGATAAGAGAATTTCATTAGCCATCTCTTCTACGGTAACCATTGCAATATGTATATCCAGTGTATCCGTGAGATGATCCAAGAGATATTCCCGATAATCCTCATAGACTTCTATACCATCTATGACCATATGACTAACGTAATATGGATTGTCTTCTAGAAGAAGTTCCATTCGTTGTATCAGTTCATCAACTGCTGATGACGTATTATTGAAATCCCAACGGTGATCTTGAACCTGAACGTGCATAGTGTGTGCCTCCATCTATATCATTGATATGTCCTATTTATCGGATAATCGGTGCTTTAGATGAATAGCAACGACCAAGAAAACATTGGATACTCATTTCTTCTCTTGTCTTGTCAGAACAGGCACACCGCCAGAGTAATCGAAGGTATATCGATATTTTTTCGTATTGATGATGTTAAGAGGGAGATTTAATTCGTTTGAGGTTTGGAAAGGGACCTTTACATTCTGCATAACATAGTTGAAGAAGGCGATAGGATCGGCCTCTGTCAATTCGCTGTACATGCAATTTTTAATAGACTGGCACAATGCCTGTTTATGTCGTGAAGTTGTTATTGGATCATTAGAATTATGAAAGGAAAATATGTTGCAGCTATTATTGATATGCTTGTATAAAGATGATAAGTGCAGAAGTTCTTTGTCGAAGGGGGTCCGTTTGGCAAGATACTGGAATACAATAGTCATAGTCGTTTTCCCGGAGCGATAAGTCAAGGATCTATCCGTCTCCAGATATGATGGGAATAACCAGCCCGAATAATCGATTAATAGGCTGAATAGTTTGGGTGCAAAAGCGTTGCAAAGATAAGCTAAATAGGCACCATGACCAGTTCCATATACCATAACCTTGCCAGCATGGATGACATATTCATTATCTTTGAGAATCTCTGCTACGACCTGCAAAGCCGACAAATGATCCAGGGCCTGCATAATACCCATATCATTAAAGTTCTCCAAGGTTTCATTAAACTGCTCGATGCCTACTATATTTAATGAGTAATTCACACCAACTTGAAGCAACTCATTCACATCAATCCGATTTCCCTTGTAGACCCTATCGAACTCCTCAGGAGTAATAATCCCCTGCAATGCTTGTGTGTCAAAATTAAACTGTGGCGAGCTGCTAACACCCATGAATTCCTGACCAAAATATTCACATTGCACAGTGACCATATTATACGTATCGGCAAAGCTTGAGCGCATTTGAGTAGAGATATCACTTGCTGCTGTATCGCCAAAATTAGGAATAAGTAGTAACAATCCCGTATCCTTATTAATTCCTTGCTCAGGTTCGCAAAAGTATACAGTTATTTCCCTATTGGAAGATTGGTATATACTCGGATGAGCGGGCACCTTAATGTTATGTTCTTTGGCCATGTTACACCCATTTCTATGTATAGTAGGAATCAAATAATATTATATCATAGATACGAACTACAGATTCGAAGGTAAAAGATAGTAGCGTAGTCAATAGGTATCATATATACTTATGTTAATCATTTTGGTTAAAAGGGAGACATACAAATATGAAAGAATTAAAAGATTTATATAATCAGAATGTTAATATTATGAAACACCTCAGAGATAAAAACGATACATCTGCGAATGATCTATCCGCAATTCTACATGCATACGACCTACAAGCTGGAACCTATACAGACGACTATTACAATAATGAATCTTCTAACCTATATATGGATGGGCAGAAAGTAACGATGACCTTGAAGGAATTTTATCAGGAAAAGGGAAGAAGAATTAGTGAGATTATAGATCAACACCATTACTCATCAATTCTTGAGGTCGGCGTAGGTGAAGCAACATCATTATGTGATGTTATTCTTAATCTTAAGAATAAACAAGCTCGCATCAGCGGGGTCGATATCTCCCTATCACGGATATCCGTAGGTAATCAATTTTTAGAAGAAAACGGCATAGATCACGTAGAGTTAATTGCTGGGGATATGTTCCAGCTTCCCTTTGCTGATAACGCCTTCGATATCGTGTTTACGAATCATTGTATTGAACCGAATACCACTCGTGCAATGGATGCCATCCAAGAATTATATCGTATAACTAATCGCTATCTAATACTAATCGAACCTACCTATCAATTGGGTAATGAAGAAACAAAACATCGTATTGATGAGCACAAGTACTGTAAAGAAATCATAACAACAATTGAAGCATTGAACCTAAAAGTATTGGAGCATCGATTGTTTGAGATAGGTTCTTATAATAATCAATCTTCTATTATTATTGTGGAGAAAGACGACCCATTGAATATCACGAATGAAGAATATCATTGCCCTGTATGTAAGAATACGCTTCTGTATGATCATATTAATTACTTCTGTTCCCCATGTTCGACCGTGTATCCAGTTATCAAAGGAACTCCGTGCTTAACACCCAAATTCGGAATATTATTTAATAGGTACGCTGAAGTTAAACGGTAAATTTTTAAGTTAGGATTAAAAAAAGTGACTATCCAATTGGATAGTCACTTTTTTTGTTCTATTAACGAAGCAATTGCAATACACCTTGAGGCTGTTGATTAGCTTGAGCAAGCATCGATTGAGCAGCTTGTGTTAGGATATTGTTCTTCGTGAACTCCATCATTTGACGAGCCATATCCACATCACGGATACGAGATTCAGCAGCGGTTAAGTTCTCTGCAGATGTACCTAAGTTGTTAATAGTGTGCTCTAAACGGTTTTGTACTGCCCCTAATTTAGAACGTTCTGCAGATACTTTTTCAATTGCGTTACCAATTACAGTAATCGAGTTAGCTGCAGAAGCAGCAGTTGATACATCTAAACCAAACTCAGAATTTGTAGCACTAACACCATCTGTGATGTTGGCTGTTGAGACGTAGCCGCTTACACCAGTTGAAGTTGAGCTTATTCCCAATGCCACTGATGTCATCTCAGACAAGCCGAGTGACAAGGATTGGTTCTGATTCGCACCAATTTGTAGTGTTAAGGAAGTGTCAGTTCCTGTTGTTACAGACACTTCATTAAGTACGTTAAATGTAAGTGTTCCTGAACCACCTGAACCTAGACCAGATCCAAATGCACCTGCAGCAACTTCAAAAGTAATTCCGCCATCATTATACGTAAATCCAGTGTTCGCAATACCCGAAATTTGAGCAACAACACTCTGCACACCATCTAGACCCGATCTTGTGATTGTAATTAAACCGGAATCACCTCCAGCAGTACCAGCGAGTGTAATATTGTAATAACCTTCAGTCATCCCTGAGTTCAAAGTAATCGTATCACCAGAAATAACATTGTTAACGGTGGCAGTATTACCAGATCCAATAGGGTTTACTGTAGACCAAACGGTTTGTGCTGTGGCGAGGGAATTATCCACAGTGATGGTGCCAGATTTATTATAACTGACAGCACCGCCGACACCTGATGTCGTCCAACCTGCAATGGAAGTAATTTTGAAGGCTACACCTACTTGGTCAAAGGAATAGCTGCCATCCGCAGCAGCATCAATACTATATTGACCGGACACATTTGCGGCACCTGACCCTAACCCTGAAACAATAACTTTGCCGCCACTTAACCAGATATCAACTTGACCAGAACCAGCAGTACCATCGATTATGTTACCACTATCTGCCGTAATCGAAATCGCATTGCCGCTAAATGTCGGAGCATCGGTAGCACTAGCGGCAAAATTTACATCAGCCGTTGCAGCAGTAAGTGTTGCTCCGGCAAGGTTTTGAGCTGCTGTTGTAATGGTTTTTACAGTGTTATTCGCTCTTGAACCATCCAACAAAGTCATTGTATTGAACTCCGTTGTATTACTGATTCGGTTGATTTCAGAAGTCAATTGATTCATTTCCTTCTGAATCTCGCCCCGGTCAACGGTTACGTTCGTATCGGAAGAAGCTTGAACAGCCAATTCACGCATACGTTGCAGGATCGAGTGAGTTTCGTTCAACGCACCTTCAGCAGTTTGAATCAGTGAAATCGCATCTTGGGAGTTACGTGAAGCTTGGTCCAAACCACGGATTTGCGCTCTCATTTTCTCGGAGATCGCTAGACCAGCTGCATCATCACCTGCACGGTTAATACGTAGACCAGATGACAATTTCTCCAATGACTTGGAAGTGCTCGTGTTGTTTGCCGTTAATTGACGATACGTGTTCAGTGCGGCAATGTTGGTATTAATTCTCATTTTTCTTCCTCCTTGAAGTTGTTAATGATCCCACATCCTTGTGGGGTTTCGCATACATTCTATAGGTCGGCCGCCCTAGAAAAATATGACTACTTATTGTATCGGTATTCTATTAGTTAATTATTATAGTTATTTTGTCGAATATAAAAAAAGCGCCGCATCTCTGCAACTCACTGTCCCCCATCAATCTCATCATTCTTCTTACTCTTAAACATCTTACTAACCTCATCCGGTTTCACCGACACCAGCGATGCCTCTTGATTCGCCTCAGAGATAGCATGGAATACTTCGTGGCGATAGATACTAACATCCTTAGGAGCCTTGACGCCAAGTCTGACTTGATCTCCCTTAATCTCAACAACTACCAGCTCGATGTCATCACCGATCATGATGGACTCGCCTTTCTTACGGGAAAGTACTAGCATGTGTTACACCTACTCTCCCTCGACTGGCGCAGCAGCGACGAGCCTGTGCTTGGTCGTGTATTCTGTATCATGTAATATAATTTGTCTGCCCGTTGCAGTTTTGGCATTAATCACGAGCGGTGCCAGTAAATTAGTAGTAGCAGTTGCTAAATCATCCTGAACAGAGATGAGCGTCAGCACAAGAACCTGATCCTCAGAATCAATCTCCAGCTCTTCCTTCACAATATCATTAAGAGTAAATTCATAGCTGGGAAAGAAGAGGAATGGCTCCACGACTAGAAAGGATAGCTTCTCATTATCTACTCCCTGCAAGTAAGAGAATGGAACATCGTCCGCAATCGGTATGATAATGAATTGGTGACTATCCACAAATCCAGGAATACCCTGTGGAAATTGCAGAATCTTGTCTTGCTCTATCTCAATCTTCCCGAATACAGCTGTTTCTAATACCATCGTTCCCAATTTCTCAATCCCCCTAAGCAGCTTATGTAAAAAAAATAAAAACTATAGAGCGAAGCCACCTATAGTCTGAATATATCCCATTAAACCTTCAAATCAATCTGTGGAGGAATCATCTCGAGCTTGTTGTATTGCTTGACGTGAATATTAAGGTTCCCCGGGACATAATTAAATCTTGGAAGGTTAGGATTTGCCTCTATATGAACCTCGCCCCGCACAGGCTCGAATTGCACCTTACGTTCCGTGTAGCTGATATCTACATTATCTGGACCTGCGTGGCCAGCGAAGGCTAACTCGACACGATCTATTCTACGATTCGCAGCAATATCCGCGATCGCATTGGTTTTCTTATGGATCGCTGCAAGCTGATCACCTTCAGATGCAATACGACCGATTGTCGTAAGCACAATATTCTTCACCACTGCGAAAATCGAGTTCATCGTCTCCAGATGGCTACCTACTGCTAATGCATCCCAGGCCCTGGACTGATCAATCTGAAGATCTCCTCGCGGTGATTGCATATTAATGCCAGGCTTCTTAATTTCCAGCTTAAAATCGGCACGCGGCTGCTCGATCTCGATCTTAGCCTTTGTCGTGTCTATACCGAGTATCATTGGTTGTGTTCGAAGCTGAACAATTGGAATATTCATGAGGTTACTCCCTATACTATCTGAGGAAATCTATTAAGGTTGGAGTAATAATTCTAGATCCAACACTTAGTGAAGCTTGATATACCGCTTCATCTGTCTTAAGTGACGTAATCAATTCCGCCATATCTGCATCCTCTGTCTTCGTTTGTAGAATTTTCAAGTTAATATTAATATCCTTCAGTCGATCTTGAGCGAGCTCAATCCGATTAACCTTCGCGCCGATGTCTGATCGGACCTCGAGGAATTTATTAAACCTCGAATCCAAATTTCCTAATGCATTGTTGATACCCGGGGTGTCATCCGCCAATAAGGCCGCGTGTAAATCATCCATCATCTTAAAGGCATTATCTGCATCTCCAGCAGCACCGAAGACGGCACTTCCTGTCACATTAACCGAAATTTTCACACCTACGCCAATCTCGAATACAATCTGACCATCATCAACAACTGAATTTGCAGGATCTGTCTTAGAGTAAGGTTCTAGATCGGTCTTCTGTCCATTAAACAAATATTTGCCATTAAATTGACCATTACCAAACGAAACCAGTTGATCTCTAAGCTGCGACACTTCACTCGCTATTGAACTTAATGCAACCTGAGGATTCGTGCCATTCGCACCCTTGACAGCAAGCTCGCGTACACGTTGAAGCAGGTTACCTATTTGCTCACCTGTTGAATCCGCATGCTCTAACCAAGAGATAGCTGAATCTACGTTCTCTTGATATTGCGTATTACCCGACAGCTCACTTCGATAACGCATCGAATAGCTGATTCCGACAGGATCATCAGATGGCCTGTTGATTCTACGGCCTGTTGCCAATTGATTCTGAGAATTATCCATTCTCGCCATGTTCTTATTCAAATTGCGAATTAATTGACTATTCATCATGCTCTGGGTAACCCTAGAAGTCATCTTCGTCACCTACCTCTTCTATGCTAGTGATGATTATTATCTACCTACAATACCCATCGAATTAATGACCTTGTCTAACAACTGATCGAAGGTTGTCATCACACGTGCTGCAGCATTATAAGCATGCTGGAATTTGATCATATTGGCCATCTCTTCATCTAAGGAAACCCCGCTCACTGATTGTCGTCGGGAATCGACTTGCTCGACCAACAATTGCTGATTCGTAGCCTGGCGAATAGCCTCCTGAGTTTGTACACCTAGTTGTCCTACTAGGGTTTGATGGAATTGCTCGAACGTGCCATTCGTCAGAATTGGAGTACCATTCGCCTGTGGGTCGAAATCGAACTTCTTATTACGAAATCCTGCGATCAGCAAGGCGATATCATTGTTACCCTTGATCACACGTTCTGTGCCATTCTCATCATATACTCTTGTCGAGGCTGCAATATTGGCAACTCGTTTCACAATATCTGGATTAACCGTCATACTCTCAGCACTGAGCGTGGTGAATCCATCCTTGATGGTGAAGAAAGGTATACCTGATTTCGGTGGGTCATCTAATGTATATCCCAGAGCATGCATACCGTTAATCCCTTCTACGGTCATCTTGGTATCCGCCGCTAAGGTTCGAGCTGCTATGGAACCTGTATAGGTGGTAGCTCCAATGACTGTTCCATCAGGAACAACGGTTCCAGCAGGTAGTGTAACCTCAACATTACCTTCTACGATGGACTTCACCATAGAATCTAGCTGGAATTGGTAGCTAGCTACATATTCATCACGAGCAACCAACATACCATAAATTTGCCCACTATTCAGATCTCCTGAAGTCATATTCGCTTGTAGAGATGCTGCTGTAACCACTGTCGGTACATCCTGACCATCCACCAGCAATACATTGCCCATTCGAACAGAATAACCTGTTGATGTCTCTGACACGGTTATGTTCATATTGCCTGATAACTTATCCATTAAGAGATCACGTTGATCACGTAGATCGTTCGCGTCATTACCCAGCCCTTCTGTGCGGAAGATTTCTCCATTCAATGCTGAAATCTGACTGAGGAAGGAATTCGTCTCATTGACCTTCACATTCACATTCTCAGTTAAGTCCTTGGATAAATCCTGAAGCTGCTTCGACGTGCTATTGAATGAATCAGTTAGCGCCAATGAGCCTTCTTTGAGCGCAGCACGGGCCGTCAAATTCTCTGGCTCCTTACTGAGCACCTGCCATGCATTCCAGAAGTTCTCAATTACTTGCCTAATACCGGTATCGGATGGTTCATTAACGATAGCCTCGAGTTTCTCAAGGGTGTCCTTACGAATAGTCCACTCGCCGAGCTCTTTGTTCTCATTATAATATTGATGATCCAGGAAGGTTTCCCTAATCCGCTTAATATAATCGAATTCAACACCCGTACCTATCTGACCCGCGGAGTTGCTTCGCTGTATACCAGCAGCCTCCATCGGCTTAGAGTTAATAAGATTCACCATCTGCCGAGAATATCCGGCGGTGTTCGCGTTCGCTATATTATGACCTGTCGTCTGCAACGCGGTTTGTTGCGCGAACAAGGCTCGTTTGGATACTTCCAACCCGCTGAATGTTGATCTCATACTAGGTGGCACTCCTTCTTGTTATAACATGACCTTGCCATTATCCCCGTGTATCGAACATCCGACGCTTATCGGAATGAATCGCTGTCGCTTGTGCAGGGTTCTGATAGGTTGCATCCTGCCCCGGATCTCCCATATATAAATCCATCGAATGATTGATGAAAGCTAGTGACTGTTCAATCAGCTCTTGGTTCAGAGCATTCGAGTCCTTCAGCTGACCCATCGTCTCCATCAATGCTTGGTGAGCACTTCCTAGTGCACGACGATCTTCAACATTATAAACCAGCTTCATGATATCGCTGACTGTTAAGGAAGGGTCTGGCTTCATTCCAGAGTCTTGCAGAAAAGCAACAATCGCTTTCCTCCATTCGGCTTCGGTCTCGGCAACCCGCTTCAGCAACTTGGACTCTTGGCTAACGAATAAAGAAAGCTCATTCACCTCATTATTCACAAGAACAGACTTCTTCAACTGTCCCATATCCAATAGCTTCAGATGGAGAACGTTTAGTTCCTCAAGCTTCTCAATAATTGCCTTAATCGGCATGCATATTCACCCGCCTCTATAACCTTGTGTATAGGGATATGACTAAATTCTAGTTATTCAAATAAGGTAACAGCTTGTCAGCTACTTTGCTCGCATCAACACTATAGGTGCCCGTAGATACCGCATCTTTCAATTGTTCAATCTGCTTCATCCGCGCAGGATCAACAGGAGCTGCGGCTTGTGATTCGAGAAGCTTTAATGCTTCTTCAGAAATTTGGACCTGGTCCTTCTTACCCTTGCCCACGACAGAGGACGCATTGCCCGATGGCGTATTATTACGGTACGGGTTAACCGACCCGATTCGATTCACATCATTAATCTTCATTAGATTCACTCACCTTTGTGGTAATGATTGCCCTTCAACAGAAAAAGGAAACCGATATATGTTTATTATCGGCTTCCCTAATGTAAATTTGAATAGCTGTCTATTATTTATCTGTTGCTTTGTAAGTTTGCGCTTTCCTTCTTCTCAATTCCTCTTCTTTCCTAGCTAGATCGTGCTCTCTGAGCGAATTAACATCATTCGCTAATCGCTTCCGGCAGTCATCGCACATCCCGCCATCACGAATGATAAGGCCACATATCTCACAAGGGTAGCCCATATTGGGGGCATTATACAAGGAAATTCGACCTTCTCTGATGAACTTGGTAATCTGCTTGACGGACACCTTCGTTTCCTCACTTACATCATGGATTGTTGCACCCTTGTTCTCACGAAGATATTTCGCACATTCTTCATATTCTTTATCAATATCCTTGGAGCACTCTGGACAAATATCCTTGATCCCTCTTGCGAATATCTTCCCGCATCTCGGACAATTCGCTATATTCATACTCATTATCTTACCCCCCTAACAATCGGTGACACTCTTACTTATTATTTTACATGATTTTACTATAAGTAGACAAGGATAATAATTGTTCACCTCGCCCAGGTTAGACTGAATACTCGTAAGTTAGGAAGAGCTTCCTTGACGATCCGTGCACATTCATTCATTGTGCTTCCCGTGGTGTATACATCATCGACAATGATGATATTGTTGGGGCGACTGGGATCGCCGGCAGACAGCCGCTCTGCACCAGCTTGATTCAGGACGAATACACCACGAAGGTCGTGAATTCTCTCGCTTCTCGTCTTGTAGCTTTGCTTGCCTGTATGTAATGCCCGTTCCAATAATGGGGCGACCGGAATCCGGAACGAGTTGCCTAATGCACGAGCGAATAGCTCTGCTTGATTGAAGCCCCTCTCCTCGAGCCTCTGCCTACTAAGTGGAACGTAAGTTATTAACGCGATATCCTTAGAACCACGCGTATGATTAGCGAGAAACCGCTGGAACAACGACTCGAACATCCCCGCAAAAAGTAGCTGCAGCCCCTCATCCCCCCGATACTTGAATCGCCCCAGCCAATCCTTCATCACGTCGTCATATCTCACAACGCTCAGATTAGACTCAAACCAGGTGAGCTTCCTGCGAATACAATCCGTGCATTGCTCATAACGACCGCAGACGCTGCAGGCGATATCATTCGGCTTAATCCACGGGATGCTCGTGTAGCACTTGCGACAGAGCGGCAGCTCTCCAGACGAACCCGCCCTCAAGCCGTGGCAGACGAGACAGCTGTCCACGTTGGGTGCGAGCAGGCTTCGACCGGTGCTACGTAGCTTAGATATAAGCGACTTGAACATGTGAATCGATGCTCCTCTCTCGCAAAAAATATAAGGCGGTTTGGACGCTCTATTGCGGCAATTTGACTCTCAAAGTAACTTGTAAAGCTGAAGACCTGTTCTGGAGTAACCAATTGCTCCTCAGTGTTCAGAGTCTTTGGAGATGTATCCCCTTCGCTCAGCCAAGCGGTTCATTGCGCGGATTTGGCTGATGGCTTCGGTCTGGGCGCGCGTATGCTCACGGCTCAGGAAGTGAACCTTACCAAAGGGGTCGGACGCCGAGCGACCTGCTCTCCCTGCCATCTGCACTAAGGCGGCGGCATCGAATAATGCGGAGTCAGCATCTAGTACAATGACATCGGCCTTGGGAATCGTCACACCTCGCTCCAGTATGGTGGTTGTTAATAGAATGCGCGTTGTTGCTGCGCGGAATCGGAGTATTTTGTCATGGCGGTGTTCGTCTTGGGAGGAGGTTGCTTCTATCTGTGTACGATTGCAGAGCTTGTTCATTCTGTTTCTTATCCAAGCTAATGTCGGCTCTAGTCTGTGGATTGCTGGTACGAAGATGAATAATTGGGCACCTCGTTCTAATGACTGTGCTACGATTGCGGCAAGCTGACCGCTACCATCTCTCGAAGGCAGCCAATGGAGTAGCTTACTCTTCACGTCGGTGGTAGCAGTATGTAGCGATTCGCTAACTGAAGGGGGTGGCATGTCTTTGGTTGCAGCTGTATTGAGCTTAAGTATACCGCCATATCGCATGATTCGTGGCAGAGGCAGGGGTTTGCCGTGATATCGGACAGGCACCTTCACATGGGCGAGCCTTCCCTTGCGGGCATCAACACGCAGATGAGTGGGCGGTGTAGCTGACAGCAGCACGACGGCACCCCTATGGGAGCGAACCTTCTGTGCAGCGTATTCTAAGACGGGGTTGTTATGATAGGGAAACGCGTCAATCTCATCTATCACAACCAGATCAAAGGCAGCTTCATAACGGAGTAGCTGATGGGTGGTAGCTATCGTGATATCCCCAAGCTCCCAGCGTTGTGTGCTGCCCCCATAGAGAGCTATCACATGCTGATGCGGGAATGCGGTCTTAATCCGTGGGAGCAGCTCCAGTACAACGTCTCTTCGAGGTGTCGCGATTAGCACCTTGCCCCCGCGCTGTAGCTCGGTCGCTACGATTGGGAAGATCATCTCCGTCTTGCCCGCTCCTGTCACGGCCCATATTAAGAAGGGCTTGTATGAGCTATCTCGCTCTCTGCGGAGCAGATGACGAATACCGGCCTCCGAGGCTGCCAGCTGTGCTGGACTTAGCTGCCAATCTCCAAGCGGGATGAAGGGCGCAGTAGTATCAAATGGGTCCTCATCCATAGGGGACTCTTGGGACTCTTGGAACTCTTCAACCTCTACCGCTGCTCCCGATGCACTGCTCTTCTTGTTCGCCCCCATGATCAATGGGGCACATGCTCTCGTCCTGCCCATGGTGAGGCAGGATTCACAATAGGCGCAGCTGTTGTCGCCACAGGATCCACATGCGGACCAACGTATGAGCTCGCCACTGTGACCGCAGCGTAAGCAGTGCGCTTCGATGCGTTTGCCCCAATGCCAGAGGGTTCTTCTGCTCGAAACCGCCAGGCTCACGTTCAACTCGATATGACCACTCAAGTAGGCCCATTGTACAATTTCCTTCCACTGCTGTGCTGCTTCAGCTATACCCAAATATTCGAGTAAGCTAACTAGCTCCTCCCATAGTAAAGAACGCCCCTTCATCGCGACGCTGAGCTTGTCCCAGAATTGCACATTATTTACCCATTGAGACAATCCATCGTCCTCAGTATCGAGGTGCTTATCCAAGGATACTTCCTGTAATGATGCAAGATAGTCCAGCTTATTCTCATCTTGATCATTCATCTCTGCGGCCATCGCAACTGCTTGTCCATAAGGCAGTTCATTCGCCACACGGTACATGGAGGGAGCGTATGGATCTCCTGACATGGACGTCCAGAATCGCTTGTCCGTCTGTAAAGTCACGTCCAAGGACACCCGCCAGGTCCAGCGTGATTGGTCATGTACAGCATAGATGACGGCTCTCATTATTCACCCTCTTCCATATCCAAATTCGTGAGAACGATTACCATAATGTTGAAACCTGTGGTAGTTTACGCAAATCTTCGGGCTGGCTGAGTCGGATGTGTATGGATGTATCTCTTAGAGGTAGGAGTTGTGGACCTTCGTCGTCTAGGAGACGAACGTCAAGCCGATGATGTTTGGAGAGTAAGCTCAGAATCGCTATTGTATCGTCGGATGAGCCTTCATCGATAATGGTAATGGAGATGGATTTGCCCTGTAACCAATGGAACACGATCAAGGAACGAATAATCCATTCGATATGCAGTTGATTGTCTAACGTGTATAACACGTAGTGCTTCGCTTCGACATCATGCGAGTTCACCCAGCTATAGGCCAGATGAATGGCGAGCGCACCACAGAAGTAAGTTCCGAGAATAAATAATCCGTATACCATACCTGTTCCCCTCCCTTTGCAACAATATATGTTGCAAGAGAGTTCGAGGTTCCGGTTATCTCATCGTTAAAGCGTGACCCAGCCGTTCTTGATCGCGTTAATGACCGCTTGCGTGCGGTCGTCTACTTCCATTTTCTGAAGGATGCTGCTGACGTGATTTTTGACTGTTTTCTCACTGATGAATAGGAATTCACCAATTGACTTGTTGCTCTTGCCCTCTGCCATCAAGCGGAGTACCTCAGCTTCACGTCGGGTTAATGGGCTGCCATCCTTGTGGACGTACTTCACGTCCGCTTCCTTCACAATGGCACCATTCGGCATTACGCCGGTCTCTTCTAAGTAAGTCATGCGGCGGAGCTGATTGATCAGCTTGCCCGTCACCTTGGGATGTATGTATGCATAGCCCGCCACAACGGCACGGATCGCTTGAATCAACACCTCTGCCTCTAGATCCTTCAACAAATAGCCTGATGCGCCCTTACGCAGGGTCTCGAATACATAGCTCTCATCGTCATGGATGGATAGAATAATAACCTTAATCTCGGGAAAAAGATCGCGCATTTTCTCCGTTGCCACGACGCCATTCTCGATAGGCATGTTAATGTCCATGAGTACAACGTCTGGATGATGAATGTTACATAGCTCGAGAATTTGAATACCATCGCCACATTCGGCGATCACCTCCATATCATCTTCCATGTTAATGATTCGCTTCAAACCCTCGCGTGTTAATTGGTGGTCGTCTGCGGAGATGATCCTCACTTTTGTGTCAGTTCCATTACTCATTGTGAATCTTTCTCCTTCCCGTTCTCCATCTTAATTGGAATAAGCATGTCTATCTTGGTACCACTGTCGACTATGGATTCCAGCTCGAACCTTCCTTCTAACAATTCGACACGTTCTCTCATACCGATGATGCCAAAGTGTGATCCGCTTGAAATCTTGGCGTTCATCGCTTCGACATGAAAGCCCTTGCCATTATCTTGAATGGTTATCTTCACCATCTTCGACTGGTATGTGATATCTAGTGAGACAAAGCTTGCTTCAGCATGCTTCAACACGTTCGTGAAAGCCTCTTGTACGAGCCGGAACACCGCTACTTCCATTGCTGATGGGAGACGAGACTCAATGCCGTGCAGTTTAAATTTCGTGCGAATCTTCGTCTTCTCCTCAAAGTCTTGCGTGAATTTTCGCATAATGGGGATAAGTCCAAGGTCATCGAGCGCCATGGGACGAAGGTTAAAGATGATTTTGCGGATTTCCTCGAGCCCTAATCGCGCCTGGGTTTTCAATTCATGGATTTCACTCTTCACGCCATCCATATCCTGCTTGGTCATCATCTTCTCGGCAATTTCCGCACGAAGGACAACATTGGCGATCGACTGTGCGACACTATCATGAATTTCTCTAGATATCCGCTTCCGCTCCTCCTCTTGGGCCATGATGATCTTCAACCCGATGAGTTGGCGATTCTTAGCCGATTCCAGAATACGTGTGACTTGACTCATGTCTCCTGACATGTATTCCAAGACCACACTCATCTGTGAACCAAGCGCTTCAGCGCGTTCTATTGTTCTATCCGAATTACGAATTCGAAGGTGCAGCTCATCTCTGCGTATCTTCAGATTAATTTCCTTCTCGCGAGAGATCGATAATTCCATCTGAAGATTCGTCGCTGCTTCGTACGCTTTGCGGATGTCTTCTTCCTTGTAGCGATTAAAGTCTCGGCTTACCTCAGTTAACCGAATTCTCGACAGCCTATAATGGATTTCGAGTTTGTCCACCTTGATGATGATCTTATCCAGATCCATCTTCACCGTAGCCAACTCGTTGTGCAAGGAATCGCGCTCACTCTGAGCGTTCTCACAAATTTCAAATATCTGATATTTGCTCTTCTCTAGCACCTCAACCGTCTTCTTAATGACCTTATCAATATCCTCAACTTGAATGTCCAACGGGATCGTAACTCCTATTCTAAAATACATGTGTGATCTCATTCATTACACTGAGGCGTTAATAGTATCATAGTATCATATCGCATAATCTTTGAAGTGAACAAAAAGACCTATTTTCGAAGTCAAACGTCCTCTAATCTTACATATTCGCCATTATGCGCTTATTTTCTCATTCAAGTGTAACTGATTTAGTCGTTTGATCCCAGCCAACTTTCCAACCAAGCGCTTCAGATATGAGTCGCAACGGCAGCATAGTTCTACCCTTCATAAGCTGAGGAGCCTCGAGTGAGGTGACTCGTTGTCCATCAATGATGACGTCAGCGTCATTGATCCACATCTCGATAAGGTGATTGTCGCGAATTACGCTGACCCGATGTTGCTTAGGATCCCACCCAAGCTCTCCGCCCATTGCATCTACGAAAAAGCGAACCGGAATCATCGTCGTACCCTTCACAAGAACCGGAGCCTGATCCAGCTTCTGCTCCTCTCCATTCACGGTAAGGGTTAATCGATCAATCGCCATCTGTACTTGCACATTCGGCAATGATACTAGCTCACCAGCGTACTGGAATGTGATGTTATCAGCTGCCACATAACCGCTAGGTTCACGTTCATCTTGACCTAATTCTGGATTGACGACATATATCCGATTTAACTTAATCGGGTAAGCCATCTCATACTTCTCTAGATCCACATTCATGCTCTTCCACCCGAACCAATCGATCGGGTTGGCGATGTCTACCATATGTGACTTATTGTTGGCATCGATAAATTCGGCACGCAGCCAATTTAACGAGCCATCCCCCATCACATCCATCTTCATGCGAGCAGGCTTCCCTTCTACAGCAGCTCCTGTTGTTCCGAGAGCGGCGTAGATCGCTTTCGTGCCCGCGCCAGCACCCGCTTCGAAATTATATTCGAAGGTCAGCGCCATATTACTCGGCTCACCGAGGACTAATCCAGGTGTTAGCTGCACATTCCCAATCACACTGTCAGGTGTGACTTGCTTCTGCAGCTCGTAGGTTAATGTATCAAAGTCGGCGAATAACTGATCGATGCCCGCTGTTTGGGTTAACATTGTGCTGAAGCCATCATAACGAGCAATAATTCGGGCGATTCCACTGCTGCCAATACTCGTTACGTGCACGAGATTCCCCGATACGGTGCCCTCAAAGCCATTAAATTCCCAGCTTAGTAATTCGCTAGGTATCGTGCGCTTCACGCCCTTCACGGTAGCGACTATGACAGGCAGCTCATAGCTCTCGCCCGCAGACAAGATGAATTCGGAGTTATCGAATGCCATCGAATTGATCTGCTTGTTACCGATGATGTCAATTTCCGTCTGCTGCTTGATACCGTTGGCATTGGCCATGATCGTCGCAGTCCCCGCACTAGTTGCAGTGAACATATCCGCTTCGAACGTGCCCGTACCTGTGCCATTCACCGCTGTCCACTTCGCATCCTGAACGCCTGTCGTAATCGGGTTGTAATATACATCATAAGCCTTCAACGCAAAAGCGGATTTCTCGTTAACGAACAACGTATGCTGCCCTTGTATGATCAAGCCTGCCAAATCGCCGGCTGGAGCAAGTGTATACACACCTAGACCATTCACAACTTGACGTGCTGTTCCGTTCTCCAATTCACTCACTACAACTGCAGCTGTATCCCCTAACGGTCGGGACACCATCTGAGTCGATCCACCTCCATCAAAATTCAAGCCCTTCCATACACCGATGCTGACCATGAAGCTTTGAAATTCTTTGAGACTCATACCCATGCTATCGTCTTTCTTATCCACAGTAATCATATACACATATCGGTTGTCTTTCGAGTAGCCAATACCTGTACGTGAACGATAACCACCTAAGCTAGTTACATCCCGTGAGAATGCCGTTGGCACACCTTCATCGACTAGGATCGTATGACCGCCAATCATCATTCTGAAATTTGCAGTGTCATAGGTTTTCGTTGCATCCGTTGGCACAAGCTGGTAGTTTGCTGTGATCTTGTCACCCACCTTGATATTCGCCAGCACGTACTCGGCCGCTTTCTGAGTTGATCGGAGTATGTACCCGTTCGCAGGTGCGATCATATTCAGTGGTGCCTTCTCGGAAATTTGTACGACGACATCATCGACAACAAGCACTTCAGTCGGTGTCGTAGACCCATCGTTCGCTCGAGATGTGCTACCCCATGCACTCGTATAGATATAGAGGGAGTTTATGTGACTGTGCGCTTTATTCGGTTCCATTTGATAATACGTTTTGTTAATACCTGCTAGCGGATAGGACTGCCCATTGGCCGCTGTTATGGATCCATTGAACGTGAACGTATCGATGATCGGTTTCTTGTCCTTCGTCAAGGCGAAGGCATACATACCGTTCAAGTAGGAAGGAGATGACATCATCTGTCCGTCCGTAATCTGAGCACCCATCGGCGCCCCTTCAGCAGCAACGACATAGTAATCTCCATTCACTCCGGCTACCGCTGAAGTATCCTGGGCCATCCCTTTGACCGTTTGACGCTTCGTAAATTGTCCATCCACGCCGGTCATGACATCAAGCTTCACATTGGGATTATTCAAATCTATCACTAGCACATTGGCGTTGGTAGATACCGCGACATCACTGCGAGTTGATGACCAAACATACCTCTGAAGCTTCGCCCCAGCTGTAACCGGTACCTCTTCTACAAGCTTGATTGTTGGTGTTGTCTCCGTTGCCGCAGCTGCTTGGATGGTTGCTGCATATGAATTCGGAATGCTAGATACTAGTGGTGCAGTTAATAGAGATAATGCCACAGATGCTGCCATGACCTTAAAGCCAAGCCCGCTCTTTGAGCCACCTTTATGTATGATAAGCCCACTCCCCGATTTATCAGAATGCTTACTCCCAAGCGATCGTCTCATCAATTTCAATCCAATCCTCTCCCATTATATCTCTGTATATTCTACCAATCTAAATCTACCATTTCTGTAAAAGGTCAATATCCCTTAATAGTATAGACTGCTGAATCGTCAGAAAAGTTACGGGTTATCCCATGTTATTTTATGACAATAAAACGCCGCCAATCCCCATTACTCCCAAAGTGCCACTCTAACGGAAGAAACTTCCGCTATTCCACTAAAGCAACCTGATTTCCTTGCATTAGCGGAAGTTTCTTCCGCTACACAACCGCTACTGCCCCTCATTACTCCCAAACCTCCACCTTAACGGAAGAAACTTCCGC
>JBBDIY010000015.1:0-45231 GCA_040880185.1 Paenibacillaceae bacterium
TAATACTTTTAGGCGATAAAAAACGGAATAATAAAAAAATCGGAATTTCAAGTATTATCCCGATATCGGGATAATACTTGGGGACAAAATTTAATGCATCATCCTCATGTTCATGTTATTGTGCCGGGTGGCGGCCTGAATTCCCTCAGCAAGTGGGTTCATTCTAGAAAAAAGTTCTTTATTCCGGTTAAAGTGTTATCCCGGAAATTTAGAGGTAAGTTTTTATATTATCTGAAACAGGCAGAGCTTGGATTTTACGGCTCTATTTCGGATTTGAAGGATCCGGGTAAGTTTAACGATTTGATCTCTTCGCTTTATCAAAAGGAATGGGTTGTCTTCTGCAAGCCTCCCTTTAAAAATGTGGGTTGTGTCGTTGAATATCTTGGACGTTATACCCATCGTGTGGCGATTTCGAATAACCGTATTGTGAAACTTGAGGATGGAGTCGTTACCTTCAAATGGCGAGACTACAAAGATAGCAGTAAGCAAAAGGAGATGAATCTATCCGCAGATGAATTTATTCGCCGCTTCCTTATTCATGTGCTACCCAATGGATTTACGCGAATACGGCATTATGGTTTGTTAAGTCCAAGGAACAAAACGACAAAACTTAAACTTTGTAAGAAACTCACAAAAACACCATGGAATGAGATACCCAAAATAAAGTTGTCTACCCTTGATTTTTTGAAAAAGCTTACGGGTAAAGACTTCACTCTTTGTCCTTGCTGTGGTGTCGGTCATCTCGGTAGAGCTTCACCGGAAAAGGAAATTGCATAGGATTCAAGTGCCTCTTGACTGGGGAGGGGGAAGCTGTATCTACTGAACCATTTTTGGGCTAATTGGGTGCTATATTTGCACTTTAGCTTTCCTATTGTGAAAAATTCGACTTCTACAGGCAGCGTGGGAATCTTTATTTCCCCATAGTGCTAACCCACCGCGGTTTCGTCCAATGGAATTATCCAAAGTCAGCTCTCGTTGCTCTGGGAGCTCTTTTTTTGCGTGACTTTCGATAATTCTCTATTCATAAGGGATAGCTTTTGTTCTATCGTACAAAATTCGGGAATAAAGTTCCTAAGACATCCTGCTCAGAATTCTTACCCCATGCTGCGGTATCTGAAGATCGCCCGAAATGGCCTGCTCGGTTTCCATGTCAACATAGTCTCTGTGATCTAAGTTGACTGCTGTTGCTTCACCTGAGAAGTTGAGAACGAACACATAATCATGCTGCCCATCACTGCGCAGTTGAGCCGTAACACCTGCTGGCAACTGAACTTCTATTGAGCGCTTCACCCCAGCATCTCGAACTAACTTGCCATATAACGATTCATAGAATGCTTGCTCACTAACCCTCGCGGCCAGATAATAAGCTTTCCCCTGTCCAAAAGTATGAACCGTAAGAGCCGGTCGTCCGGCATAGAAATCATCTCCATATACCGCAAGAACATCCGCACCTTCAGCGTGAATCAACTCGCACAGCTCATGTACCTCGAAGGTACCATGAAGATCAAGCTCATTATTGTCCTGCATCACAATTCCGTTACGATCATGATCATGAAGCCCTTCGATTTCCTCCGCCCAAATTCCCAGCACATTCCGCAGAGGGCCAGGGAAACCATTCAGATAACAGAGGTCATTCTCGTTCACAATACCTGACCAGTAAGTAACGACTACAATCCCACCATCAGCAACAAATTGCTCGATCCGCTCCCCCATCTCCGCACGGAGTAGATAAGCCATCGGGACGAGTAGCAGCTTGTAAGTCGATAGATCATCTCCTGAACCAATGATATCCGTCGGAACACCGAGCTCCCATAATGCTCGATAATGTTGAATGACCGTTCCTTCGTAATGAAGGCCCTTATTGCGCGGACCTTGTGCATCATTCACCGCCCAGCGATTGTCCCAGTCGAACAGAATCGCGGCTTCCGCGGGCACAGCTGTACCGATCAGATCGGTCAAACTCGATAGTGTCTTACCTAGCGACGCAACATCGCTAAACACCCGAGTATGCTCATGGCCAACATGATCAATAACCGCTCCATGGAACTTCTCACTCGAACCCCGACTTTTACGCCATTGAAAATATTGAACACTATCCGACCCATGAGCAACTGCCTGCAAAGAGGACAATCGGTGCATACCCGGTCGCTTCAGCTTGCTGACCGGTTGCCAATTCGTCAAACTAGGCGTACTTTCCATTAACATAAACGGCTTTTTCTTTAACGACCGGAAAATATCATGATTAAAGGCAAACCTCGACGCTATACTCGCTTCCGAATCAGCTTCATGCCAAGTCGGATAAGCATCCCAAGAAATAACATCAACGACCTCAGCGAACTTACGATAATCGAGGTCATAGAACATATCCATCATGTTCGTTGTGCACGGTATATCTGGATTACATGCTTTGAGCGGTTCAATCTCATGCTTATAGAAATCAATCGTCTGGTCGGTAACAAATCGTCTCCAATCCAGATTCAATCCATGTACGCCTGACTCACCATGAGGTGCAGGAGATTCCACTTGCGACCAATCTGTATACGTATGGCTCCAGAATGTTGTCCACCAAGCTAGATTAAGAGCTTCCAAGATTCCGTACTTACGTCGAACCCAATGGCGGAAAGCATCCTGACAATAGTCACAATGGCATTCACCGCCATATTCGTTTGATATATGCCAACCGACCACAGCGGGATGAGATGCGTAACGCTCGGCAAGCTTCTTATTCATGATCGTCACCTTATCGCGATATACTGGGGAGCTGAAGCAATGATTGTGCCGAGCACCATGCAAGTTGCGTTGGCGATTCGCACCTACGCGTGCAATGAGCTAATTTCATTAAACGAATGTCTTCTTTGAAAATCTCGGGGTCATGTAGCCATTGATCCGGATTATAATCCGCTCCATGCATGAACACTGGCAATTTACTGCTAATAGGCAAATTTTTCTCCATTATACGACTCTCCTATCTATACTTTTTCCTGATTACTACATTCGCCCCATGACCAGTTTATCCCTTCACAGAACCCGCAGTTAATCCCCGAATGAAGCTTTTGGAACCAATGATAAACAAGATCAGAACTGGAAGAGTACCTAATGATAATCCAAGTACTTGTGCTGCAAGATCGGTCCGATAAGCACTCCCCAATGTGGAAATTGCTAGTGGAATCGTATATAATTCAGGTTCATTAATGAATATCAGTGGGAGTAAGAAGCTATTCCATGACCATAAGAATACGAGTAACGCTAGCGTTGTCATCGCCGGCCAACAGAATGCAATTACAATTCTGAAGAATACAGTGAAATCCGAACAGCCATCGATCCGTGCGCTTTCCAATACTTCATTGGGAACGGCGCTTTTCATATATTGCGTCATCCAGAAAACTCCGAAGGAGTTAGCTACCCAAGGAAGTATCAACGGTAGTAGCGTCCCAGATAATCCTAGATAACGTATCTCTATGACATATGCAATAAGCCCCAACTGACCAGGGACCATCATCGTCAGTAACACAGCAGCGAATATCTTGTTCTTATACTTGAATTCATGTTTAGCGAATGCAAAACCAGCGAACGCACTGACCAATACCGCGACGACTGTGCTCGTTATGGATACGAAGAGACTATTGAGATATACAAGATCAAATCTGCTCTCCATCACCGTCTTCAGATTCTCAAGAAAGTAGCTTCCGGGTACAAGAACAATGCCTGTAAAAAGGTCCTCATTCTGATAAGTTCCCATAATGATCATCAAGTAGAATGGAAAGAGTGCAAATAGTGAGAGTAAAGAGATCAATGTTGTCGAGATTACTGAACGAATGGAATTTGTCACTCTTGCTCCCCCCTATTCAGAAATTTATACCCTGTAATGGACACCAGAGCGATAATCATACATAGCCCATAGGCAATCGCAGACCCAAGCCCATAACGTGTCGTGCTTCCGAATGCGGTATCGTACACATTCCATACCGTTGTAAGACAGCATCTCTCAGGTCCACCGACAACTGCAGAAGCTCCTCCAGCAAACCCACCGAGCAGTAGCATCGGTTCTTCCAGCAGCTGAAATCCACCGATGATGCCTGTAATTAATATGAAAGTCGTAACTGGCTTTAACAAAGGTAGTGTGATCTTGAGAAACATATGTGTGGATGAAGCACCGTCCACCTGCGCAGCTTCATACAAATCCTTCGGTATGTTCGCAAGCCCGGCAAGAAAGAAGACCATGATATAGCCGAACCCTTTCCAGAACAGCATAAAGGCAATAACGAATCGAGCAAATCCAGGCTCTCCTAACCAATAAATCTCCTCATTCGTCCATCCTAATAGCATGAGCACCTTGTTCACGAAACCCGTCTGCCAGTCAAAGAGCAGGTTGAACATCAGACCAACCGCAACCGGTGTTACGATATACGGCAGGAAATTAACCAGCTGATAAAAGCTCTTCCACTTCACAAAACGACTATAGAGCAATACAGCTAACAGGAGCCCGAAGAACATCTGAAATGGTAAGGTCATCATGATGAACAGGAAGGTATTGCCAACCGATTTGAAGAAATATGAATTGGGGTCAAATAGGAATAGGTAATTGTCTAAACCTACAAAATGCTTCTCTCTAATCCCATCCCAGCTCGTGAAGCTCACATATAAGGAAAACAGGATGGGAACAAGGCCAAAAGCCAGATAAAATATAATATAGGGGGACAGAAAAAAATACGGTATCCACTTTCTCCTTAAAGCTTCCATTGCTCTCACTCCCTTTAAATTGAAACCGATGCCCAAACAGAAAAACGGCTTGCAATCAGCCGCTCCTCTGTTTGAGACTTGCGGTAACTATTCTATGATGATTTTTGGCTCTTTCGCCTTAATTTCCTTCTTCACTCTCTCTAACGCCTGATCAACACCGAATGATTTATCCTTGGTCAATGTTTGCAATACAATACCCATTGCATCACCCAAGATAATATCATTAACATTCTCACTTACATCGCTAGTCACAGCTGCGATATCGACAAAGTATTTTTCCCCAATGTCTTGGCTTCCGAAGTTTGGCCATGTCCATTTGGCGAATTCAGGATTATCATACGCTTGCTTGAAGTGTGTGAATACACCATCTGCCTTTAATGAATCAGCACCTTCTTGCGTTAAGGATGAGAATTCAATCCATTTCCAAGCGAGTTCCTTATTCTTTGCTCCTTTTGGAATGGCGTGTGATGAACCGCCCTTAATATACCCACCAGCTGGCGGAACCATAAGTCCCCATCTTCCTTCAGCTTTATCATTGGCCCCAATGACATATTGCGGCATCCATATTGGAGAGATGGCGAATATATATTTGCTCTGTCCGAAGGAAGCATTCCAAGCAGGTGTCCATTGATCCAGCTTATCCACAGTTCCCGAATCACGGAATGCAACTAGCGACTTAATCGTTTCAGTAAGAGCAGATATATTCAGCTTGTCGCCGTCGAAGTATGGCTCCTTACGTTGTGCTCTAATGATGGTATGAACATCTCCCAATCCAGGGAACAATTTCACCTCACCATTACTTTTTTGAACAACTTCCTTACCTTTCTCAATCAATGAATTCCAGTCAGGATACATGGCCTCTAGTTCCTCTGGATTGTCGCTGCCCAGATATTCCTTAGCCAAATCCTTAATATAGGCTAGACCCGATATACTCATATCATCAGGAATGGCAATCAGATGTCCATCCTTGGAGAAGGTTTCTCGGTCGAAATCAAACAGTAAGGATGCATCCGCGGAATAAGGCGCTTCTTCTAAATTTTCGAATATATCCATATCGAAAATCCTAACCTTCGAATCACGTTCAATCCGAATCACATCAGGCAACTCTCCACCAGAAGAAATCGTTGTTTGCAATTTGGTCAATATATCCCCGGCCCCATTATTGACGACCTTTAATTTGATATTAGGGTACTTCTCGTGAAATGCCTTAAGTGCTGTGGGATGCTCCGGTTCCCAAGACCACAAGACGATTTCACCTTTGTATTCCTCATTACTCTTTGCATTAGGCTCTGCAGCAACCTCATCCTTAGCTGTATCTGCCTTATTGCTTGGGGTATCACTCGTAGGTGCGCTGGTTTCTTTGCTTGAATTGGCACTATTCCCATTACCGCAAGCTGCTAATAAGCTCACTACCATGACAATAGCCAATACCATACACAATTGCTTCATCCATCTTACGTTTAACATTCTTAACCCCTCCTTGTTTATTTTGCCTATGTAAATGTTACAAGATTGATTGTGTAAGCGTATACATCGGAATCCTACACTCTTGGTCGCAATCCTACACTTGCTCTTGCCATGTGGATAGGAGTGTGCGTTATAATACATTCATCTATAGTCATCAGGAGGCAATCTATGAAAATTATATTGGTCGATGACGAACGTATCGTAATTGATCATATTAGAAGCATGGTCCCAGATGGCTATGAGATCGCAGCTACCGCTTCGAATGGTCGAAGCGCACTTCGACTATGCGAGGAGCATCAGCCACAGATCATGATTGTCGACATTCGAATGCCTGTCATGGATGGTCTGGAACTGATTCGTGCGGTTTCCAACAAGCAGCTTGGTGTGAAGTTTATCGTTCTGAGCGCCTATGAGGATTTCGAGTACGCAAGACAAGCGATAACGCTAGGGGGCGTTTCTAGCTATTTGATCAAGCATCAGGTAGATAGCCATACATTACGAGAAGAACTTGATAGAGCTAGACTAGCATGGGAGAAGGATCAATCACAAAGAAGAATGCAACGCAATGAATTGATTAAGAAATATGCTACGGGATCCTGCACACCCCTCATGTTGAAGAATAGCGGAATAAGAGCACCCTTTGCCTTGCTAATCATCCGAACAGATCTGCCATTTACAACAACGATCCCCCATATCATTGCTGCTGAGACTGATATCCAACACCATGAGAGATGGAGTTTAGAAGAGGTACTTCCATTCAATGATTACGAGGATTGGGAGCTGCTCGGTGACTTCATGATCAATGGAGCGGAGATGGCCGCACTTTTCTCGATTAAAATCAGAAATCCCCGATTACTACGTGAATCGCTGAATCAGTTTACCACCAACATACAGACACACTTCACCCAATCTAAGAAGCGTACCGTTTCCGTTTATTATACACTTGCTCCAACTGATGCAGGAAATCTCCCATATGCTCTTAACAAACTCAAAACTGCCATGTTATATGCGATCTTCTGTGGTCGACAGGCGTTGGTATGTGTAGATCACCTGTCTCTCCCTGACGAAACTGCTATGAATCGAAATCGAACGATCCCACTAGATTCGTTAATGGCTGGGTTAGAGCAGTATGATGTTGCTGTTGTCGAGAATGAAATTAAAGGTTATTTCCATCATATCTGTGAATCTGGATGGAATTTGCGTGGATTATTCGACCTCGTCAATCTCCTTAATAAGTTCCTTAACGATCAAAGAATGAATAAAGGTCTGCCCTATATTGACCCTTTCGCCATACAAGAATACGACCCGGTCTATCATATCTCAGAAGTTCGGGATCGGTTTATCACTCTGTTCACGCAGCTTGCATCTAATACCCAGGATACCAATAAAGTTTCTCATAAGCTTATAAGAGCACTTCAATATTTGCATGATCACTTTCACGAAGACATCAATATTGACCATGTATCTGATGCAATTGGAGTCAGCTCTTCCTATCTGTATCAACTGTTTAAGCGCGACTTGGGGCGTACATTCTTGGATTATCTTACGGAATATCGAATTAATCAAGCCAAGCGGATTCTGCGTTACGAAGACATCAAGATGATGGAGGTCGCCTCTAGAGTAGGCTATCGATCGCCTCAACACTTCAGCCAAGTATTCAAGAAAATAACCGGTGTCCTTCCTCATCAATATAGAGAAGAGGGCCATCTTCTATGAGAAGTCTGCGATATAATATCCTCATGCGGATTAGCATCGTCGCCATCGTCAGCTTTCTATTCTCTGCAGGCTTCACCTACTATTACTACAAGACTATTCTTGTTAATCAGATGCTTCATGATGACGAAACCAAGCTAAGACAAACGGCCAGACAGCTTCAGTATATGGCAGATGATATCGCCAATTTCTCATTCTCCTTGATCATCTCCGATTCCGTTCAAACCTTCTTTCGAACCTATCAACAATCGGATACGTTCGACAAATTCCTGCTCATTCAGGACACTAACAAATATTTGAGGAACAATAAAGGGTTACGCAAAGAGGTTGTCAACTTCACTCTGGTGTTGCCTGATGGAACCTCCTTCTGGAGTGAAGGTGTGACAGATAGATACTCCTCTGAGCATCTGCAACAATCGTGGTATCAGAATTATGCGAATTCCAATCAATCGATTGCCTTTACCGAACCTCATATTATGTACCGTAACGGGTCTACCCTTGCCAAGTTCAAGGCGATCAGCTTTATTGTGAAGGTGAGAGACATCTCATCCGGTCTTGTCATCGGAGAATTAATTGTTCATTTAGATTATAATAATTTCGAGTCATTGTTAGCATTCGGTGCTGTCGATTTTGACCAATTCTTATGGATGAACGAAGGGAATCAGCTTTTATTCGAGAAAAAATCACTTGTTCAGAGTCAGAACGCTACACCCTCATTAACAGAAATAGCCTCGCAGCAGCCATTGGATGTGGATAACGTATCCGTCCAAGGGGGTTATATGTTAATTGATCGATACGTGGGGAACGACTGGAAGCTTGTATCGTTTACTTCACAACATGCCTTACTGGAACGAAGTAAATTTGTCATCTATCTATTAGCTGTCTTCTCTCTAACGAGTACAATCTTGATCCTCATACTGATGATGCCAGCCATCTTCAGAATCACTAGACCGATCATGCGGTTGTATCATGCGACCAATGCTGTCTCGAATGGCAATCTGTCTGCTACGGTTTCAATTACTACAGGTGACGAGCTTGAGAAACTTGGACAAGGATTTAACCGGATGACCCATCAGCTTAGCATTCACCTTGACGATTCAATTCGTTACGAGCAAGAAAAGCGAGAGATGGATATGGAGCTACTACTCTCTCAGATTAACCCTCATTTTGTATACAACACGCTCAATGCAGTCATTTACCTAGCACAGAAGCAAGGAAACGACGATATCGTCCGGATGGTAGGTTCCTTCATCCGCATCCTGCAAGATGCCGTTAATGTGGGCGACGGACATGAACTCACTACATTACGTGATGATATTGGGATACTTAAGCAATATATCATTGTTCAATCTTATCGGTACACGGATATGTTCGAGGTCATATGGAACATTGAGGAGCAAGCCTTAAATTGCCTCATTCCACGTATTCTGATTCAACCTTTTGTGGAGAACGCCATATTCCATGGCATATGCCCGAAGGATGAGAAGGGGACTATCCTCATATCAGCAGCAGTCAATAATGGTAAACTGACAATCATAATCGAAGACAATGGTATCGGTATGGAAGAAGATCAGATCAAATCCTTATGGACTCCTGTCGAGAAGAGAAGAAACTCCGGTCTCCGTCATATTGGACTGGCGAATACGAGAAAGCGGCTGGAGCATTTCTTCGGTGATCAATCGAGTATAACCATCAATAGTACTCCAGGAGTTGGTACGACTATTACGATTGAGTTACCCGAACAAATTGCGTTAATTGAATAATCTGAGGTTTCATTGTCGCGCTATTAGAAGTCAAAAAAAATACGCTTTCGCGTATTTTTCCCATTCCTCTTTATGATAACTAATTTAGTGTCCGTGCAGGGGTCGAGACTGTCTTCAGATAATCATCAGATAGTCATCACTTCGGGGATTCTGTTAGAATAAGTCGCATCAGATACTCCTGATCACTCTCTCCATCTTTGGGCGGCATCGATTCAATTGAGGCAGATTGTTTAGTTAACACGAAAGAGAAACCGTAATCCATTAATTTCCTCCGAAACCACTCAACCATGCTGGACCTCCCCATTATTCCTTACTAAGAGGCGTTCAAGAACACATGGTAAGTATACCTATTATTAATAATTGTTTCATCGAACCTTCGGCCTATTTACTTACTAAGATATAGGACCTAAGGACTTATCCAGAGCTTCGATTGACGCAATAATCGCCGCGACATGTTCTACTCCTGCTACATATCCTATCTTAACAATTTGTAAAGGGTGTGTAGGGAGTGGTTAAGCCCATAGAGAAAAGCCGATTTTTATCCGAAGATGTGTTGAAGTCTATTCGTCTGTGGATTCCCCAGATGATCAAGTATAGAACGCAATCCGAACGCAAAAAAGCTAGAAGGGCCAAGAAGGCTCTTCAGCTTCCATACCAAGTTATAGGTTCAGGCTTAACTAGGATCGTCTATGATCTCTGCAATGGTTATGTTGTTAAAATCGCGATATCTAGAAGAGGTCTCGAGAGTAATAAAAGGGAAGATAACGTTTATTCACGTTGTTCCAGTAGCACGAGAGCATACCTCTGTCCAGTCGTAGAATACGGATATGGATGGGTCATCATGAAGAAAATAATACGATGTGAGATATTAACAGAGCAAGATGATGTAACGCTACAGAAATTGAGGCGGCGCTTCTTGAAGGAGAAGATCATCGCCCGCAGTCTTCGTAGCAAGAATCTTGCACGGTTGAGCAATCGTCTCATTGTTATCGATTATGGGAGTTTTCGTTTTAAGGAAGGGTGATTCCCCCATTCTCCCCTTTTCGAATTCTAATTTCTTCAATGAACCCAGAGATAGCCTTGTTCTATCATGGCGCATACTTTCTAAAAATTTCATTTAGATTTTCATCCTTCACACTGTCCCATACAACATGATGCTCGAAGGTGCCTGGTTGGAAGAATAGAGGAATTCTGTCCCTAAACCAATGCTGCATTGGTAATACTGATATCTCGTTCAGATGAACCCAGAGTAGTTCACCTTCAGGCGGATTATCTAATAACTCGCCTTCGAATGAAGTGGCCAAGTAATTAAAAACCATGTATCTCAAACTAGTAGTAGGATCACAAAATTCCGATAGACCCTTGTACACGATTTCATTAACAACCAAACCCGTTTCCTCATAAACCTCTCGCATTGCCCCATCAACGATACTCTCAGGGTAATCAACCTTTCCTCCAGGTGCAATATAACCCGGGAAGCCCAGTCGATCGGGTCGATTTAGTAATAATACTCTATCTTTATCCAGAACCATTGTTAGGGTAAGGACCTTATAGTTGATTGGATTGGACATTGTTATCTCCCTTTAATAGTAGATGATAATTCTTAGATCGCTCTATTATATCTCACTTCAGTTATTCGAGAAAATAACGAAATTCCCTTTATTAACCAATACTTTGAAGCGTTTGTTGGAAAATACGATCTCATTAAATTTCGTATCTAGATATGGTATGTATAAATCAACGATCATTTGATTAACATTATATTAAACAATTGCTCGAAATAACGCTAAAAAAAGTGCGCAAAAATTTCCCTAATGAATGATTGCTTTATGTTATAATGAAACGGAGGAAAGTAAGATGGAAAATGGGAGGAAGGAAAGAAAAATGATCACAAAAACCTATAAACGAGAAGAAATAATCTCATTTGGTAGCCTCCGCAATTTAAGTCAAAAAGATGTTACTAGCAAATTCAGTAAACATAATAAGTTGGGAATTATAGTTAAAGATGAGTTAAAGTATACGATCGTGGATACTCAAGATTTAGAGTCTTTGATCGAGGAGAATGAACTATTGAAAAAGCGTATTGAAGAAGAAGACATTTATCTTTCGTATCAAGACCGCTTATTGAATGCCGATAATCCAAAGGTGTGGAATAAATTGCCTGATACTGAGGAAGAATTCATTAATTTGGCCAGAAAGAATGCAGGACTGGAATAGCTAAATGGATATTATATATCATGAAAAGGTCGCACAACTAGATTTCAGAATGATGCGGATCAAGATTTCTGACGATTCACGCTATGATGAGATCATGAGAATTGTCTTTCGCAGAGTCAATATACTAAAATCGGATAAGATCGGCACCTTTAGTGAACAATGCGAGTTCCCTCCTCTAATTGGTTGGAGGAAACACCGCTTTCATGTGGGAATTGATCAGGAGCCAGATATGAGAATAATATTCAAGTAAGCAAAAGATAAACTACAAATTCTAGCCATCGGCTTCCGTAATTATATATACAAAGAAGCTGAGCGTAGGAACCAACAGACACTCCTTTAATCTTCAACCACCTTATCGATATATTGGGTATTCGACCGGTCCCATGCAGTAGTAACACAGCCTATGATCTAGCCAACTGCTTAATATCCCTAGCCTCTAATATGGATTTATCGTAACCAATGGTTACCGTCTTAATCATGGCGATACCTACTTGAAAGGCAACTGCATCAGATGATTTTCCGTCTTCCCCTTCACGCGAGCCCACATGCTTCTCCCTCGCTCTGTGCTATCGGTTCCGCTCCCTGAGACATAGCAGAATACCATCTCTGGATTTAATCGCACTAAGGTTTCTGCTACATGAAGCGTAGGGTCATACGTCAATCGGTGATACTCTTCTTCCTTCAGACCAACTCCCACCATACCCGTAGCCCCCGTGATTATGGCCCTGACCTTAGGGCTTGTTTCTGTTGTTGTCTGCATGCGCATAATTGAAATCCCCCTTTAGTTAGAACTTTACCATAGAAGTTGAATAAACTGATATTCAATAACATATAAGAAGGGATCGAGAGCATGATCAAATCGGCAAAGGCAATCATCGTCGTTCAAACCCCACTCGGTGGAGCACACAATATTGGCATGAATGCGAGTCTACAAGAAAAGCTTGGAGCTGAAGGCGTCATTAAATTGGTTAGAGGTGATATTCGGAAGAATCTTAATGTAGAACTGCTGTCCTTAGAAGGTGATATCGGAAAGGAATTACGGATATCTCCGGCTGTTGCTCGACAGTTTAGCTTAATGGATTCAGATCAAGTTATTCTGAGCTTCAATCGACAAACCAAGATCCTAAGGCTGCGGGAAGTTAATGCCAAATAACAGCTTTTAACCACAACTAATTACAGTTAACATTATTCTTCATACAATATTCGCCCTGCCACATGAGGCAGAGGAAGTTTCCAATGAGCAATTGACAGAGATTAGGGATAAATTAGGCATTGAGGGCATTACCCTCTTTACATACATCGATGATGAAGTTACGGGCTATAAATCCATTGATCCTGAGGAAATTGGTATGAAAACATTGAGCCGGAGTGATGGACTGTGGCACTCGATGTTCGATCAATTATTACAAAATCATGATGTTAAATTGGTTGAAAATTTCGGCGAAAAGCTAAAAAATTATTGGGGCGGACCGATCGATACCTCTTATTCTATGCCCGAGAACATTAGCAAGTGGGGCTACTATAACGATGGGACAACCAATTATCTCATAGATCCTTACATTTCGGACTCATCATACATAGAATTTCAAAAGCATGCGGGTGTGAATAGTGCGATTGAAAAATTAATTGCTAAAAATCCATACCTTACTCAGATTTCCGTTATCAATGAAAAGGTATTAGAAGGAGGCCAAGAAATAAAGCGAAAAGGTACAGTGTGGCTTTCTGATAAGCTAGTTACTTATGGATCATACAATCTCCAATCATCGACTGATAAGCAATCCATTCAACAAGCATTCGTAGGCAAGGCAAGGTCGTTCTTAACGTGCAGGATGTTTACAGCGAGAACCTGGATAGCTTATTTAACACGATTAAGGAATATCGGCATGATTTCAACAATCATCTATTCATGCTGTCAGGACTTGCTTCGATGAAGAAGTACGATGAATTGAGTGGATACATTAAAGAATTAACCAAATCTCAATCCGTGATAACGGACATTATCAATGTTAATATTCCTGCCTTTTATGGACTTCTTCAAGCCAAGACCGCCTATGCCTTCGGTACATAGCGATACCGATTGGACAGAGTTTACCGTTATCTTCCCGCTGCATGGAATGGTTAGTTAGTTTCGGATTGTGTTTCCCCTATTGAAGCGGCAACCTCAATCAGCATGATCCCACTCAATTGGGCACAAAGCTGGACGACTTTCTCAATATCGCCTTTCCACGAACGACTAATCAGCCCCTTTTCGTTACGACCTGATTCCCAAAGCACAGTAGCATTATGAAGGAGCATGTGCCGAACGTGCACATGCTCCGGGCGAATGATCAGTAATTGATGAAGATACCGCACGAAAATCCCTTTAAATAATCCACAATCATCTTCACCCTCGTTTGGGAGCATTCCACTTTCTTGATCGACAAAGTGCAGCAAAGCTGTCTCCGCAGTACGAACAGCATCTTCTAAGTAAATCGTCTCACCTGTTATATGATATAGCTCAATCCCAGCACCGATAAAGACACCCTGACAGTACGTATATTCCCAATCATAATCAATTTTCCCGTCACCTAGACGATTTAAGCCATCCCATACGAAACCATTACTTGGGTCGACCAGATTGTCTTTATTCCAGTGATAGATTTTACGGGCCCAATAGAGATCTTCCTCCTGATTAAATCTCTGATATAATCGGGAGGCAAGTATAGAAGCGGGGGCATTGGCAGGTGTGTTCTTGTAATACAATTGATCCTTCTTCCATGCCATGCCTCCACCCATCTGATCATTCCAAGCGGTTTGGATGTTCACCCACAAGATCATGGTGAGCTCCTTATAAATTTCCCTCTGAGTCACATCATAAACTCTTAATAGAGCGAGAGCCATCCATTCCATATCATCATAATAATTATGGATGAGCGTATTGCCGTTTAATCTCCGCACCCCTTCAATCACAAGATCAATCCGCTCTATATACTTCGAGTTTCTCGTGCGTTCATAACCATCGGTCAACACATCGATCACATGGGCATGCCACCAATAAATGAAATGTTCGTTGCAATCTCCCTTGCACGGAACATGTTGATCCATGATACTTAATTGACTATTCCAGAAAAGATCTACGAGTTGATCCTGTGTGATATCAGCTCGTGAATTCCAATCGATACCTATCTTCTCCACACTCTCCTCTCCCTTCTGCGTTGTCATGCTTGTTTACAATCCGGTAAGTCGATCAATATTCAGATAATTGGAATTACCTTCTGAACTATCGTAGCCCAACTGAATCGTGTTGGAGCCTGCATTTAAGTTAATTGTAAGACTGACTGTATTCCAGTTGCCCCATCCTCCTGTTCCATTAAAGGTTAGATTGTTGGCAACAAACACACCATTCACCTTCACATAACGGGAAGCATTCCCAGCACCACCTGCATATCGGAAAGTGATGGTTTTGGAGCCGACGGAATTCTGGTTAACATAGAAATCAATAGAGGTTCCGTCCGTATTCCATCCTGCTACGTAACCGCGTCCATTAAAACCAGAGTGTGTGCTTTCGTTCACCATTCCGGCACCGCTAACCAATGTTCTTCTGGCATTCTCTGCTTCATAAAGTCCGTTGCCGGCAATATTACCTGTGTAACCGTCCGCTGGTACAAATTGTAAAATTGATGCTCCAGCTGCGGCTGCTAAACTCTGGATATATCCTGAGCCGGTTGGCTTGAGCCAATCGCTGCCGATGATATTATCCGAGGTGCGGCGATGGTTCCAAGCTTGAGTTGCATTCGATTGCAGGAAGCCTAAGTATTGTGATTGCCCTGCTTGCACACGGAGCTGGTTTAGGTTGCGGGCAAAAATCATTTTGAACCAGGGTGCGTCGTTTTCTCCCTCGTACATTAATGACGTGGCAGATGTCATTTTATCAATGACATAATTAGCCGCAAAGTTGGCGTCCGTTAAATATGTTACCGTACCCGTTGCTTGGTAAAGAGCCAGGGCTGCTCCAAGAAAAGTTCCGTAATTGTAGGTGAAGTCCCAATCCTTGATTATACCGGAACCGGTACCTTCGATATGGTCATTAACTTTAGTTGATGTTACCAAGGTGCTTTTAGTCCAATTATAAATCGTTTCAGCTTTAGTCAAATAGGCGTTATTACTGTAAGCATTTTTTAGCTTAATGGCCGTCATTACCATAGGTGCATTGGTTGCCATATTTTTCTGGGCATTGCTAGATAATGTAGGATCAGTGGCATCCTTTCTCCACCAAATGCCGCCTCCATAATTTGCTGTGCTGTAATAAGAATAAATATGATCAAACAAGAAAGAACCGCGGTTAAGATATTCCACAGTACCTGTTAGCTCATAAGCTCTTAAACAAGCCAACGCCCACCAACCCAAATCATCAATAAATTGATTATCAATCATGTTGGTATACTTAAGGTTAAATCCTGTATATATATCATCAATCATAGTCCTATATGTTGAGCTGCCAGTTCGTTGATAAGCATCCATCACGGTTTCCCACAGCTGGGATTCCCACCAAAAGTCGGTATAAAGACCTCCATCTGGGCCATAAGCATGCTCGGAATGAATTTGGTGGTCACTATTTACGTAAAAATATTTGGCTGAGGCGTCATAAAAAAACATCAATTAAAGCAGTCATCGCCGCATCCGCATTGGATGTTGTAAAGGCAGAGGCTTGATTTCTACCTGCCCCGGCAGGTAAAAGAAGTGTAACTGCAAGTACCAAGCTCAAGAAGAAACCAGTTCTTTTTTGTAATAACTTCATCATCATTCATCTCCTTAAAGGTTTTGATTAACATACATCCCTAAACTCTCCAACCTCGCCATTTGCTCCAACAGCATCATGCCACTTAATTGTGTACTCAGATCAACGGCAGCCTCTGGTTTAGTTTTCCAGGACCCGCTGAACAATACTTGATCTGAAGCTTTCCCATCATTCCATAAGCTAGTAGCATTTTTCTTTAGCATCTCTATCAGCTCTACCTGCGAAGGATCTTCAACAATAAGCTCCCCCACATATCTGACGTATACACCCTTGAATAACCCACCATCCCCTTTATCTTCATAGGGAAGCATGCCGGTTATTGGGCTAGTTAATCTAGTCACAGAAGCTTCAGCACTTCGAATAGCATCCTGCAAATATGTCCGCTCCTTGGTTGCTCGGAACATCTCAACACCAGCCCCAATATAAACACCCTGACAATAAGTGAATTCCCAAGCTTTATCGATCATGCCATCGCCCGTCCGGTTTATCCCATCCCAGACGAAGCCGGACTCAGGGTCTACCAGATGATCTGTCTGCCAATCATAAATTCGTTTCGCCCACTCTAGGTCCTGAGCATTGCCAAATCGTTGATATAAGCGTGCTGCCAATATGACGGCTGGGGCATTAGCTGGCGTATTCTTGTAATCTAACTGCTTCTTGTTCCAGGCGATACCACCACCGCTCTGTTCATTCCAGCCAGTCTTAATATCCTCCCACAACGTAATAGCAGCCGTTTTGAACATTTCTCGTTTAGTTGCATCATAAGCCCGAAGAAAAGCGATAGCCAACCATTCCATATCATCATAAAATTCATTGGGGAAGACTCCAGCATTCCTTACCAGTAGACCCTCGTATATCTTAGTTAGCCTATCACTGTAAGCTTCGTCCCCGGTCCGAACATACCCGTCAACCAACACGTCAACAGCATGAGCTTGCCACCAATAATTAAATTGGTCATTACATAGATCGAAACAGGGCGTTAAGTTATCGAACATCCGATTATTCTCATTCCAGAATAATTCCGTTAAAGCCTCTTGTGCTTGACCAGCCCTGGATTGCCAAATATGCGTTTCTGCGGTTTGCTGCTTATTCATCATCAGTTGTATTCTCTCCGTTCTCCAAAAAAAGATAGCCATCATAAGTGTGGTGAGCACCATAATTGAAGTTATAAGTAATACCTTTTTCGATCTTATCATCCTTTAATCCCGCTAAAAGCAATGCCTTGGACAAAATATTTTTGCAAATATAAGAACAGGATCAGGATAGGCAATATCGCAACAAAGGCAGCAGCCATCATCGGTCCATATTGGACCTTGTGATTATATGAAAAAGCTTGAAGCCCCATCTGTATCGTCTTCATATTCGGATCATTCAACACAATTAATGGCCATAAGAAGCTATTCCAGCCCGCTTGAAAAGTAAAGATTCCGAGGGTAGCCAAAGCTGGTTTAGTCAATGGCAAATAAATTCGCCAGAATATACGGAATTCGCCGGCGCCTTCGATTCTCGCCATCTCCAACAGGTCATTGGGCAAAGATACAAAAAATTGTCTCATGAAGAAAACGGCAAACGGTCCCGATGCACCAGGCAGAATAACAGCCCAGAAACTATTCAGCAAGCCAAAACCTCCTCCGCCAAACACATTATTGCCACCTAGTAATGGAAAATGATTCAGTACAAAAAAGGTAGGGATCATGGTCACAACACCAGGTATCATCATCGCAGCAAGTAAAATCCGAAAGTAAATCTCTTTACCCCTAAACTCGAACTTTGCAAAAGCGTACCCGCTTATGGAACCTAGGAAAAGATTAAACAATACGCCCATAGCAGCTAAATAAAATGAATTCCAAAAATACAATCCAAAGGGCACAGTAGTAAATGCCTTCATGTAGTGTTCAAAAGTAATACGGCTTGGTAACCATTTAATCGGCAACTGAAAAATTTCATTATCAGGCTTTAGTGAAGTTAATACACTCCATATGAGCGGAATAACCATGCCTATAGCAATCAACCCACATACCATATAAACCAATGAAGCTTTTGCATACTTGGCATTCGAGATCTGCCTCGTGCTTGTCATAGTCCGAAACCTCCCAAGTGAAACCGTTATTCATGTATGGATGCTTGATTAAATCATAGAACCCTCTTTATTTAATCTCATATTAATGAAGGCAAAGATGAGAATAATGGCTGCCAGTAAAAAAGCTTGAGCTGAAGCATAGCCCATCTGCAATTCATTAAATCCGGATTGATAGATGTTATATACGACCGTTCGTGTAGCGTTCGCTGGACCACCTTGTGTTAATACATAAGGTTGATCGAATAATTGCAAAGCGCCAATAATCGTCATTGTACTAACGAAGAAGGTAGTTGGTTTAAGAGAAGGCAGTGTAATATAACGAAAACAAGCAAAGGCCCCTGCGCCATCTAAACGGGCCGATTCATATAAATAATCGGGTATTCCCTGCAGCCCCGCTGCGTAAATAATCATATTGCTGCCTACAGTTTGCCATAAGATAACCATAGTTACAGAGATTAAGGCTGTATCCGTCGTCGCTAACCAAGCAGGTCCAGTAATACCTACGTAACTTAATAATTGATTAATCAAGCCATATTCAGGATTGAGCAACCATAGCCACACGGTTGCGGCAGCTACGCCGGAGGTTAACGTGGGTACGTAATACATCGTTCGGAACGTCCCAACACCCCTACGTGGTCGATTAAGCAGCAAAGCAAGCGACAGTGCTATAGCTAGATTGAAAGGAACATAAATGACGGAGAAGATGAATACATTCCTGAACGTAACCCACAATATATGATCGTCCAGCATTCGCTTGTAATTATCTAGTCCAATAAATTCAATACGACTAAGCACATCATAATTAGTGAAGCTGAAGTAGAGCGACAGGACGATAGGGATTAAAGTGAAAACCGCGAACAACAGCATGGTTGGAGTAATGAATAGAAATGCCACATTAGACTGATGACGACCTAATCTCCCCTGCAAGCTGATCATCTCCTTTCATGAAATATAGAGGGAACGAAGCCTCGCTCCCTCTATAAATAATACAACTACATTACTTCGCGTTCTTCAACTCATTAGCACCTTGCTCTTCGGCTTTCTTCAAGGTTGTTGCCGCATCCTGCTTGCCTTCCATGAACAATTGCAAATTCGGTGTGACCGCTTTTTCTTCCATTGGGAAATATCCTGAGAATGTGGGACGAATCTTAGCGAATTCTAATGTTTCCATGAATGGTTTGTACAACGGATTATCTTGGAAGAACGGATCAGCAATCGCCTTTAAATTGCCAGGTATGTTGTTACTAGTCTTAGCCCATAACAGAGCATTGTCCGCATTAGCCAACCACCACTTCTCAAATTCCCAAGCAGCTTCTTTATTCTTGGATGCTTCAGCGATAACTAAACCGAATCCACCCATGACGGACCCTTTGCCACCGGTAGGCCCAGACGGAGGAGCCACTACACCGAAGTCTAAATCTTTTCCGTATTTCATATAATTGCTCAACATCCAAGGACCTGTATAGATCATGGCCACTTTGCCAGTTACGAATGCATCAGTTCCTTCACCTAATCCTGCTTCAAATCCGAGCTTGTAAACTTTATCTACATTCATAAGCTTATTCCAGAACTCCAGAACCTTAAGGCCTTCAGGACTGTTAAAGCTAGGTTTGGTTCCGTCTTCATTCAGCATCTGACCGCCTGCTTGCTGGAGTGTCATATTAAACAATCCAACATCCGCCAATGAGAATCCGGAGCGGACCAATTTATCGCCTTCCCACACCGTTAACTGTTTAGCTACATCGGCCAACTCATCCCATGTAGTCGGAGGATTTAAGCCTTTCTCAGCAAGGATCGTTTTGTTATAGAATAATGCACGTGCATCAACCGTTAGAGGAAGGCCATATAGCTTACCGTCTGATGAAAGCTCCTTTAAAGCTTGCTCATAAAAATCAGTATTTGGAACTCCATCCGCTTTCATAAATTCATCAATCGGTGCTAATACCCCTTTAGGCGCATAGGAAGCCGTGCGCCAGCGATCCCAGAACATGATATCAGGAGATCCGCCTGATGTTGATGCGGTTAGAAATTTAGTGATCATATCTTCGACAATCACATAAGTTACATGAATTTTGTCCTGTGACTTGTTGAAAGCATCTACCATTACATTAAAAGGTATCGCTCCATCTCCACCCCAGTCTCCCCAGAAAGTGACTTCAACCTTTTTCCCATTCGTAGTTGGTTGTTCTGCATTTGTGGTGTTGTTACCTTTTGTGTTATTACCGGTATTGTTAGCTGCATTATTACTACATGCCATTAAAGTTCCGAGTACCATTACAATAACAACAAGTGCTGCGAACCATCTCATATTTTTCATGCTCTTCCCCCATTTTCATATTTCATACTTTTGGATGTTAAATAATCAAGAACGAACTCACTAAAAAGTGCATTTGCCCAAGAAAACCATGGTCTTGTAAATTGACTTGGATCGTCTGCAAGGAAGCCTTCGTGCATGCAATTGGTTCCGGCGTCTGTGTGGATGAGAAGCTGCAACATTCGTTCTTTCTCACTGAACTCGGTTGCTGTAAGGCCTTGAATAGCTAATGAGATATGCCATATATATTGATCTGGCGTATGCGGACTACCAATTCCCTCTGCTGCCTTTCCCTTATAGAAATAGGGATTATCTTGACTTAGAACGAAGCTTCGTGTGTTTAAATAGATTGGATCCTCTGCAGCCCGGTAACCAAGATAAGGAATAGATAACAAGCTAGGTACATTAGCATCATCCATTAAATTATAATTTCCGTAACCATCCGTCTCATAAGCGTAAATATTCCCATGCTGTGGATGATGAACGATACCAAATGCCTGTATCCCTCTGTCGATCTCATCCGCCAACTGTTCAGCAGCATCCTTAAGTACGTTATCTCCCCAAATTTGCCCAGCAATTTCTGAGACATAACCCAGAACAACGACTGCAAACATATTCGAAGGAATATGATATCCATATTGACAGGCATCATCACTTGGTCGAAAACCAGACCATGTCATTCCTGTATGCTTCACACGTGAGCCCTTACCTTCATTAGTTAGGGTGTCCGTCTCAGCACCGTCTAATCTTTGGAAGCTATAATTCGATTGTGTGTCGTGGTTTTGTTCGACCTTCCAAAGATGAATAATGGCATGCACAGCTAGTTTGAAATTTTCGTCAAAGTGCGATGTTCTTCCTGTAGTCTTCCATAATAGATAACTTAATTGAATCGGACTACATAAGGAATCAATCTCATATTTGCGTTCCCAAATCCAATCATTCATTTCTGTCAAATCAGCCTGATGTCCTCTACCATTCGGTTCTTCATTAAAAGCGTTAGCGTATGGATCCTTCAGAATGTAATGAACTTGCCTTCGTACAACCCCCTCAATTAAATCGGCCATTTCCTTATCTTCATGTGCAAGATAGAGGTAACCACGCACTTGAGCTGCTGAATCTCTTAACCACATAGCAGGAATATCTCCGGTGATGACGAAGGTACTTTGATCTTCCATTCTCTTGACGGTTGTTCTGAAAGTATCCGAGAAACAGTGTTCGAACATCTGGGCTAGCTTCAGTTGATCTGGGAATTGTTCGGCTACCTTATCAATCGTTCGTTTCATCGATAAAGGAATTTCGGATACTTGATTCAATGCTTCACCCCCCCTTTATTAAGCGCTTACAATTTTAATTATATTAGCCTTATATTAATATGTCAATACGTATATTTTTATACCAGATTCACTTAAATGATATGTCAATTAAAAAAGACCTGTATATATAACAGATCTTCACTTGTTTATGATCAAAATATGACTATTTAATTTCTCTAACTGATGCTGTTGATTGCCCTATTACAAGCTTTGCCTGTAAGAAAATCTTGTTAGGCAGTGTTTCGCCTGATTGTAGCTTCAACACGTCCTCTAACGCTTTAACGCCCATATACTCTTGATCCTGTAGTAAATGCGTAAAGCTATAATTACCTAAATTAGATGAGGGACTGTCAAAGCAGAGAATGGAGATATCTTCAGGAACCCTTAAACCCAATTGATCCAGCGCAGCTTTGGCAATGACGGCAATATTATATTCAACTGCGAACAATGCGGTTATCCCCGGATTCTGCTGTATATGCTGTTTGATTTTATCAATATCTTTCTCAATATTGGGCTGCTTAAAGGAGTTTGGCAGTGTGCAGGTTATGTCATTGATCCATAGTCCTCTGTCCACGAGAACCCCTCTCTCTGCATGAGCCTGGATAAAGCCTTCGATTCGATCCTCAATCGCAGTTGTATCCGAAGGAGGTGGCATGAGGAAGCCAATATGTTTATGCCCCAAATCCAATAGAAAATCCGTACCCACCTTAGCAGCGGAAGCATTGTCAGTCCCTATAGATGTGGCAGCCACACCCTTAAGATGGCGATCAATTAATACCAGTGGAAATTGTTCAATGACCAATTTTAGGATCTCCGCACTAAAAAACTCACCTTGCGCGGGGAAGATTATCAGTCCATCGACTCCCAACTCCAACAAAGCCTCAATCGCTTTCTTCTCATTTGCGGGAATGCCGTAAGAACGGCGGAGCACCAAGAAACAATCATTGTCGCCGGATGCCCTTTCTATACCTGATAGCAGCCCTGTTCCGTAGCTATCGTCGAAATCGGTCATCACTAAACCAATCATGGTTTGTCCAGAGGATTTAGATGCATTCGTTCTTTCGATCGTGTTGGTCATTTGCACCGGAGATTGCCCGGCAACAAAGGACCCTCTTCCAGGTTTGCGAACAATTAGTCCAACATTAGCCAGTAATTCAAGCGCCTTCTTGCTCGTAATACGACTGACATTAAATTGTTCTGCGAGCTCCTTCTCCGAAGGAACCCGCTCTCCAATCTCATATTTGCGGCCAATAATATCCCCGCTTAATGCATCATATATTCGCTCGTACATTGGTTTTGAGGAAGTATCCATGGACATATAACTCCTGCTCCCGTTTATGTGTATTTTAGTTCATATAATCACTCCATATAATATATCATGTTATACTAATCTTGTGAATAGGGTGTTTCGGCATAAAAAAAAGCCAGTAACTCACCGACTTCTTGACCATATCTTCTTGGCATGTCGAGTGTTATCCCTACTATGCCGCCACGGTTTGCCACATACCCTGTATGTTACCTTCTTTGCTAGCCATAGTCTTAACCTTCCTAATCTGATTGTGCGCAATAACCAGTGCCGTTGACGCCTCCACTGCGCCTTCCATAGCAAGCGCTAAAACCTTCGTTATATCTCCGATTTGGTAAGCTGCAGCTAAGCTACACAATTGAGATTGAAAACCTTCATCGAGTGGCTGAGCTAGGGAATCTCCCTCCAGATCACGCTTTATGCCTTCAATAGATTGACGAGCACGATGCAACGCTGCTTTAACTGCTCCCTGCGTGGTGTTGAGGATTTGGGCTGTCTCGATAATTGAATATTCGTACACATCCTTCAACAGGAACACGGCTCGTTGCAAGGGAGTCATATGTTTCATTATAGCTTGGAATATCACCTCTAATTGCCTGTGGTCGGGTTCAGGTGATTGTATGTTGTTATTCTTCTCATTTTCCATGTATCTCAAATAGAATTTCCGTCTGCGCGTATGGTCTACCCATGAATTCTTGGCAATTCGCAGCAGTAATGCTTGAGGATTGGAATGATCATTCAACTTCATTGTACTGAGCGCCTTCACCCAAGTTTCCTGAGCAAGGTCCTCGGCAGCCCAATGGTTTTCAGTTAGGAATAGGCAATACCGCTTTAGCTTCTCTTGAAGCTCAACAACCGTTTCCTTCTCCATTATTAGATCCAAGATTAACTCCTCCTTTACCTACACTTTTCTGTACATTAGTAAACGATTAACCTTACCGAAAGGATACGGTTAACTCATATATTTTCCACGCGTATCTTATTCATACCACTAATCGTTTACATCGTGTACGTAACAAAAATCCTATACCGATGTGGAGGTCCTGACATGAGTAATTATATCCCTTATGTACTAGAGCAGACTAGTCAAGGTGAACGGTCCTATGATATTTATTCTAGGATGTTAAAGGATCGTATCGTATTCCTAGGCTCAGCCATTGATGATCAGGTAGCTAATAGTATCGTAGCACAGCTATTATTCTTAGCCGCTGAAGACCCAGAGAAAGAGATCAGTATGTATATTAATTGTCCTGGCGGTTCAACAACAGCGGGGTTTGCCATATTCGACACGATGCAGTTCGTGAAGCCTCCCGTTCACACAATCTGTGTCGGGTTCGCTGCCTCCTTCGGAGCTCTCCTCCTACTCGCTGGCGAGAAAGGCAAACGCTTCTCATTGCCGAATAGCGAGATTATGATCCATCAGCCGCATGGTGGTGCGCAAGGTCAAGCCAGTGACATCGCTATCAGCGCCAAACGCATTTTGCAGGTTCGTGCTAAGAGCATTCAGATTACATCCGAACGAACGGGGCAGCCTCTAGATAAGGTGGAGAAGGATATGGATCGGGATTTCTTCATGTCTGCTCAGGAAGCTAAGGAGTATGGGATTATTGATGAGGTGATTAATGGGGGTTGATGTAGTTTGCATACTTAAATTTTATATTTAGGCGATGAGCGCTTATTCTTACTAGTCGATCATCCTGGGTCGAGAATAAGGTCGTAAATGAGCTTATTCTTACTAGTCGATCATCACGGGTCAAGAATAGGGTCGTAAATGAGCTTATTCTTACTAGTCGATCATCACGGGTCAAGAATAGGGTCGTAAATGAGCTTATTCTTACTAGTCGATCATCACGGGTCGAGAATAGGGTCGTAAATGAGCTTATTCTTATGACTTGAGGATATTTCCACCTTTATTAATCAGTACACTGGTTCCATCAATAATACGCTCAAGGCCGAACGAGTGAGCGTACTCAGGATCGTAGGCGCCTTCGTAGGCTTGGCCAGCAGCTTCCCCAACTCGTGATGTAAGAGGAAACAGAGATGGATCGATAATCCTTTCAAGTGCTGGCGCAGAAGCTAACCACCATTCATACTCATTCATGCCTGTCCGACGTTGAGTTGCCTTGATATTCGATTTCAGTCGAGCGCAGCTCTCTACCGTACATAAGGACAAGTGACAGAGTGGCATCCATCTCAATATCGTTCAGGCCAATCCCTTCTAATGCTTGAAGCTCCATCTCATACTTCAGTGTACAATGGGGCCCTAGTATCGGTCTTCCCCCTACTGCATCCAGAACCCAAGGATGCTCCATGAGAATATCCCAGTTCTTCCTTGCAATGAATCGCAGCGCAATACGCCAATCTTCTTCTCGCTCAGTTGTGTTCCTACTCTCATAGAGGTCAGCATAAGCAGCATCAACCATAAGCTCAAGTAGCTCTGACTTGCTAGGTATATAATTATATAGTGACATCGTCCCTACTCCGAGCCGCTCAGCCACCTTACGCATAGACAAATTTTTGATGCCATCGTCCCCTGCAATCTCCATACCAGTCCTAAGGATTTTTTTGATCGTCAGACCTGAACGTCCAGGGATCGTATGGGAGCCCCATAAAAGACTCACGCTTCGTGCGGGATCATACCCTTTCTTCTCAATATTTATATCAACATGATCTCCATTCTGTTGTTATCACTAACATATTAACATATCTAGTCGGCCTATATCATGGTTAGGAGCTACCGCCGAATGGAACCCTCTGTCCGCAACAGCCGCCGCATCAAGAGAGCTGTTCATGAATCCGGGCTGGCAAGGAGACAGCTGGGTTTCTGTGAACTCCCTTTTATTCGCAATCCTATGGCCAATCCTGCTAACTGTCATATTTCTCCCACTCTCAGTACATCGTTATCGGCGGCTCAGACGATGAATATTCGGCGTTTATAGCCATCACCACCGACCAATTCCTAAGCATAATAAAAACACCTAAAATTAATTTAGGTGTTTTTATTATTATACCGATCTATTTACTTGGCTACCTTATTCATATAATCAACATATTCCTTCTCGGCATCCGCTGTTGCTAGATACCATTCCTTATCAAGGAAGTCCTTAAATTGTTGCTCTGTAATGGAACCCGTGATGTATAGGTGTTTTTATTATCGGAATTTATTTGGATTCGATCAGTCGACTCTGGTAAGCATTAACTTATCATTAGCCAGTGTGTAGGAGTTGCTACTCGGATCCTTCCCTGTAATTTGGAATTTGAACTGTTTGTCTCCGCTAGAACCAAATGTCACATCGCCTAAGCCAACAACCACATAGCCCGATATGTTCTGAGATTGATCCACCGGAGAGCCTTGGGCAATACCGTCGATATATAATTGAGCTGTACCTCTGTCTGGGTGTTTCTTTACCCTGGAGCTGACCCAATATGTTCCTGCAGTTGGAACATTCACTGTGTATTGTATCCAGTCACCTACTCCATTGAAATCACCATAGTTCAACGAACCATTGCTAGCAACTGAATCCGTCGCATTCACATAAGAATCTCCTGAGGATACGGTTGTAGTAAGACTCTCGAACTCATACTTGAGCGGCTGTTTTGTCAGTGAAATATAGTCAGTCGCCAGCGTATAATAGCTGCTGCTTGCATTCTTGCCTGTTACCTGAAATTTAAACTGCTTGGATCCGGCTGAACTGAATGTTACGTCGCCAAGATCAACAACATCATAGCTCGGTGTGCTCAGATATTCATCGATAGGAGAACCCTGAGCAGTACCGTCAATATATAATTGTGCTGTTCCCCTATCAGGGTGCTTCTTGACCTGTACCTTTACATTATAAGTTCCAGATACCGGTACATCTACCGTATACTGGACCCAGTCGCCTACAGCACCAACACTTGCATAACTCAATCCATAATTACTTGCAGCTGAATCACTTGCATTCACATAGGAATCCCCTGTTGATACCGTGGTTGTAAGGTTCTCTCCTTCATTCTTGATTTGCTCATACACCGCTGGCGGCAAGATGATATCAGGCGATTGATAGGTAAGCCTTATATAATCGGTTGCCAACGTGTAAGAGTTGCTGTTCGAATTCTTGCCGGTTATCTGGAATCGGAGCTGCTTATTCCCAGCCGAGGTGAATGCGAATTGGCCAAGATCCACCTCTACGTATCCCTGCGAGCTGGCATACTCGTCAATAGGAGAACTAAGGGCAATTCCGTCAATATATAATTGTGCTGTTCCTCTGTCTGGGTGTTTCTTGACCTGAGCTTTAACGTTGTATGTTCCAGCGCTAGGCACATTGACTTCATACTGTACCCAGTCGCCTACTCCATTAAAATTGCCATAACTTAATGAACCATTGCTTGCTGCAGAATCGGTTGCAACCACATTGCTATCTCCCGAAGATTCAGTTGTAATGAGGCTCTCCGCCTCAAACTTCAATCCGGAATCGATTGTGATATTGCCAGTTCCACCAGGACCTATTGTTACTTCACTTATCATAGATTTATTGGCCGTCCTGTCATAGACAATCACCTTACCGGTTGAATTCGCTTTCCCGTTTACATTCACAGTAAGACTGGAGACGCCTACACTCTGGGTGAAGGATGTAATGTTCTCATCTGCATAAAGGACTTGCATACTATTGGAATTATCCTCTTGAATCCAGAACGCCTTACCTTTTGATGTATTCTCATTCAGATTTACGGAAAGCCCTGGTGACTTCAACTGCTCTCCAGTAAATCGTCCCCTATACAAATACGAGCTTATTCCGTTATCATTCATGGTGATATCTTCGACCAGGTATGTCTTATTGCTATCCAACCACCTCAGATTTAGCGTGATGTCGGTTGCTGCCTCGGTTTCGCCAGCTGCAGAAACGATAACAAGCGCCTTGCCTTTATCCTCTGGTGTATACATCCATGCATATGGACCCGAAGTATCAAATTTCAGACCCGCGTACAAAGGCCTGGTCGTTTCTTCTGTTAATGCCTTGATTCTGGGACTCTTTCTCCAGTCATTGAATTTCCTCAGCGAATCCATTCCCGATGTGGTCCAGCTGCCTGGGTCAGTATTAAATTTTATGACCCTTGCTAGCATGAAGGAATAGTAGTCTTCCATCTTACCGGAAGGCGACCCCCCATAATAAACAGAATTGATAGGCAAATATCCGAAGCTGTTCATACCTATCTTCAAATTCTTATCAACGTCACCTTTGGCCGATACGAATCCGTTGTCGCCAATATGCAGTAATCCTACATTCCTATCACCCTGTGTGGGATTTATATCGACTTCGCTGGTCAGTTTCCCTATGAAATCTGGATTTCGCGAAACAACATCATTGATATAGTTTCTGACCAATACGTTTTTACGATATACGCTATCGCTAGGATGTGATGTAGATGTTGCAGAGGTATTGGGCCAGAATTCGGTCAAATCAATCATTTGGTGGGATAGGTTATACTGTGGAATCATATAATCCTCCACTTGGCTTCTTTTAAATTCAATATTGGCTGGATCAGCTAAATCCCTCCCCAAATTATGGTCGTCGCCTGTCATGCTGAACCATAACCCGAATCGCAAGCCTTGAGAGACAATATAATCAGATAGTGATTGTAAATCACTTGTAAAACCGCTATCTGGTGTAGTTGAGTCTCTTGTGATATTCCATAAGTCATCGGCCATAACCATATCAAGCCCCGCCTGTGCAGCCCTAGGTATGACGGTATTTCTATAATAGGCATCAGTGCGACTGTCCTTCCAATCCCAGTCATTGGTCGTAAATATGGATGTGACATCATTATACTTGAACCTTTTTCTGAAGTGATCTTCTACAGCCATTCTCCCATCTAAGATGTCACCTTTGAAAACAGTCATGTTTACTGAAATATACTCAAATTCTTCATTAGGAAACAGCACCAATTGCAGTGCTTCGGTGTTCGACGATACCTTTACATTGGTTATGCCGCTCCACGCATTAATATTGGCGAAGGGGAGTCTGTCCGTTGCTCCTTGGGTTTTCCAATTCATCTCAGGCTGCAGACCCCAGCCATCACCTGTATCATATACAGTTATAGCGTTCCTCCCCACATTGGGTGCTAGTGAGCCCGAAGTACTCCTCCATGTCATGTTGGGTACATAGTGTAGGGTATGAGCATCATTAGGGAAATTGAGCGCTATGATATCCGAATCTGTGATGGTCTTCTGTAAAGAGGTATTATTCCTGATGAGGTTCGAATATTTCATTCCAGACCTGTCGTTATATATGTCGAATTTAAGTGTAATGGTAACATTCTGCGGTGAAGTCCTTGTGATTGGAATTTCCAATGACTTTCCCCAATTGGTGCTAAATAATGATGTCGGTTGTCGTATCTGTACCTAAAGTCCATCCGCCATCATTCGCATAGAGGTCACTGCCATCGTAATTATAGTAGAACAAATGCTGGTTCCCGCTTCCGGTCAAATATTCCTTGCCTGCCTCTTTGTTGTAGAAGCTTGTCATCTGTATACTTCCGTTGGCAAATGAGATAACGGCCCTTAGGACATCATTCTCTAACGTCCACGTATTCCCACTCTTAGTTACACTTGAATTAGCGGCCATTACTGTCTGAATCTCTCCATTACTGATAAATGGAATGCTTGTAAAGCACATTGTAAATACGATGAGGCAGCACAGAAAAAAACGTAGCTTTCTTCTCAACATCATTATCATCCTCACTTCGTTTATTATAAAAGTAAAGGTGATGATGGAGAAATCCTCCGCATCACCTTTACTAGTAGAAGAAATTTACTTGGCTACCTTATTCATATAATCAACATATTCCTTCTCGGCATCCGCAGTTGCCGGATACCATTCCTTATCAAGGAAGTCCTTAAACTGTTGTTCATTAATGGCACCCATGATGTATTGCAACTCCTGTTCGTCTTTCTTCTTTACAAGGTCAGGAACTGAGCTATTCAGGTTCAATATGAGTGGAGATCTTACTGCTGGTATATTGGTCACGTTCATCAGCTTTAAAGCAGCATCCAATTGGGACTTGTACGCATCGAGTCTTTCTACACTATCAGCACCTTCTATGATGGCGGCATTCCCATCGATTGCATTAGCAAGCGTCATGTAAGTGCTTGTTGTGGATGTGAGCTTCTCTGCTTGCTCAGGTGTTCTCGTTATACTCTTGGTAGCGGGGTCATAGCTGTCATAAGTGAGCCCTTTCAGCCCAAGCTGGAACAACGAGTTGGCTTCTGTTGTATTGCCCCAGTCCAAGAATTGCAGAACTTTATCAATATCCTTGGTCTCCTTGGAAATCATCCATCCACCCCATGTTGAAGGAGTAACCCAATCGTTGGCAACACCGTTACCATCCTTAAGCACTGCATGGTATGTGAACATTTTATCAGATTCCGGATTCTTGGCTAAGTTACCCATAACGATATATTGATGTCCATACATGATACCAATTCTGCTCTGATTCAGTTTCTCCTGGTCGACATAGATTTTGTTAATCAAGAATTCAGGATCAATGACCTTCTCATCATTTAATTGCTTTAAGTAGGTCAAGAAAGGAATATAACCGGACATCTTTTCTCTTATTTTATAATTCCCATCTGTATCCTTTGCTCCATTCACAACAGGCAGATCGAATGCAGCAGCAAGGAAGTTACTTGCATTCCAAATCGAATTATTACCTAATGTCGGATTGGAGAATGAAAGCCCGAACGTATCCGCTTGTCCATTCCCATCAGGATCTTCCTTTGTAAAGGCTCTGACGACATTCGTGAATTCCTCGAGTGTTGTAGGTGCTTCGAGCTTGAGCTTATCCAGCCATTGCTGATTGACTACATATCCCCAGTGATTGACTACATTTGGTCTTGGAATCATGTAGGTTTTACCATCATTGACGGACTTGACACCATCCCACATTTCTTGTGTAATGTTCTTCATTAGATTTGGATATTGTGAAATTTTGTCGTCAAGAGGTGCAAGTAGTTCGTTCTTTGCCCAGGTTTCCATGTTGGCATCGGCCCCGCCCCAGTTGTATATGAGGTCAGGCAAATCTCCTGATGCCATAAGAACTTGTAGCTTTTCCAAATAATTATTAATTGGAGGAGCTTCGACTTCTAACTTGACGTTGGCCAGTTTTTCAATCTCAGCGATGACAGGGTTATCCTTAATGACAACGGTTGCATTAACTCTGTTAAACATTTTGATCGAGATAGGTTCAACTTCCTCAGTTACAACCGGTGTATCTGCCGTTTTTGTATCTTGAACATTTGTTTCGGTGCTGCTTTTATCGTTATTGTTGTTACTGCAGGCCACAAAGATTAAAGAAAGTAACACCAGGCATACCAGTACACTGATTAGACTCTTTCGCTTTTTCCCCATTTTACACATCTCCTTAGTTGGTATTTACCTTACGGAGCATATTCAAGAACATACCATGGTTATGTTTGAATAAACTCTTATATTAAAACTGCAAAATTCTGCAGGTTTTAATCCGATGATTGGAGCCCAAGACATTATCCTTTTATGGATCCCACTAGAATTCCCTGTAGAAAATATTTCTGTAAGAAGGGATATATTAATAGAATAGGCAGTGTTGCAAATATAATAATCGCCATCTTAATCGTAAATTCGGTGACTCCCGGACTATTAACGTCCATAATATCTCTTCCAATCCCTCCACTATCCACGACCATCTCTCGTAGAATGAGCGTAAGTGGCCAAAGCTCTCTCTTGGATGTGTAGATAATGGCATAGAAGAAGGTGTTCCATTGAGCTACAGCATGGAAGATCACGAATGTGGCTATCGCCGGTTTAGAAAGGGGGACGATCACCCGGAAAAGCACCGTCATATCATTAGCACCATCAATAACAGCTGACTCTTCAAGACTTGCGGGTATAGCACCTATAAAGTTCTTCATGAGAATCAGATTGTATGCAGTGAGTGCACCTGGCAATATTAAGGCCCAGAGCGTATTGTATAAATGTAATTCCTTCACGAGATAGAAGTTTGGTATTAATCCTCCATTGAAGAACATCGTCAAGGTGATTAAGATCAAGATCACATTCCTACCCTTTAGATCCTTCTTCGAGAGCGGATATGCAGATATGATAAGTAAGAATATGTTTAGTGCAACCCCAGCAACCGTAATGAAAATCGTATTCTTGTAACCGGTCCACATAAAAGGCATATCGAAAATCTGCCTATACGCGCCAAGCTCTATCCGACTAGGAATGAGCTTTAATGGATTTTCCAAGTAATCGGAGTATGGTGTTATTGAGAATATGGCCACATAGAAAAATGGGAATAAACAAGCTAGGGCGAACAAGGTGACGACGAGATAATTTGTAATATCAAATAACCGATCGCCTGATGATCTGAGATTCATTGTTTCTGCCTCCTTCTACCATATGCCATCTTCCTTAAACCATTTTGCAATCCTATTGCTTGCCAGCAAGAATATTAATCCGATGACGGATGTGAACAGCCCGACTGTTGTTCCAAACGAGAACCGACCCCCAAGTATACCTACATGGTAAACATAGGTTTCAAAAACCTCGGAAACGCCAAGATTCAAAGGATTCTGGAGCACGAATATTTGCTCAAATCCGTTACCCATAATATTACCTAGTCGAAGAATAAGCAGAACAACGATTGTTGACTTAATACTAGGGATGGTGATATAACGAATTTTCTGCATTCTGCTTGCCCCATCCATATTGGCTGCCTCATATAGATCTGGATTTATTCCAGCCATCGCTGCTAGATACAATATGCTTTCCCATCCAGACTCCTTCCACATACTGCTCAGGATGACCATTGGACGGAAGTAATCATTCTCTGCTAGGAAGAATATAGGTTCCATACCGATCTGCTTCAGGAATATATTGACGATCCCCCATGAAGGTGACAGGAAATTGACGAGAATCCCACCTATGACTACCCAGGATATAAAGTGAGGGAGGTAGATAATGGTCTGGGTTATCCTTTGGTACGTACGGTTTCGCATTTCGTATAACATCAAGGCCAATATAATTGGAAAGGGAAATCCAAAAACCAACCTCAACAAACTCAGATAGAACGAGTTCCAGAATACCGTATAGAAGTCACTGAGCCCGAACATATACCTGAAATTCTCAAAGCCGACCCACGGGCTGGCAATTATACCTTTGGAAAAATTGAAATCCTTAAAAGCAATGATAATGCCGTACATCGGTATATAATTAAATATGATGAAATAGACAATAGATGGAATTAATAGAATGTACAGATATTTTTTCTTGTTTATATAGCGAAGTGCTCGATTCATTCTTCTCACAGATGCTGATCCCATACATTATGCCACCCTCTGCATTTCAAAATTCGCAGCTTATTTCTTCTGAACACTACGCTGTTCTTTGAAAATATCATAAATATCCTTGGTCAATATAATCGTATCTCTGTCCTCTGCGTAGAAGCGTCTATACCAGTCATCGACCCGTCTGCCTCCTGCATTCTCCCATGCTGCAATGGCATCCTGCTTGGCTTGCTCCGGTGTATAGCTTGGTGTCAATATGGACTTCACCCAGATATCACCTTCGCCAACACCAACCTGATTCGTTGTGTTAGTCAGAATAAGCTGAAGCTCCTTGGGCAGCTGAGGCATCTGCTCAGCATGCGTTGGTCCTGCCACTTGAAGATCAAAGTTAATATAGGATGAGTTCTGTTCGAACATCTCTTTCACTTGCAGCTGAAGCGGATCATAAGGATCCAGCTTATTGGTGCCAAAATAACACTTACCAGCTAATGTCGGGGATGCCAGCATGCCGAAATCCCCTGATCCGAAATTAAATTCCGTATTCCATTTTTCCAGGTCTGTCACTTCCGGGCACTGGTTCGGCTCCATCTTGCTGTGCACACCTTCAAAGCCGTAATACATCGTTTTCATGAATAACTCCGACGATGCAAAATCAACATATTTCATGACCGCTTCTTGATCCTTCACTTGTGCACTCACAACAGCCGTCATCTGGATGGGATTTACGAAGATCGGGTTAAACTGCCCAACCGGAGTTTGTGGATATGGAATGACGGTAATCTCAGCATTCGGATCATTCTTTTTCAAATTCACATAAAAGTCGTTGTAGAAGGTAATAGGAACGTTGAATTGATCCATATATATCCCTGTCTTACCGTTTAAGAAATCCCGCTTCGCTTTTGAGCCATCCTTGTCGTTTAGATAGTCTTGGTCCACTAACCCTTCACTGTAAAGCCTTTTCTTAAACGCTGTTACTACTTTCATATTGTCCCAGCCGTGAATAAGCTCGTTATTCTGGACGATGAAGCCAGGATAAGTGACACCGAACATTTCGTCGAGAACGGCTCCGGAATTATAAGACATAGCCATACCATAGGTATCCTTCTCACCATTCCCGTCAGGGTCCTGCTCACTGAAAGCCTTCGCTACCTCATACAGCTCCTCTGTCGTCGTCGGAATTTCCAAGCTCAGCTTCTCCAGCCAATCGATACGGACGAACAATCCTCTCTGCGGAATTGTTTCATTAATACGCCCGAACTGATACAGTTTCCCGTCGGCTCCCGTTCCCGCTTTCTTAAGTGCAGGATACTTCTGCAGAAGTTCCTTGTAGGTTGTGCTGTACGTATCAATCATGTCGTCAATCGGACGAAGCTGCTTCTGATCGATCAACGGATTTTTAATTTGCGGAGCGTATTCCAGAATCAAATCCGGCACGCCTCCACCAGCGAATAACGAGTTCAGCTTCTGCTCCGACTCTGTTCTGGGTATAGCTACGAACTTGACATCAACCGGTCCCGCTTCGTTAATCCACTTCGTTATTTTATTGTCCACAATAGAGCCTTCACTAGAGGGAATATTCCCACGATCATAGATAGTGGCGGTAATCATCCCCCGCTTTTCAGGTTTCTGTACTTCCCCATCATGTGCCATACAGCCCGCTACGATAGCGACCAATACGATTAAAGCCAACGTCTGAAGGAAAATCCGATTTATCATGATTAACATCTTACTTTCCCCTCTCTTCATACACTGTTTCTCTTCGTGGAGGATTACTTCTTATTGTAAGGAAATAGGATCAGATCAACATCTTCGATTTATGGGGAAAAGGATACGATTTTTAGATTGGATAGGTAACTGAGGAATTAATTCTGATAAAGCTTTCGATATTCTTTAGGCGAGAGACCCGTGGACTGCTTGAACAGCTTGGCAAAATAATTCGGCAAATCATATCCCAGCATCCCGGACACCTCTGTAATATTCATATCCGTATTGGTAAGAAGTAGCTTTGCTTTCTCCATTCGCAGTTCGATTAGGTATTCAACAAAGCTGCGACCTGTTACCTTCTTGAACAAATGACTGAAATAGGTTGTATTCAAATGAACATGCGATGCTACCTGCTGTAAGGGGAGAGGCTCCGAATAATGTTCTTCCATATAGCGTGCAGCCCTGGAGACCGCATTCTCGCTGTACTTTTCCTGCCATTTATAGAATCGATTCAGAAACCGGTCCGTTTCCTCTTGCATCCATCCATGCAATTCGTCCAAGCTGCCACACTCATGTAGAGTACTAATGCGTTCCGTCAGAATTTGGGGATCGTGCTCAAACTGCTTCCGGGCCGTATCCGCAAGCGCAAAGGCCAGCGATAACGCCTCGATTTTCCCGCTCTCTAATGGTATGCCGCTAACGTCTTTCATTAACTGTTCCAGATACAGCTTTAGAGGATCGATTTGGCCGGCCATTATAAAAGCAACCGTCTGAGCGATGATCAGTTGCTGCCTTGCCCGATTAATAGGAAAAGCTGCTTCTGCACTCGTTCTTTTATCCGTTTGTTCTTCTATCCTGTCTCCTTCTATACCTACCTCATACAGATCAGCCAGTTGCGTCACGCCCGAGACTAAACCGGAAAGATGCGAAGTCATAGTTAAACCCAACAGACGTTGAACCGTTTCACATGCTGCTGCACAAATAGGTTGTTCCTCCATCGTATCTCTCAAGAGCAATACAAATCGCCCATATTCAATAAGTAGCAGCTTGCCCGCTATCTCATGTATGTCTATTAATTCACTAATAATATTTAAGACAGCAAACTGCAATAATGGCACATTACGCTTTGTATATTGCTTATGGGAAGGAAGGTAGTCGGTAATTTGGAACAGAATAAGCTTATGACCATCTAAACTCTGCTCTAGTTCTGCAACAACTTCTAGAGGATAAGGGAATCTTAAGAATATCCCCCTCAATGTATGCTCCAGCTGCAATTGATGCTCAGTTTCCGCTTTTCTAAGCCTTGCTTCCTTCTCCTGAACAAGGACTTCCACCTTCTCTAGCACATCATAAATATCCTGTTTACTGCAAGGCTTTATAAGCAAATCGAATGCACCATAACGTAGTGCGGCTTGGGCATATTGGAAGTCCTGATACCCCGTTATGACGATAAACTCAACATCTGGGAACTTGGCTTTAGTACGCTTCAATAGCTCCAAACCATCCATTAATGGCATTCGAATATCCGTCATCACGAGGTCAGGCAATAATTCAGCAATCAATTGCTCCGCCTCTTGTCCATTCTCCGCTTCTCCACATATGTTCCAATTTATGTCGGAGCCAGTAATCATCTTAGCCAGCCCCTTGCGGAATAATGGCTCATCCTCAACTAGCAGTATATGATTCATCAATAGCTCCTCCTTCAATGGCATGCTTAGCTTCAAGTGGTAATATTAACCGCATCATCGTTCCCTGTGGTAAACGCTGGATTTCCAATCCATATGGATGACCACCGTGTACGAGATAAATACGCCTGATCACATTGTGAACACCAATGCTCTCCCGTTCTCTCTGCCGATCATAAACAGATTGATCTTCCATGATGTTATGAATGGTATCTGAGTCCATCCCGCACCCATTATCCTCAATTTCAATATGCATCTCAGTCCCACTACGGAAAGCGCGAATGGATAAGCGCTTGTTGTGCGTCTTATCACGAAATGCATGTACGAACACATTCTCAACTAGAGGCTGTAGTAGCAGCCTTTGCATCCGACAGTTTGCAAGCTCATCTTCGGCTTCGATACTGACGTAGAGTCCTTCGCCGTGTCTGGCTTCTTGTATCGTAATGTAATTGCGAATTTGGGCTAACTCGTCCTGCAGTGTGCTTAGTGTAGAAACAGAGGCAAGGGAATATCGCAGCAGCTCCGATAAACTAGTTACGAGCGAAGCAGTTTCTGCATCATCATAGAGCAATATAATTTTCCAATATATCGAATTTAGTGCATTGTACAAGAAATGGGGATTCAACTGGGCTTGGAGCGCCTTCAACTCGGCCTCCTTCTCACTCAGCTTGCTCTCATACACTTCCTGAATTAAGGATTGAATATTGGCCACCATCGCATTGAAGCTTTCGGCCAGGAAAGAAAACTCATCATTGGAGGTTTTCGATATTTCTACTTGCAAATTCCCTTTGCGTAGCTGCCGCATAGCCTTCACTAATTCCTGCAGTGGCTGAAGTAACCTACCACTAAATAAGGAGACAATAACCGCCATGAGAATAACACTGACCAGACATGAGATTAAGGCTACTTGAAACACAATTCGCCCTTTCGCTTGAATATCAGACAATGAAATTCCACTCACTAGTGTGAATGATCGGGGTTCATACCTGCTCTTGACGAATAAATAATCATCGTCATTGTTACTTTGGGTGAATGCCCCTTCCCGGTTTTCCCAGTCGGGGATAAATCCGCTTCTTCCCTCAGGTTCTCTGCTGTAGAGAAGTCGATTGTACTGATCGTATATATAAGCACCTGTGGTCCGACCTGCCATTAGCGGCTCTAGCGAGCTTGCCAGAAACGATTCATCAATGATCATGATAAGCATGCCGTATTCAGCTTGCTGCTTGGTCGACTTGAGTAACCGCGAGGCCACAAGATTGCTCTTCTTCCCGGATGGTTCAGAGGAATCAGGAATATCCAACCGCTGCCATATAATCTCCGCTGAATTGTTCTTTAAACCTTTCTTTACCTTCTCATAAAATTCAGGAAATGTGACTTGCATCGAAGGATTCGTATGGCTGAAGTAATGATTGTTACCCTGTAAATCAACGATATATAAGGCACGGATCTGTGGTGTTTCATTCTTAACGGGAAGTAGAATATCCGCTAAATCCCGCTCCAATACATACCTTCTGTATTCCTTGCTCTCACCTTCTGCGGGTTCGGCATTTATATCCTGAACAATTTGCTCAACTAGTGGATGGAAGAATATAAAGTCTGTGATTCTGTACATATCTTGAATTTTGAAGCCAATCTGTTCAATCGTTTGTTTGCTTGTATTGTGATACTGCTTACTGATTTCGTTCTCAAACAGATTATAATAAATCCTGTAGGACACATACCCCGTAACCAGTGAACACACAATGATGATTACGGAGAGAGTCAGAATTAATTTCACTTTAAAATGTTGGTTAATATACTGGAGAACATTCCGACGTTTCATAGTTATGTATTCCTCCTTCTGTAAATAAACTGTCGTGACTAACAGGGGGAGTTTAATTGGAAGTCGATCCGTATCGAGTAGTTTTTAAATGATAGGGATACCACGTAAGCTTTGTAGAATGCAAAAGTAGGGAAGCTGCTATTAAACACAACTCCCCTACAGGAATACAAACTTTATTCAAGCGAGGCAGGGCTGATTACTCTGGCAGACACAGTCGGATTAAATCATCGACATGGGCAGTTGCCAGACATTCTACCGTATCTGCCGCCCCATAGTATATCTTGACCTCTCCATTATCCTCCAATATCATCCCCCCTGGGAAGATGACATCATTGCGGAATCCACCGTCTGTCTCATAGCTAACCTCTGGTGCCAGCAAGGGCTCTTGGCATATACCGATGATCTTGTAGGGATTGTCTATATCCAACAACATAATCCCCGCTGAATAACGCTTCTTCCATGATGGTTCCCAGCCATTCTTACCACGGGAGCTATCAATATCAACAGCATGGAAAGTTGTAAGCCAACCCTTGGAGGTTCTTACCGGAGGCGCTCCCGGTCCAATCTTATCATCGGCGAACGAAACCTGCTCCAAACCCATCAGCAACTCAGTGTTTCCCCAATATCGCAGATCGGGAGAATCGGAAATCCATATATCAAAGCTATCTTTGCCACCCTTTCCATAGACGGGAAAAGGCCGCTCTAAACGTACAAATTTGCCTCCAATTCGTTCAGGGAATAACACCATGTTACGGTTGTCCGGCGCAGATAGACTAAGAATCTCGAACTTATCGAAATCATCAGTAACCGCCACTCCACCACGTACACCATGCTTCGTGTCTACTGCAAAACAGAGATAACATCGGCCTTCCATAACGGTAAGACGAGGATCATACATTCTAATCATCTCTTCGTTCTCAACTTGGAAGACAGGCTTTTCCTGAACGTTCCAATGAATGCCGTCCTTACTGTACGCAAGCCCCAGATTCGTCGTATGAATAGGAAGTAACGTTTCATTCTCGATATCCCCATAATCGTTACGGAACATCATGACATACTGTCCTTCATACTTAGTAACCCCAGCATTAAATACAAGAGCAGGCTTATAAGGCACCTGGTCGGGAGTCAGAATTGGGTTATGAAGATGACGGATAATGAATGGACTGGATGTTAGAGATGCACTCATGGACATAGATGATTTCCTCCGTATTATACAATATCTTAGATAATTAGAGTATGTTATTTCATGTGAAACAGACGATTAAGCTCGTAGCTTACTAAGAAAGTTTAATACATCCGTTCATATCTAACATTCATTAATTATTGAAAAACGGATAAAATTTTTAGGTTGTTATAACCCGCCCTACATTCCCGTGAATTCGGTTAATGCGGCTAGAAGAGCCTTGATGTAACCAATTGAATATGCCCATCCCACCCAGTCCATATTAGAACCGGAAAGCTGTTGGTTAGCACGGTCAATTCCCAAAGAGGTGATGTGATCCGGATTGATGCAGCCATTGTAGCCAACTTTGTGAAGCGTGTACAAAATTCTTGCCATATTCATATGGCCTTCGTCCAACAGCGCTTCTTCAAAAGCATTGGCTGTAGCTAGACTACCGCGCACATTGCGGAAATGAAGGAGAAAAATTCGACTCTTTCTTCCATAGTGATAGATTTCATCGAGTACGAGAGGGGTTCCTCCAGCTTGACCACGCGTCCCAACACAATAGACCAAACCGACGTTCCGGCTTGGGAACGTATCGATGACCCGTTGCAAACCAAGTCCTCCGAAAGGTGTGTTGTGGTGAGGCGTGTCTGAAGGATGCACGGCTAATTGCAGATTGTAGTCTTCAGCTAACGGGACTAACTTTCCAAAGGCGATATCAAAGCGTTTCCACCATTGCTCCAATTGCTCGACGGATGGAGGTTGCTGTTGCGGATTGCGTTGCACGGACTCACCGCGAGCAATCGCGCCGCCCCGTTGTTCTCACGAAAATGGGGCTTTCGGTTGTTGTGATTGAGCCGTCGCGTCATATAATATCATTAGGAGTTTACAAGGTAACGATATTCTTAGTATTAAGATCTATGTCACCGAGAATAAGATGTACGCGAATGAGCATGTTCATTTCTTCAGCATAAAAGATGCAGAGCATCCCATTCTCCGCTTCTCCCACCACTACAATCCCATACTTCTCCCACTCCATACATACCTTCAGTCCGTTGCGAGTTGAATATTCGCCGTCTACAATGATGAGTTTATCCACTATAATCCCCCCACTCAACCTTTCTTCCTATTATATAGGAATACCGCTAGCACAAATCAATGGAATTGTAGCAGAGGTTTATTGAAATAGTTGTGTAAAAAAAGCCGAGAGAATCAGGAGCGGGTACCTGAAATTCGCTCGGCTCAGGAACTCAGTCCCTATAACCCGCTCATCGCCATCATCCGATTATCCATCTGTAGCGAACGATCACAGATCGCATCGATATCAGCCTGGTCGTGCGACACGAATAGGCAGGTCATCTCTGCTTTGTGCAATAACTCTCGTAGTTCGTCGCGAATCGATTCCTTCAGGCTTGCATCGAGGTTGCTAAATGGCTCATCCATCAGCAAGATCGACGGTCGCGGCGCTAGCGCACGCGCTAGAGCAACGCGTTGTTGTTGTCCGCCACTGAGCTCGTAAGGATACCGCTTTGCGTATTCGGTCAATTGCACCAGCTCTAGCATCTCCTGCAAGCGTCGTTGACGCTCGGCTCGTGACAATCTGTGCAGACCGAATAATATATTGTCCGTTGTGTTCAGATGCGGGAACAGTGCATAGTCTTGGAAAACCATTCCGACTCCTCGCTTCTCGGCATCCATGCAGAAGCTATTGTCCACAATTACTCTTCCATCAATAGAGATGCTGCCCTTTTCAGGTATCTCGAGACCTGCAACGAGTCGAAGCAATGTGCTTTTACCGCTGCCGCTTGGTCCAAGAATACCTACTACTTCACCTTGCTTCATGGTAAAGGACAATCCATCGATAATAGGATCATGATGTCTGGTATAGCGGAATGTTAAATCCTGAACAGTAACATAATTCATGTTATATCCCCTTTTCCTAATCTATGAATGAACAATACGGAGACAAGACCGATGCAGATGAGCAGTATGGATGGAAGAGCTGCATCATAGATACGCTCATCAATGGCATATTGATAAGTGCGGGTAGCCAATGTACTAAAATTAAATGGACGTAGCAGCAACGTGAGAGGTAGCTCCTTGATGATCTCCACGAACGTCAGTACGAACCCTGTGAATACCGCCCCTCGCAGCAATGGAAGCTCTACCCTGAAGAATGTTCCGACATGTCCGTGTCCTAGTGTGCGGGATGCTTCTGAGTAACTGCGTGAAATTTTCTCATAGCCCGCTTCAATAGCATTGTAGCCTGTTGCCATAAAGCGGATGACGTAGCCGGTTACTAGCATCATCAGCGACATGCTAATGACAAGCGCGCCTTCTCCCTTGCCAATCCATCCGTAGAAATGAGACAAACGATGATCGAGGTTGATGAACACGGCCATTACTCCTATTGCTACAATGGCACCCGGAATCGCGTATCCGGATGTCATGAGCCGGGATATGGTGTAGGAGAGCGTCGATGTCAGCATTCTGCCTGCTCTGGCTGTCAGTAGAGCAAGTAAGACGATCACTAATGTACTAATCGTCGCGACCGACAAGCTGTTACGAATCAAATCGACATATTCAGCTCCCCATACTCTCCGGTATGTCCATGTCGTCCAAATCACTAATTGAGCAATCGGTAACAGAAAGGCCAGGATGAATATAAACATACATAGTGATGTTGCAGCCACCGCTGCAGCTCCTCGTAGCTGTTGTGGTTTTGACGGCTTGTTCTGGCTTGTTGTCGAATGAAACTGCCGATTACGTCTCAGAAACCGTTCGAGAACGAATATTCCGATGACCACAATCATAAGCCAAGCCGCCAGCCTCATCGCCGAATCGATATCATACATACCAAACCACGTTTGGAAAATAGCGACCGATACGGTCTGAACACCAAAATAGTTTGCAACCCCGTAATCGCTTAACACCTCGAACACCACAAGCATAAGACCTGCAATGATCGCTGGACGCGATATAGGCAGCACGACTTTGATGAATAGTGAAAACCGCTTTCGCCCAAGCAGTACAGCATTCTCTATATAGGATGCGCTCTGCTTCTCCAGGAATGTCCTAGTAATCAAGAACACGTACGGAAACAAGAACAAAGTTAGGATGAAGATCGCCCCCCGAGTGGACATAACTTCAATCGTACCTGGAGGTACAGTAATGTCAAAGTGGTTTCGAAGCGTCGCCTGTATAATGCCAGTATAGCTTGTCATCGTGCTATAGGTGTACGCTGCAATATAAGGTGGGACTGCTAGGGGTAAGATGAGTGCCCAGCGGAAAAACCGACGCAGCGGGAACGAATAACCGACTACTAGCCACGCTAGCGCAAACCCGATTAATGTGGCAAAAAAACCGGTTAAAATCACCAGTTTTGCCGAACCAATCACATAATCAGTCAAGAGATATTGCTTCACACGTATCCAATTGTCGTTAGCAGGCCTGAACAAGCTGGACATTACATACAGGATAGGCAGCAGTATACCCACCGCAACAATCAAACTCATAATTAACCATCCGTTGGTATGTCGCTTGATGCCTCGTAAGATTGTTTTTGTTCGCATATGAATTACTTCCAACCGACCTTATTAGCGATTTCTACCGCTTTGGGATTTAATTCTCCATACTTGGCGAAGTCAATTTCCTGATGCTTAAATGTCCCCCAGCTTTTCAATAGTTCAGGCATATCCGCAGCCTTGTTTACCGGAAATTCGAAGTTAGCCATTGAGAACAACGATTGCGCTTCGGGAGCAGTAAGAAATTCGATAAGCTTAATTGCATTGTCCTTGTTCTTACTATGTTTAATTAAACCTGCACCACTTATATTCATATGGGTACCCGTTGTATCTTGATTTGGGAAGAATACGCCTATATTCTCGGAAACCTTGACCTCTTCAGCATCCGCAGAAACGGACATTTGACCGACATAGTAAGTATTCATGATCGCTACATCACCGACACCTGCGGCAATTCCCTTAGCTTGATCGCGGTCACCGCCCTCAGGGTTACGTGCGAGATTCGCTGCGATACCTGCTGCCCATTTCTCCGTCTCTTCCTCGCCATTGATTGCAATGAAAGAAGCTAATAATGACAAGTTGTACAAGTGGGTCGAGGAACGGGTAAGCAGCTTACCCTTCCATTTATCAGTAGCCAAGTCCTCATATGTAGATAGCTCACTTGGATTAACACGATCCTTAGCATAGACGATAACTCTTGCTCTTGTCGATAAGCCGACCCATTCACTGTCTGTATCTCTTAAATCATCAGGTACCTGAGCATCAACCACATCCGAGATAATCGGCTGCAAAAACCCTTCTAACTTGGCTGTATTGAGAATACCTCCGTCGACTGTGATGAAGAGGTCTGCTGGCGTGCTAGCAGCTTCACGTTTGATCCGCTCGATCAGCTCCGGTGCATCTCCTTCAATTAAATTAACCTTAATGCCGGTCTGTTCTGTAAATTTCTCGTATATCTCAGCATCCACATCGTAGTGGCGAGCGGAATAGACGTTGACTTCTCCACCTGTCTTGACTTCGGGCTCTTGAACTTCCTCCGTTTGACCATTATTCTGTGATTCATTATTAACTGTATCCGAGTTTACACCATTGTTATTCGACGAGCAACCAACAAACATTGCTAATGAAAGTATGATTGTGGCAATACTGATGACGTACTTGCTTTGTTTCATAAACATTATTTTGTCCTCTCCCCACTTGATATCGATAATCATTCTCAGTAACTTTTTATACTATATTATACCCTCACCGGAAAAACAAGGCTTATACTAAAAAAAATGTTACACAGGACTCGGGAGATTACTATTTTCCAACGAAATAGGTGGCTGAAAACCCTTG
>JBBDIY010000016.1:0-45227 GCA_040880185.1 Paenibacillaceae bacterium
ATTTTGCTTTGTGCACTTTTTACTTAAGACGAGTTAATATATTCTTTCAAACTACGCTCTTAGGCCGCAATTATCTGTTTATCATTCATGACATTCTTGCGTTCTCTTCGTGAACGTTTGAAGTATAGCAGTTCAAACATGACGGGTACAACGACTAATGTTAACAGTGTTGAACTTGCAAGACCACCGATTACCACCACGGCCAGACCTTGACTTCTGCAGCAAATTTGATGTAAAAACAGCCTTGAACCCTTATGTAGACTGGGATCTCGGCTGTTTCTTTTTGTCAGGAAGTTGTAGTGTAAAGCCTCATTTTTTTACCATTCCCAAATATTTTTTTATTTCTCCAAGCGATAGCATTTTTTTGCTGAAATTTAGCTCGAATTTCTCCCCGATGTCTTTGATGATATCGTCGTAATAATCAAACAGATAATAATTTTGTTGCAAGTGCGTACATTCTGCCTTCTTGAGGCTTTCAAGCATCTTAGCGATGCTGTATTTGTGTTCTATTTTCATTTCTAATATTCTTGCAATCACTAAGGCAACGAAACAGGTGAGGAAATGTGCTTGGATATGATCTTCCCTAGAAACGTATACGGGGCGTGCCTCTAAGTCACTTTTGGTCACACGAAAAGTTTCCTCGATCTTCCATAATCCACGATACATATCGATAATTCGATCATCTGTTTCCTTGTATTCACTCGTGATGATGACATAGTATCCGTCGAGTGCTTCCTCATCTTTGAGCTTCTCAAGATCTAACGTCAAAGCTTTTGAGGTTTCCAGGATTTCTCCTGTTTTTTTGTCAAAATCAATGTTTTTCACGTATGCAGCTGCACCATAGGATGTGGCTCGTGTATATTTTCCAGGATCACTTATTAAATCTTGAGCTTTTGCTATCGTAGCTGCACGGTCGGCCTTGGCACGTTTGCTATATTTTTCACTGTAGAACACGACTTGTTTTTCATCGACTACTTTCTTAAGTTTTTTGCCACTTGTAGCCGTGACTTGTATCGTACGCGGGTACAGGCGAGATTTTCGCTTGTACTCTTTGCTCAGCCATTCATACCCCTTTTCATTGAGCACATAATCCTTGAGTTCCTTATTCGCTCCTCTTACCGACATGCTAAAGACATAGCCATCCCCAGCGGAGAGGGTGTACCAAACGTTATCTCCAGTCGTCATTCCTTTATCCGCAATCACAACCACCTTGCCAAAATCGTATTCTCGCTTAATTCGCAAAAGGTTAGGACGGTAAGTCATGCAATCATTGGTGTTCCCTGGGAACAACTGGTACGTAATCGGGAGTCCGTTGTTATCCATAAACAATCCCATTTGTACAATCGGGTTCGGTCTATGCTCTTTGGATACGCCCTTTCGTTTAAAATCATCGATTTTATCCGTTTCAAAGTAGTAGTTCGTCACATCGTAATACACAAGGCTCGTGTCTCTACCATAGTTTTTTTTGATCTGGTCACTGATCCAGACTTGAAGCTGATCCTTGTGTCGGTTCAAAAAAGTAAGGCTACGATAGACATCATCCAGAGAATAGTTATCCTTTTCAAAAAAAAGATGGCGCTGTTCAAAAGATTTCTTTTTAGACGCAGGATGAAGCAATCTTGAAAACACTAGCATTTTCATGATGCTATTGGCATCGTATTGTTCTTTAGAGTGTCGTTGTCGATTAATGAGAAATGTATGTAGGTCCAGCTCGTGATAGATCTTACTCAGTGCAGCATAGCCGAAATTTTTACGATTGACAGAATCCGTAGCAATCGGCTCATCTTTGGCGATGGTAAAGGTTAGAGATGCATCTCCTGAAAGGCGCTCTTCATCCAACCTCTGGGCTTTGGCGGTAAAAAAAACAATGGGATCCTCGTACTCTTTTTGCAACTCATCGAGGTATCCAAGAGATTCAATGGTTTTGGTTCGAGATTTCTTACTAACCGTATCACGGTAACCATGAACAATGGATAAATAAACACGACCAGACTTTTTGTTTTTTGCTTGTCTGAGAAACAAAAGCACCCCTCCAATCGGCAAAAGTTCTGATTTATAAGTAAATTTTACCGTATTTATCAACATAAATCAACAAAAATATGACTAAAATTTAAAATAAAAACACCTGAATTCATTAGTAAGATCAATGAGTTCAGGTTATAGTTGTTTCAAAGTAGCTGCAGAACTGTGGAGCTAATTATTCATACTCATATCTTACCGTTTCATTGGATAAAAAAAAAGATCCCCGAAGGGATCTCTTTGATGGTGTTGATTTTGATCGTTTCAAAGCCTTACAACAAAAAATGAATTTTGGATCGTCTTAAACAACAATCATATGTTCAGCTAGAAGGATGATCTTTTTCGGTTGTTTCGTTAAATAGTCCAACGGAACCACACCTCTCTTCACCATCCAAGTTAGTTTATCCACAGTGTTCTTTCATAATACGCTCTTAGGCCGCAATTATCTGTTTATCATTCATGACATTCTTGCGTTCTCTTCGTGAACGTTTGAAGTATAGCAGTTCAAACATGACGGGTACAACGACTAATGTTAACAGTGTTGAACTTGCAAGACCACCGATTACCACCACGGCCAGACCGCCTGAGATAATGCTGCCCCCGCCAACTCCAACAGCGAGTGGTGTTAGTGCACAGATCGTTGCAATAGCTGTCATCAGAATGGGACGTAAGCGGGTTCCTCCTGCTTCAATTAATGCTTCTCTAATGGTTATACCGTGCTCTATTTGCTGTTGGACACGTTCTACTAGTACGATCGCATTCGTTACTACAATTCCAATGAGCATGAGGAAGCCAATTAAACTCGATATTGATATCGGTTCTCTAGCGATCAAGGTACCCGTTAATCCACCAATGAGCGCGAAGGGTAAGGAGAATAGTACAGCCATCGGTGCACGGCCTTCACGGAAGGCAATGACCATTACGATATACACCATACCTACTGCAATTAACATGGCGATTAACATATCTGTTAGCATTTGTTGAATATCCGCATCACTACCACCCAGGGAGTATTCAACTCCTGCGGGAAGCTCGAGCTTCTCCAATTGTTCTTTAAGTAAATTATTCACCTTACTAACATCTTTATCTGTAATAGTCGCTGTAATGGTTGCAAACTCAGCACCGTTCTTAAGTTGTAATGCACTTGGAAGCTGAACTTCCGTAACGTCTGCAATATCTTTGACGAGAATTTCTGAGCCCACATTGGATTGCAGCTTCAGATTGGCGATATCGTCTACCGTTGCTAATGACTCACCACTTAATGACAGATACAAGTCACTCGCGGTTAGTCCATCACCGATACGCCCCGACTTACTCTCAGTTAGAAATGGACGTAATATGCTGGATGCTTGTGTAGCTGATAAGCCATAGCTCGCTGCATCCTGCTGTCGTATAGTAATGGATATCCCTTTCGTACCATCCTGTAGATTATTATTTATGTTGTCCGTCCCTTCTAGAGCAGTAACGGTTGTAGTAATTTGTTCAGTTGCACTCCGGATATCATCCATTGAGCCACCAGTGATGGTAATGGCAATTTGCCCGCCGCCGCCATCTTTGATTAGATCAAACTCGGCATCCTCCGGAATGTTTACTAAAGGCCTCATATCATCAATAAAATCATCAATATTGCTATCCGATCTCAATCCGATAAACCAGCCGGCAATGTGGCTCCCACTTTCTCCACCGAATAGCGATTGACCTAACGTAACCTGTGTGTTCTCAACACTACTATGCTCACGGATGAGTGAATCCAACTGATCGGCTTCCGCCTTCACCGTCTCTAAATCAGTCCCTTTAGGCATAGTTAGGGTAGCAAATACATATTTGTAATCCGATTCTGGTAGGAATGTCGTTCCAATTGCTCCTGCGAAGATCGGCACCAAGCTTCCGACAAACAATAATGAAGCAATCAATAGTACCGCAATTTTATGATTTAATGACCACCGCAGCACCTTTTTGTAGCCACGGCTCATCGAAGATTCTCCATGTTCTTTGGGCACATGATTTCGGAGCAGCGCCCATGCCATTAAGGGTACAACAGTTAGCGCGACTAGTAATGAACCCAGCAGTGCAAACCCAACTGTTAATGCAAAAGGCTTGAAGAATTCTCCTGTAATTCCTTGCAATAATCCTAATGGTGCGAATACAGCTACAGTTGTTATTGTAGAGGAGATGATTGCTCTACCAACCTCCAGCACACCCGAACGAACGAGATCAGGCGTGACCTTTTCATTCCTCATTCGCCGAACTATATTCTCAATAACTACAATACTATCATCGACAACCCGACCTGTTGCCACCGCTAATCCACCTAGTGTCATGATATTAAGTGAGACGTCAGTGAAAGTTTTCAGTGAAATAATCGCAATCATGATTGATAAAGGGATCGAGACAATGGCAATGAGAGTCGCACGCCAGTTACGCAGGAAGAACAATATTAAGATCGATGCGAACAATGCGCCCAGCGCACCTTCACGTGCTAATGAGTTCACAGATTCCTTAATCTCCGACGATTGATCCCACATGATGAGTGTATCAACCTGACCATTCTTCTTGATATCATCGTACACATCCAATACTTTACCAGAAACCTCGACCGTATTAGCCGCACTTGACTTCATGATGTTGATCGATACACCTGGCAATCCGTTCGTTAAGCTGATGACTTCCAAATCCTTTCCTTGCTCAACCTTGGCAATATCTCCAAGGCTTACTTCAGAAGGCGTAGTGGTTATAATCAGCTGTTGGAGCTCTTCGATCGAATTCAGCTTGCCTTGCACGAATACAGGGAGATTATTATTGTTCATGGTTACTTCACCAAGAGGAACACTGAAGTTATTCATCTGTAGCACCATCTGCACTTGATCATATGACACACCCAATTCAGACATCTTAGGAGCGTCCAAACGGATATACACACCATCATCCTCTAAGCCTGCCGTCTGAACCTCGGCAATTCCCTCTACTCCTTGTAGCGTAGGAATAACCGTGTTCTTCACGATCTGATATAATTCGGCTTGAGAAGTACCTTCCTTGGCAAAAAGTGATGTATACATGATCGGATCATTCGATGTTGCGAAGGAAACAACTTCCGGCTTAGCAACATCTACTGGAAGTTGAATTCCACTGATTGCTTCTTCAACCTTCGACTTCTTCTCTGTCATATCCTCGCTATAGCCGAATTCCAGCTGTAAGTTAGATACACTATTAGCAGACTGGGATGTTACGTTCTTGACACCATCCACATTCCGGAGTGCCTTCTCAAGTGGCATTGTCACTTGATTTAATACTTCATTCGGAGCGGCTCCTGGATAAATCGCAGTCACCATAATTCCAGGGAAAGCAACATCAGGTAGCATCTCTTGTTTGAAATTAATTGTAGAGTAAATGCCGCCTACAGCGACCAAGATGACCAACAACACAATTGCTACTGGGTTACGCAGTGAAAAATCCGTAAAAAACTTCATACATTCGTCCACTCCTCTATTTATCCATTTTGTGAATCCCATTCAATACGTTGCTCTTTTTTGCTATCTGTATTATATGGGTTATATTGGAATGAAAAAACGGTCCAAGGGCTGTAATTCACCCTGGACCTGAGGCGGAGAAAGTCATTTGCCTTACCTTACTCTTAACTCATAACTAAATCCCCTGACATATTTCTAGCAGCCTCTCGAGCATCTTCCTTAGCTTTGTCTAATATAGCTTCTGCTTGATCCGGCATCATGGCAGCACCTTCAATAAATACGCTTTGATAATCCGAAATTCCAATAAATGTGGCAATCTTCTGTAAATAACGGTCGGAGAACTCAGAATCTAAACCAGGACCTTGAGAATAGATCCCGCCAGAGGCTTGAATATGGACCATTTTTTTGTTCTGTAATAAACCGACAGGTCCTTTCTCCGTGTATTTAAAAGTCTTTCCAGCTGTTGCGATGTTATCAATGTAGTCCTTCACTTTGGATGGAAAGCTGAAATTCCACATCGGAGTAACGAATATATAGTTATCCGCTGCTATAAATTGATCCACAACCTCAGACATACGTGTAATCTTCGCTTGTTCTTCACTACTTAGTTCACTAAAACTTTGGCCAGATTGCAGCTTTCCCCAAGCATTTAATACATCTTGATCAATGGCAGGAATGTAAGTGTTATACAGGTCTAGCTCAATAATTTCATCTGATGGGTTCAATGTCTTGTAGGTGTCTAAGAATGCCTTGCCCACGGATAAACTGCTTGAATCCTCAGTTGCTTTCGGGTTTGCTGTTACGTAAAGTAATTTTTTCATTATTAATTTCTCTCCTTCTCTACGGATAATTTAGTTAGCACTAACTAACATTAACTGCAAAAAAAATTTAGTACTCTTTCACGTCTTATGAGTTAGTGACCACTAACTAACAATGTAGTCATTGTATATTAACATCTCCTTCTTGTCAAGAAGATCACATGATAATCTATGGAGTCAGTCCTCGAGCAAAGATTTTAACTCCACTCACAATATGCTCCTCACATTGACTCTTCGTTACTTCGTCTTCTGAGATGATATTCTCCATAAAAGCTCCAAAATTCAAACTTAGAAAGGATTGTGCCAGTGTTTCTGGTTTTATCTTAATGACCTTACCAAGCTCCTGCATCTGAGTGAAATAATCAATTAGTCCGACTTCGAACTTGGTTGTATGCATGGAGAGGTATTCCTTCAGCACTGGAATATTGTTTACTTCTTTAAGTGAGATCAACATAATCTTCTTGTTCCGACTCAATACATCATGATAAGCACGGCTGATCTCTAATAAATCAACTTCTAGTTCATGTAGTAGACGTTCCTCGAATAATTGCTTCAAGGGTGTAGCACAGGAATATTTATCAATTGCATCTTCTAGAATTTTTAATTTGCTACCAAAATGACGAAATACCGTCATTTCACTGATTCCGGCTTCTTGGGCAATTTCCTTAGTCGTTACTGTTTTATAACCCTTTTCTGACATTAAATCAATCGATACTTGAAGAATCTTATCTCTTGTACATAAGTGTGTGTAACATTGTTCTTCACTCATATCTCGTTCATCATGCGTAACATGTGTTTGATCTGAATTCAATAAATCAGGTTTATCACTCATGTAATCTACCTCTCTTCAATTTAAAATTACCGCTTTCCCTCCCCTTTGTCAATTGGGATTAATGACTACTGTCATGAATCGTGTAGCAGGTTATTCATCTGCTCGATTCATGTAATTTGATAGCAATTTGTAGCTGCAAACGATCATCTGCATCTTCGAGATCTATTCCTAATATGGCACGAACCCTATCCAATCGATAAACAACCGTGTTGTAGTGTGTGAATAACACTTCTGCTGTTCGACGCATATTCCCATTGCACTGAAAATACATCTTTAGCGTATCCATTAACAAGGTTTCATGCTTAGCATCATAATCTCGTAACGGATGAAGAAAGCGGCCCTTAAATTCTACTAGTTCAGGCCCTTCTGGGATAAGATCTAATAAGGAGTAAACACCCAATTTCCCATAATCGAACCACTCTCCCTCTAATGCAAACACGTTGCATAACACGGAGGTGCGACGTGCTTTATCCCAGCTTTCTTGTAACCGTTCCGAGCTATTCACAATGGGTCCAGCGCATATGGTGAAGGGTTCAGGAAAGGCAGATTTCAATATACGAACCATACTAATACGCCGTTTATCCTCCAGACCGAGTATTGTCCCTTGTGGTGTTGAGCATATACATGCCAGCTCATTGTCTATGATCGTAAGCAGCATATTCATATCACTCGAAGAAGCCATGCTCCTAATCTTCATTAAACCAGAACGCAATAAATCAATATCAGGTGAATTCCCTCTCCAATGTATAATTGCAGCATGATAAGCCGTTCCAATGTCTAATGGGCAGCCGCACGCCTCCGCTCTTAACTGTATATCGCTACGTGTAATGATACGACCTACTAACCAATCCTGCAGGAACTGATCGATATATTTGGCTTCAACATTACGACGTGCATTCCGATTAGCTAGTTCAAAGCCTGCTAACATACCAACTCTATCTATAGTCAATGTATCCAGTGCGGTAAATTCTCGATTCAATTCGAATACGAGTAGGGCTGCATGATGTCGATCCCTTTCAGAAACCTCAATACCATAATAACGAACCTGTCTACCTGACAAAGTACAGACACCTAAGCCCAGCTTCCCTTGAAGGCGAAGCTGGGCCCAATCTAGACCATGATCTGGATTATCAATTAGATTCTTAAACATGCTGGAGAGATGTGGACGTTCAGAGCTATCAATGAGTGCAACTGGATTGTCCACAGTCCGTTCTAGTGCATCCAAGAATGCAATAAGCCCACCCTCAGAAAGCATGCTTTGTGAAATCCGATAGAAGCGATCCTGAAGCTCAGCGATCTGATCTGTCTCTCTAATCAATATACGCTCCATCACTTCACGCACGACATCGGAGAATGTGGTTGGTGGTGGAAGTTCTATAAGTGGGAGACCGTACAAATCGGCTAGCTTCAATACCTGCTCAGGTACCTCGGTGAGATAACGTTTCGTCTTGATCCCGAATGCAGAGACACCTTTCTCAGCAAGCTGAGGAATTAATTCTGCTAATGCTTCGGGATGATCTCGGAAAGGATATCCCGTTGTCATTAAAAACTCACCGGGTCGAACCCATTGGATCACATCGGGCACTTCCATCACATTCACACGACTGACATTCTGCCCTAATCCACGATGACCTGCCAGTACAATTGAACCTTGTAATGGAGAAATTCGCAGCAGATCATGACAGTTAAATCCCTTATTATCCTTCTCGATTAGCTAACACCTCCATCTGAGTAACAAGATCATCCGTTGTTGCCGTCCAACCAAAAATCGCTCCCTGCTGATGCACCATTCGAATAGCAGCCTCCTGATCGCGTGTATCAAACGCGGCTGTGGCATCCTCCAGCACTAAGCATTCATAACCACGATCATTCGCCTCACGCAAAGTTGTATGCACACATACATGTGTCGTTACTCCACAAAGAATTAACGATTCGATTCCACGCTGTTGTAGAATCACCTCTAAATCAGTCGCATAGAAAGCTCCCTTACCCGGTTTATCAATAATGATCTCATTAAGAAGTGGTGTTAGCTCCTCGACAATGGCATGACCCTGCTCTCCACGAACTAGAATACGTCCCATTGGGCCTAAGTCTCCAATTCCCGCTCCTTGAGCGCGACTACGATTTAACTTACTTGGAGGACAATCCGACAAATCCGGAAGATGTCCTTCGCGCGTATGAATAACAAGATGACCTTTCTGTCTCCAATGCTCCAGCAGCATTCGAATCGTTGGAATAATTGCCTTCGTTGGTGTGATATCATTTCCTAATAATTCGCCAAATCCACCAGGTGCACAAAAGTCATTCTGCATATCAATAATAAGCAAAGCCGTCCGTTCAGGTACGAACCTGAACGGATATGGCTTTGCAGTAATTTCAATGTAATTAACCACGAACAGCACCGACCTCAACAAGCAATGTATCGAAAAATCGGTTCTCAGGAACCTCGTCACCTGCAGGGAGGAATATACTAATCTGTTCTGTGGGAATGATATCGTCATTCGCAACAGAGTGAACAGTGCCTGCCGGCACTTGGAAAGTATCCCCTGCCTTGTAAGATACCCACTCCCCATTACATAACAGCTTAACCTTTCCTACTGTGATATGAATGATTTCAGCGACATTATGATAATGCGGTAGTACCATGCCATTCAAACCTATTTTTTCCCACAATATCGAGCTAACTGTAATTCCAAGGGCATCTGCAGTTGCAGCGTTCACAATCTCCTTATGATATAGTTCGGGGTGCGGTTCTATTGCTGTCCATGATAGGCTTTCGCCTTCCAATACAACCGTTTGTGTAGCTGTGATCATTATGAGATTCCTCCTATTCGTAAATCATATGTTAAGATTTCATTGAATGAATGTTTGAAGTTTACTGATAACACTTACTGAGTCAGACACAGCTCCAAAAACTCCACCCTGCATCGTAACCATACTCAAAGCTGCCAAATGGTTATTATAATCTGTAGCCCCTGTGCAATCTTCTAGGATGAGACATTCATATCCCCGATCATTAGCTTCACGCATTGTGGTGTGAACGCAGACATCTGTAGTAATGCCTGCCAATATGAGATGAGTAATGCCACCTAATCGCAGGATTATATCCAGATCAGTAGCATAGAAGCTACCTTTGCCCGGCTTATCAATGATAATCTCTCCTGGCTCTGGTGCTAGCTCTTCGATGATTTCCCAACCCGGTTCACCACGAACAAGGATTCGCCCTGTTGGACCAGATGAGCCAATGCCAGCGCCAATCTGTTCACTACGCCAAAGCTTATTCGCTGGTAGGTCAGATAAATCCGGACGATGGCCTTCACGGGTATGAATAATCGTAAATCCCGGGATGCGACGAACACAATTCAACAGCTTCTTAATCGGAGCGATGGGTCCTGCAGTAAGGGACAGATCATAGCCCATCCGATCCACATACCCCCCTTTACCGCAGAAATCAGTTTGCATATCAATAACGATGAGTGCGGTATGCTCAGGTACAATAACACCATCATAAGGCCAGTTATAGGGTCTAGCTGTAATCATACTTATTCTCCTCCACATTCTGATGCTGTCTTCGTAAACGTCCGTGTCGGAATCAAGAATCCGCAGGAAACACCATCTGTAACGGCAACCTCGTCCTCCCATGGAAGCCGATAATTCTCATTTACTAAATCCTTCATATAGGTATAGGGACAATCTCCCGCCCCACCTTGAACGGCTACATAACCGCGATGTCCGAGTTGATAAATGTTGTTCTCTACACCCCACAATCGTCGGGCTTCTCTTGCTAATGCTGGTCGTACCTCTCCTGTAATAATCTCATCAGGTCTTCCCCCACCCATGACGAGCGGAACCCCATCAAAACCAACAATGGACCCCTCTCCCATAGAATCGAAGCTGCCATCAGAACCACTCATACAGACCGAAGCCGTGTACATTAAATTGCAGAATGCATTGGACTGATTCGTAATGTGCCAAGCATGGCGAATTGGTGCTGTATAACCCGCTGTTCGAATCATGATATCGGCACCTTTATAGGCACATTCTCTAGCCATCTCAGGGAACATTCCGTCATGGCATATAATCAAAGCCAGTTTACTACCATTCGGACCATCACATACAGGTATACCCAGATTGCCCGGCTCCCATGGCTCTACAGGAACCCACGGATGTAGCTTACGGTAATGCAGTCGAAGCTCACCTTGATCATCAATAATCAAGCCTGTATTATACGGATGGCCATCTGGATTAAATTCCATGATCGAGAAGCAGCCCCAAATTGAGTTCAAACGACATGCTTCTTGGAAGGCCAATACCTCAGGGCCATCAATCTTGCACATGATATCGGGATTCATATCCATAGAAAGACCATGCAGGCTATATTCAGGCAAAATAACCAAATCCATCGTTGCCAGATTACGCCTCGCTTTACCAACTAGGGCGCAGATGCGTTCCACCTGCGCCTTTAATTGGTCGGGCGTGGCCACGATTGGTAATTGCAGCTGAACGAGTCCTATTACAACACCGTCAGGTGATTTGTTCAATCCGCCTAGTCCACTCATTGGACCCCGCCTCCTACAAGTTCATACTGGATTTTCCGCTCTACTGCGGGCTTGCTGTTCTCAAGTTACTCACCAGTCAGTTTTCTAGATCACTTAGGAATGCTACCAATTACACCTTCTACTAGATAGTCTATAGACTCAAGCGCAGTAATTTCAGGTGAAACACCCTCTTCAATCTTAATCGCACCGCTCTGATCCTTAATTGGTCCTTTGAAAGGATGCATAATACCCGCAGCCATCTCAGCTTTCTTCTGCTCAATTAACTTCTTCACATCTTCCGGTACCTCCGTACCAAAGCCTGTTAATTGCACAATATCCTCTGCCATCGTGCCACGGAATTGACCAACGTACTTACTACCATCAAATTTACCTTCACTTGCAACCTTCACCATATCGACGAACAATGCTGGCCAGTTCCATATTGACCCTACAACCCAGCCTTTTGGCGCTAATTCAGAAGCGTCAGCGTGGTAACCAACAGACATCACACCACGTCGTTCTGCCGTTTCGATGACTGTCTTCGTACAATCCTGATGCTGCGTCAATACATCAATACCTTGATCAATCATGCTGTTCGCTGCATTCGCTTGCTGACCAGGATCACACCAGCTACCTGTGAATACAACAGTTGTTGTCGCATCAGGATTAACCGATTTGGCCCCTAATTCGAACGCATTCACATTCAGTAATACTTGTGGGATTGGAATAGACACGATATAGCCGAGCTTACCTGATTTGGACATCTTGCCCGCAGCTATGCCAGCCAAATAAACGGGTTCCCAGATGGTTCCGAAATAAGTGCCCAGATTGTCAGCTGTCTTCAAACCACCTTGGTGGAAGAATAAGACGTCAGGGTGACGCTTCGCCACATTCAACGCTGGATCTAAGTGACCATACGAGGTTGGGAAAATAATCTTAGCCCCATTCCGAATCATCTCCTCCATGACACGTTCTGCCTCTGCCGTTTCTGGTACATTCTCGGAACGGAGTATTTTATAATCAGGGAACGCCTTCTCTACTGCCTCACTACCAATATAACCCGCTTGATTGTAACCATAGTCATCCTTCGCACCAACGAAGATGAATCCAACGGCTTTACCACCTGTACCTGGTCCAGTTGCATCAGAAGATGCAGTATTTTTAGCGTTTGCTGTATTGTCATTGGATGCTGCTTCCTCATTGTTATTGCCACAAGCTGTAATGAAAACCAGCACCAACACCATTACGATCGTTATCCCAAGCTTTGTCATTGCCCAATTCATTGTCTTCATCCGGTATAACCCTCCCAATATGAATATGAATATTTGTCGCGTTCCTATTTCTCTCTCCATCTCTCTCTTAAACTTGATTTCTCTTCACTCATATCCGAACCTCTGACATTCCGTGCTAACCACCTCCCGATCCGGTGAATACACCGCTTAAGGCTTCAGGTACCCGACTGACTCTGCGTCTTTCTACGATGAATAGAGCGATAATTGTGATGACATAAGGAGCCATAAAAAGCAGATAAGGCGATACATCATATCCTTGCTGCTGCACAATTAGCTGTAGAGCTTGCGCACCCCCGAACAAGTACGCACCCAGCATTGCCCGAATGGGGCGCCATGCAGCGAAGATAACGAGCGCGACTGCAACAATTCCTTTACCCTGTGTCATATTCTCCACCCAAGTATGTGTATAAGCGATGGATAATTGGGCTCCACCTACTCCTGCTAGAAAACCTCCAGCTAATACGGCCAAATATCGAATGAATTTCGGTGAAAGCCCATTCGCATAAACCGCATCCTCTCTCTCCCCTGTGGCTCGAAGAATAACGCCTCGCCGTGTCTTGAACAGGAAGTACCATATGGCTGGTACGAGAATGAAAGATATATACGTTAATGGATCATGGTGAAAAATAATGCGGCCTATAAACGGAATATCAGATAATAGAGGTACTGCCCAAGGCTCAAATCCATGAATCTGAGTTTGTACAAATCCTCTTCCGAAGAAGGCGGTCAATCCCATAGCGAAGAACATGACAGTTAAACCCGATGCGAGCTGATTGGCATTACGAGTAATGACGAGGAAGGCATGGACTAAGGACATCATTGCTCCGCATAGACCACCTGCTAACACACCCAGCCACGGGTTTCCCGTCCATGCCGTTACAACGAATGCACCGAGTGCACCACTTAACATCGAGCCCTCTGTTCCGAGATTTACGACACCCGCTCGCTCGGCAATTAGCTCACCCAAGCTAGCGTAGAGGACCGCTGTTCCCGCACGTACCGTTCCAGTTAATAAGTCAACGATCATGCCTTTTTCCTCCTTCCCATAATGAGAAGGGCGAATAACACAAGCGCCATTAATATTTGAACCGATGAAGCGGGTAATCCACTATTCATCTCCATGCTATTGCCAGCCACACTGATCGTTCCAATAATGAGAGCAGTGACGACTAACCGGAGCGGGTGATTCCAAGCCATCCAAGAAGCTAAGAAGCCTAAGTAGCCATAATTGACGCCGGTCGTAGGTCGCAGGCGCTCCTCAATTCCCGAGATCTCGATCATTCCCGCTAATCCAGCAATCGCACCTGCTGCGATCAACACACCTAACTGTATGGATTTTACATTAATTCCAGCTTGCCTCGCCGCTTCCGCATTACCCCCGACTGTTCTAATCCGAAAGCCGAGACGTGTGTGATAGATAACGAACCAGACCAACAGGGCTACTGCGACTGCAATAAAAATCCCGATGTGCGCTCGACTAGTAACTGAGAAGGTAGGAAGTCGGAGTTGCTCAGCAACCGGTGGTGAGAAAGGCCAATTGAAGGATGCAGGATCCTTCAGAATACCTTGACAGAAAAATCCGATCGTGAAGAAAGCGATATAATTCATGAGCAGAGTCGTTATTGTTTCATTCATATTGCCCTTGGTCTTGAGCAATCCAGCAATCCCCGCCCATACTGCACCGCCCAATGCACCGAACAACGCCATTAATGGTAACCCGAGTGCGCCTGGCATATCGGACAAGAGGTATACGGCTGACCAGGTAGCTACAAGCGCACCTAATGCCAGTTGACCTTCACCACCCACATTGATCATCCCAGCTTTGGCTGGTAGCGCCGCAGCCAGCGCAGTTAGTATGAACGGTGTGGACTTAATGATAACCTCGCCAATACCATACCAATCACCGAAAACGGATTCGATCATCATTCCATACAATTCAATTGGATTTGCACCCGATATGAGGAGGAAGAGGGCAAAAGCTAGTAGTGGACCAAGAATGGTAGCTGCCCATTGTAATCCAGGACGGGGATGTCGGAGCTGTAGGGCTAAGGCCTTCACGCTGATTCCCCCTTCAGCATCACGCGACCAATCGTATGCATATCCGTTTCAAGTGGATGATAAGGACCCAGTAGCTGACGATTGGCCAGTACGACGAGGCGATCCGATAATTCGAATAATTCAGATAAATCCTCTGATATGAGTAGTATGGTTGAACCTTGATCGGCAAGTGCAGACAGTATTTGTTGAACAGCTTTCGTTGTTCCTATATCCAATCCGCGACTTGGGTAGCTAACTAACAGCAACCGCGGATTGCGAAGTAAAGCTCTAGAGAGCACCATACGTTGAATGTTCCCACCAGATAGCTCACTAGCTGAACGGGATGGATCTGCGAGCTTCAGTCTTCGTACATCTTCCGATTCCTCTAGCTGTCTGAGTGTCGATCCCCAATCTACACCAAAGCCTTTGGGAGTCATCGGCAGCCCGCCTAGGATCATATGCTCCAGAATGGTGAAGCCAGGTATAACCGATTCCTTCACAGGATCCTCGGATACGAATGCCATACCCATATCCAGCAATACACCTGGTCGCTCATTCGTAATATCCTTGCCATCCAAGTTAATGTTGCCCGTGAGCGTATGGCGAAGGCCGAACAAGGTTTCAACAAGCTCCCGTTGCCCATTCCCTGAGATGCCGGCTACCCCTACAATCTCTCCGCGATGCAAGGAAAAGCTTACATCCTCAAGCACAATTTGACCGTGATCACCACTTACCGTTAATCCTTTTACATCCAACAAGCATTCACGATGAACCTCTTCCTTACGTTTAATGCTCGGCATCGGTTTAGCGCCCATCATCGTCTCAACAAGATGAGATTCCGTAAAGCCTTCACTCTTCGTCGCACTGAAGGTCACCTTCCCCTGCCTAAGCACCGTTACACAATCTGCTACAGCCATAACCTCGGTAATCTTGTGGGTGATGAGCAGCACGCCATAACCGTCCTTCTTAAGCACCTGGATCATATCCAAGAATGCCTCAACCTCATGAGGTGTCAGAACGCTTGTCGGTTCATCGAAAATCACAATCCGTGTATCCGGTGACAGTAATGCCTTCAAGATTTCCACTCGCTGACGTTGCCCCAGATCAAGCTGCCAAATATAAGCATCCGGATTCACGTCAATTCGGTATCTGGTAGCTACCTTGGCTATCTCCTCCCGCATCGACTTCGGTGAATATCTCGTACCCTTAGTCGCAACTGCCAAAGCAATATTATCTAGAACGGTCAGAGCAGGAACTAAGCGAAAATCCTGGAACACCATGCGGATTCCGTGCAACCTTGCTTGGGCTGGAGGATGCAACACAACTGGTTTGCCATCCATACTCAATGTCCCTTCGTCGGGTACATATACACCATAGAGCATCTTCATAAGCGTGCTTTTACCAGCACCATTCTCCCCAAGTACGGCATGAACTTGACCTGCGATCACCTTCAGATCAACCTGATCATTCGCCGTTAAGCTTCCGAATCGAATTGTTAATCCTTTAGCTTCCAATACAATCTGACCTGGTATCCGCTCAGGCTTTACAGCTGACATCTGTTGGCTTCCTCGTCCGAACATCCTTTTCACCACCTATATTTAATTAATGTTATATATAGTGACATCAAAGAGTGAAAATCGCTTCATATGTGATATTATATAACCAAATTCCTCACATGTCTTTATATATTATTCATAATTTGTTTCATCATTTCTTGTTAAATACTCACAAACGGATATTTTAATGTTATGTTATATAACATAATATGACTCCCCCCACTTTCTCAAACAATGCTTAAAGAAATCCGCAAAACCATTCACGACCTGATAGAGCACTATTTCGCGCTTGCACTTTCTCATACTAGCGGTGCTACAGGGATAATCTTATCTATGATCTAATGTCATATATGCACCTATTTTTTTGACCTCTCCTCTTATTAGCTAGTCTAGGTGCAATAATGCACTTAATAATCAGATTTCATTTTACGAACACATAATTAGGTGCATAATCGAACTTAATTCATCTAACCTCAACAAAAAAGCCCAACCCCTATAAAGGGATTGGGCTTCTCTATGGTTCCAAACATTTTCATCTATGATCTATTCTTCACTTAACGGTTCCCCCACCTGACTCGTACGAACATCCTGCACAATGGTGGTGATACGATCCTTGAAACTAACTGGCGCTTGAATGGCGCCCCAACCCTTGGTTATTTGGAACAAATTCCCATATACAGCATCTTGATAAGATTGAATGACATAAGGGATTTCCTGATCATTCATAATCTGTTCAACCAACGAAGCCTCGAAAGCATTGTCCAAGACAGCAACTTTGATATATTCCACCTAAATCCTCCTCTCAACATACCCCATCGATCATCGCTTAGTTTCTTTTAATTATACCACACGGACCGAATACACGATTAATGAATAATAAGAGACCCAGAATGGCATATTAATGAAATTACGTTTCAGCACAATGTAGTCAAATTAATGTACAAACTATCAAAAAAGAACTGTATCCCTGTCGCATTGTGTAGACGTTTAGGCTATAATAAAGTATATAACCCATTCGGGGAGGGAATAATGATGAGCCTAGAATACACAGATCCCGGTGTCGAACAGATGTACAAAGACTTATCCAAACTAGATATGAAATCACTTTCACCTGATGAATCAAGTGCAACATGGGAAATTATAAAGAAGCTGTATAAGGATGAACGTCGACGTAAGCGTAAGATGTACTTGATCCGTATCGCAGCCGCCTTATCAACAACTTTGATCATCAGCTCGATCATCCTGTTAATGCGGAAAAATGATCCAAAGAAGACACCTGAATCTTAAGGTGTTTTTTCTTTTCCTTAGAAGGTACTACACAAAGTTAGTACTATGGCATCCTTCTCATGCAGATTATTATATTAACATAAGCAATCCATACACGAAAGGATGATCATAATGTTACAACCCAATCTTATACGAACAGGATTTCTACTTGGAATATCCTTATTATTAGCAGCGATCATTTATTTCTTCGCAGCCAACTGGGCAGGCATGGAGCGCATAGAGAAGGTTGCGCTCTCCGCAGGCTTAGTTGCTCTCTTCTATGGGGTAGCCTTTTTACTAACGAAGTTTCGATTCATGCACGGAACACACACTTTCCTTGCTCGTCTATTCTTGATAGGTGGATGTATAGCGTTCGGAGTGGGTGTTGCTCTACTTGGACAAATCTACAATTCACACGCTGATAGCTTTGGACTATTCCTTATATGGTCTATTCCCGCAATTCTGTTCGCTGTCATTACACGCTACACGCCATTCTATTTGCTGTCATTTATATTGGTTCATCTCACACTGTTACTATATTTCTACCCGTCCTTCGACCAGATCCAGTATAGCTTAGGAACGAAGATTGGCATCTACGCGCTGTTCGCTGCATTGAATTTGATCTTATTCATTATTATTGAGCGGGGATGGTTACATTCCACAACCTTGAAGATTTTCAGCTTTATCGTTCTTCACATTGCTTTATTAGCCTTGTCCAACTCTTTCTCCCTTGATACGTATGGTATATGGTTAAATCCGCTTACGATCGCTGCTATTGCCGCCGGTTTCTATTATTTCATAAAGATTCGCACGGATAAATTATTCCTTACCCTGAATGCATTAGCCGCTTCAGCTTATGCTGTGCTCAAATTCGTCGAGCTGGCCGAGTCGTATTACTCTGTTATTTTCTTCATCTATGGTTTGGTGTTCGTGGCGTTGTTACTGACTGGTAATTTGTTATTCTTCCGTTTTCTCAAGGGCTTACCGTCAGAGGACGAAGAAAATGATGAAGTTAAGGATGGGAAATCAAGCGTTATTGCCGGCAAAATCGTGTCTACGGTGGTCATCATCATAGGAGTTATCATTGGCAGCATATCCTTATCCGGGATCGTCTTCATGGCTTCTCTAGATACAGACCCTGAGAATGTGCTATTCGTCTTATCCTTACTATTCGTTCTTCCTATGTTATTCTTACCCAGAATCAATTCCGTTGTCAGATATACCATCTTAATGATCGGTAATATATCAGGTATTGTGGCCATTCTCTGGTTGGACGAACACCTGCTCTCGCTCATTTACCTGATCTTATCTATTGTGGGTTGGATGCGATTAGAAGGTCACATTCAGCGATTATTTACATACACCATTGTGAATATCATCATGATGATTGTCATGGTTCAGATGATTAATTTCGACTCAACTAATAGTTGGACGTATATTCTGCTTGCCATGACTATTCTGAACGCCATCATATATGGCTTGCATTTATTACTAACTGATGGGGCTTTAAAGCAACAATTACGGGAAAGCAGCTTATACGCTGGCTTATTCTTCTTGCTCCTATTAACCTTTATGGAAGATATATTCCCGTATTCCTATGTATTATTTAATGTCATCAATTTCGTCTTAGTCACATGGTTGGTCTTTCACTTCATACGACGCGAGAAAGCACTTGATATTTCCTTAACATTGATCTTCTGGTTCGTATTCCTAGCGTACAAATATTACGATTTGCTATGGACACTCCTGCACAAATCAATTACCTTGGCTATATTAGGTCTGATCGCAATAACCGTCACTTACGCATTCGCCCGTCGTTACAAGGATCAGGACAATGCTGAAGAATTCACTGGCTTCCAGCTTTACAAGCAAGGCTTGCTCATACTTATCGTGATCGTACTCCAATTCGGCTTTCTAGGGTATCAGACCGCAAGCAGTGAACGATTGCTGACAACAGGCACTATCGTGAAGCTCGAGCTACAGCCAATCGATCCACGTTCATTGCTGCAGGGTGATTATGTGAGGCTTCGTTATACAATCTCAGATTTACCGGACAATGTTAGTGAGGAGTTGTATGATCAGAAAAGCCGAATGGAAATTGTGCTAGCTAAGAATGACCAGGGTTTACATGTATTCAACCGAGTATATACGGATGGTGAGACATTAGGACCTGATGAAATTGTGATCAATGGCAAGAAGGAATCATACAGTTGGAATCAAATCAATTACGGAATCGAAAATTACTTCATTCCTGAGGGAAGTGGACTTGAAGTTGAACGGAACGCCCGCTTCGCTTACGTTCGAATCGGATCGAATGGCAATGCGATGCTGGAGCGGCTGTCTGAGAAGTAGAATTTACGAACAATTATGTTAGTAACACTCGTTTGCTATGACTATATGCATACAGGTACAATGGAGGAATCTATTACTATTACGAAGGAGGCTCATCTCATAATGAGCGAAGTTGTAGAGAAAATCCACGAGCGTTTAATTGCAATGAGTGTGGCTGAATTGAACGCGCTTGTTCAGATTAATTACGGTGAATGGCGTAAGAACGAAGGAAGCATGGAGCAGTGGAATCCTGCCGGAAACCCGACTCATGCCCATGATATTATGGATAAGATCCTTGAGGATGGATTATTCGTTAATCTGTTCGGCAGACCTGAGGAATGGACATGTGAAATCTTAGATAGGCAAGCAACTTTCTTCGCCGAGGTCACTTCTAATACAATGGCTCGCGCCATATGTGAAGCAGCACTCATCATCGTATTGACCAAATATGGGGAAATGCTCAAAGTGTAGAATCAACACTCCGGGGCATCGATGAGATGCTCAAAGTGTAAGATCAGGGATCTGCCAATCAATTGGAGTTTTGCCGACACTTACTAGAAAATCATTCGTTCTTGAGAAGGGACGACTACCGAAAAACCCCCGATATGCAGCTAATGGGCTGGGGTGCGCAGAGGAAAGTATATAATGATGGGGACTTGTAATAAGCTTTTGCTTTTCTTGCGCATGATTACCCCATAAGAGGAACACAATCGGTGTCTGACATTCATTCACGATCTGAATAATTCGATCCGTTAACAATTCCCAACCCAGCCCCTGATGGGAGCCAGCAGCCTTCGCGCGGACGGTTAACGAAGTGTTCAACAATAATACCCCTTGATTCGCCCAAGAGGTTAGATGCCCATGATTCGGAATGGTACAGCCCACATCAGCCGCCAGCTCTTTATAGATGTTGCGTAATGATGGCGGTATCTTAACTCCGGGCATAACTGAGAAGCTAAGCCCATGAGCTTGCCCCGCTTCATGATAAGGGTCTTGACCTAGGATGACTACCTTCACATCGTTTAATGCTGTTAATTGAAGCGCAGAGAAAATATGCCGTTCTTCAGGATATACTTCTCCAAGCGCATATTCCTCTTGAACCGTATTCCATAGCTTCAGATAATAAGTCTTCTCGAACTCCGATTCCAATATATGTGACCAATTATTCAATTGTTCCGCCATTATGTATCTCCTTTAATTGGAAGGTTACCCCATACTACCTTGTTCTTGCCCGTCCGTTTCGCCTCATACAGACAATTATCTGCATTCCTGAACAACTCTTCCTTGCTAGTACCTTTCGTATATGCCTGCAATCCTATACTGATCGTAACAGCTTGTCCGCCCATCCCAATTATATCCATTTGCGACACATGAGAACGAATATGCTCTGCACAAGCTAATACTTCTTCATCTGACTGATCAACGAAGATAATGGCGAATTCCTCTCCACCATACCGTGATACAAAGTCATGTGGAGACACAGAGATTCGCAATCCATCTGCGAGTGTACTTAGAACGATGTCACCTACTTGATGTCCAAACTTTTCATTAATTTTCTTGAAATTATCGATATCGAGCATAGCCAGATGTAAGCGAAGTCCGGTACGCTCACTCTCATCAATTAACCGATCCAAGTATTCATGGAATGTCTTATGGTTATAAAGCTCTGTTAGAGCATCAATCTTCGTCATCCGGTCCATAGTAATATTACGGATCATTAGTTTCTGCTGTTCTTCCATCGTTTGCTTCAACTTATCTATTAAGTTCATGCCTCTTGACATAGTACCCAATGAAAGAATGGAACAAGTAAGAAAAATAAAAAGTGACACTATCATATCATGGCCGTCCAAATTTGTGCGAAGGCTGTCATTATAATTAAACAACAATAGGAAGACGATCATATTCAATGCACAGGATAAGTACACCTTCCACCTTTCATAGTAGAAAGCTACAACTAGAATAGATAAGAATAAGATATTATGGATCGTAGTGATGTAGGAAAAGTATATGATTACGACGGTCGGAATTAAGGTTGCCGTCACCATAATGCAATAATCACTAAACTTTTTTGACCACCGAACGATCATTTCTGTAGCCAACATGATAGTGAGAAGCCACATGGTTGGGGTAATAAATCGGTCGTAAATTAAGCTAGAAGTACCCCTCATCCCAATCATATAATCGTATAATAAGCCCATTACCTCCGCTATCGAAATGAGGACCACAATAAACCATGCCGTATTCAGAATGATCCGATTCCACACTCGCAAATCATCGATATCTTGAAACATGAATCCACCTCAAAGCTTTAGATAGATAACCCGTATCCATTATGAGACTTTATAATTACTTTTGTATAGTACCATGAATACGGTCTTTGAAGTTTAGATTATTGATTTATTAAAGAATATAAGTAAATATAATCTAATTGGACAACGGTTTCAGTTAAATATGCTGATACATCTGAGCCCGGCTTGCGGAATCGATTAAGGCTAGCAATGATCTCTTTTCCAGACACAATGCCCAAACCATGGCCATAATAAAGATGGTTTGACAGCACAACTGCATTCTCTCCTTGCCACTGAGGAGTAAGGGGGTTTACATCTGGATTACGGAAATAAACTACATCTCCAGGGTTTATCGTCCGCCCTTCTGTAACCTTCAATCGGAGGTCTGCATCATAATGCCAATCCCGTAAATATAAAGAACTGAATAACTTATCAAATACGAGCTCACCTAAATAATCTAATACGGCTTTATATAGAATGATGACAATAGCTGTAGCACATTCAAAAGCATATAAGGGACCGCTTGTGTATATATCTCTGATTGCAACAGAAGGTCTAATCGAGGCTTTGATTAAGAAGCCGCCATTCGCGGTTCGTGTCCAATACTGCTCGTTACAACGAGACTTCTCGAAAATTTCGAATTGTACTCCGCTTTGATTTAAGGCCAGTGCAGCACGTACCACTCTTCCTCTTGTAACCCTTTCGAATTGGATCGTATTCATATACGCTGGAACCATAGTCATAGGGTATCAACCGCCTAATAATGTTTCCTGCATGTTATTCATTGATGAGCCTAATCGTTCATCCATATTTAGCAATTAATATTTCATTTCTTATTTGACCTTTCGATAATAATATGCAATAATAAGTTTATTGTATTGTATGGAGATATTAGCATATTGCATTAGGGGCTATCACTTCAACACAACACCCTTAATAAATGTGCATTTTCTATCTTCGTCAAAATTAGCAATATGGAGGTTTTTTGAAATGGAAACAGGAACAGTGAAATGGTTTAACGCAGAAAAAGGCTTTGGATTTATTGAAGTTGAAGGCGGCAACGACGTTTTTGTACATTTTAGTGCAATTACAGGTGATGGCTATAAATCACTTGACGAAGGTCAACGCGTACAATTCAATATCGTTCAAGGAAATCGCGGCCCTCAAGCCGAAAACGTAGTTAAGCTATAGAGTTTAATTGAATAGAGAACTGCCCTTGATCGGGCAGTTCTTTTTCACATTATAAACTCTAATAATTTTGCTTATACTTTCAATGTCGTTATTTCGCTCACTTGCGTGATCATCAATAACTTTAAGGAGGAGTCAATTTGTATTTCTCAAAAAAAGGCTTAGAACCCGTTCAAACTGAACAAACATCCATTTGGACTTGTAACAAAGAAGGCTGCACTTGCTGGATGCGAGATGCCCTCTCCTTCAAAGAAACGCCAACCTGCCCAATTTGTTCTTCCACCATGGTTCATAGTACAAAGATGCTACCTGTCCTTAACAGACATTAACATACAACAATCTATTTTATTTCTTCTCAGGCTGCTACCTCTAATCTCTATCTAGAGAGAGCATGCGCTGGGATTTTTTATCTGCTTATGGTGTAAGGACCGTGAACAGCGTGTAAGGAAAGGACCAGCAAGGAGAGCAACCTCTCTGTTGGCCTTTTTTATTGTCCATAGAAGTATAATGATCAGGCTTGCATTTGCTTCAGCTGATAGAATTCGCCCTTCCGCTCCATCAGTTCCTCATACGAACCAACCTCTACGCATACGCCTTGCTTCATGACAACGATACGATCAGCATCACGAATCGTTGATAGGCGATGGGCAACAATGAACGTCGTTCGTCCATGAATGAGCTCACGCATAGCCTTCTGAACTTGGAATTCAGAGATATTGTCTAGTGCCGATGTCGCTTCATCCAAGATGATGATTTGTGGGTCACGGATAAGCGCTCGAGCAATCGCAATCCTTTGACGTTGACCACCGGATAGCTTACCGCCATGTTCTCCGATCTTGGTTTCAATTCCATCAGGAAGATCGCGAATGACATCTTGTAGATTAGCCATCTTGATGACATGTTGGACTTGTTCGTCTGTAATATGGGTTAACCCATATGTAATATTCTCGCGAATGGAACCTGAGAACAGGATGGTGTTCTGAGGCACGACGGCAAGCTTCTGTCTGAATTTCTGAATATCAATATCGTCCATAGGTATACCGTCAATTAGAATTCGCCCTTCAGTTGGACGGTAAAAGCCGATAACTAGGTTCAACACAGTCGACTTCCCTGCACCCGACTCGCCAACAAATGCGATGCATTCTCCTGGTTTAACTTCTAGATTGAACTTCCTTAACACGTGTTTATCAGTATCGCGATAATGAAAGTATACATTCTCGAAGTTAAGACTCCCTTTGATCTTCTTGAATTTATGATTGCCTGAATATTCCTCTGTTTCATTAGATAACAGGATTTCCGAGACGGAACGTATTGATTCGAAACCCTTCGCAATCTGTGGATATACATTAATAATTTGTGAGATCGACATTAATATTGTTGCGAATAAGCCTTGGAATAAGGCAATATCTCCGACAGATATCTTGCCATTGAAAGCCAAATAAGTCGTTAATCCTAGGCAGATGGCCTGAAAGCTTTGGAATACAACAAAGCCTGATGATCCGAAGAATGCTTCAGTGATATCTAACTTATATCCTTTTCCCTTTAGATTACGAAGTGTGGCTTCGATTTTAGCGATCTCAACAGCTTCTAATCCATGAGCCCGAGTTACAGGAATCATCTCCATCGTCTCAGCAACTTCACCAGACATCGTTTCTATCTCAGTACGGAACTGTCTATTACGCAGAGACAGCTTCTTACGAAAGGCATACACAATCAGAACTGCAATAGGAGTAACGAACACAAAAAAGCTTACCATCCATAAATTTTTACTTGCTACATACGAGATTGCGAAGATGATATTCGCTAGAGCAGGAATAAAAGAAACTATAATCTGCTTGGATAAAAACTCAATGGCCTCAACGTCCCGAAGTACCTTAGCCTGTAGTTTACCTGAACGGAGTTCACTGTGATAGGACACAGACAAATGCTGTAATTTACGAACGAGCGTACTTCTTAGACTTGCTTCAACCTGTCGAGTAGCACGACTTGTAAAATTAATGTGAAACACTTGGTTTGGGATATTCTGTATGATAAAAACAAGAAGAACAATAAGATTGATCCAAACTTCGGTCAGGCTATGACTCTCGGGATCGCTCGCAATATTAATCATATTTGCTAATACAATAGGTATAACCCATATCGGCGAATGCTTGATAATAAAGAAGAGCAGTGATAATAGCAGCTTTCCGTAATGTCCTCGATATATCGATAATAGTGTACGGAATGGACGTTCTTTGGATAAATTTCCTTCATTGAATAATCGCTCTAGATCAAGCGATTGGGTATCTTCTACAGACATTTCTGGTGGCTCCTTATTATTATTGAATTGTTGCAAACAAAGGGTCAAAGAATAAGCTACTGATATTCTCTCTGATCTCATTAATCGAATATCCGCGATCTATGCGCTGATATACATACAATTGGGGCGAGAGCATAGCTAGAATCGCATCTGCAGTATAGATTGGATCCGGTGTTGAGCGTCCTTGTTCACGGAGCGCCTCTTTGAGCAACTCACATATTATAGCATGAATTGATTTGTATATAGGTGTAGAATAAATTATGGAGTTTTGTTCACAGCCCGGCGCTTTAATAGCACTTAGGTTCTGAGATTGCTTCTCTACAAAATCGAGCATGATTTCAACGATCTTATCTAACTTATGATGAATAGTCTGATCTCTAGACTCATACAAATAGCTTTGAATCTCTTCACCAATACGATGCATTCTCTCCTTCATGATATCCAGGCACAATTCCCCTTTATGCGCATACCTTCGATACAAGGTACCTTGTCCTATTCCAGCTGACTGGGCAATTTGTCGCATACTTACGTTGTCTATACCATGTACATCGAACAGTTCCAGCGCGCTCTGTAGAATAATTCGCCGATTCTCCTGGTAATCCCGACGTTCCTTACGCTCCTGCAATCACTTCACCCCATTTCATTAACACAATATTAATTTGACAACCGGACAATAGTCCGGTAAGATCAGAAAAATGAGTCGTTATCAACGTGTATTCACTCTGTGAACAACCCTTATTGTACTCCCCCAATATATTGGGGTCAAGGGAATATAGCTTTTAGGAGGCTAGGAAATGTCAAAAGGTTCCAATGTTAAAACTTCAATTGAAGCAACACAATCTATCAAGGAAATTCTAGTACCACTTATCGCCATCATCATCGGATTGTTCATGGTTATCTTAGATGGTACAGCTATGAATGTGGCTTTACCGGGATTGGTAACGGAATTCGACAGCACACTATCCTTGTTACAATGGGCGGTTACGGGTTATGCACTAGCCCAAGCAGCTGTTATCCCACTAGCTGGTTGGCTGTCCGATCGGTTCGGAGCCAAACGTATTTTCCTCATCTCCATCGCTCTCTTCACCATCGGGTCATTATTGTGCGCACTTGCAACTAGCCCGATCCAGCTTATTATTTACCGTGTACTCCAAGGTTTGGGTGGCGGTATGGTAATGCCAATCGCTATGGCATTCACCTATCGACTTAGCCCTCCCGGCAAGGTCGGTGCCGTAATGGGCATGATGGGTATTCCTATTCTCTTGGCTCCAGCATTAGGACCTATCGTCGCTGGCGCATTGGTGGACTTTGCGGCATGGCAGTGGATCTTCATCATTAACTTACCTATTGGAATCGTCGGTATTATTATCGGAATTCGTTCTTTACCTAGTATTGAAAAACAAACCGTAGCCGCCCTCGATATTTGGGGTATGATCTTCGGACCGCTCGCATTCGCTTCATTAGCATATGGCGTAAGTGAAGGCGGCCATGATTGGACTTCAGTAAAAACTTTAGTAGGTATATGTGTCGGCATTGTTTCACTAGCTATCTTCATTATTGTCGAGCTTCGTCAGAAGCAACCGATGCTTGAGCTTAGGGTATTCCGCTCCATGGACTTCAGCCGCGGCATTGTGATCCAGTGGATTTCACAAATCGCCTTGTTCGGAACGATGTTCCTGATTCCTTTATTCCTGCAAACGGCTAAGGGTTACTCCGCTTTCGAAACAGGTCTTATTATGCTTCCACAAGCGATCGCAGCTGGTGTATTCATGCCAATCAGCGGCAAGCTATTCGACCGTATCGGAGCAAGACCTCTTGTTATCTCCGGAATGGCGTTGCTCACTATTGCCGCCTTCATGATTACACGCATTTCCGCTGAGGACGGAATATCATCCTTAATGCTTCCACTGGCATTGATTGGTGCTGGAATGGGCTTATCGATGATGCCACTCAATACTCATCTCATTCAATCTGCTCCACAGAATTTGGTCGGTAGGGTAACTTCACTTACGAATGCGGCCCAACAGGTTATGGCCTCCTTTGCGATAGCCGGACTTGCTACCATCCTGACGAATCGATTCACCTTTCACTCGAAGGAAGCTGTCAAGACTCCTCTAGAAATGTGGGCCACATCCTATAGTGAAACATTCGTAGTACTCGTGGTCATCGCAATAATTGGTATGCTGATGGGATTCCTGTTGACTAAACCTAAGAAGCTAGCTTCCGATGAGGATTTAACTAACGATAATGAAGTACCTATTATGATGCACGGCTAATATGATTTGTTAAATTCGTAGTCCTGCGAAGGGGCTGACCCAAAAGTCAAAGTGACTTAGGGCAGCTCTTTTTAAATGAGAAAAGCATGAAGGTCATCGACTAAGATGACCTTTGTACTTTCACTAGCTCTTACGAATATCCGTTAGTTGGAATTGATTCACAAGCTGCTGCAAGAAGTCAGTAATGGCCACAACATGGGTCGACGTGCGTCGAGAATTAAGAATTTCAGCAAGTAGCTCCTGAACTCTAGACTCTACCTCACTTGAAATCTTGCGATTATCTTTACTTACATTAGCAATCTTCTCCATCAAGATTACAACATCATCAACAACCTGTGTCTTCAGTGAGTCCTCTGTATTGGCCTCATTCAATATAACCGTTGTTGCCGCAACTAGCCTTGTCCCCTCCGCTACAACTTGCGTCCCTTCCTCCATCGAGGATATGGCTTCCTGAGCATTGATATAGATCTGGTCAACAGTTCCATGAATCTCCTCCGTCGATTTACGAGTTAGATCAGCTAGCTTCCTTATCTCCCCAGCAACTACCGCAAAGCCACGTCCATGTTCGCCTACTCTAGCTGCTTCGATAGAAGCATTAAGGGCCAATAAATTGGTTCGTGTGGATATCTCATCGATGACATGGAGTACAGATTGTATTTGTTTGGTCGTATCCATGAATGTAATGATTGTTTTATTCGTTTCTGCTACCTTGGAGGAAATCTGGAACATCTTGTCCCCAATGCGCTCCACCTCGTTCTGTGCCACACCGATCTGCCCAGAGGCTTTGCTCTCTAATTCACGTAATGTTATTCTCATCTCACCAACGACATCCTTAGCCAAATCTATATCCTTCAGCTGGCTTCGGATACTGCGTATCATATCACTAATTCTATTGCTCATTCGTTCTGTTGAACCCACACTAGTATCTGTAGACTGATCTAATAACTGTTGGTTAGATTGAACATCTGCTGCCGCTTGTTTCACCTGCAGCATAATACCTTCGAGTGAATCGATCATATTATTAATCCATTTGGCAAGCTCTTGAGATTCATCATTATCGAATTCGGAAGGGACTAATCGTTGGGTTAAATCCCCCTTACCCTCTGCATTAATGCGGATAAATCGATTGATTTGATCCAGATGCTCAATATGCCGGTGAGTTCCTTTTCTATGAAGCACCCTTGCAGTGATGAGACCGAACAATACGGACAGGGCACCGACACCCAAGGCTGTAAATGTTTCATTCATTTGTTGTTGCATGAGCCCGTATGCAGAAACTGCTAGAAGCAGAGATGAACTGAGTAGAAGCGGAAGCTGAAGCCTGAGCATACGCCAGCCCAATCCTCGTATTCGATATACTTCCTCTAAATCTCCCTCACACATCATTCCCCATACATCAGGACAATGCGGAAGTTGGAAGGTAACTCCCTTACCGATTACTGGAATATGTCGATAATCCGAATACCCAGGGAATTCCACGAATAGATTACTCCCATTCTTAATCGTCCCAGCTACGCCGAGATGAAGCTGCTGTGTAGCGGGGTCGGTAAACATAATCTCAAGTTCAGTATGCTCTTGTATCGATACAACACCCCAGTCTGTACGTACGCCATCCTTGAGATTCTCACCATGCGTGAAGGTTCGATCCTCGAATCTACTTCGCGATAAGGCTGTCCCCGGATGAATATGTCCATTCAGCTCGGGCTGTGCCATGAATATATAATTATCACCGGAATCCGGATACACATGTCCAGATTCCCTTTGAATGAGATCACCAATTACATCGTTGGGTACTCTCCCACACAGAGCGCCACCCCATCGACCATTCTCCATGATGGGTACAATGAACATCAACGTCATCTTATCATGAAAGGAGGATGTGCTAGGTCCAATCGTTAATGTCAGTGGATCCCCATAGGGTCCGAATAGGCAATTGCGCCCTTGACCTTCACGAGAATACAATAAACCTGGGGAGAACAAACTGTCATGACCATAATTTTGTCGTTGATGTGGAGAATAAGTGGAGTATGTAACAGTTCCCTCTTTATCTAGCATGAAGATTTCAGAGAAGCTAGATGCACGGGTATGGGCTGCCGAGAATAGCCCGTCCCAAACACTAGCATCTGCTCCTTCCGACAAACTAGTGGTTGTTTGTAAAGATTGCAGATGTCCCAGTAGTCTGTTAAGGTGAGCCCAATATTCCGTTGTCCATTCGACCAAGGTATCAACACGCGTCTGGGCAATGCCTTCAAATATATGCTCCACATCAACTTTCAAACGAGCATTCAAGCGATACGACCACCAAAGAGGTAAGCCATTCTTCAATCCAATCCAACCAAACATGGCCCTCACCTCACATCTCATAGAATGGTGTCACTTTAATGTTATAAATTATAACATAATGGCTACAATTCGCTAGAGTTTTCGAAACATAAGTTATGATATATAACATGTAAACGTTTAATGTTTGACAAATTTATGTTATTTGCTGTAATAAACTATCTTTAATGATATGTACACGTTAGGTATTGATTTTTATAGACGCAAATAACCCCCGTTTATCAAATAAACGGAGGTTATTCCTTACATAAGCTATTCACTTGTAGTTTTCCCGTTCCTTTCTTCAACATGCTCAGCACGTCTTATGTTCAGATTATTAAAGCTGATCTGATGAGTTCCCGCATACCCACAGTTTCTAGAATAAGCTGTCACCGCTTCTTCTTGTTGTGTATCAACTGCTTATAGTATGCATCGCTAGCCTATTCCATTGGACTATCCCCTCTCAGAATCAAGATTATATATGATCATCAGCTTCAGGCGACCAATATAGATATTGTGGTGAATGGCCACATCATCCAAGATAGGCCTGATTGTCACCTTCATTCGCCTGTTACTGAAAGATAACCACTGTGTAAGGTAATCGTTTTGTTGCCTTTATTATAATACAAAATTTTAATAATTGGAATATTCAGATTACTTCAAATATCGCAATAAACCTGCGAATAACCTAAGAAATTTAGAGTATTCGCCCATTTGCTTATTAATCCCGTGCATATTTATAGATTACTAGAAACCTGCAAATCATTCTGATATACGGCCGGCTCTCTATCGCATAATCGCACCCATGCATCTACACACCGCTCATCGAAGTGACGATTCTTACCATCGACTAATAATTGCATAACCTCTTGATGAGACCAAGCCCGTCGATAAGATCTATTCGAAGTTATGGCATCATATACATCCGCCACCGCCACGATTCTCGCCAATAAGGGAATATCCTCACCTTTCAATTGATCGGGATAGCCTGTGCCGTCCCACTTCTCATGGTGCGAACGGATGATATTCAGCTCATCCATCATAAAACCAAGCGTCTTACACGTTTCATACCCCTTAACAGGGTGTTGCTCAATGATGGATCTTTCTTCATTCGTCAGTGGACCTGGTTTATTGAGAACGGCATCGGGTACACTGATCTTGCCCACATCATGTACGATTGTCCCTTGTGCCAGTGCACGTAATTGCTCAGGTTGAATATTTAGTTCTGTAGCTAGCTTAAGAGCATACATCGTAACACGTAAATTATGTCCGCTTGTATAACTATCTTTTGTTTCTGTAAGATTAATTAATGATTTGACGCTTGGGGATAAACAACTTGTAACTTTCTCTATGGGGTCCGTTGTGAACAACGCCTTCATCGCCAATACAATGGAGTTGCCCCCCTTATTCTGCCGAATTAATCCTACGATCATATTGATTGTAGAAATTAAGAGTAGAAAATGATAGATCCACCAGCTCAGCATATAGTATGCTCCGAGCATCATGATAATCTGAGCGACAATAAACCAGCCAGAACTATAGATTATATGTATTTGTAATGGATATCTCGAGAATCGATAGGATTGATAATAACGATAAATGGCCATAACGTTGAGTAGAAGGGTAATTGTTGCGGCAGAGCCCTTGAGGGGATTCTCGTATATTGGAATAAAGTCAACAATAGCAGGGTATAGAATACCTACAAACCCGAAGATAAACAACAGTAGAGTCCAGCCCGGCACTAAGTAATTCTGACCTCTAGATAGGAACACGACAATCTTGGAATCCGAAGGTACAGATGATAACCATAACCAGAAGGAAGCTAAGAGAACACTTAGAGACGCAGCAGTCCCAGTTAAATCACTAGCATGCATGAGAAATTCAGGTGTAGATAAACCATGTATCGCGAATAGTTCGGCAAGTGATATGAACGCTAGAGACAGAAAGCTGACTTGAATATTCCTTAATCTCCTGCCCGCAATCCCTACGGCAATCGCAATAATAGTTGCCAATATCGCCACAGAGCTTACGATGTAGAAGTGCCCTTTAGGCATGTTATAAAGCTGATCGGGCAGAAATCCTAAACGAAGTAATTCAAAGAGTAGGTATGGAATGAGCATTGCAAGTATAGGTCCAATCAAACCATGGAATCTCATGAAGTTATCTAACCCTCTTCCATATACAATTATTTCAATAATACTAATACTAGCATAAAAATAAGCATATATGTTACCGCTTTCACTCTATTTATTTGCGCCCATAATCAGCTTTAATTTCTCCCCAGAGTCTGGTTTCCCACTTCAACACTTTGTTGTCATATGAATTGGTTTGCAGCCATTTTACCGCTCGATCCACGAGGGTCCAGATCTCAACAGTCGATTCATCCTTCTCCAATGTAGTGGAGACAGCCTTCTTCTTCACCCAGTTAATGGCATTCACAGAATCACTATAAACGGTCTTATTACTCCCCTGTTTCTTCAAATAAGCTAGAGCATGTACGATCGCTAGAAATTCCCCTAGATTATTCGTACCCTTATTGACGGGACCATGAGCAAAGATGAGCTCCCCAGTACGTGTATCCACACCTCGATACTCAACCGGACCTGGATTCCCACTCGTTCCTACATCTACTGAGATACTATTATAATCGATATCTTCCTGATTACTGATAGTTGTGGGCTTGTTTGGCTTAGAAACCTTGGACTTCTGCCCTTGCCCCCAATGTAGCTTCCAGCCTTCTTTATAGGCCTTCTCGGCTTCTGTCTTTGAATCGTATGATTTAAATTTCGCGTCGACCATTTGGTGTACTTGTGCTTGACATTCCGCCCAATTCGTATATATACCAGGAGACTTTCCGACCCACACCACGTAGTACTTTATCTTCGCCATCATGATCACCTCTCACTTCATTCTGGTATCGCTCGTCTGCTTGGTAGATTAAGTATAACTAATCCGACTAGAAAGGCAAAAGCTCCGCTAAGAATATACAATGTAATGGGTTCTCTGAAGAATAAATAAGACCATAGTATCGTGAAGAGCACAGAACTGTTACTAATAATAACGATCATAGGGAATGGGACGCGACGAACCGCCTCAGTGAACCAATAGAAGCTTAGGCCAGTTATCATACCGAGTAAAATAACACATAGCCAGGCAAGTCCACTGGAGGGTCCAACGAAGCCCTGGGATTGTAGAGGTAACGGTAGGGCCATAAGAATCGAGCACCATAGGAACACGGAGAAGTTCATATTGCCCGTATCCATGTGTTTGATTAACATCTTCTGACTGAGCACGTGCAAGGCCGCACCTACAGCCGCTATCACGAACAATAATGTTATCCGCCCATCGCTTTCTAAGAATAACGAGAAGGACTGACCATTCCAGCTAATAATCAGCACTCCAACTATGCACAGCGCTGCCGCTACCCAACCTTTTCTCGATAAGTGATCCTTCAATATGAATGTCGAAACAAGCAGAAGAACGACCGTCTGAATCGGTGGGACGAGGATACCTCCATAAGCAAATCCATCAGCGATCCCCATATTCTCGAAGTAATAATTGCAGCTCTTCCCTATTGCTCCAATCCATATCCATCTCAGATTGGACCTGAGCTGTATTCGACCGTTTTTGAATAGCAAGAATACACCCAAGAATACGATCCCGAGTGCAAATCTGAAGAAGGTAATGATCGAGGTATCGAACATCGTTGATGCCGTTGTTACGAGTATGCCTACAAAGCTCCAGGACAACGTGGCTAGGAGGAGCATGATATATCCCAAAGCTGTCAACCCCATTCATCAATAAACACGTTTATTATTGTATCATGTTTACGATGAGTATGACGATATTCAGCTTTGATCTCTGACTAATAATGTAGAATCGCGGAGTAGACGCTGATATGCTTCTTCGATATGTTCAGGTATGTCTACATGTGCAATAAATCCCTGACCTTTTGGGCCATAACCGTTCGCATCATCCTTTAGTCGAGGAATTTCACCCATGATCAAAGAGACAAGTCTATTCACGTCCCAAGCACGATTAATCAGAGCGTGTTCTTCCAAGCCTAATTGCCCAAGATTTATATGGAATCGAGGTACGAACGCTGCAAAATTAATCCATCGGCATTCCATACCAGCCGTATCCCATACATGCTTGAATGAAGCGTAAGATCTCAGTTGCATGGCAGGATCTTGCATAATGATGATCGATCGAGGGTTCCGATCCAACGACTTTAATGTCTCCCACGCATAGCTGGCATTATTGCCACAATTGGTTGATTTCGTCTCCAAGAGAATATCATCTCTATGAAGCACCGTGCACTGAAGAGCAATCTCTAATAGGATCTCGGCTTCCGCCATATATTCTGTTGGGATCGCCTTATATGTTGGTGAATGCTGAACAGCTTCAACCAAATAATTGGTCGAATGTCCTCGCCCTCCAACGATCATCAACTCTTTAGCTAGTCCAGCTTTCATAGCATTCGCGGCTATCTCTATGGTTGAGATTACACTACTCCCTAATACAAGGAGAAGGTCCGCCTGCTCGAGCCCATAACCGGATATAAGCTCATCTCTAGAGAGCTGTTCGATATCTCTAAAGGCTAAGAAGGCTGAAATCTGATTTAAATCATTAGCTTGTCTAATTAAATCGATGTCTTCATTATTCATACCGCATTCACCTGATTCAATTCAATCGATTGGAAGTCATACCATCTATGTTATAGGAACCATCCCATCGAATCAATCAGGCTTTATCTGAGTCGTTCATCTGAGATTCTTCCTCAGGCAGCTTGAGCCATTGCTCTTGGGTAAGAATCATTGGTCGAGGCATCGTTAATGCGCAATAGAGAATTCCTGTTAAACAAATAATGAGTACAATCCAATCTAACGTAACCATGCCACGCCAGCCGTACCTTCATAATCTGCTTGTCCATAATTCGGTCGGACCTGCGGGGTGTGTAGTTGAACATCTCGCTCATTCTTGAGTCTATATACATCTCGCTCCAGTTCGCGAAATTCCTTCTCACGTGCATGCTCGAATTTCTCATACAAGTCTAATTTAGCTCTTATGCTACTTACTTCCTCCAGCAAGGCATTGAATTTCTCTGCGTTCACATACATGAATGAGTCCCCCTTAAAGTTTTGGATGATCATAAGAGTATGATACATAATGTATCGTGTCAAGGCTATGACAAAAGAAGACACCTGTCTCGGTATCTTCTTGCATGAAAGTACACGTTCAGCTAATTTAACCATCATTACTCGATCGGTGATCTCCACTGTTCAACCCTGATTTCGTTTCTTGACAGGCTTATTAATGTGATGTATATTTAACCCAAATTAAATTAACTTACGTAGGAAGCACCCGTAAGATCAGGCTCTCTTGAGCCTTTTCTTGTGGGTGCTTTTTTCGTTGTTAATGAGGAGGAACTACATTTGAGAAAATTACATATCAGTATACTATTCATGGTTATCCTATTAATTATTGCTCCAATTTCGGTCTTAGCCGTCCCTGCGGAATTATCTGTTACGGCTAAGACTAAGCTAGAGCAGGTCATATCCAAGGCTGAATCGAAGACAGCGAATAATCTACGAACTCAGATAAACACGCTTCGCGCCATTCAGGAGCAAGATCTGGCATGGGACGGGAAAATCAAGGCCCTTCACTATCAGAATGAAGCAGATTTGATCCAAGCTCGCAAGCAGATCAAGCTTATTGGAGCCTATAAATTAAATAAGCTTGATTCGCAAGTTAAGATGGTTAAAGAACGATACAAGCCATTATTCGATTCTTACTCCGCGTTGAATCAACAAATCGATATGGCTAGAATTCTAAAGAACAAGAGCCTGAATAGTGTTCTTGGTACACAAGCAGATATGATGAGGATTGCTGTACAGCTAGCACGTAAGGATATTCGCAGCAAGGAGGATATGTACAAGAAGGCAAAGGAGGATAACGCAAAGACAGTCAAAGTATTACGGGAAGCCTTATCCGATATTGATCCCATCAAGGTGAAGATCAAATCCGAACAAAGTAAGATGAACACACCTAAACAACACTTCTCCGCTGAATGGAAAACTTTAAATTCTGTTATTAAAAAAGGAGATGCCAAGAGTATAATAAACTCCCTGAAATCGCTGGTTACAATAGCTTTTCAAGTTAATGAACACAAGCATAAGATCCATAGCTATGAGAAATCAATAAGCGACATTCTGCTTAGCGTGAAAGCCCGAATACCTTGACGAGTACATCACAATAAACCGAGAGATCCAATGATCTCCTTCAGCTTTGCTGACGAGCGATGGAGTAGTCCCTTCTCTTCTTCGGAGATTTCTAAATCCAGAACCTCTCTCCCTCGACTATTTAACAATAAGCATACATTATTCTATAAATTCTGTGTAAACCCCTTCTTTTACTTGGATTATGGTATAATATCACTTATAAGGAGGCTACCATACTATGACACTTCAATCATCAAAATCACCATTCGAGTGTGTCGATGATATTCCGATGCACTGGGTACGCGCAAACCAAATAGGAATTCTATTATGTATTATTGTTTCACTTATCACTGGGCAACCCTGGGTGCTTGCTATTCCATTAACCGTACAGTTAATTGCTCGTTATTTCGGTGTTCGATACAATCTCTTTATTCGCTTAATTTCAGGGCTACTACCTGCCAGCTCTAAGACGGAAAGTCGTGAGCTATTACGGTTTAATAATCTATTGGCTATATTATTCTTACTCGGTTATTTCATCTCCTCCGCATTCCAAGCAACCATTCTAGCTTATGTATTTCTTGGAATGTTAACGATCGCTGTTGTTCTAGCACTATCTGGTTTTTGCTTAGGCTGCTTTATGTATTATCAATGGAAGCAATTCTGGATTCGTCGTAATCGCAGAATGGGTGTGTAAGGCTATCATACCATATCGAGAGCTACTTTCTTACTGGACGCTGGGAATACGGTGTCCAGTTTTCTTATGTCCTCCTCTGATAAATGTATCGCTGCTGTCGCAGCATTCTCTATGACATGTACTGTCGTAGATGCCTTGGCCCTCGTGATCCTAGATAATACAGAACTTAATTGATCACACAATGGGTTCCTCTAAGCTGACTTGATAATTGCCGCATATCTGCCGTATCGAAATTGGAGACGCCCCATCTTAATATCCGACCATCTTCAACGAGCCTCTCCATACCTTCAATCGTTTCACTTAATGGCACATTCCCCCTCCAGTGAAGCAGATAGAGGTCTAGGCGTCTCCCATATACCAAGTACCCTGACCTAGTCGTGGCAATTGAGTTCCATCCGTCAGTTTAACGATTCGATTGTTCACCAGGTTCAACTTCTTTCTTATTCTTATAAAATAGCCTTGAGACCGCTACCCCAATACCACCGAGCCCAAGGAACAGGATGGCTCGAATACCCATCGATACAAAGGGCAAATCGACGAAGATGACTTTCACTAATGTGATGAGCAGGAACATGATTCCGGCCAATCGAGCCTTGCGAATCTGAGCGATTATACCTACTGCAATGATGGCTATCGCATAGATCAACCAGACAGTAGATAGAATCAAGTACTGATAGTCATTGTCCAAGACATCTGTTGCTGCGTTCGTCACCTGCGAAATAAAGATCAGGAAGAGCACGGCTTCAATCCAAACCAGACAGTTCCGTGAGGATTTGAAGGTATTCATAGCGACCGGAGCTTTGCGAATATACACATAAATGATAGCAACACTAATCAATAGAATAGACCAGGCCAAAGTCTCCACAGACCTAACATCGTGGATCGTCGAACCTAATACCCATATGCTTCCGATCATATAGGTAAGGAAACCCACTACTTGCTGCAGTTTACTTCCATAGGTAATGCCTAATAATATAGCAATCGTTCCTTCCACCACAAGGGTCATCGATATGAAATCAACGTGGATCACTTCTACGAGCCAGAGGAACCATCCCCAAGTGGCTATGGCCATGTACACGCTGAATGCTTTCTTGTAAGTAATCAATGTTGCTGCTATCAGACTATATACAGTCGAGGCAACGCCCAGAATAAGCGGATATGTGAACTCCCCTTCGAACATCCCATAACTCCATGCTGCTAATAGGCCAAAGCTTGTAAACAGAATCGTGGATTGATCGGACTGCTTCACGTTCTGACGGAAGGTATGGAGTATGAACAGAACGGCATGCTGAATCAGTACCGCGATTAAGAACGCATAACGCTCCGTAAATCCGTCTTCGAATGCGTATCCGATCAGTAGAGGAAGATGCAGTACTCCGAAGGCGATATACATGGCGGGTCTGAATCCAAGGCGTTGTGTTAGTAAAATCATCGTGATTGAGAATATGGCTAAATAGGCGACAAAAACTCTAAGATCCGGATCGGCAGAATCGATTAGGAAAGGAACCAAATATCCAGCGATCAAAGTTATTATGATCAGCGCTTGGGAACGGTGGCGGATGGACACGGCAATCCCTAATCCAATCGACAATATATATAACATGAATGCGAGATAAGAAGGTATGAGATCATATAACATGTGTGCGGCGAAAAGAGACAGAATGACAACACTCACTGCGCCGCCGAGTAATACTTGACCAAGAGCTTTGCGGCTGTGGACCATCTGCCTTTCCCCTTGCCAGAGCATAATCCCAGCAACAACCAACCCAATCCAACATCGGACAGGCTCAGTAATGATACCCGCACTGACTGCTGCACTGAATCCCCATAAGACGCCGAGGAGGAAAACAACGATGAAGATTCTAGGTAACCATACCCGTGCGATGAGGTGTTCCCAATCGATCGGTTCCTTCGTTACAGGTAGTTCTTTTTGCTGCTTGGTTAACAGTGCATCCCAACTGTCGTCTGGCTTGCTACGTGTTGGAGGAGCTTGTACCTGATCAAGAGCTTGTGTGGAAGAAGTAGGGTTGAATGGTTCGTACCTGTGATTCTTCAGCATATCAACCTGTTGTTCTAGCTTTACAACCTTCTGTTCCAATTGTTCGAGCCGATGTTGAACGTCCATAAGACAACCCCTTTAAGTATTTCTAATTTTCAAAATCATTTGCTTCTAGGAGCCACCCATCGACTCACTCTCTTCTGTTGGATATAGGAAGGAGGCATTCCCGCTTATCGTGGCTTTCCGATAATCAGTCGCGCCTTGATCAGCATAGGGAAATATTCCCTCCACTTGTCATTGTACTCGAACTTTCTAGGCATGGAAAGTGATAACACTACATGTCACCAAGGTTATTTATTCGTACTATGTTGCTTATTCGGCAGCTTTACTGCTGGATTCCCTTGACCTTGTTGCTTCTTATTCTTCGCATCATTTTCTTTGATGTCATTCATCTTCTCAACAAATTCATTCGTATCTTTCACCCAATCCATCTCCTCGTCTATAGGAATATTGTTGCATGCATATAATTTGCCCGGTGTAGGACAAAATAATGAGAGGATAATTTTGTTTAGGGGGACGATATCGGTGGCTAGAATGAAAAAAGATATGCTCGGACAAAAATATTATAAGATGATAAAAAGAAACCCGATTTTCAAAAATCCGATTGTACTTTTTTATCTTGTCAGCTTACTTCTTCTTGCTATCAGTTATATCATCTACCTAATTGCTACTGAAAGCACTTAGAAAGGGGCTCCAAATATGGAAAAGATCAAATATTATGTGTCTGTACAAGCCCATTCTATCTTGGCCGATCAAGGTGCTGCAGCTTATGAACTGGTGATATTAGCAACTGATCGGGAAGTCGCTCAACTACAGGAATTATTCGACAATGAAGGGAATACAGAGGATGCTACATTCGTCCGGGGCATGACACCTGGCATCCCCTATCACATGGATGATGTGAATGACACTTACGACTATTACATGATTGAAATTTATAAGAAAATTTATGAGCTGGGTACGACAGAAACTCGGTCTCATATTGAGAGTATGAATATCTTGAATTAATTTTACAGTTAATTTCTATTGTATAGAAGGATCTACATTAATTGGTTTAATATATTTAAGTAAAATACCAACATCCTCACTATTGAATATACCATCATGATTCATATCCTTGAATGCAGCAGATCCATTAATGATATTCACAATATCCTCCACGGCGAACTCAGTATCTCCATTCGAATCTAACTGCCCGAAGGTTGTGATTGGAATTGTGATGCTTGGTGCTAAATCCAACCCAAGGGTAGAGAACTCATAACTATCTACGACAGAGATTTTAATGTGATAATTAATGTTGCTAGCATTTAATACCATGAAATATCCTGTAAAGGTTGTTGATGCATCTGTAGATAATTCGTAATCCAATTGTATGGTCTGAATATCCTCTTGAGTAGTGTCGTTAAACAGTTGGAATACGATAACTTCTTTCCCCGTATGGCCTTGATCTAGTGCGATATTCGCTGTCATGTAAATGAAAGTGTTGTTGTCCGTAGATACCGCTGAACTCTTAATAATATGAAATGCGTTCCTCGTCGCTTCCACTTGATTTGTTGCGGTACTCAGGGTTGCAGCACCTGTGAGGGACGATCCAGATGAAGCCACTGGGGTTATTTCCACTTTGATGAATTTACCTACATCTGAACCGGTCAATACATAGCTTGAACTCGTAGCTCCACTAATGGATGTATACACACCATCCGCTGTTGTCGCTGACTTCCATTGGTATAATGAAGTCCCCTCTAGATCGCCATCGGCATCAAAGTAGTTAATTGTCGCGTCAATGTAAACCCTTCTATCAATATTCCACTGATCGTAGGTGTTGCTGTTGGCGCGTAATTAATGCATTGAGATTAAATACCCCTGTTGATTGTGTGTCTTGAAATTCGCTGAGGGTATGCCCCCCATAAATCGAGAATGGAGGATTTTCAATTGGCTTTATCTCTAAAGTCTCACTACCGTCCATTTTTCCTGTAATATTCAAATGAACACGTACTATTGTTTCTCCACCCAAAAGCGGATTGCCATCCGTTTTCGAGATAGAATCGATGGTTACATCTTTACTTAAATCCCCGTTTGCATCGAAGATCAGATTCAATTGATTCAGATTAATTGGGCCTGCAAAGTCGTTAGTCCCATAGACTCCTTCACTGAATGTTAAATCCACATACGAATTATCAGCTGCAAGCGTGGCAGAGATAGCGGATTCAATAGAGAATTCCCAATATACCTGAGCATTATCAATACCAGCGAATTCATTGCCATGGTTATCAATAAATGCACCTTTATCGATAAAAACTTTATATTGCCCAGAATTAACGAACGACAGTCCGTGGGTTATTGTCACCGTGTTACCTGATGTATTAATAGCCCCATCGGTAGTATCTCTATTAAATATGGAATTACCTCCATCATCCAATATATTTATAAACTTGCCTGCAACAGCTGTAACGTTCTCGTTAAAATTCATCACTAATATAGTATTGTTAAGTGAAACAGGATACTGACCATTGGACGGTGATAAAGTGTTTACCACCGGACTATGGGCATCAAGCGTCCCCATACCGATTACCGCATCCGTAAAGGCGACACTGGGTCCTGTTCCGTTACGAAGAATGATAGAGACTGGTAAATCAGCCAAGACACTACGGTCTAGATCCCCCTGTTCGACGATATATTCAAACGTATAAAAATTACCACCATTATCAACTATGGAGTCCGATACCTCTTTTTCATTGATATATACATCTCCATCCGTAACGGTATATCCGGGGCTGTCTGCATAAACCGATAATGTCACCGTATCTCCAACTCCATAACTCCCATCTGAAATTATCGCACTAGTTATTATGGGTACAGCAGTTGCACTTGCAGCTCGTGGTACAATTGCAACTAGAGATGACACGATCAGCAATGTGGCCATTATTCGAGATAAGTCCCTCATTATCTTGGTTGTATTCTTCCTACGTTCCTTCATCAATTTCACAATCTCCTCATATTCATATCGTTAATTGTTCCATTCACATATAAATTCGACAAAATAAGACCATATTCGTTCAATTCCTACTCTATTATACAACATTCCTACCAATTAATTAGTAATATTTTCTATAAATAAAAAAGACCTCATGGTGAGGTCCCTTCCGATCATATTGACGTGTAGAAATTAAGCCCACAAAGCGTTCAAATTTCCACTCAAATTATTATTTATTCCTCATGCTCATTATTGTATAATTGTTATAACAGTTGAACAATATAATAAGGAGGGAAAATTTATGAGCCAGGTGATTGAGATGGAACGAAGAATTGCAAAGTTTGGTAATAGCCTTGGAATTACCATGACCGAAGCATTTAAACAAGTTGGACTTGAATTAGGGGACACCGTCCTAATCGATGCGAATGAAGTTACCGGAGAAATTGTGATTAGAAAAGCTAACAAGGTAACCTTGCCTACTGGACTTAGCGCAGACTTCATTGGTACCTTATCACAAGTTATTACCCAATATGATGAAACTTTGAAAGGTTTAAAGGATCGATAGGATGAACAATAATACCCGTTTTCTAACCATTCAAGAGGTTATTGCAATTAATGTAGCTCTCATTCAGAGGTATAGTCTAGGCGAGGACATTGGTATTAAAAGTAATGATTTACTAGAATCGGCGGTTTTACGTCCTCAATCCTCCGCATTCGGAGAAGATGCGTATCCTTCGATATTCCAGAAAGCCGCAGCACTTTTTGAATCGATAGGACAAAACCACCCTTTTCAGAATGCGAATAAGAGATCAGCTTTTACGGCTATGGTTATCTTCTTACAATTGAATAACGAACATTTCTTGATGGATCAGAAGGCTGCTGAGAACTTTACTGTTGATATGGTCAATCATAAATATTCTTTTGATGAGCTTGCGCTTATAATCGCCCGACAATGTAAGAACCTCAGCCAGTAGTGGTTGAGGTTCTTTCCCTCCGCAGTATATTGTATCGCCTCAATCCCACGGCTGGCGCACAGATAGGAAATTAGCAAACCTCTTACTTTCCTCCCTACGAATTCGACGAACCTCTGCTCTTCTTGAAGCTGTCTCGTGCAGCATGATCTCTTCCTCTGTCTCCGGAATTACATCTGGTACCTCGACAGGTCTGTTCTGATCATCTAGCGCAACGAAAGTAAGGAATGAGTTGGCAGCTATGGTCCGATCACCAGTCATTAAATCTTCTTTAATGATCTTAACGAACACTTCCATGGATGATCGACCCGCCCAAGTGACGAACGCCTCCATACACACAGCATCCGTAGGGCGAATCGGTTGAAGAAAGTCAACGGAATCTGTTGATGCCGTCACGACCGAACGTCGGCAGTGTTTGGTAGCGGATATGGAAGCAATATCGTCCACATATGCCATTAACTTGCCACCGAACAATGTATTATGGTTATTCACATCTGGCGGAAAAACTCTAGACATCTTATAGCATCTAGATTCCCTTACAAATCTCTTCTCCATGGATAAGTTCCTCTATTCAATAGAATGGAAAGCTTCTTGCCATTATATCAATCCAATTTAGGTTATGAAAGAAGTATCGATTGTGAAGTCCTATGCAGGTGAGTACCGCTACCTTCTTATCCGGGAATTTCGGTTAAATAAGCTTCATAATTATCTTTTTATACTCTCTTATTCTACTATTTACATTTCCCTCAATCAAATCATTCATTTAACAGAAATCAAGACACCATTTAAGGCGTCTCGATGTGTAACGTATCTATTTCATAACCATCATAATCCTCAAGATCCGGTGGATCTTTCTTATCCAAGTATTCATTCGGTATCTGTTCATCAAGCACATTATGGTTTTTTACCTGACTGAGTCGCCCATTCTTCAGCTCCCCACCATGAACTTTCGAGGAACTCTGATTGTTATTATCGCTTCCATTGTGCTCGTTGCGATTATAATTCTCGTTATTGGACATTATCGTTAATATCTCCTTCATGATTTAAGGCATCCTGGTGCCTGCGATCATTCGAATCTTGCTGCACCTGCTGTGCCTGCTGGCTGTTGACAGATTTCTTGCGTAAATCCTTATCAACATTCTGCAAATTCTTATCTGCGGCTCTCTGTCTTGTCATCTCTTACCTCCTCTACATGATCATTTATTATTCGTTAATGGATGGCCGATTATCCAAAACAATCATTTCACGAGGTTGTTGCACGGGATAACCTTATCTATTATATCGACTCCGGCGCTCACCCGGCTAGTTATGTCTAGCTTGGCTAGGCGTGCAGGGTCATTTATGCACTTAATTTTTTAATTTCCCTCTTAATCAACTAATCTAAGTGCATTATTGCTCCTATTTAACCAGATTTCACTTTCCAACACATAATTAGGTGCACAAACGAGCTTATTTAATTGTATCAACCTTAATAGTAACAACCTTAACAACCAATGCTAGATATCCCAATTAACCTGTCAAAACTTGTAGAGTAGAGAACTGAATTTTCATTGGAGGGCGGAAGCCCTCCTTTTACTTTTCCAGCTCCCCCTGCATTAAACCGGACGTGAGGTTTTCACTCATCCGGCTTTCCGATGTTCTTCCTCCCATGGCATGCAGTGCTCCACCTTGCACACGGTAAAGGTCCTTCCCTCCATGAGGTTGTGTTGTCCTCACTTCATGGGTACTACTGCCCCCTCCGACTCCCTTCCCGCAGCTCGCCACTTCACCTTTCGGGCTTAT
>JBBDIY010000017.1:0-44531 GCA_040880185.1 Paenibacillaceae bacterium
TAATCAATTTCACTGGTTACACCACCTTCACGCCCACTCAATGCCGAGAGGCTATTATATTAAATATGATTATAGTCAATATTTCCCACTATTAACCTCTAGTCCCTGATATGATTACTTGGTAAGGTACGACCACGATTATGATGTTTTGCTGGAAGCTTCGATCGCTCACATCGGATTTCCCCACTTCTGCACCCATTTGTCCATTTCCTTCAAAGCTGCTTGAAAATCGATGCCCTTCTCTGTCAGCGAGTATTCAACCGTTACGGGCACAGTTGGAAAGACCTTTCGATATACGAGACCGTTCTTCTCCAAGTGGCGGAGTGTATCAGTGAGGGATTGGGTCTTGACGATGACTATATTCCGCTGAAGCTGATTGAACCGTTGTGGTCCGTTTAGCAGTTCTTCGATAACTAAGAAAGCCCACTTAGCACCTAGAATTTGTAGCACCTCGCAGATGTTGTAGCCCGCTTACATCTTGCTGTTATTGATCTTATTAGTCTGCTCGGTCATCGGGGTATTCCTCCTTATAGCAAGATGGATAAACAATTATGGTGAACAATATTTAATTCTCATTGATACCTACATTATGTTATTGCGCTTTTATCTATGTCAATGGAATCTGTTCGTATCGTAGGTAGGTATTCTAATAGATTTTCAAATATCCCAAGCATTCAAATAGAATGTTCATATAATAAGGATATAGGACTGCACAATCACCTGAGGAGCAAGCAGATGCATTAGTAGATTCGGGTTATGCGACGGATCCGTTGCGATAAGCTGATTGTTATAGGTTCACTTCGAGTATTGGAGCTGATGTCGGTGGATAGATGGGATTTGATTGTAAAATGGACGGCTGCAGTATGCGGTTCAATTACCTCTTACTTATTCGGTGGATGGAGTGCTTTGTTGAATATTTTGCTGTTCTTTGTAGTTATTGATTATATTACTGGAATTATTGCAGCCGGTGTACGTGGTGAGCTAAGAAGCACTGTTGGACTCATTGGGATTACGAAGAAAATATTCATATTTATCATGGTAGCTATTGCTTATAAAATCGACATCATCTTAGGAGATGTTCATTTTCTAGAAGATACTGTGATCTTCTTCTATCTAGCTAATGAATTGTTATCCATCATCGAGAATGGCGGGCGATTAGGTGTGACGATTCCACCTGTAATTAGAAAGGCGGTTGAAATTCTCCAAGGTAAGAGTGAGGATGACAAGGATGAGGGTAAATAACTTCTTCTCCTCTTGCTAGGCTAATAAATATGGTTTAGAATATATTGTATTATTGAGTCTGGACGTTCGACTGCTCATATGAGTTTATATAATGATTATTCACAATTAGGAACTATACATGACGTGGGGGTTATTCATGAGTCCGGAGCAAATTAGGATATTCTTATCGAGTTTGGTAGATGAGCATCGGGAAGTACAACGCTGTCTTGACGTGCTATTACAATTGCAGAAATTAGTTACACCAACGGGACCTGCACCCCTTCTGGAGGTTGTATCGATCGTCAAAGTGGAGAAACCAATTCTATTTCATCATCTAAAGAAGAGTGTGAAGAGCAATATACAGCTGCAAATGCTACTTGAAATTGCAATTCCATATGATGTAGCGAGGCAAAGACTTGGATTTGAAGAGACTTCTCCTTGAAAAAGTTTCCCCGTACTCTATAATGTAAGGATAGTATGGGGAAACAGAGAGGGTGCCTTGAACAAATGATCGACTACAAACAGCAAATCGCGGCAACGGTGAGCAACTTATTAGAGGGGCTATCGATTGAGGATATATCCGATATGATTGAGGTCCCCACTAACTCAGCAATGGGTGATTATTCGTTGCCTTGTTTCAAGCTTAGTAAAGCGATGAGGAAAGCACCGCAAGCGATTGCTGAGGAGATACAGCTTAAGCTTCAAGCGGATTTCATTGCTCGAACAGAAGCTGTATCAGGCTATCTGAATATGTATCTCGATCAGCTATCAGTAGCAGGTGATGTGTTACGTGCAGTCATCGATGAGCAAGATGCGTATGGGTCGGACACGATCGGTGCAGGGAAGACAATCGTCATTGACTATTCTTCGCCTAATATCGCTAAGCCGTTTCATGTTGGACATTTGCGTTCAACAATGATCGGACAAGCGATCTATAGGATCCATGAATTCTTAGGATTCCGTTGTGTAGGGATTAATCATCTTGGTGACTGGGGAACACAGTTCGGCAAGCAGATCGTGGCCTATAGGCATTGGGGCAATGAGCAAGATGTCGAGCAAGGCGGTGTGCGTGAGCTAGTCAGACTGTATGTGAAGTTCCATGAAGAAGCGGAGCACCATCCAGAGCTTGAGGAAGAAGCAAGAGCTGAATTCGTCAAGCTAGAGCAAGGAGACCCAGAAGCGAAGAGGCTATGGGCATGGTTTATCGAAGTAAGCTACAAGCAATTCAACAAAATTTATGAACTATTGGGCGTTTCCTTCGATTCGGATACCGGTGAGAGCTTCTACAATGATAAGATGGCTGAGATTGTGCAGGAGCTGAAAGATAAACAGCTTCTAATAGAGGACGCTGGAGCAATGATCGTCAGACTTGATGATTACAACATGCCCCCAGCACTGATTATTAAGACAGATGGAGCGACGCTGTATCACACTCGTGACATTACTGCTTCTATTTATAGGAAGCGAACGTATGATTTTGATAAGTGTATTTATGTGGTCGATTACGCTCAGAATCTTCATTTTGCCCAATGGATGAAAGTTGTTGAATTGATGGGTTATGAGTGGGCAGGGAATCTGGAGCATGTGGCGTTCGGTCGTGTGAGTATGGAGGGTGGAGGCTTCTCTACCCGTAAAGGTAATGCGATCTGGTTAGAGGATGTGCTGTCACAAGCAATCGAGAAGACTTTGGCGATTATTAATGAGAAGAATCCGGATTTGCCTAACAAAGAAGAAGTTGCTCGCCAGGTCGGTGTGGGGGCTATAGTATTCAACGACCTGCGCACGAATCGGATCAAGGACGTCATCTTCTCTTGGGAGGAAATTCTGAACTTTGAAGGCGAAACAGGTCCTTATGTTCAATATACGCTTGCGCGTGCATGTAGCTTGTTCCGTAAGACGGCATTGAAGTATGGTGAAGCAACGGTTGATCTCGATAAAGTTGATCTAACCCTATTAAGTGGACCTGAGGCACAGGCTGTGTTGAAGGAAATTTACGTGTTCCCGTTGAAGGTTAAGTTGGCGATGGAGAAGCTGGAACCTTCATTCATTAGCCGATATTTAGTTGATCTGGCGCAAACGTTCAATCGGTTCTACCATGAATGTCCGATCGTTATTGATGATGAACAGGTGCGTACAGCGAGGCTAGCATTGGTCCATGCAACGGTGACTACATTGCGTAATGGATTAAGATTGATCGGATTAGCTGCTCCAGAGGAAATATAAGTCACAATAATAGTAATAGTCATTTCTACCGTCCCGTTTCAATACAAAGGGCGGTATTTTTTAACGAATAAGAAAGAATAAGTTTTCACTTCACTTTCTTTAAGTCGAGATGCAGAAGAAATGGGGAGATCCTTTATGCGTAGTAGTTGGGCGCGTGGCATCTTAATGAGCATGCTTATTGTGATTATTGGAGCAATCAGTGGTAGCTGCGAGAATGAAGCGGGAGAGAAAAGTGATGTTAACAATACGGAAAAACAGGTAGAGGTTATTGTGCAAGATCAGGAACAGGATGTTGAGGTGCTTATTCAACAACCCATACCAGGCAGTCACATTAAGGTCGATCAAGTCGGTTATCTGGCTTTATCGAAGAAGATCGCTATCGTTACAAATGCTCCGAATGCGACTGGGTTCGATCTCATACAAGTGGATACGGGTGAAGTTGTACTAAGCGGTGAACTAACAGAAGCTCGTGATGATGCGGATTCTAACGATTCCGTGCAACAAGCGGATTTCAGCCAAAGCATGATATCAGGTACCTATGTGATTTCAGTACCAGAAGTGGGCACTTCTTATCCATTCCGTATTGGAGATGGTGTGTATCGTTCGGTCTTTATAGATACATTAAGGACCTTCACCTTTCAACGATCATTAACGGATATCGACGATTCGTTAACCGGATACCGATTCGCTGCAGGACATTCACAGGATCAGAAAGCAACTGTAAACTTCTCGGATGGGGTTAGTCACAAAGGCGACGTAATCGATGTTAGTGGTGGTTGGTATGATGCTGGTGATTATGGTAAATATGTACCGCCTGGAGCTACGTCCGCCGCATTCCTGCTCTTGGCTTATGACTTCAATTCAGAGCAATTCAAGACGGGTCAGCTCGCCTTTCCATCAGGTGTGTCAGAGACGGATCAAGCTGCGGGATTGCCAGATCTACTCAGTGAAGTGAAGGTTGAGTTGGACTGGTTGCTCAAGATGCAACGCGAAGATGGCATGGTGTATCATAAGGTAGCTGCGTTAGGTTGGCCGGGGCTAGACGTCCCTCCGGCTGGTGACTTCGCAGATCGATATGTATTCGGCAAATCTACATATGGGACAGCCATCTTCGCAGGAACACTTGCCATGGCTTCCAGATTGTATGAGCCGTTCGATAAAGCTTATGCTTCTGAATTACTAATCCATGCTAAGCAAGCTTTCGAATACCTGGAGAAGCATCCTGAATTTGAATATTATGACGGGGAACAACAGGACTTGGGGTCAGGTTCATATTATAAGGATACGGACCAAGAGGATCGATTCTGGGCAGCGGCTGAGCTGCTAAGAACAACCGGAGATGTGCGTTATGATCAATATTTGCAAGATCAGTTCGGTGATTTATTCACTCAAGCACCTGGGATCATTGGCTTCGGTCACCCGCTATTGTTCGGGCAATGGGCTTATTACAATAGCAAGGCCGGTAATAAGGCTAACAAGGAAAAGCTGAAGAATACGATTGTTGCTCAAGCAGATGTGATGGTTACTGAAATTCAAGCGAATGCATATCTCAATTCACTGGGAAGAGATGAATATACTTGGGGTTCGAATAGGACTGTCTCCGCCAAAGGTGCACAGTTATTAATCGCCTACCAGTTCAATCATAAGAAGGAATATGAAGAAATGGCTATGGAGCAAGTTCATTATATTCTTGGACGTAATGCGGTTGGTAAGAGTTTTGTCACTGGAGCCGGTACGGCGTACACCAGTCATCCTCATCACCGGATTGTGAATAGTACGATGGTGCTGATTCCAGGTTTAATGGTCGGTGGACCGAACAGTCTAGGTGGGGATGCGATTATGGATAAGATGAAAGCTGAATTACCTCCTGCAAAGGCTTATGTGGATGATTTACTGTCGTACTCAACGAATGAATATGCACTGGATTACAATGCTCCACTCAGCTTTGTGTTGGCATATTTTGCCGAGGAATAAGGTGTTTGGGTCAGGGGAATGCTAGAGAAAAAGCTTGTGTGGAGGTTCCTCTAGTGGCAAAAGATGGAGATAAATTGGTGAGGTACATCACTCAACAGGTTGTTACTTTTTTGGATACGCCGAGAACTACGCGACTGGAATCGCGTAAGCGCAACAAAAGCAATCGAGAAAACTGGGTGCTCCGTTGGTTCGGGTTCGTACCTTTTGCCCTCAGCTTCTGGTATAAGAATGTGAAGAAGAGACGGCGGCGGAAAGCATAGCTTCGTGAGTTGGGAGATATTAGGCCATCATCCATATTGGATGGTGGTTTTTGTTATGAGCTTTGCGTTGGCAGGCACTATCTTAGAATAATCTTGGGCAATGTCTTGAGATTGTCTTGGGCATTATCTGGGTACAACTTTGGAACTATCTTGAGATTGTCTTTGGATGTAATTAGCGCAACAGTTGGCGCAAGAGCCGTTTGTCCTTGAAAAGATAACAAAGCTTTTTTATTCTATAAAAGACGGCAAAACCATTTATCCTTGATAATCTGTGTAAAATGCATTATTATCCAATTAGATACTTATTAAATTAGATAAATCATTAATTAGGTAAGGCGGAAATCATGTGCAATTAGACAAAGTGGTCAATTATCACAAGGCATTAGCAGACCCAACTCGGATTAAAATCTTAATATTACTCGCTAGCGGGGAGCTTAATGGTCAGATACTAGCAGAGAAGCTATGTGTATCTCCAGCAACAATTACTCACCATGCTACAAAGCTACGTGAAGCTAGCTTGATTCATGAGCGGAGGGATAAGAATACAATCTTCTTCTCAATCAATGATTATTTCCTTAGAAGTAACTCAGCTGCTATTGTTGAATTGATCTACAAGAATGCGAAGGAGGCAGGTACAATGGATGATAAGAATAAGCGATTGAAGGAATCTGTTCTTAAAAATTTCTTCACCACAGATGGGAAATTGAAACACTTGCCCGCACAATTTAAGAAAAAACTCATTGTACTTGAGCAATTAGTATCTAATTTGGAAAAGGGTCGATCATACACTGAGAAGGAAATGAATACCTTTATTAAGCAATATCATGATGATTTCGCAACCATACGAAGAGAATTTATTATGCACCAATTCATGTATAGAGATAATGAAATTTATGAATTGAACCCGCAAGAGATGTGGGAGAGATGGGAGACCTTAGTGTAGAGGAAGTAGAGGAGGTAGATGGATATATCCTGTAAGTCATGCAACTAGGCTACATGATCTGAAGCTTTCAGGATTTATTTACTGATTAGGGTTGACTATGCCAAGGAGGGTTTAATAATGATCCTGTTTAATAAAGAACGGACAAAACGACGATTGGTAATCACCCTTGCGGCTGTTATCGCTACCTGTTTCCTCTCGATGAATGTTGTGGCGGCTGTGGATATAGATAAGCTAAGTGCGGACAGCGAAAGAGTTGTGCTCGATCCTGGGTTCGTTTATCCTAGCAGTTTCGATTATAAGAGAGTCTTCATGACACTTGCGAATGAGTTGTATAAGAAAAGCCCAGTCACGGCCTACTTACCGACCCGTCTGCCCAACTCGGATTGGCACTATTACGGTTTACAAAGCAAGCTTCTGAGTGATGGTTACGAGATTTATGCCTACAAGACGGAGCAGCTTCCTCCTGACGGAAGTGACCTACCATCCGCATTGGAGCAAGAACTGGATCCAAGTGTAGTGCTATTCAAGATAAAAGCTGAAGCTTATAATGCACCCGATAAAAGCGGCATTGCTCTGTACGAAAAAGATAACTGGACATTCATAGCCGATCAACCTGCAGCAGGAACTATACCTGAGAAGGAACAGCTAACTCGGATATTCACTGATACTACTAAATTCAGTGCTCCCATACCAGGTGCCGAAGGAGTTGTCTCGGTGACGGGATCAGGAGTGAACAGAAAATATACGGCTTATTGGACATTTGACGAGAAAGTCAGCTATTCTTTTGAGAGTAAATCATCGATTAACGACTTTAAATCCGTGTTGTATAGCTTCCGTCCAGTTATTAATTTGCTCGATGTAGTAGACATTGTACTGTTGCCTTACGAAACTCAGATTAATTTACAGGTTGACCGCAAGGAAGCATTCTTACCAACAGAGAACATGTTTTATACACTGAGCAGTAAACCGATCATGATAGAGGACTCTGTATTCTTACCAGTTGTTGATATTGTGTGGTTGACACAGGGACACATGCATTATGTGCAAGAAGAGCATGCTGTCTACTTATCTCAGAATGGGTTTTACAATGAACTGAAGCTCGATATTAGAACCGGTGTAGTATCTAAGAAGAATGTGAGAATAGCCAAGGTCCCTATTCACGTGGTGGAAGGAAGAACTCTTGTGCCGATAAGGTTCTTGACAGAGCAATTCGGATTAAATCTTGATTATGATCAAGCTTCACGCACAGTATCCATTAATTATAGTAAATGGTTCACGAATTATCGTACATTCGAACAAGCGATTACCGCGGACTATCCGTTCACGATATTCAGCATAGGTGGGCCGTCATTCCACTATGAGAACAGCCGAATTGGCAGTGGAGGAGCCTGGTCCTACGAGAATACCCGTCCTCCACAAGGCTACAATGGGCTGAAATATACAATTTATAAAGTTAGCATTCCCATACTACCAGGCGACAATGAAATTATCTACCGTGATGCTTCGACCGATCGTATCATTGCTACATTTCCGATATCTGCCGATTTATCACCTGCGGATATTCCTTTCCGATACAGTGGTAGTCCCGTCTATGATACGTTGAAGATGGATATCAAGCTGAAAGCAAGTGATGGTGAAATATGGCCTTCAGGCTATGTTGAAACGGACTCTTATGCGGATATCAATGGGGCAATTCAATCGGAAGGCTTCAACTATGAATCCTTAAGGGTGACTTATCGTCAAGCTGACGGTGTAGATAGTAAGCTGGAATCGTTCCAAGTTTCAGAAGATGGTAAATTCTCTTACCGCTTTAAGCCAATTCAAGGTCCGGGTACTTATTTCGTTACACTGTATAACCCGCCCAGCAGCATCGGGATATTCGATATTGCCTCCATTGTAACGTTCGTGGTTATCGTGAAGTAGGTGTACAATTCGGCCTTATTCAATACAAATAAGAAAAGCACGTGAATGGAAGCTCTCGGGATTCAATTCCTGAGAGCTTTTTCTAAACTATATTTTACCTACTGTGGGAAGTCTGTGTTGTGCTATGTTCTACGATATAGATATGAGAAGGAATAGGTGACCAACATTGGAAAATTTCTTTGAACTTAAGCATGTGGATGGTGAAGAGGCCACGATAACCGAATTACAAGACGCGATGGCAAAGGGAGAGCTTAGCGCAAGAGAGCTTGTAATGTATTACTTGTATAGGATTGCGCAATATGACCAGAGTGGACCTAGGATAAACGCTATTATGGAGGTTAATCCTGATGCGATCTTCATAGCAGAGGCGTTGGACTTAGAAAGAAAATCAGTAGGGGTAAGAAGTAGATTACATGGTATTCCTGTTCTATTGAAGGAGAATATTGAAACCAAGGACAAGATGCGTACAAGTGCGGGGGCACTTGCTCTGGAACACCATGTGAGCGCTAAGGATTCATTCCTCGTCCAGAAATTAAGGGAAGCGGGTGCCGTTATTCTGGGTAAGACCAATTTGACAGAGTGGGCGAATGGGATGTCCTCGTCAATGTGGGCTGGATATAGCACAAAAGGCGGGCAAGTGCTAAATCCGTATAGCGCTCACTTCCCTGGTGGCTCTAGTACGGGTTCTGCGGTGGCGGTGGCTGCTAACTTCACAACAATATCAGTAGGAACCGAGACATCTGGATCAATATTAAGTCCCTCCGTCCAGAACTGTATCGTTGGTATTAAGCCAACTGTAGGTTTGATTAGCCGATCGGGAATTATTCCATTCACCTATTCTCAAGATACGGCTGGACCGATGGCAAGGACCGTAGCCGATGCTGCTATTCTACTAGGAGCACTTACGGGTAGAGATGAGAATGACCCTGCAACTTGGAGAACTCCACATATTCAACTGGACTATTCTGCCAATCTAGTATTAGATGGTTTGAAGAATGCGACAATTGGAATTTACCGGAGTGCATCGCCTGAGCAATTTTGTGATATTGGCGAATTCGATGAACAATTATTCAATCAAGCTGTAGATGAACTAGAAGAAGCTGGAGCCAAAGTAGTGGAAAATATAGAAATACCCTCATTCCATCGAGAGTGGGGGTACAGCAAGATGGGGAATGAATTTAAGCATAGTGTTGATAATTATTTGCAAAGCCTTCCTTCACACCTGCCTGTCCATTCGCTCAGCGAATTGATTGCATGGAATGAGCAGAACGCTGAAGCAGCCTTGAAATATGGGCAAGACCAACTCATATCTCAGGATAAGTTGGACAATCCATTGAAAAATCCAAAGTATATTCTAGAATCGATAACGGATTTATATCATTCACAGAACAATGGGATTGATTATGCATTAGAAAAGTATGGGTTAGATGCTATTCTGTTCCCAGCATATGTGGGATCCGATATAAGTGCAAAAGCAGGGTATCCATCAATAGCTGTACCTGCAGGATACCAGAGTAATGGTAGAGCATTCGGGATAACATTCGCGGGAACGGCATTTAGTGAATCGACACTTATTCGCATTGCCTATGCATTCGAGCAACGAACCAAGCATCGGAGAAAACCTAGTATGTCTTAAGTGGTTTCTCATTTGACTTCTACTATGATTTCGTATTAACTGAATCGTATACCGTTATACGAAACTTCGATAGATGGGAGCCAATCATACATGTATCGCAATTTGGAAGATTGTATTATCGATTTAGAGAAGAATGGACATCTTGTCCGTATTCGAGAAGAAGTCGATCCCTATCTGGAGATGGCTGCGATTCATATGAAAGTTCACGCTGTCGGTGGTCCTGCATTGTTATTCGAGCGTGTCAAAGGCTCGAAGTTTCGGGCAGCATCCAACCTCTTCGGTACGATAGAGCGTAGCAAGTTTATGTTCCGAAAAACGTGGGATGCTGTACAGAGCGTGATGGTTTTGCGCAACGATCCGATGCAAGCAATGAAGCATCCACTTCGTAATATAGGAACGGGGTTAGCGGCATGGAAAGCCCTGCCTATGCGGAAGTCGAGCAGTCTACCAGTAAGCATGCAGGAAATTCATATATCCGACCTGCCACTCATTCATCACTGGCCGATGGATGGGGGAGCATTTATTACATTACCCCAAGTGTATACAGAAGACTTGGACAAGCCAGGTATTATGAATTCTAATCTAGGTATGTATCGTGTGCAGTTGAGTGGCAACGACTATGAGATGGATCTAGAAATTGGGTTGCATTATCAGATTCACCGAGGTATTGGCATCCATCAGGACAAAGCGAACAAACGAGGAGTACCACTGAAAGTCAGTTGCTTCGTAGGCGGTCCACCGGCGCATACATTGTCAGCCGTGATGCCATTGCCTGAGGGCATGAGCGAGCTGACCTTCGCCGGATTGCTCGCAGGACGTCGGTTTCGCTATAGCTATATCGATGGTTTCTGTGTGAGCAATGATGCTGATTTTGTGATAACGGGAGAAATCCATCCTGGAGAAACGAAGCCGGAGGGTCCTTTTGGTGATCATCTTGGTTATTACAGCCTTACACATCCTTTTCCATTAATGAAAGTACATAAAGTATATGCGAAGCCCAACGCCATATGGCCGTTTACGGTTGTTGGTCGTCCGCCTCAAGAGGACACTGCATTCGGAGAGCTCATCCATGAGTTAACCGGTGATGCGATTAAGCAGGAAATCCCTGGTGTCAAAGAAGTGCATGCCGTGGATGCTGCAGGTGTTCATCCCTTGTTATTCGCGATCGGTAGTGAACGGTATACACCTTATCGACAAATCAAACAACCGGCGGAGATTCTTACACTTGCTAATCGAATTCTTGGAACAGGCCAATTGAGCTTGGCCAAGTTTTTATTCATTACGGCAGAAGACAGTCGACCTCTAAATACGCATCATGAAGTCGATTTCCTAACCTACATCTTAGAACGGATTGATCTCCATCGAGATATTCATTTCTATACGAACACGACCATCGATACACTTGATTATTCAGGTAGTGGATTGAATAGTGGCAGTAAGGTTGTTTTCGCAGCATATGGGGATAAGAAAAGGGATTTATGTATAGTGGTACCTAGCATATTGAATGAACTCCGTGAGTTTGAGCATGCTCGATTAATAATGCCTGGGATTGTGGCAATCCAAGGGCCTTCATTCACAAGCTATGCTTCAGCACAACAAGAACTACAAGGTTTAAGTGATGCGATTCGAGATAAAGGTCCGATTCCCTCTTGCCCGATGATCATTGTATGTGATGACAGCCCATTCATGAGTGCGACCCTCAAGAATTTCCTGTGGGCTACTTTCACCCGAAGTAATCCTTCACATGATATATACGGCGTGAATAGTCGATATGAGAACATGCACTGGGCTTGCGATAACATGATAATGGATGCCCGTATCAAACCTCATCACGCACCGCCATTAATTCCCGACCCTACTTTAGAGAAGAACATCGAGAGATTATTTGCCAAAGGGGCGAGCTTGGGAGGAATGAAGTTATAGCTTATATGGAAAATAGATACTTGAGGAGTTGCTGTCGAGCAGCTTTTCTTTTTCATGATCATACCCCACATCACATTGAAACTGAAAAAGGAAGGTGTTATTACGGATCCTGAGACAGAGCAGGGGTTACGATCTGTATGCGGGAGCTCGAACTAGCTTGTTATTGATCACATATTCTCAAATGTCGTGCTCCAATATTATTACGATTATAGCGCACGCGCTGTATCGGCATCCCGCAATGTGGGATATATAGCTTGGAATCCAAGCTCTCTACGAATTTTTGTAACATCCACGTACTGCTGCCATGCTGGGTCCAACGCACGGCTTGCTGCATCATCCGCGATCGATTCCCCGAACAGCTTCATAATTTCAGCTGCCTCAATTGGTTCGTTGTCGGCAACGTTATAGATGTTACCATCGATCCCCATCTTATCCGTTGCCAGCATAATGGCTTGGGCGACATCTGCGTGATGAACCATATGGATTTGTTGCTTGGGATTCCAATTGCGGAACCATTGCAAGCCTTCATTTAAATGAGGATCGCCTTCTCCATAAACAAAAGCAAGACGAACAATACGCAAACCTAGACCATGTACACGATGCAACTCCATTAGAGCTTGCTCAGCAGCAACTTTCGATTTGGGGTAAGGAGCAGTAGAGTGAAAGGGGTCATCTTCTTTGAATAGCTCCCCCTTTCCCGGTCCATAAACCAGATTCGTGCTGGTAAAGATAAAGCGGGGAACACCCGCGTCTATGGAAGCTCGGGCCAATGCAATCGAACCCTCAAGATTAATGGTTTGCGATTCCTCTGGTGTGGCCCCTCGAAAAAAAGCGGCCAAATGGATAACTGCATCCATATTGGCAACCCCACGCGTCAATGCTTCCGCATTTAATAAATCACCTACAATGATCTCCGCACCTTGCTCCTTCAAAGTTTGAGCACGGTCTGGATCACGAACTAGAATGCGGACGGAATCACCCCTTTGAAGTAAACGTGGGACAAGTCTACTTCCTACACGTCCCGTTGCTCCAGTCACTAGAATGTTCATATGAATTCTCCTCTCTGAATGATACAATCTTACTATGACATTATCCTGATCATAGTACCAGATTCAGTTTATCGTAGGATTAATAGTATCAGGATAAGGAGGCGACAGTGTGGATGATCATGAAAGACGACGGGCGTTGGCCGATTTTCTCCGTACTCGCCGGAGCCGTCTTTCTCCACCGGATGTAGGCCTACCGTGGGGTAGCCGGCGGCGGACACCAGGTCTACGGCGTGAAGAAGTGGCACAGCTCGCGAATATTGGAGCGTCTTGGTATGTTGCATTGGAGCAAGGGAGGGACGTACATCCATCAGAACAGGTATTGGATAGCCTTGTCCAAGCTCTACGTCTCAATGAGGCGGAAAGACATCATCTTTTTTTGCTCGCTCAACCGCAAGGAGCTACGAATCCGGCTCTTGTGGAAGAAACAGTAGGACACTCACTGCAACAGGCTGTAGAAGCTCTTAATCCACACCCCACCTATGTGTTGGGCAGACGTTGGGATTTGCTAACGTGGAATCGTGCGGCAGAGCTTGTCTTTGCTTTCTCTGAGATTGCCTCGCCCCATTCTCGCAATTTTATTTGGCGAAGCTTCACAAATCCTATACTACGGGGACACAGCAATTGGGATCAGCTTGCAAAAAGCTTGATTGCCCAGTTTCGAGCGGACAGTGCACGTTATCCGGGCGATCAAGGGTTCGGGGAATTAATTGAGGATCTCAAAAAAACTAGCAACGAATTCCGCTTGTGGTGGTCTCTGCACGACGTGAAATCGATTCCAGATGGACACAAATCGATGGCTCATCCGCTACTGGGCAAACTCGAATTCGAATATGTAAGTTTGCAAGTTCCGTTAAATCATGATCAGAAAATGGTCATATACACCTGTTCATCGGAAACTGCTTCCAAGCTAACAAAACTATTGTCGGAACAATAGTTTCACCAGACATGAAGATAACGAAGGAGATGTAATATGGGTAATTCGAAACTAACTTGGATCACCTTATGGCCGGAGGGTGCACCTTTGGCTCAAGGTGTAGGAGAAGAAGATACACCAGCAATAACAGCATACCTGGTACAAGGAAAAGGCAAGGGAGCCGTCATCATCTGTCCTGGAGGCGGCTATTCTAATCGCGCAGATCACGAAGGAGAGCCCATAGCACTTTGGTTGAATAGCATTGGCATTCACGCTTTCGTATTGCGATACCGTGTGTTGCCTTATCGATATCCTAGTGCGCTTTTGGATGTCCAAAGAGCGGTTCGATATGTGAGACATCACGCCTCGGAATATGGCATTAACGAGAATAAGGTAGGTGTACTCGGTTCATCCGCAGGAGGACATTTAGCCGCATCGATTGGTACACATTACGACAATGGAAATCCGAACGCCTTGGATTCAATCGATCGCAAGTCATGTCGCCCGGACGCGCTGGTCCTATGCTACCCCGTCATTACATTTACGCCACCCTACAATCATGTAGGTTCGATGAATAATTTGTTAGGTGATAACCCCGAGCCTGAGCTGATTGAGTACTTAAGCTGTGAACGGCAAGTAACAGCCGATACTCCACCGATCTTTCTATGGCATACAGCTGATGATCCCGTCGTAATGGTGGATAATAGTCTAATTTTTGCTGCGGCTCTACGCCAACACCAAGTACGATTCGATCTACATATTTATGAACAGGGACGTCATGGTCTTGGGTTAGCTGAGGAGGATGCGCACGTTGCAACATGGACTGAGGTATGCGGGCGTTGGCTTAAACGGAATCAATTCTAGGAATTTCTAATAGTAACCCCTGATTTAGTTCGGATTTGTTGAATTAAATCAGGAGTTAGAAAGAGCTGAAGCAAGAAACCGCCCATTAGTTTCAATGAATGAAACTAATGGGGGTACAGAGGTTAATAAGAGGCATTTAGATTGAGAAATCGAACCTAAATAACAATTCCCTCCCTATCATACATTCCCCCGACTAGAGTCTAGGATAGAAACCAGTCTTTCGTATGTCACATCTTATCTATATAACAGTTACAATAATAACCACAATATGTAAAGCGAATGCTTGCGAAGTAGTTATATTGACCACTTGCGTAGCATCTAAAACCTTCAGGGGGTTATTATTCATGTATAGTATGTGGATTGGATTGGAATATACGACGATTTTACTTGTTCTTATTCTCTCATCCGTCGCGGGGAACAGAGCAATAAATTTAGTCTACTCAGACTCGATACAAGGGATGCTGCGGAAATCTCGGAAGCTATTAAATTGGTCTTTTTACTTAACGATTCTGATTGTTCTTATGGCAATCTTGATATTCATCCTTTTTCTTAATTATGATCCACTAATCTGGCAGGATAAGCTATTCATTCATTTGCCCTTGATGACCGGATCATTATTATTCACATGGCTTTCAAGTGTCCCTCGTATTAGGAAACTCCGTAGTGAACTCGCACGTTTAGCTGATAGCTCGAACTCGGATGATGTGCTTAATACTCAGAAGTCAGCATCCCTTCCTCAGCTTGTAGTACCCTTCCATTCGTTAACGTGGACCGCATTCACAGTATTGTACTTTGTCATGCTACCACCAGTTCCACTAATCTGGTTGGAACTCATCATACCTATACTTGTACTATTCGTTGTTATTATTGGATTATGGGTTATGTATGATCGCCGTTTTCATCTTATGAAACATAGAGAGGTCATTAGACGTCCTTCTCTGATCTGGCGAATACTGGGCCGGTTAGCAGCTCCACTTACTGTGATCGTCATTGCCAGTTTCCTCATTACATTGGGTATGAACAATAGTCGTCTGCCTGAATCCATGAGCATGATGGCTGGATCAAATGATTACGGTGGGGGTGCAGTATCCATCATGGAACATTCGCACAACCAAACCGGACATACAATGGATACATCTCCATCTAAGGGAATGATATCTGTAACAGAACTAACAGGACCTCAGATCGGTGAACCGGATCAGAAGATTACTCTCATAGCCGAGAAGAAAACCATCAAGCTTAGCTCTGGGAAGACGGTCGAAGCGTGGACGTATAATGGGCAAGCGCCCGGACCAGAATTACGATTCGTCGAAGGTGAATTAATAGAAGTAACATTAATCAATAAGAATATCGATGAAGGAATAACGGTTCACTGGCACGGATTAGATGTACCTAATGCTGAAGATGGTGTTGCTGGTGCTACACAGAATGCGGTTCTCCCAGGTCAACAGTATGTATATCGATTCGTTGCTGAGCAAGTAGGTACATTCTGGTATCATTCTCATCAAGATTCTAAGGAGGCCGTGAAGAAAGGACTTTTCGGTCCACTCATAGTTGAAGCACAAGAGCAAGCACATACTCAAGATGACTCGACCATCCAAGATATTACGATAATAACTCATGATTGGGATGATGTTGGATTTGCAATAGGTTCGAATGATACAATCGATCGCCGGAGTGTTGCCGCCGGAACTCCAGTAAGGCTAAGACTGATCAATATCGATGATTGGGTATTACAACGATACGAGTTAATCGGAAGCCCATTCAAGGTTACTGCCATTGATGGGGTGGACTTAAATGAACCGAGTGAATTGACGAATACATGGCTAGACCTGACAACAGGTGGTCGATACGATATTACATTCACCATGCCGGATCATCTTGTATTCTTACGTGTTGGAAACCATAAGGAAATCGGTCTTTTCTTAAGCCCCGACGGGACGGGGAGTATTCCGAAACGTACTGCAACAACAGGATTCGAACCACAGCATTATGGAAGTGCAACAACTACACCTTTTGGATTGGATAGTCAATTTGATCGGGAATTTATGATGGTTCTTGATAACAAGCTGGCATTCTATAACGGCGGATTTTCCTTCTACGATACAATCAATGGACAGGTGTTCCCGAATACTCCGATCTTCATCGTTCATGAAGGCGATCTTGTGAAGACAACCTTCGTCAATCGTGGCTCTGTCGAGCATCCGATGCATCTGCATGGTCACCATATCTTGGTAGTAACCCGCAATGGAGAACCGGTTACTGGGAGCCCATGGTGGTCCGATACTCTGCATATTGCCCCAGGTGAAACTTATGAAGTGGCATTCGTGGCCGATAATCCGGGCATCTGGATGGATCACTGTCATAATCTACAGCATGCCGCGGCAGGCATGACCATGCATCTGATGTATGATAATGTGACAACTCCTTATTCACTAGGGGGCGAGACGAACAATCATCCAGAGTAAATAAATATAGTTCAAGTGACGATGATAATAATATGTCAGCATATTTTTTAACATATAATTCTGGGCTGCCTTCTATAGATGAAGTTAATGTCCCGGATGGGACCACCTTCTGAATAGGAGGTTTTCTTTTTGTCTTAAAGAGCCTGTTCAAAAAGCCTAAGTTCATTGTAAATATCATAGTCTAACCAAGCAATACTGACTCCAGATATGGAAATGAAAGGGCTGAGAGGACTTGTAGGAGACTCCCTATCATAGGCTATTTCTCCGTCAGCTTATTTTGGACAGACGTATCCTGTGTTTGGTGACTTATCATTTTTTAATTCAGAATGTTTAACCCGCCAGCGGCAGGGATAACTGCTCTACTTGAATCTCCTGCAGCCTTTTGAGCGCTGCCATATGATTCGGTGGCAATACTGTTGTTCGAACATGCCGGATCATCCGCTCAATTAAGCGGAATGTATCTCTAAGGATGAACCATTTCTCGACTCGTTTAGTTGTGCGAACCGGGACCTTCTTGTGTTTCATGATGGAGGTCAGTTGATTCGATTCTTGTGCAAACGCCAGCTCCACCTGCTTTCGGAACTTTAGCATGTATGTTTGCAATGTGCTATCTTGCGGCACAGGTCCATAGAAAAACGGATCTTCCACGAAAGAATAACCAAACTGTTTATCACAAAGACCTTGCAGTGGGCAGGCGGAACATTTCGCATTATCCCCGCGGAACCATGAGGTGTATGTATCTTTATCGAACCCATCGAACACAAGTGCATGACCTTGTTCGCATTCTGGTTTTCCTTCAGGGGAGCAATGATCGGGAACAATGGTATTTGACTTGATTTCTGTTACGACCGCCACATCATGCTCCAGCAATGCTATTTTCTGACCTTCAGCATCGAAGTAGCCTAAGTCAGCCACTAAATAATCGACCTTAAGCCCTTCGATTTTCTTCATCATTTCGATGAGCGGCAACATCACTTTTACATCAGCCGTGTCATTGGGAAGAATAATTGAGAACAGGACAATGGGTCCCTTGGGGCTTGGGCAGATAATGGAATGCTTGCGGTAACCGATGAAGAACTTGTTCTGGTTCGCTTTCGTTCTTTGCACGCCACAAGTGGCGTCAGGATCGGAATAGGTCTTCACGCAAGCACAATTGCTTTGGTCCAGGCAATCGCAGCGTTTGTGCTTATATCCATTGACGTTGGCCCATACTGGTCTGGAATCAATGCCTGTGAGCATGGGGAGAAGAAAGTCCTTTAGCTTCAAAGCTTGTGCGATGATGTCGAATAGGATCGCATAAAACAATTCCACGGTGACTTTGGTTCTGAAATGGCTCAGGCTACTATGTACAGGCACCTTTTTGATGTTGGGGACACCAAGGAAATTACGCCACGCCTGATTCTTAGGTTATTTTAACTGCCTCTCCAGTTCCCGGAATGAAGAGATTTCTGGGCGGGTGAAGTACAAATAGTGCATCCGAAAGCAGACTCTCGGGTCAACGGGAGGACGACCGCCATTCTTGTAGAGTGGCGCAATCTTCTCAAGCACAATATCGTCATCCACATAATCGATATAATCTATGAGTTCAGGGTCAAAGCCGAGTGTGTTATAGTAGTGGTAGGGTAGCAGTTCTAACTGCAAATCCATGAAAATGCACCTCGCGATAGGGTTAATGGTGTCTTGAGAAAATAAAGTATTAGACAGGATGTATTGAATCTGCGCGGTTTTTCGAATTACAAAACCGTCAGACTCTGAAAAACGAGTATTAGACTGACCCAAAAAACGAAACAGCAGCAGCCATGGACGAGAAAATAAAGTCCTAGACTGCTGCTGTTTTATTGAACAAACGTACCCGTTTGGTAATGAGAAATGACGTCTCAAAAAGCTAGAGGCCCAACCGCAAAAGATGCAAACAGAATTGTTTGCCTAAAACTTGTTATTGCTGCCCCTTCAACAGAACCCGAAACGTTACGCCGAATTTGTCCGTGACATTGCCGTATGCGGAGCTGAAGAAGCTTGGTTGTAGCGGTACGTTCACTTTACCGCCCTCCTGCAAAGCTTCAAAATATTGTTTAGCCTTGTTTTTGTCAGGGGTTTGTACAACGATGGTGACTTGGGTTCCTGTGTGATAGTTGCTGCCGGTAACATCGTCGGAGAGCGTCAGCTCGGCTTCGCCGATTTTCAAGGAGGCGTAAGTTATCCAGTTTTGCTTTTCCGGCGGTAGCTCAGTTCCCTTATTTCCAGGCAAATCTGCGAATCGTAGCATAAAGACCACCTTAGCGTCCAACGCTGTTACGTAAAAATCGATGGCTTCACTTGCGTTGCCGTTCATTTCAAGAAAAGGATACAAACTCGTACTCATAACAATCATCTCCTTAGATTTTTAGGGATAACCTATAGCCACAAATTAGCTTGTTTCCCTGTTCAGATAATATGACGAATGCCAGTTTTGAAACGTGACCGATTTGACGGAAAAAATTTTTGGAGTGTTAGTTGTCACAATCTCAGCGTTTCGTTCGACATGTATTAATATAGGAAATGAAGGAAGGAAAGTGACGTATGAGTGATCACAATAGGCTCTTGGAACAATTTGAAGCACATCGGAATCACCTGCAAGCTGTGGCTTACCGAATGCTCGGATCTGTAAGCGAGGCGGATGATGCATTACAGGAGTCATGGATACGCCTTAGTCGTTCTGATACCAGCGGAGTGGAAAATATGGGAGGATGGCTAACCACGATCGTCTCAAGGGTGTGTCTAGATATGCTACGAACACGTAAATCGCGACGTGGGGAACTGTCGATTGTGAATGTGCCGGAGCCGGTGACTAGCCGAGATGATGGAAGCGACCCCGAACACGAAGCTTTGTTAGCAGATTCTGTTGGTCTTGCCATGCTTGTCGTGCTAGGAAATTTAAATCCCGCCGAGCGCATTGCGTTTGTACTGCATGATATTTTCGCCCTGTCTTTCTCGGAAATCGCTCCGATCATAGGGCGTAACGATGTCGCGACGAGACAGCTAGCAAGTCGAGCGCGTCGGCGCGTTCAGGGGACAGAAATCGTAAAGGATTCGGCGGAATTCGAGCGAAAACGTGAACTGGTCGATGCTTTTTTGGCTGCGTCGCGTACTGGCGACTTTGAAAAACTACTTAACATATTAGATCCAAACGTCGTGCTCCGAAACGACACTGCTTTTGCTCCGGCATCCAATGTGCCGTTCGTGCACGGCTCGCAAGCCGTGGCCAAACAATTCGCCGGTCGTGCCCAAGGCGCTCGGCCGATGCTCGTGAACGGATCCATAGGCGTCGTAGTCGCTCCTCGCGGTCAGCTGCTCTTTGTTCTTGAACTCAAGGTTGCGGATGGCAAAATCACCGAGATCGACATGATTGCCGATCAGGCGCGCATTCGCCAGCTCGATTTGGCAGTTTTGAACGATTGATAGGTACTCACTAACCGAATCAAAGAGCTACAATAAGGCTAAAATAGAAATAAAAAAGACGCTCTCCAATTAGGGAGAATGGAACGGGCCAATTCCAAAATAACAAATAAGCTTCCAAACCCACTGCCCAAGCAGTGACGGAAGCCTATTTCGTTTGTTGAGCAAATCTGCCCGTTAGTCATTCATGCGGCGCAAGACCAGCGCTGCACCACAGAGGATGAAAATGGATACCAAGTGCTATACTGTTTGTATGGCTGGCGAAGAAGGTCGATGAGCTATGGTGCCATAGAGCCCAACCGTTAGTCTGACTCCGACCACCACGGTGCATCACAGAATGTCGCACCCTATAGGGGTAGCACTCATGGGAGATTAACCCTTTTTTGGTTGTTGCACCAGCCTAGCCTTTATTTGTTGTCAATGATGGTTTTTGTTCTTCAAAAGATCTATCAAACTTCATAGGATCACTCAAAAGGCTCAGCCTTTTTTAAAAAAGTGATTTTCTGGCTCTTTTTCAGGTTTTGAGCTATTATAATTTTCATGGGAGCTTAACGCCCGCCCCCAGTCTACAACTTTATTTTCTCGGTCTAATACTTTATTTTCACAGAACAAATGGTGGTAGTGGTACTTCTATTTTACCATTTTTCGCTCAGGTGCATTTTTGTTTTTTATCTGAAATTGAGGTCTTTTTGAACAGGCTCTTAAAGTAAAATATATCTAGCTCTCACACTGTCTTACGACTATAATTCAGATTGGATCTTATTTATCTAAGGGGGATATTATATGAAGAAGCTAGAGATCAAATCGGTTGGCGTTGTTAGTATGGGCAAGACGACGGTTTATATCATGTTGATTCCAATGGCAATGCTTCTACTTATAGGCTTCTTCGCTTTACTCATAGGCATTCTAATTAGTCAGAGTGAGGTGGCAATACTCGGTGGAGTGTACATGGTTATTCCTATATTCATGTTAGCCTTCTACGGCGCGATATCTATGTTAATTGGATTAATCTATAACTGGCTTGCAGGTAAGTTTGGCGGACTCGAGATCACGTTAACGGAACCTAAGTCTGCTGTGACATCGATTAGTTCAGTCGTGCCGGATTCGAATGTGTATTCGCCAGAAGTAACTTCGGTGGACGATATTACGACCAATTAATAAGGATGAACAGCTGTAGGCGAGTATACATATATTAATCTGTGAACATTGTGGTCAAAGTATAGACAAATGAGCCAGAATCGCTTACAATACAGACTAATCCAACGAGACTACTTGGGATTAGAAAAGGTGTGAACTTATGTTTTTAACAGTTATTGCACTGATTATCGCTTTATTCTTCGCAATGAATATTGGTGCTAGCGGAACAGCAGCAGCAATGGGCTCAGCCTACGGGGGCGGCGCGGTGAAGAATAAGCTATTCGCTGTGTCATTGGTTGCAATTGCCGCATTGGCAGGTGCAGTTATCGGTGGCGGTGAAGTCGTCAAGACGATCGGGAATGGTCTAATCCATACATCTATAAACGTAGAACTCTCAGTTATCATTCTTGCTTCGGCATGTTTGACATTATTCTATGCCAACATGGTCGGGATTCCTTTGTCGACGAGTGAGGTTACGGTTGGATCGGTTGTTGGTGTTGGTGTAGCCTATCAATCGGTTGCTATAACGAAAATTTTATTAATTGTGACGATTTGGATTGCCTTACCTTTTGTTGCTTTTGTCATTGCATTCTTGCTTGCAAAGATAACGCCACATTTGGATAAATGGTTACAGAAAACGGGAAAGCCAGTTCTAGTCCGCAGAGTACTGATTATATTCTTAATCGGAGCAGGCTGTTATGAAGCATTCTCAGCGGGTATGAACAATGTGGCTAATGCGGTTGGACCCTTGGTTGCTGCCGATATTATCAAAACCACAACAGGTATTTGGCTAGGCGGCGCGTTCGTGGGATTGGGTGCGATTCTGCTAGGCGGCAGGGTACTCGAGACGAATGGCAAGAAGATTACGAAGCTATCGCTCATCAACGGCAGCTTTGTATCCTTAACGAGTGGAACACTTGTCATTATTGCATCTGTATTCGGCATCCCTGTTCCATTAACGCAAGCAACGACAATGGCGATCTTCGGGGTTGGAATTGCAGACCACGGCAAGAAGCTATGGGATAACAACATCGTGAAGAAGATCGTCAAGGTGTGGATTACCTCACCATTGTCTTCCTTAGTTGTCTCCTATTCGTTGGTGCAATTATTCATTCTGAATAATTACTATACGTTGATCGTGGTCATCGCTGTATTCATCATTACAATTAGTTTCTTCGGGTTCAAAAGATTACGCCACCACCCCTCCATGGGCGATGGGATTTAAGTTTCAATCCTTAGGATTATCGTCAGCAAGGTAGTATCGTCCGGTTTCCATCATGAGTTGGGCAGGAATGAATCGGGTACCTTCCTGATCGATGGAGATGAACGGATCACCTGCATTCCATTGATGATAGCCAGTGACAGACAATGCGTACACAACAGTGTCATCATATAAGTCTGTAACGAAGGTTAAGGATTGACCAGAGTTAAGAGAGGCCTGCAGCTGCTGCAGGTCTTTTATTGTGCTTGGAGGATTAAGAATCCAACCCAGATCCATGTAAGGATCAGAAGCAGGTAATTGAACGGACTGTTGTACATATTGCGTATCGACCTGGGGTGCTGCCCATGAATGATCATTCGTCTCTAATTTCATAACCCGCTCAAGAATAAGGGTGTCAATCGACATCAAATCACCCGTCTTGGCATCAAGCTGGTAGCTTTCGTTCCCCTTCGTGAATAGCCAAATATTCTGCAACGGGCTCAAGTAAATTCGTTGACGGGTCATGTGATTATTAGCTAGGAATTGTTCGAAGGAAAGGGAGGAATCAATAAGTTCGTGCTGCACCAATGATCGGTACAGCGTATTCTCGCTGAAGAGTGGGTACTCACCATGACCATACTCTGAGAGATGATATACACTTTCTGGGTCAGCCGTTACAACGAGATATCCGAGTTCTTGTTCATGATCTGTAATGATCACAATCCAGCCATGTAAACCAGGTCCAAGGGGCTGTCTGTTCCACTGGATTGAAGAGCTTTTCCAATCTGCGAACTCTTCTTGCTCGGATAACCCAGCTATCCATTGATTGACGGTTTCATCGAATTGCTCGGTTAATGACAATTCCTGAGGGTTAATGAACATAATATGCTGAGTTTGCGAACTAAGTATCGAAGCGAATAAGACGATAAAGATGAACATCACGAACACCTGCCTTTCGATGAGCTGCCTTTAACGAATAAGAAAGTATAAGTTTTCACCTCACTCTCTTTAGATCGTCTGCTCGTTTCTCCATTATAATTGACGGTTCATGCAGTGTTTGCCATACCATGTCAGGAGTGCTTGTCTAGAAGCTATTGTTTTTTTGCATCATATTGACGAAAGAACGAGGAACTGTAGGAAGTGTGTCAGTTAGCAGATGAAACCAACCGCAGTTCATCACTTGAACATCGACACGTGGTCGATATTGCCATTCAATCTCCTGCTGTCGTCTGACATATTGAGCTTGCATTTCCTCTTTCTGTTCAGCTTCAAGCGTTCTAATTAAGTCGCCATAGTAGCTGTGAATGCGAGTTATTTCTTCGTTCATTCTAGCCTGAGCGGAACGAGCCCAATCATAATCGGCTTGCTGTAGCAGCTTCTCCAGATGAATCTCAAGCTGCTGAACAGCTCTCTCTAGGGAGATCACATCACGAAGCTGACAATGGGCTGGCATCCGTGGAGAGAGAACTCGTTCACACATATGCTGTTGAAAGTGGCTGACGATCTCACCCGTGCTCATGCAGATTCCGAGCGAGTGTAGCTCCTCACGTTTCATATCGCATGTGTATTCCACCTTATAATTCACTCCTAGCCAGGTTGTATAGCTGTGGGATACTCCTGAACCACGTTGAATAGGTGGGGCTTCCTCGAATAATTGGAGGTAGCTGCCCTTCGATTGCGTTGCCGCAAACATCTGATCGAGCCTACGACAGCCGAAGCTGAGTGTCTCCTCGATCATCCGACCAGGCTGTGCAACCATCGGTGTAACACCGAAGTAGCGTTCTAGGATGGAGTCGCCTTTTATTAGTGGCTCATGGGTTGATGGAGGTACAACAAGTGGTCCACGACCCTGAGTTGTACCTCGACCTAGCGGCTCTGGCGGCTTGCGGCTCTCTGGATCGAACACGAAGACGAAGCTCATCGTCTCGGGCTCAGCACCGGTCCGTTCGACGAAGCTCCAGTAATAAGAACGTCCAGTCAGGTCCTTGTCCGCCTGAGGAGATAGCTTGACCTTGACGAAGGCTGGGTTCTTCTCGATGATTTGGCAATCGGTTGCAATCAAGTAGCGCATACAGAAGTCCTTCACCTGATCTTGATTCACGGATGCACCTCTGATTCGCGGTATACAGGTGGAGGCTGAATACTCGTGCGTAAATCAGGGACCACAGGTGAATGCGCAATAGTCGTGCGTATATTCTGGAAGGCTGTACCAATGGTGTGCAAATGCTCGCGAATCTCATCATCACTGCGAGATTCCAGAATGATCTTCTGTAATCTACTTTCCAATGTCGATTGCTCCTCCATTTGCTCTAGAATCGTGTCTAGATCACCGATTACAAGCTCGAACATATTGATTTTCTCATGTAATAGGCTAACAATATGCTCTTCAATGGTGCCTAGTGTACATAGATTGTAGATGAAGACATCACTATCTTGTCCAAGTCGATGGACGCGACCAATTCGTTGCTCCACCCGCATCGGGTTCCATGGTAGGTCGAAGTTGATCATGTTGTGACAGAATTGTAGATTGATCCCTTCACCGCCGGCCTCTGTAGCAACCATAATCTGAGCCCGATTGCGGAATAAATCCATCATCCAATCCTTCTTCCCACGATTCATCCCGCCTCGATAAGAGACAGCGGCAAGCCCGTGGTCTTTGAAGAATTTCATCAGATACTCTTGTGTGGCTCGATATTCGGTGAAGACAATGACCTTCTCCTTTGGATCAAAACCGAGGATCAGCTCCATCGCTTTCTCGGCTTTCGTATTCGCTGTTATCTGCTTGATAAGACTAATTAATCCCCAAATCTGAGTGCGATAAGGAGATTGTTCATCCATCTTCTTGAATAGATTGACGAGGGTGAGGAATACCGCATCACGACTTGAGCACACTTCGCGTTGCAAGGTTACGAGAGATAACATACTGCCCGCATCCTCACTCGCATCGCGATAGCGACCTCGTACGAAGTCGGTTACACCCTGATAGAGTGCTTGCTCCTCTAACGAGAGGGATAGTGGTATATTCCGTACATGACGGTGTGTGTATGCAATCCCACCATCGCTTCGACGATTGCGGATCATCACCTTGGAGAGCTCCTGCTGTAATAGCTCTTCATTCTTAGGGAGCCGTTTATCTACTACGTAATCGGATTGGAATTGTCCTTGCCCCCCTAGCTGACCGGGCTTGAGCATGGTGATCAGATTGTAAAGCTCACCGAGATCATTCTGCACAGGTGTGGCCGTGAGGAGCAGGCAATACTTCTTTCTAATCTGATTGACGAAAATATAGTTGCTTGTCTTACTATTCTTCAACTTATGAGCTTCATCAATAATCAACATATCGTACTCCTGACTGAGTACTATACTCTTATGTGGATCTCGCTTCGCGGTGTCCATAGAGGCGATGACGATATCCACTTGCGTCCACATATATTCCTTCTTCTGCGCAGTAGCGTTTATGCCGAATTTCTGGTTGAGCTCACGCACCCATTGCAGCACGAGGGAAGCAGGAACGAGAATAAGCACCTTGCGGACCAATCCGCGAATCATATATTCCTTGAGAATGAGCCCAGCCTCGATGGTCTTACCCAAGCCTACTTCATCGGCCAGTATAGCGCGCCCCCGCATCTCATAGAGTACTCGCTTTGCAGTATCGATCTGATGCGGCATCGGCTCAAGCTGTGATAGGTGGGGAAGACATTGTAGTTGATCAAAGCTGTGCACGAGCCGGCTCTCCACCGCTTCGATCGCAAGTCTTGCAAGCTCCCAATGGTCCCATGGGCCATTACGAGAGCTTCGCAAAGCTAATTCCGCACACCAATCGCGGTGGAAGTGAACGTTGACTAGCTCGTTAATTGGACGGATTATATCGTTAGTCGGATTGACCATAGTAGCCTCCTAGACGTTCTTAATCATATAAGTGCTAGTATGTTCAGAATACGAACAAATCATAACGAGAGTTGAGGTGAGTGAAAGTTTCGGCAAAATATTTCCCTTTTCGCGGTCGTATCTGCTATAATAATCGTGGCTTAGGATTGGCGAATGATGGTATAGGGAGAGAGTGTAGACCATCCCAGACTTTAGTTAAGGATGGGGAAGCACCGCCGAAGGAGTAAGCGTAACAGTGAATCTCTCAGGCATAATGGACCTGTATCGGACGCATCTCTGGAGAGTGTTGGCACCATAGGAACAAGCGTTAGAGGTTATTCCTATTAGCGAACCACCCAAGGGGAAACTTCTCAGTGAACACTCATGAAGAACCATTTCATTCTTAGATGAGGCTAGCTCGCGGTTTAGGTAACTCTCAGGTACAAGGACAGAGCAGAAAGATGAATGCAGCATAATGGTAATTGAACGCGTTTGTTTGTTGACTCGTTCGATCGAAATTTTAGTGCTGTCGAACCCAACCGTCTTGGTAGGGACCCTTCATCTTTGTGCTGTGTCCTTTTTTATGTTCAATGCAAGGAAAGTGAATAAGAAAAAGTGATAATATTTGCGATTGTTACTGAACAGAATAGGGAAAACTTGAAATAAAAACTATGACAGATGAGGTGCAGCAATGGGACAGTTGAAACGAACACCCCTATTCCCACTCTATGAGAAGCAGGGTGCGAAGACGATTGATTTTGGCGGATGGGATTTACCTGTGCAGTTCTCAAGCATTATGAAGGAGCACGAAGCCGTGCGCACGCAGGCTGGACTGTTCGATGTGTCACATATGGGGGAATTTACTGTCAAAGGTGAGGGTTCACTTTCCTTCCTGCAACAGCTATTGACGAACGATATCTCCAAGCTAGAGGACGGACAGGCGTTATATGCATTAATGTGCTATACCGACGGCGGCGTCGTTGATGATCTATTGGTCTATAAGCTGAAGGAGCATGATTACATGCTCGTAGTGAATGCGTCCAACATCGACAAGGATTTTGAATGGTTGCAGAAGCATGTGGAAGATGGTGTCGTGTTATCTAATGTATCCGATGAGATGTCGCTGATCGCTCTGCAGGGTCCATTAGCTGAACGGATTATGGGCAAGGTTTGCGATGCTCCAGTGGGGACATTGGGCAGCTACCGGTTTCTACAGAACGTTCGTGTCGGAGAAGCGGTGGCGTTGGTATCGCGTACCGGCTATACCGGTGAGGATGGGTTTGAGATTTACACCGATAATGAATCGGTGTTGAAGGTGTGGGAGCTGCTGCTTGAAGCTGGCGCAGAGGATGGGTTGGTCGCAGCGGGCTTGGGCGCACGCGATACGTTGCGCTTCGAGGCCAGACTGCCATTGTATGGGCAGGAGCTATCTTCAACGATTACACCGATTGAAGCGGGTTTGGGTTTCTTCGTGAAGCTCGACAAAGGCGACTTCATCGGGCGTGAGGTGTTGAATGAGCAGAAGCTGCACGGAGCACCGCGCAAGCTCGTCGGCATCGAGATGATCGATCGCGGCATACCTCGTTCGCATTATCCGGTGTATGACAACGATGATCGCCAGATTGGTGAGGTCACGACTGGAACGCAGTCACCAACATTGAAAACTAACATTGGCTTGGCGTTGGTGGAGACGGCATTCTCGGCATTAGGTACCGAGGTATATGTGGAAATTCGCGGGAAAAGACTAAAGGCTGTTGTGATCAAGGCGCCTTTCTATGTGAGAGTGAAGAAGTAGAAGTAGTTTGCGGAGTAGCGGAAGAAAATTCCGCTAACTCAGGAAAAGCAGGTTACTTATGAGAATTAGCGGAAGTTTTATACGTTAGAGTGGTGAATTGGGAGTGTGAGTAGCATGGGCTTGTGGTTAACGGAAAAAACTTCCGCTAACTCGGGAAAGACAGGTTACTTATGTGGAATAGCGGAAGTTTTGTACGTTAGAGTGGTGAATTGGGAGCTGTGAGTAGCATGGGCTTGTGGTTAACGGAAAAAACTTCCGCTAACTCGGGAAAAACAGGTTACTTATGTGGAATAGCGGAAGTTTTGTACGTTAGAGTGATGAATTGGGAGCAGTGAGTAGCATGGGCTTGTGGTTAACGGAAGAAACTTCCGCTAACTCGGGAAAAACAGGTTACTTATGAGAATTAGCGGAAGTTTTGTACGTTAGAGTGGTGGATTGGGAGTAGTGAGTTAATTATTTTACATATAAGGGAGAGGGAAGCATGACAAGACATGATCGATACTTGCCGATGACGGACAAGGATAAGGAAGAGATGCTAGCGGCCATTGGTGTGGCTAGTACGGAGGAATTGTTCGCGGATATTCCGGAGAGTGTGCGGTTTCGCGGAACATTGAATATTTCGGAGAAGATGAGTGAACCGGCGCTGTTGAAATATATGCGCGGGTTGGCCGGCAAGAATGCAGACTTCGATCAATATGTCAGCTTTCTTGGCGCAGGCATCTATGATCATCATCTACCGGTGTTGATCAATCACGTGATCTCGCGGTCAGAGTTTTATACCGCGTACACCCCATACCAGCCTGAGATCAGTCAGGGTGAATTACAGGCGATATTCGAATTCCAATCGTATATCTGTGAGCTGACGGGCATGGCTGTAGCCAATGCCTCGATGTACGATGGCGCGACTGCGTTAGCGGAAGCGGGTGCACTTGCTGCTGGCGCGACGAAGCGTGGACAGCTATTGGTTTCCCGTGCGGTTCATCCAGAGGCGCGCGATATTATTCGTACGACAGCGAAGGGACTTAACCTCGTTGTCGTAGAAATTGGCTGCAAGGACGGAGTCACCGATTTGGAGGAGCTAGCCTCCAAGGTGTCCGCCGACACGGCAACTGTGTTGATCCAATCGCCGAATTTCTTCGGCTGTATCGAGGATTTGGCGGCGATCGGGCCGCTCGTCCATGCAGTTGGCGGATTGTTCGTGGTGAACAGCAATCCGCTGTCGCTTGGCCTGCTCGAAGCGCCAGGCCGCTTCGGCGCGGACATCGTCTGCGGCGATGCCCAGCCGTTCGGGATCGCGGCTGCGCTTGGCGGCCCGACGTGCGGCTACTTCGCCGTCGCCGACAAATGGATGCGCCGTATGCCCGGCCGCATCGTCGGCCAAACCGTGGACCGCGATGGCAAGCGCGGCTTCGTGCTAACGCTGCAAGCGCGTGAGCAGCACATTCGACGTGAGAAAGCGACGTCGAACATCTGCTCCAACCAGGCGCTGCTAGCGCTGTGCGCATCCGTGTACTTGTCCACGATGGGCAAGCAAGGCGTTCAGGATGTAGCCAGCCTGAACATCCAGAAGTCGCACTATGCGAAGCAAGTGCTCAGCCAAATCCCTGGCGCATCCATCGTCTACGATACGCCGTTCTTCAACGAATTCGTGCTGCGACTGCCTGCCGGTATGAATATCGCTGAGCTCAACAGCCGATTACTTACGCAAGGCTTCATCGGTGGTTACGACCTCGGTCGTGATTACCCGGAGCTTGCAGGATGTATGCTTATTGCGGTGACCGAGCAACGGTCGCGTGAAGATATAGAACAATTCGCCAAAGTATTGGAGGGTGCGCTATGAGTCAGTCAACACAAGGCAACGAGGGAGTAACGAGTAACACTACAGTAACTGGTAATGCGAATGTAACTGAGAATTCTACGATTTCTAATCAATTCGCCGTAACTGGCAGCTCATCCGAAACTAATCATTCTGCCGTCACTGGGAATTCATCGATCACTGTCGATTCTGCCGTCACCGATCCAGCCGTGAAGCACGATCAAGCACTTATTTTCGAATTAAGTCAGCCTGGCCGTAGAGGGTATGAGATGGATCCTTGTGATGTTCCAGCTATAGAAATCTCGAAGCTGATCCCAACGAAGTTCCTACGCACGAAGCCTGCTGAGCTTCCAGAGGTGTACGAGGTTGATGTCATTCGCCACTATACAGCCCTATCCCGCCGCAACTTCGGTATCGATAATGGCTTCTATCCGCTAGGCTCTTGTACGATGAAATACAATCCCAAAATCAACGAGGATGTTGCTCGTTTTGCCGGATTTGCCAAGATCCATCCTTACCAGCCTGAAGAGTCACTGCAAGGTGCGCTCGAACTACTCTATAATCTGCAAAATGACCTAGCCGAAATTACCGGCATGGATCGCGTAACCCTACAACCAGCGGCAGGCGCTCATGGCGAATGGACTGGTCTGATGATGATCCGCGCCTATCATGAAAGTCGTGGAGATGCTCGGACGAAGGTCATTATACCTGACACCTCACATGGTACCAATCCAGCGAGTGCAAGTGTTGCTGGCTTCGACACAATCACCATTCCGTCCAACAAGAATGGACTCGTTGATCTCGATGCACTTCGCGCTGCAGTTGGTCCAGATACCGCTGCGCTAATGTTGACGAACCCAAGCACGCTTGGTTTGTTCGAGGAAGACATTGCTGAGATCGCGGCAATCGTTCACGAAGCAGGCGGCCTCATCTACTACGATGGTGCTAATGCGAATGCCATTCTCGGCTATGCGCGTCCGGGCGATATGGGCTTTGATGTCGTTCACTTGAATTTACACAAAACATTCAGTACCCCTCACGGCGGCGGCGGTCCAGGTGCTGGTCCAGTTGGTGTGAAAGCGAAGCTGATCCCGTTCCTACCGAAGCCGAATGTAGCGAAGCGTGACGATGGTACTTTCTACTTCGACCATGATTATCCGAATTCGATTGGTCGCGTTAAAGCATTTTACGGTAACTTTGGTATTCTCGTTCGTGCTTACACGTACATCCGCACCTATGGTGGAGAAGGGCTGCGTCGAGTGTCAGAATATGCGGTGCTAAACGCCAACTACATGATGCGCAAGCTCGCGCCTCACTACGACCTGCCTTTCGATCGTCACTGTAAGCATGAATTCGTTCTTTCTGGCACACGTCAGAAAAAACTCGGTGTCCGCACCCTCGACATTGCCAAGCGGTTACTGGATTTCGGCTATCATCCACCGACGATTTATTTTCCCATCATTGTTGAAGAATGTCTTATGATCGAACCGACCGAGACCGAGAGCAAGGAAACACTCGACGCTTTCATCGAAGTCATGATCCAGATCGCTCGCGAGTCTGAGGAGAATCCGGATCTCGTGCACAACGCACCGTACACGACAGTAGTGAAGCGCCTGGATGAGACACAGGCAGCTCGTAAGCCTATTCTAAATTGCAACTGTGGTTAATCGATTTGTAGTAAAAGGATATTGACGTTAGCTATAGAATATTTTCATAAAGAGGATATTTTTATTGAAGGGATATGACATGAGTATGAGAAGTAAAATGTATGGAGTAGCTATAATTGGTTATGGGGGAATGGGAAGTCAGCACGGGAGATTAATTCAACGTGTGGACAATATCGAGCTCAAGGGAATTATGGATATTCGCGAGGAACGTCAGAAATATGCGACCGAACTGGGACAACATGTATATCCTGATCTGCAAGCAGTTCTGGATGATCCGATGGTGGACATCGTAATTATCGCTACGCCTAATCATATTCATGCGGATTTAGCTATTCAAGCTTTAAGAGCAGGCAAGCACGTTATTTGCGAAAAACCGGTGACCATTACAAGCGTTGAGCTGCAAGGGATTATGACGGTTGCAGAGCAATGCGGCAAGCAATTCGTAGTGGCTCAGAATCGCAGATGGGATGAGGATTATCTCGTCATGAAGAAGCTGTTCGACGAGAAACAGCTAGGTGATGTGTTCCATATTGAATCGAAGGTGCATGGATCTAGGGGAATTCCTGGTGATTGGCGTGCGGAGAAGGAATATGGTGGGGGAATGCTGCTCGATTGGGGCGTTCATCTTGTTGATCGTATTCTGCTGATGATTCCTGAGAAGGTTAAGTCCGTTCATTGTAAGTTTACACATATAACGAACAAGAAAGTAGATGACGGATTTAGGTTATCTCTCGAATTCGAAAGTGGGATTACAGCATTACTGGAAGTGGGTACCTCCCATTATATCGCGATGCCTTTGTGGTATATGAACGGTACTACCGGCTCAGCAGTCATCGAAGATTGGAGCATGAAAGGGTCAATCGTTAAGCTGGAAGCACCAGGAGGAGGAGGGCATGATGCTACTCCGATCGTGGCCGGCGCAGGGTTAACGAAGACAATGGCACCTCGCGATGAGTATACAACCGTTACAGAACCGATCCCTCGGATTCCAACGGATATTCTCGATTTTTACAACAATGTACTTGATGCCATTGAAGGCAAGGCAGCAATTATCGTGAAGAATCATGAGGTGTTAAGGGTTATGAGGCTTCTCGAAGCGGCTTTTCTGTCTGATGAGACGAATCAGGTTGTATCCTTCGAATAGATCTATAATCTAGATTGCGTTAAAGCTGTCGGTGATATGCCGTGCAGCTTTTTTTGTCATATAGGAAAGTATAAGTTTTCCGTGTGCTAGGCGTAGACAATGGAACGGCCGACTTGGACAGTCTGTATCGAAGAGGCTACAGAGAATTAGTTCGAATCCGCTCAACTAAATCGATGAGATTAACTTGATAGCACCCATTAGTTCGGATTAACGCAATTAAACCCATGGGATGAAAGGGCCTTAGAACCTTAACCCCTATTTAGTTACACAAAATGAACCTAAATCGGACACCCAACTCTAAAGGTACGATTTAGTTTCAAGGATTAAACCTAAATCACACTTTTCTTCGGAATGCACAAGATGACTTAAATGACCTGATCTCTACCATATGGGAATAATGTGATAAAGCGATGTATCCCGAGTATTACAAAGGTGTTCACGGATACGAATACCGATTGAGGACCGTCAGAGTGATTTTTTTCTCTGACGGTTTTTCTTAGTTAAAATAATTCTTTCGGTGACAGATGGTGGCGTTAGAATTTTGTAATATTTGGAGTATAAAATAAAGGGTATGAGGTGCTTAACAGGGAAATTATGCTGAATAGGTAAGAGGTATGCGGTGAAGAAAGGGTGAGTGCGAATGGGGAGTTCTAAAGAAAATCGAGAAGTGCAGGCTGTGAAGCGTAAAATTCCTTGGCTCTCTATGAAGTACGCTCAGAAGCTAAAGAAGCTTCATGCTTGGAACGGTTGGCTCGTGCTGTTATTGACGATTACCGGAATCCTGTTGTTCCTCCCAGCTTTCCGTTTGGCATTCCCACAAACGAGAGTATGGACGAAAGAGCTCCATATCTATCTAGGGTTAGTGTCCTTATTGCCCTTACTGATGTATACACCGATGATCGTCAAACATATGAAACAGATCAGAGGCAGGTCTGGACAGAAGTGGAATTTGCGCATCGTGCTAATTATTATAGTGAGTTGGGCCGTCTCTGGGCTGATCCTATGGCAATTTCGACAGTTCCCACCGCGCTTGAACAATGCTGCATTACTGGTGCATGACCTGTTCTCATGGGTCGGGATTCCGTATATCGTGTTCCATTCACTAACGCGGATGCGTTGGGTGAAGCGGGCGGATTTCAAGCCGTCGATTGAGCGGGTGGGTGTTGCAGGGACTGAGACTGGGATTGGGAGCGAAAATGGAGTTGAGTCTCAGCCTCGGACTGAGGCGGGACCTCAAGATGAATCCACAGCAGTCGCATCGGTTGCGACAGCCCCCACTTCGATGCTGCAACGCCTTCGTGAGGAAGCGAAGAGTAATCATCCCAAGGTTCCACGTCGAATTTTTATTCAGTGGGTGCTTGCCTTGTTCCTTGTGGTCTCGGTCGGTCCTTCGTTCTATCGTTGGATCAAGCGCTCATTCGATACTGGTGGCTCAGCGCTCGATGATATCATAGCTAATCCCGATACACCTGTTGATCCACTCAAAGCTACGAATGATAGTCAGATGATACCTGCACCACAGCCATTGCCTGATTCGAATCCACCGATTGGTGGTGGGGCGAAGGGGAATTTTCGCATATATACCGTAACGGAAATGCCAGATTCACGCGCAGAGACATGGAGCTTCGAGATCGCGGGGTTGGTGAATCAGCCCCTTACTTACAATTGGGATCAATTCATGGAGCTACCTCGTGAGGTGCAGGTGAGTAATTTTCACTGTGTGACGGGATGGTCGGTTTATAATTGTACGTGGGAGGGCATTAAGCTGTCGGATCTGATGGATCTCTCCGGTGTAAAGCCGACTGCGAAGCACGTTAAATTCTATTCGGGCGATGGCGTCTATACGGATACCCTGACCCTCAAGCAGGCACATCTGGAGGATGTGATGGTCGTGTGCTTGCTCGATGGCAAGCCGATTCCGAAGCAGTTAGGTGGACCTGTTCGGCTTATTGTACCGCAGATGTACACGTACAAATCCGTCAAGTGGCTTCAAGGCATTGAACTGACGGAGAAAGAGGAGGATGGTTACTGGATCGTTCGCGGTTATGATAAGGATGCGTGGGTGACTAAAGGTGTGACGGATAATCTATAATTATTAACCCATTTCGGCTGAAATTGTACGTTTCGTTGGGGCAGAAAACAATTCCCATAGAAGAACAACAAGCTCATAAGGGTGAGAATACAACGCCCACTAAAGCGCAGTAAGTGCTGAAGTGGGTTTTTGTGTGCGAATACGTTAGAATAGAGCGTATGATCTGAATACATCATTATGAGGAGAAATGGCATGACACAAACTTGGAGATTTATTCGGTCGGGGAAGTGCTCCCCAGCCTATAATATGGCGGTTGACGAAGCTGTGCTTACATTGCATAGCGAGGGGAAGGTGCCGCCGACACTGAGATTCTACGGCTGGAATCCAGCGACGCTGTCGATCGGCTACTTCCAGAAGGCGGATGAGGAAGTGGATTTCGCCGAACTGGAGGCGCAGGGGCTTGGGTTCGTCCGTCGTCCGACGGGTGGACGAGCGGTGTTACACGATCAGGAGCTGACCTACAGCATGATCGTGTCCGAGGACTATCCCGGCATGCCGCGCAGCGTGACGGAAGCTTATCGCGTGCTGAGCGAAGGGCTGCTGCACGGGTTTCGTCGGCTTGGGCTGCAAGCCGAGATGGTCAGCTTGGCGTCGGAGGACGACAAGCTGAAGTACGCAGCGGCGGGCTCCGCCGCCTGCTTCGACTCGCCGTCCTGGTACGAGCTCGTCGTGGAAGGGCGTAAGGTTGCCGGCAGTGCGCAGGTACGGCAGAAGGGTGTCGTGCTGCAGCACGGATCGATCTTGCTGGACATGGACATCGACCAGCTGTTCGCCGTGCTGCAATTCCCGAGCGAGCGTGTGCGCGATCGGTTGAGGGCCTCGTTCGCCGGCAAAGCGGTGGCGATCAATGATCTAATGCGCCAGCTTGGGCATGGCGCTGTTGCGCTTCCGACGGCAGAGGAAGCGTTCGGCCTCGGCATCGCCGAGGGCATGGGCATTGTGCTCGAGCCCGGCGAGCTAACGCGCGAAGAGCGCGAGCTCGCGGACCAACTCGTCCGCGACAAGTACGGCAACGCCGCATGGAACATGCGACGCTGAAGCAGCGGGCATTTAGTTGCGGTTAGGCTACAGGAAGTAACCTGTATAGAATAGAGTAGCAGTCGGCATAAGAGTACTTTTTTGTAGAATAAAGTAGCAGTGACGTAAGAGTAACCTCATCTAGATTAGCGCAGCAGTTGGCGCTAGAGTGTAACGTATGTGTGCTAAACTTTGTTGAAAAGTAACTTTTGGAACGTATAACGCAGGTTTCGGCGCTATGGTGCAGTCGAGAAGGAGTAGTAGCGCTGAAACTTGCGTTGTTGCCTTATTTAGCGGGATCTGAGTATGATTTAGCGAAATTGAACTGCATAATAGCGCCAATTGTTGCGTTGTCTAATCTAGCTGCCCAAGCAACTCCTAGCTCCCAAGCAACACCGAGCTAGGTTTTTCCCTGTGCTCACAGCACCATCCATTGGAGCTGCCACGATAGCGAGGCAGCTTTTTCTTGTGTCATTTTAGATCAAGAAATGCCAATATACCGATTAAATGCTCCCTGAAGAGTTCGTGTGATCATACCAGGCTGACTGACCGGTGCAACGGCTGAGGCGCCCTCCGAATCAGCAATCGCAAGCTTGTCCCATTGGTTGCCAACAGGGTGGTTATCAATCGAGATGATTGGCGTAATTTCCACCGTAGTTCCACATATAAAAGCTTCATCTGCGCTGTATAGCTCATCTAATGTGAATGGTCGTTGCTCAATCTGAATGCCCTCTGCATCGGCCAGCTTCAAGACGACCTCCCTCGTAATACCATGTAGAATGAAATGGTTTGCCGAATGAGTGTATAGGGTGCCATTCTTGACGATCATAATATTGGAAGCACTACATTCAGTAACGACCCCATCACGATGAAGAATAGCTTCTGTAAAGCCATGGTCGACGGCTTCCTGCTTGGCGAGTACATTCGGGAGCAAGTTCAAAGATTTAATATCACAACGGAGCCAGCGGATATCAGGTATGGTCATAGCTGCAATGCCATCCCTCATGGAATCTAGAGGACGTAAAACCTCCGTGCAGTATCCGATCAACACAGGTGTGGTGTCCAGAAGGAATGGAAGAGCCCGCTTACCCTCACCTCTTGTAATCTGCATATAGAGAGTACCTTCATTAACGCCATTCAGTGCGACTAATCGTTCTAGACGTTCAACAAGCTCTTCAAGTGAGCAGGGTAAAGAAATTCGTACCGCTTCTGCACTCCGCGTAAGCCGTGCCAGATGGGCTTCTTGCTCGAATAAAATACCATTATAAATTCGGAAAACCTCATATATCCCATCGCCGTAATAATATCCACGATCAAGTATAGATACATGGATTTCTTCGGAAGACACAAACCGATCGTTGTATAAAATCATCATCATATTCACTCCTCTTTATATGCAATAACATACCGGCAGATATCCTGTCAACAGGCTGAAAGTACGAGTTTCTTGTCGAATTAAGTTATTTTTTTGTGTGGCAAAAAAGAGAGATAAAACGAGCAAATAAAAGAAAACAAGCTATATATACTGATGGGTGGTCGATTTTGAATAGCTGATTGTTAGATACACAACATATAGTAGTGTATAATGAAGCTCACACCAAGATGTGGTGTAAAATCCCTGTGTTCATGCAGGTTTTCGGGGATTCAGTCGAATATTTGTCGAATATCGCATTAAATTTGCTAATCGTCATGTATTCATATCATGTGCATCCAATTAGCATATATTTATTTTTATTTTCAGGAGGTAGATCCTTTGGAGACAGTACAGGGTGTTAAACGTTTAGAAGGTTTAAGTGAGAAGATTTTCTTAGATCGGTATGCCATGAAGGATGCGGATACGAAGAATACGAAGGTCGGCGATGTTGTATTAGTGCTGACGAAGGACGATCCGAAATTCCCTGCGAAGGAAGTCGGCGAAGTAGTTGCACGTGAAGGACGTACGGTCAAGATTAAGCTGCGCAGCGGTGATATCGTAGAGAGCAATATTGAGAAGCTGACCCTAACTAAAGAGAAGACACCAGAACAATTATGGAATCGATTAGCACGCGCTATGGCCTCTGTAGAGACAACTCCGGAGAAACGCAAAGAGTGGGAAGCGAATTTCCGTTACATATTGGACGACTGGAAGCTTGTACCGGGTGGCCGTATTGCTGCTGGTGCGGATGCGAGTGATGAATTAACCTTGTTCAATTGTTACGTTGTGCCATCCCCGAAGGATAGTCGTGCAGGGATTATGCAAACATTGTCAGAAATGACAGAAATTATGTCGCGCGGCGGCGGAGTTGGTATCAACCTATCCTCGCTTCGTCCAAGACGAGCTATCGTTAGAGGCGTGAATGGCTCCTCGAGCGGTGCGGTATCTTGGGGCGGATTGTTCAGCTATACAACTGGATTAATCGAGCAAGGCGGTAGCCGTCGTGGCGCGCTCATGCTCATGATTAACGACTGGCATCCAGATCTAGTTGATTTCATTACCGTGAAGTCGAAGATGGGTCAAGTTACGAACGCGAATCTATCCGTCTGTGTGAGCAATGGCTTCATGGAAGCGGTGAAGAAGGATCTCGATTGGGATCTCGTATTCCCGGATACAACAGATGCGGAGTATAACGAATTATGGACCGGTGATCTTGACGCGTGGAAGAAGCTTGGTAAGAAAGTTATTCACTACCGAACAGTCAAAGCCCGCGATGTCTGGGATACCATCATTGAATCGGCATGGAAGAGCGCTGAGCCAGGTGTTGTGTTCCTTGAGTATTATAATCAGATGTCTAATAGCTGGTACTTTAACCCGATTATTTGTACAAATCCGTGCTTTCATCCTGATACACGTATTTCAACCGAATTTGGTTTGATTCGAATTGAGGATCTTCATAAGAAGATGCTTCAAGAATCATTCCAAATCGCTACAGATGAAAGGCTCGTTAATCAGTTGCAGGTCGTGAATGGACGGTCCTATGAAGTTCCGGGTATTCGTATGAGAGGTGCTACTGTATTCCCAACCGGAGTTAAGGAAACCGTAGTTGTTGCCTTGAAGAATGGCATGGAATTAAAGGTTACTCCAGATCATCGTATATATACAAACTCGGGATGGAAAGAAGCTAAGGATCTAACTTCGGATGATCTGGTCTATGTGCAATCAGGGGCTGGACGATTTGCCGCTTCAGACGAACTGGGAGAAGATTGGGGAAGATTCTTAGGCTGGTTGACGGGTGATGGCTGGCTTTCCAAACGCGGAGATATTGGAATGGTATTCGGCAGTGCTGACGCTGAAGTGATACCTAAGATGATCGAAGCAGGTGAGAAGCTGTCGGGAGCTGTAGCTAAAGTTTTTGAAAGAGAGAATGGCACCTTCCAGATCAATTGGTGGAGGAAGAAATTCGTCGAGCAACTAGAGAATCTAGGCGTTAAACGAGTCAAAGCACCGGAGAAAGAAGTGCCGCATGCTATCTTCACATCATCAAGAGAGACGGTAGTTGCATTCCTACAAGCATTATTCTGTGCAGATGGGACGGTCTATGAGAACGATGAGATGCATCGTACCGTTCGCTTAACTTCTTCTTCTAAGGTATTACTTCAAGGTGTGCAGCAGCTGTTGCTTAACCTCGGTATCCACGGGTCCATATATGCACGTACTAAGCAGAATCAAGCTCAATTCACTTATGTTACGCTCGAGGGTGAAGAGAGAACTTATGAATCCGGCAGCTTCCACGAGCTGATCATAGCTGGTAACAATATCGTAGCTTTCAAGGAACAAATAGGCTTTAATCTATTACCTAGAAAACAAGAAGCATTGGAGAGAATTGCGCGCCCATCCCGCAAAAGCGAGAATTTCCTGTCTCAGGTTGAAAGTGTAACTGCTGGCGAGACAGTCATGGTGTATGATATCACAGAGCCAGAGACACATTCCCTCATAGCAGGTGGGATGGTCGCCCATAACTGCGGCGAGCAAGGCCTGCCAGCTTGGGGTGTATGTAACCTATCTGCGATTAATCTGTCCAAGTTCTATGATGCGGACAAACATGATGTGGATTGGGAAGACCTCGGGAAGGTCGTGCGTTTCTCCACACGTTTCTTGGATAATGTTATCGATAAGACACCGTATCATTTCCCTGAGAATGAAGCGAATCAGAAGAATGAGCGTCGCGTAGGCCTAGGTTCAATGGGACTCGCTGAGCTGATGATTAAGCTGGAAATCCGATACGGTAGCCCAGAATCACTAGAATTCCTTGACAAAATATACGGGTTTATCGCCCGAGAATCTTATATCGCATCTGCAGAAATCGCCGGTGAGAAGGGCTCCTTCCTCGCCTTCGAGAGGGACAAATTCTTCAAGAGCGGCTTCATGAAGAACCTGATCAGCGAATTCCCTGAGGTTGGCGCAGCGATCAAGAAGAACGGCATGCGTAATGTGACCGTGCTTACCCAAGCACCGACAGGCAGCACAGGTACGATGGTCGATACATCCACAGGCATTGAGCCATACTTCGCGTTCGAATTTTTCCGTCAAAGCCGTCTCGGCTTCGACAAGCAACTGGTGCCGATTGCCCAACGTTGGTTGGATGAGCACCCAGGTCAAGAGCTGCCGGAATTCTTCGTTACCTCGATGAGCTTATCTGCGGAAGATCATATCCGTGTGCAAGCGGCGATACAGCGTTGGGTAGACAGCTCCATCTCCAAGACTGCGAACTGTCCGTCCGACTTCACCGTTGAGGACACCAAGCGTCTGTATGAGCTAGCGTTCGACCTAGGCTGTAAAGGCGTGACCATGTACCGCGACGGAAGCCGCGACGTCCAAGTATTGAACTTGGACGACAGTAACAAGGACGGCGTGAAGAGCGACGCGAAAGCTGCTGCGAAGGCTCTAGCTGACGCAACACCGTCTGTAGAAGTAACAGCTGAAGCTCCAGCAACCATTCATGAGACAGTGTCATTGGACTCCATCAGCAGCACATTGTCTGTGGATACAACTAGTGCCAAGCAAGAGATTATTGACAAAGAATATCGTCAACGTCCGCAGATCCTGCGCGGCTCCACCTATAAATTCAATACCCCATTCGGTATGGCGTACATCACCATCAACGATATGGACAATCAACCGCGCGAGCTATTCCTGAACGTAGGTAAAGCCGGCTCCGACGTGTTCGCCATGTCCGAGGCACTCGGCCGCGTCTGCTCCTTGTTCTTACGCTACGGCGACCACGGCAACAAAGTTCAGCTGCTTATCAAGCATCTGAAAGGCATTGGCGGCTCCGGCGCCATCGGCTTCGGCGCTAACCGCGTAGAATCGATCGCCGACGCAGTAGCCAAGTCACTCGAGCTTCACCTCGAGTATCACTCGGGCCATGCGGCTCACGCGCATGAAGTGGCGCCGGTTGCACAAGCGGCACCCAAAGCAGCTTACGAATCACCTAAGCTGACAGTATCAACATCAACGGATTTATGTACATCTTGCGGAGCAGCTGCACTGGTGAATGTTGAGGGCTGTAAGACTTGTACGAACTGTGGGTATAGTAAGTGTTCGTAAAAACACACGCATAATACATCAAGATAACAAACAAAAAACAAACAACAACATTACACATCAGGATTACAACGAGGCGGCATCTACGGATGCCGTCTCGTTGTGGTTATTTCGGAGATATTTTGAACTAATATCGGTTTATTATGAAATTCACTCTTAAAGAACCTAAGTATGAGATGAGTGAGTCTAATCTACTTCGCAAATATTCAAGTTAAGCGCAATTGTGGCAAACTGGTCAAGAACCTGAATAGAGCAAAAAGCTATACAAACCAATTGTAAGTATCTCAAGAAGGCCACAACAACCCTTAACATTATGTTCACGCTTCGGGGCGTACGCCCCTCGGTCATGGCACTAGTCGGAATGATCCCGACAGAATGGCAGCATGACAAATTCCATTACCTAACCGCATCGCGGCCGGATAAGAATGTACTTATCGTGCCATTCTCAGCCAGCTTAAGGTAATAGAACATCGTGAACACGGAAACGTTATCTGAAATATCTCATATGAGTAAAGGTGGACAATTTAATGGGTCAATTTATTACTAATTTCATTAAGAAAAATTTATTGTTCGACTACCTAGCGGTAATGCTGATTCCGGTCTATATGTATAGTTATTTTTATCCGGAAAAGTTCACTGAATTTTGGTTATTAGTTGAAGGCAAATTTGAAAATTTCGAGATAATAATCGAATTTTTCTTTTATTCATTATTTTTCTTTTCGATACTAATATTACTAATTTGTATGATCATCTCAGTTCTATATAAACCAATTAATCTAATTTATTCTAGAAAATATGACAGGAATAAAAATGAAGCGATTAGTTTCATTCAAAGTTACAATAGATTTATTTATGGAGCTCAAAGCAGAGCTGGTTTTATTTATAGATGGTTATTATTAGTGATGGGATATCTATACTTCATTAATGATGCGATACTGGTCGATTTATTTAATCAAATAAATCAAGCATATGATTCTCTAAATACTTTCTTTCAAATATGTTTATATATACCCGGTCTACTTTATATTATTTTTATGGCTATAGGACTATATGGAATTTTTCAATCATTAGCATATAGATTCATATTTATGCATTATAAAAGCGATAATGAACAAGTGGGGGCCTAATATTCGATGAGGTGTGATGCTTCAGCAACAATATGTTCTTGCATCGGGGCATACGACGCTCGGTCATGGCACAGGTCGGAAGAATTAACCGAATGGCAGCATGACGCATCTTTTCATTCAACCGCATCGCGGCCAGCCAATCACAGTCGATTGATCAAGCAGTTTAGAATGAAAGGACGTCGTGAACACATCAACGTGTGCGCCAAGTAGGTTATGTCACACAGCAGGTGGAAACCCTGCATGAATAAAAATCGAAGTTTAGGCTTAATACATTAGAGTTAAAAATGACTTTTACAAAGCGAGGAGTAGTATGAAACAGGTGAGCTTTAATCCGAGATATATAGATTTTTACAAGAACTTCTTTGATAACGAAGAGAGGGCACATAGTCTTTTATCGAAATGTTATTTACTATCTGAGACGTATATCGATGATGAAGAATTAGTAAAGCCCAGAAGAATAGTGAATAATATTGCACGTTTACTTGGAATTGCAGATGAGTTGCGAGCCAATAGACATGGAGGATATGGCCTGCAAATTCATTTTTGGATGATATGTATAGAAGCTATAGTCAATATTGCTACACCAAGCAGAAGAAAAAAGATTGCCATTGTTCGACAATTTTTCATTGAATTTATACCAGATGAAGATCAACAATTCCTATTGCGACATTTCACAAGATTGATCACAGATGAGAGGTGGTTCAATAGTCCACAACTAGATATAAGCATTATCGCGAGCATATTTTATGCAATTAGGAATGATGTTGTTCATGACGGAGAATATTCAGATTTCCATTTTAGTGATTCAAATGATAATCCCACTCAGAACATTTTGAAGTTAAGAGAATTTGATAATGATTCATTTGAACCTCGTCATTACCATGTTACAGTAACTTACGAACAAATGAGAACAATAATGATAAGAGCTTGTTTGTACTTTTTATCTGAACGAATAAAGTTGTCGGAGGAATACATAAACAAACTTAGATAAAGTATTATGGAATACTTATGGATTTTAAGATCTTATATATTTCGATCTGAAGGTAGGTGACTCTTATACTATACGATGTGTTTATAAGTCATGCGAGCGAAGATAAGAAAGGTTTTGTAAGACCCCTAGCAAAGAAGCTAAAGGAAGCGCATGTTGAAGTATGGTATGACGAATTTAGCTTAATGCCTGGAGACAGTCTGCGTAGATCAATTGACAAGGGGCTTACTCAATCTAGATTTGGGATTGTTGTATTGAGTGATGCATTTTTTAAAACTACGACAGCAAGATTAACTAGCAGTTCAGTTGTTCCCACTTTTGTTCCAA
>JBBDIY010000018.1:0-44330 GCA_040880185.1 Paenibacillaceae bacterium
GGGAAATGCTTTATAGCCTTGACTAATAGCAAAATACTATGCCGAGAAAAAAGTCTGAAATTGTTGATCCGCTGGGGAATCCAGCAGGCTTTTCGGCATAGTATTATTTTCGGTATAGTCGCAACTATGACGAATTCGTTATAGTTGCGAAAATGGCGTATGGTTTTGCAAAGACTGGTGAGGCAAGTAGTGGTTATGCAGATGCATATAACGTTCAACACCACGCCGCGTCTCTCTCGGACTGTCATAATCATGAAGGTATATTTCATTGTACTTCAAGCTACGCCAGAAGCGCTCGATTACAATGTTATCTACAGCTCGCCCTTTGCCATCCATACTAATACCTACCTTGTTTTCTTTCAACAGATCGATGTACTGGGAACTTGTGAAATGGCTGCCTTGATCACTGTTGATAATCGACGGTTGATGCTTGCCCAAAGCGCGTTTCATCGTTTCTAATACAAAACCAATCTCCAGGCTTTGATCTAGCTGCCAGTCCACTATGTAACGCGAATACCAGTCCATAACGGCATACAGGTACATCCAACCGCGCTTCATCCGGATGTACGTGATGTCAACGCTCCACACCTGGTCAGGCTCTGTGATCTGTAGACCTCGGAGTAAGTAGGGATACGTTCGATGCTTGAGATTACGCTTACTCAGATTGGGTCCGGGATGAATCGCTATCAGGCCCATGTCGCGCATGTAGCGTCTTACTGTATTCTTGTGGATATTATCTCCTTCCCGATTCATAATGGAAGCAATCGTACGGTAGCCCATGAACGAATGCTGTGTATAGAGCTCGTCGATCCGGTGCTTGAGGCGGATTGCCTCCAGAGAGGGAGGAACCGGCTTGTAGTATAAGCTGGAGCGATTAAGGCTCAGAAGCTCTGCTTGCACGAGGATCGCATGTTCGGGACAATCCCATTCCAAGAGGTCTAGACGTTCCTCCCGAGGCAGATTAGAGACCAGATTTTTTTTTAAGCCACGACAATTGAGTGGTGAGCTTCCCAACCTCGGCGTAGAGTTCTTCGATCTGATTTTCATAATCTTGTTTCATTTTTGTAATACCCTTACGATCATCGACGAATAATTGTGAGAGGTTCTGTACCGCCTCCTGCTTCCAACGATTGATGACATTGGTATGAATACCATGCTCGGATGCGAGTTGTGCAACCGCTTTTTCTTCCTTCAGAATTTCCAGTACGATATGCGCCTTTTCTTCAGGTGTAAACTTTCTTCTTGGACCTGTCATACAACTAAGAAACTCCTTTTTTACTGTCTAGTTTATATGTAGCATTATAGCTTTCTTAAGTAATGGCGGACTGTTGATTCTCCACCAGTAAATCCGTACTCATCGGTAAGACGTTCAAATATTCTTGCTGATGTATGGCGTTGCTTAACTGGAGCAGTCTTGTCCACAAGAAGAATATTCTCGATGAATGCTCGATATGGATCCATAACCGGACAGGCACGCTCTTGTGGACGATTTGGAATCTCAGTGTCCTCTAGCATTTTTCGAACCGTTTGCCTAGCAATATTATTCAATTGACTGCTCAATCGCCGAATGGACCATCCGTCAACATGGTGCTTTTTCCTTACATACTCTTTGTCTACCATCCCATACATGCCCTTTCTTCCTGGATGCTGATTTCATATATTCAGCATAACAGGGACTTAGCTCAGGGTGGTCAACTTTTACATTAGCAAACGCTATGTAAGTGGTACACTTTTAGATTAGCAAATACAGAATCACACTGAAGCGGTTAATTATAACAGGGCGCTTGACCTAGCGCGTGCTATTTCTACGGTCCGCTATCAAGTGGATGGAGTTACGTTTACACGATAAGTGTTTTGTTAGTATAGCTGTAATGAGTCGCAATGATTTTATGTAAGCGTTTTATTTCAGTAAACCATGGGTAACGATGTAAAGATATGCACATTGTATGTGAAATGCTGAACATCCTATAATGAAAGCGTAGACAATAATCGTTTATGCGGCTCATCAAACACAAGAGGGGGATTTAAATGAAAGAAATTAATACTAAGGGGAAAATGTTAAAGTTTAGTACATTGCTGCTGGCTAGTACACTGGTTTTATCAGCTTGTGGTGGCAATAACGGCAACAACAACGGAAATGTTGCTGCTCCAAATGGAAACACAAATTCTAGTACTGAAACGCCAACTGAATCCAACAATGGACCGATGACGAAATATGACCCACCGATTGAGATGTCTATGGTCCGAAATCTAAGTGATGTCGTAGAAAATAACGTGCTTGGTGTACTGGAGGGCGAGACTTTTGAAGATAATCGCTGGTCTAGGGTATATGAGGATCAACTAGGCATCAAAGTTACTTATGATTGGGTTGTTAAGGGCAACCCAGATTCTGATCAATACAAACAAAAACTTAATGTGACGCTTGCTTCTGGAGAATTGCCGGACGTCACCCCTGTAAATGCTGTTCAGTTAAAGCAATTAGTAGATTCAGATATGGTAGAGGATATGACTGAGTATTATGATCAATTCGCTTCTCCTTTATTGAAGGATATTCTTGGTCAAGAAGGTCCAGCGCCATTCGATGCAGCTACTTATGATGGCAAGTTAATGGCTATTCCTGAAACTGGGTCAAACATGGAAAGTGGTATGTATCTCTGGGTCCGTACAGATTGGCTGGACGAACTTGGATTAGAATCACCTAAGACGATGTCAGACGCGCTAAAGATATCCAAGGCCTTTACTGAAGACGATCCGGATGGGAATGGTGTAGATGATACATTCGGACTAGCCGCGACTAAAGAATTATGGGGCGGTTTCGGGGGGCTGGAAGGCTTTATGGCAGGCTATAATGCTTACCCTAATTATGGCTTGAGGATGATTCAGATAAGTTAGAATACGGTAGCATCCAACCTGAGGTCCGTACGGCGTTGTTAGCCTTGCAGGGAATGGCTAAGAATGGGGAACTGGATAAGGAATTCGGGATCAAGGATGGCGGTAAGGTATCAGAAGAAATAGCTGCTGGTAAGATCGGCATGGAGTATGGGGAACAGTGGAATTCCATTTGGCCGCTCCAATTAAACGTTAACAACGATCCTAATGCACAGTGGCAAGCTTTTCCAATCGTTTCTGATTTGGTAGATCATACAAGTGTCAAGGTACCGTTAAAATTCAAAACCACTAAATTCTTTGCAGTACGTAAGGGTGTTGAGCATCCTGAAGCGGTTATCAAACTGTTTAATATGCATGTGGAGAAAAACTTTGGTGAAACCGCAGAATTTGGTAAGTATTACGCACCACCTGAAGCAGAAAGCGTATGGCAGCTTTCCCCAGTCCAACCTGCTCCACCTAAGAAAAATGTGGAAGCTTTCAGAGCGATTGATGCGGCCAGGAATGCTAACGATTTCTCTACACTAGAAGGCGAACCTAAGACCATTCAGGAGAAATTAGTGGCATACCAATCTGGTACTAAAGAAGGCTTTGCATTATGGGGCTGGGAACGGATTTATGGAGCTGAGGGTTCCATGGGAATTGCCGACCAGTATGATACAAACAAACAATATTTATTAGATAAGTTTGTCGGGGCGCCTACGCCAACTAAGGTCGAGCGTGAATCAACGCTTGAGAAGCTTCAGGATGAAGTGTTTGTCAAAATTATTCTGGGTGAATCCATTGAGACGTTTGATAAATTTGTGGCAGACTGGAAGAAACTCGGAGGCGAGCAGATTACACAAGAGGTTAATGAATGGTACGCTGCTTCCAAATAAAAGGATTCTATTTAAGAGCAGGGGATGGGGTAAATGCATTCCTTCCCCCTGCTTCTTTTTTTATAGGGAGGGATAGGACTTGATATCAAAGAAACTTCGGAGAGAGTTTCCTCTGCATTTAATGATTTTACCTGGTTTGATTTTTATTCTCATATTCTCTTATATCCCGATGAGTGGAATAACGATCGCATTTCAAAAATTTATTCCAGCTAAAGGTCTATTCGGTGATCAAAAGTGGATTGGACTGGACAATTTTAAATACGTATTAGAATTGCCGAGTTTCAAGCAAATCGTATGGAACACACTTTACATTTCAAGCTTAAAGCTGATTTTGGGCCTTGTGGTTCCCATTATTTTTGCAATCCTGCTTAATGATTTGAAAAACCAGTTAGTTAAACGATCGATCCAAACCACGATTTATCTGCCATATTTTTTGTCTTGGGTTGTGCTTGGGGGGATATTAATTGATATCTTGTCGCCATCGAAAGGGATTGTGAATGAACTTATTGCATTCTTTGGTTTCGATCCCAAATTTTTTCTCGGTAGTAACGATTGGTTTCCTGTAACCTTAGTGTTGTCAGATGTATGGAAGAATTTCGGATATGGAACGATCGTCTTCTTGGCAGCCATGACAGGAATCGATCCTGGTCTGTATGAGGCTGCATCAATAGATGGGGCTAATCGATGGCACAAAACTTGGCATATTACGATTCCTGGAATGCGGATGGTTATTGTATTGCTATCTGTATTAAGCTTAGGGCAGCTATTAAATGCGGGCTTTGATCAGGTGTTTAATTTATACAGTCCTCAGGTCTACGAGAGTGGAGACATATTGGACACATTCGTGTATCGAATCGGTTTGCTTGATGCTCAATATGGTGTAGCTACAGCCGTAGGATTCTTTAAATCAATCGTGTCATTCATTCTTATCTCGGTTTCTTACTTTTTTGCATATCGCTTTGCGAAATATAGGATTTTTTAAGGAGGTGGAACGGTATGAAATTAATGACAGCTAGAAATAAGTTACCCCATTTATCTGGCAAACGAAAGCCAGTGGATTGGTTTGCCATCATAAACACTGCCTTCTTAATATTAGCAGCTATTATTTGTATATTGCCTTTGATCCACATTATTGCACTGTCATTTAGTTCAAGCGCTGCGGCTTCAGCAGGGTATGTAAAGCTTTGGCCTGTTGAATTTACATGGTCCTCATATGAATATACAGCTAGCAGGGATGAATTTTGGCGTGCGATGTGGGTATCTATACAGCGGATCGCGATTGGAACACCATTAAGCTTATTCTTGATCACATTGGTTGCATATCCCTTATCTAGGGAATCCCATTCGTTCAGATTTCGATTAGCCTATGCTTGGATATTCTTTATTACCATGCTTTTTCATGGCGGCCTCATTCCAACTTATATCACTATAAAAGAGTTGAGTTTATTAGATTCGATTTGGGCATTGGTCCTGCCGAATGCAGTACCTGTGTTTAGTCTGGTCCTTCTGCTTAATTTTTTCCGTGAGGTGCCCAAAGAGCTAGAAGAGGCTGCTTTTATGGATGGAGCCAGCTACTGGACAACCTTATGGAAAATATACGTTCCCATTTCCAAACCTGCATTGGCAACCTTGGCCCTTTTTTCAATGGTCGAACACTGGAACCATTGGTTTGACGGTCTGATCTACATGGGGAGCCCATCCAATTATCCGCTTCAAAGTTATTTGCAAACAGTAGTTATTCAACAAAATTTTGGGAACATGACACGAGAAGAACTTATGGGTCTGGCAGAAGTTTCTGATCGAACGCTTAAGGCGTCACAGATTTTTCTTGGATCCTTGCCGATTATCCTTGCCTATCCTTTTTTACAAAAATATTTTGTTAAGGGTATCGTACTCGGCAGTGTAAAAGGTTAATATTAGTCATACTGTAACCACAGTACCTAATATTTATGAAAGACCTACGGAGGGCTCATCTTGTTCAAGAGTAAGGAGTACTCACTGCAAAATACAATTTTTATTAAGCTAATAGTCACATTCCTGCTCATTATGACGCCCATATTCTTATTGGGCGTCTACATGTATAACTGGAGTATAAAGTCTACAAGAGAAGAGATTTCGAGAACTACGTTATCTCAAATCACTTCCTATTTAAGTGATTTAGAAAGTGAAGTTGAACGCATGAAGCTGTTGCAATATGGAGGATTGGAAGATTCGGATTTGAATAAACTGGCAATCTTATCGGAGGCTATGGGAACGATAGAGCAGATGGAACGAATCAATGCCTTATGGAATCGTCTGTATGCGATTCATAACAGCAGTCCTTTAATCAATAATGTGAATGCGCATATATACCCGATTTCGAAAACCATCTCTTCGACAGATGGGGCAGAACAGCTTGATATTGAACGATATAAAGCGATTCACTCTACTTTTCATGGGAAGGGCGCCCAAATTATTGAAGTTCAGGATCAACTTATGTTGAGTGCAGTTAAGCCGTATGGTACGAACAGGACGCTGCCATTGTTTAGCATTGAAATTGAACTGGACTCCGAAAAGTTGCGCGAATCACTACGAAAAAATAATACTTATTCTAATAGCGGCACCCTGTTAGTTATAGGAACTGATATCATTGCTGTGGGGGATAAAGCTTTTTTGAAACATGATAAATTTTCAATATTCAAGAATACTGAAGCATTGAAACAAGATGAGACCAGAACGATACAATTGGGTGATCAAAGCTATTATATAGCTTCTGCAAGCTCAGATTATCTCAATATGGCTGTTTATAATTATATACCCGAGGCAGTCGTTTTAAAGCCTTTGGATAAAATTGCGACATTGGCATGGATATTTTTAACGGCGGTGCTTGCGATTACAGGAATTTATGCGCTTTTCACCTATAGATTTATTCACCAACCGCTGCTGACTCTAGTCAAGAGCTTTCGAAAGCTTGAACATGGGGATCTGAATATATCTATAGCGCATGCTTCTAAAGACGAGTTTCGTTATATATATGGACGGTTCAATCAAATGGTTGTCAATTTACGTTCCTCAATTGATCAGGCCTATAAGCAGAAAATCATGACTCAACGAGCTGAACTAAAGCAGTTGCAATCACAAATTAATCCTCATTTTCTATATAATAGCTTCTTCATTCTCAATACCATGGCCAATACAGGTGACCTAGATGGGATCGATGAGTTCACTACTCAATTGGGCGGATATTTCCAATTTGTTACCCGCAATGCTTCGGATGAAGTGGAACTGCAACAGGAAATTCAACATGCAAGAATGTACACAGGAATTCAATCACTTCGATTTTCACACCGGATTAAAGTTGATTTCGAACAATTGCCCAAGGAATTAGAGCAGCTTCGTGTTCCACGCTTAATTGTCCAGCCCATTATTGAAAACGCATTTGAGCATAGTCTGGAACGTATGGTGCATAACGGATTAATCGTGATTCGATTTGAAGAGGATGATGCTGAAATCCGGATCATCATTGAGGATAATGGTGATCAGTTAACAGATGAAGCGATAGTTAAAATCAATTCATCTCTGATCGATTACAGTGATCTTCAGGAAACAACAGGTATCGTCAACATTCATAGACGGATCTTGATTACATTAGGAGAAGGCAGCGGCTTGCAAGTGATGCGCAGTGAGTTAGACGGACTAAAGGTGGTCATGCGGCTAATGAAACAAAGGGGAGAGTTCAATGTATAGGCTGCTTATTGTTGATGATGAAACTGTTATTGCAGATGGTTTATTTGAGGTCTTTAGTAAGTTCGATATAGAGTTTGATTTATGTAAAGCTTATTCCGGATTTGAACATTCTGAAAACCGAAGGATACCGCAAAGTGAAAGATATGGTAAGAGCAGCAGTGGAGCAGTTGGATAATGAGCTGTTCATGAAAGATGTAGTAAAGCAGTCACAAGAACGGTTAAACACACTAGAGGCATTGCTGCAAGGGGAATATATGCGTCATGTAATGAAAGGCTCTCGGGTGATAGATGATCTTAAAGTTGATTTTGAGAAACTAAATATACCGCTGGATCCCACTAAGTCGGTCATGGTTGTTCTAGGTGTACTCAACATTCCTGCGAGGAAAAACTCTTATGTGAATCGACAAGAAGCAGCGCTCGCAGTTAAACTATTGGCTGATACCTTTCTGCAGGATAAAGTGAAGCATATCTCTGTGCTTGACCGATATAATGATGTATTGTGACTCATTCAGTCGGGTGACGATGCCCAGCATAAAACCGATGCAACCGTTCGGAATTTAGAAGGGATATTCGAGTTAATAGAGCATGCCTGCACGGATTTTTTGGAAATCACACTAGCATTTACACTGGCAAAAAATTTAATTCAATGGAGTTCTCTTTCCACAGCATATGATAAGCTCAGGCAGCTGCAAACTGTCAGAGTAGGTGACGGGACCCATATGGTGCATACCGTGCTTATAAAAGAAACGGCCGAAATCGTAAGTGCCTCGGGGTCCATGCTTCAGCGTTCAGCCATTGAGAATGCGGAAATGTTAGCTATTCACTTGGAGAGCGGAAGACAGGAAGAATTCTTGCAAATGTTTGAGGGGATTGTAGAAGCTATAGGCGATGGTCATGAAGCGGATCCCTCGTATGTGATGGAGTGCTATTATTTGATTGCTTTAGTGCTGCTATCTCACATCAACCGTTTGAATTTATCCGATAAAGTGAACATTAAGGGTTTAATGAGCTTTGATGATCATCTCTCGTGGTCTGAAGGGTATGCTTACTTGAAACAGACGGCTGAATTATTGTTTACACATCGGCAAACTGGAGAGAAGAATCGAGCAGCTCAGGCCGTAGATCACATTCGCGCGCATATCGAAGAGCATTTAAATGAAGATTTATCTCTCGTTCGTTTAGCGGAGCTAATCTACTTTAATCCGTCATACTTATCAAGACTGTTTAAGCAGGAATGTGGAGTTAATCTCTCAGAATATATTGAAGAACGCCGAGTGAAAAAAGCAAAGGAGTTATTGAAGACGCATGAATTAAAAATTGCCGAGGTTGGTGCAAGAGTGGGGTACGACGCACCTCATTCGTTCACACGGTTCTTTAAGAAAATGACCGGTTTGACTCCACAAGAATATAGGTATGGAAGAGTCGAATGAAAGGTGTTCTGCCAGAAGAAGCTGAGGAAGCATTTTCGGCTGATCCCATGGAAGATAGGTAATCGTTAAAGTAATAGCACAACAAGAAAGCAGTCTGCTATGCGGACAGAATAGCGGCTTCTGAGTCCGTTCGCCTACGCTAATCGGTCATATATGAGATATTAAGGACTTCTGAGCCCGCTCAAGTGACATTATGGCCCAGCCTCTCTCCCAAATTGGGTAGTGGTTATTTGGTGTTAACAGAACTACATCACCGTGTGTTACAACGTCCAATTCAGATGTTTTCATCCTCACATAGTATTGGATGTCATTCTAGGTGTGCCGGCTTTGATCAACGCAGAAGACATATAAGAATAGATCAATAATCGATGAGAATAGGTCATTGTTTTGAAGAAATCAATGTCTTAAGATATATATAATGAAACCAAATGAAAGCGATATCAACCCAAGTGGATCGTCAAATTCATTGATAACACTTTTGAGCCGAAGTTGAGTGGACTGCTGGCTATATGTTTTCTGGATATCGTTATTTATCAATTTGTACGTTGAATATATAATAGGGGGCCTGACGTGGTGCGAATAGAAAAATACAGCATGACAAGCATCTCAATAAGGAAATTCCTCTTTATACTTCCTTTTATGGTTTTACTCGGTGTATTTGCATACTACCCGCTATATGGATGGGTTTATGCATTCTTTGACTACACACCGCCGATTCCTCTGTCCAAGTCGCAATTTGTTGGTTTGAAGTGGTTTCGTGACTTGGTCGAGAACCAAGTGAAAATAGACCAAGTGCTTCAGGTCATTAAAAATACGTTTGGGATTAGTGGGTTGTCTCTGCTATTCTCATGGCTTCCCATGATTTTTGCGATATTCCTGAATGAGATTAAAGCATTACGTTTCCGGAAGTTAGTACAGACGGTAACTACCCTGCCGAACTTTATCAGCTGGGTATTGGTATACTCACTCGCATTTTCCATGTTCTCTAGTGAAGGTATTTTCAACGGGCTTTTGAAGCAACTGGGATTTATCGATTCTCCGGTATTATTACTTCAGAGCTCTGAACATATCTGGCTTACAATGTGGATGTGGATTACATGGAAAACATTGGGCTGGTCGGCCATCTTGTACATCGCGGCGATTTCAAGTATAGATGAATCTCTTTATGAGGCAGCCCGTGTTGACGGTGCGACAAGAATGCAGATTATTAGGCATGTTACCATTCCCAGTTTGCTGCCAACCTACTTTGTTTTGTTATTGCTACAAATCGCGAGCTTCCTAAATAATGGCTTGGAGCAATATTTCGTCTTTCAAAATGCATTTAACAAGGATTCCATACAGGTATTAGACCTCTATGTTTACAACCTCGCAATGGGGGGCGGCAGCTATTCCGTTTCCGTCGCGATCAGTATGCTGAAGAGCTTGATTAGTGTAGTGCTTCTCCTTTCTGTGAACCGATTATCAAAAATGATCAGAGGAGAGAGTGTTATATGAGTGATAAAGCAGCAACTTTGGCCCCAAACGAGAAATTTCATCACAGCAATTCCGTCAAGAAAAAGAAAGATCAGACCAGCATCACCGACAAATTCATATCTGTTTTGATATATGCCCTGTTTGCCCTGTTTGCTCTAATTTGTGTATTTCCCTTTTACTCCATCATCATCAACACCATAAGTGCCAACGATATCAGTGCCAGAGGTGATATTGTATTATTCCCGCGACATATCCATTTCCAGAACTACATTGACGTGATTAAAATTCCGGGACTGTGGGATGCCGCCGTTATATCTCTAGGACGAACAATAATAGGGACGACTTTAACGGTAGGGGCGTCTGCCTTTTTGGGATTCATGTTCTCACAGGAGGATATGTGGGGAAGGAAATTCTGGTATCGGTTCACGATCCTTACGATGTTTTTTAATGCCGGGATTATTCCATGGTATCTCACCATGAGATCCTTACATCTGACTAACAATTTCCTGGCTTATGTTCTACCGTCAGTCGTTGCCCCATTCTTCATTATTCTTGTAAAAACCTTCGTGGAATCAACGCCGAAGGAACTACAGCAGGCGGCAAGTATTGATGGTGCCGGAACAATGACCATATTTTTCAGAATCATGTTACCTATTTGTAAGCCGATATTGGCGACGGTCGCCATATTCGCGGCAGTGGATCAGTGGAATTCATTTCAGGATACGTTGTTGTTGGTTACGGACAGCAGCCTATATAGCCTGCAGTTTATCCTATATAACTACATCAATCAGGCAAGCTCACTTTCCACCATGGTAAACCTGCAGAACGCAGGCTCAACAGCAATGGCAAGTCTAGCAACCAAGCAAACGACGACTTCGATTCGTATGACGGTTACCATTATCGTTGTGTTGCCTATACTGCTGGTCTATCCGATGTTCCAAAGGTTCTTTGTAAAGGGAATTATGATAGGTGCAGTAAAAGGATAAATTGCATCTTTATAATAAAAAAATGAGCAGGGGGATTAGAAATGAGTAAAGGCAGTCATGCATTGAGAAAGTCGATGTTGTCATTGTTTGTATGCATCATCATGGTTTCGCTAGTGTTGTCCGGCTGTACTAGCGCATCCAAGAATACGGATGCATCTGCAGTACCTAGTAAGTCACCAAGCTCCAATGGTGATGTAGCTGAGGTAGCTGATGTAGCTACACCCAAGGAAATCGATCATAGTAAGCCGCTGACAATTACAGTTTTCGACAATGCGGCCAATTACCAAGGCGAGCAGACAGGCTGGTATGGGAAGATTATTAAAGACAAGTTCAATATTACATTGAACATTCTTGCTCCACAGGTTGCCGGAGATCAATTATACAAGACGAGATCGGCAGCAGGAGATTTAGGAGATCTTCTGATCGTCGATAACAGCCAGTTGGAGGAATTAATTCCTGCTGGTCTGGTTATGGATCTCACAGATAGGATCAAGAGTGCGCCGAATCTATCCAAATATATGGACAATCATTTCAAACCTTTTAATGTAGCATTTGAAGCAGTAAATCCTGATGGCAAGATTTATGGTTTGCCGACTTTTGAGGCAGATACTTCACCAACGACATACTCGGAAAAAATCCCTTACTCAAGCCCATTAATGCCTTGGGATTATTACAAGGGAGTTGGGGCTCCAAAGCTGAACAATCTGGACGATCTTCTGAATGTACTGAAGCTAATGCATGAGAAATATCCTAAGTCTCCGGACGGAAAATCGATCGTTCCGATCACCTTGTGGAAGGATTGGGACAGCAGAGGCATTATGGAAAATGCACGCTGGTTGAGCAATTGGTACGGTTATGAGCTGCCAGAAGGAACCTCTACGATGATGTTGAATGCAAAGGGTGACATCCAACCGATCATCGATGACAACAGTGAGTACAAGAAGATTTTGCAATTCTACTTTAAAGCAAATCAGATGGGTTTGGTTGATCCTGACTCACCAACCCAGGATTGGAACAAAGTATCCGAAAAGCTGACCAACAAGCAGGTACTTCTATTGTGGTACTCCTGGCAGACAGGGTTCTACAATACAATTGAAAGAGGTAGAAACGGTGACGGGAATGTTGCTATTCCGATCGCTGACACGCACATCATTCAGAGAAGCGATGCTTATTTCGGAAATGGAAGAGTATTTGCTATCGGTTCCAAGGCTAAAGAAGTCGATCGGATCATGGAATTCATGGATTGGCTCGCTTCTCCTGAGGGCCTGCGCTACCATGTAAATGGACTTGAAGGCTTCAACTACGAAAAGACGGAAGACGGCAAGTTTAGGTTAACAGAAGTCGGTCAAACCGCCTTCCAGTTAAATACACCCGTTCCCGATGAGTTTGGAGGCGGCGGATACCAGGATGGACAAAGCAAGCTCAACACGATGATCATAAGCGATTTTGCCAAAGATCCAGAAAATGGGGAGTTCTATAACAGCAATTACTGGAGCTCAACAATAGAAGCGAACAAGACAGCGCTAACGACGGATTGGCAGAAAACCTATAACGCAGAAGACGCAACGGATTACTACCTGAAAAATAATATGATGGATATCGTTCCCAATATCAATACAAGTTTAGGAAGCGATTCATCAGATACTAAAAACAAACGCAGCCAGATTTCTGACTATGTAAAGGATACATCCTGGAAAATGGTATTCGCAAAAAATCAAGCAGAGTTCGATAAGATGTGGGAAAAGATGAAGACAGATGTGGTAGGCCTCGGTTGGAATGATGTATTTGCCGCGGATACGGTAAAAGCACAAAAGATTATTAAAATGCGTGCCGATGCATTAGCTAGTAAGTAAAAACATAATTTCTTGTTCCATAGTAGATGAGGGATATGTATGATCGATAATTATATATCCCTCAGATTTATAACGAACCCCGATCTTTTTCGGGGTTTTGCTTTTGGTAATGCGATTCGACTAACGAATGGAGACGTTAACATGCTTAGAGTCGTAAAGGTTGAGAACGGGATGGTTCAAGGGCTGCCGGCAGCTGACCCCCGGATTACAAGTTTCAAAGGAATACCATTCGCCGCTCCGCCCATAGGCGAAAATCGCTGGTGTGCCCCGCAGCCCGCGAAAGACTGGGAAGGCGTGCTCAAATCATACGAATTCGCGCCGATCTCGATGCAGGTGAGACAAGAAATCGACGACAACAATATGTATACCCGGGAATGGGCCGTGGAACCGGACATCGTCATGGACGAGGACTGCCTCTATCTTAACGTGTGGACCCCGGCCAACCGTGCCGATGAAAAGCTGCCGGTGTACGTATGGTATTTCGGAGGAGGCCTGCAGGTCGGTCATACGGCCGAGATGGAGTTCGACGGGGAACGCATCGCCCGAAGAGGCATCGTCGTGGTCACGATCAACTATCGTCTGAATGTGTTCGGATTTCTATGCCACCCTGAAATCACGGCGGAATCGCCGGAAGCTCCCACGAACTTCGGCCACCTCGACCAACAAGCTGCTACAAGATGGGTCAAACGCAATATCGCTGCTTTCGGCGGCGATCCGGACAACATCACCATCGGCGGACAATCTGCCGGCGGCAGCAGCGTCATGAGCCAGCTCACTTCACCGCAGAACAACGGCCTCTTTCAGAGAGTGATCGTGCAGAGCGGGGTATTCACGGAGCTCTACCCGGGAGCCCGCACGCCCAGGTTTCTGCGCGATATAACGGAAGCCGAACAAGAAGGTGTTCAATTCTTCGAATTTCTCGGCATTTCCTCACTTGCTGAAGCCCGGAAGCTAGATGCGATTTCTCTCCGTGACAAGATGCTGGAGTACAAGGCGTTCTGGGGCACCGTCGTCGACAATAAGTTCAGTGTTGGCAACGCGTTTGAATTGTTCCTTCAAAACAAGCGCTTGCAGGTACCGGTGATGTTCGGCCATACGTCATCCGAGTTTTTCAGTGCTCCGGAGGTCAATTCGTTGGACGAAATCAAGAACTTGGCCGTCGACCTATTCGGCGACGATGCCAATGAATTTCTTGAAGTTTGCGGATTTTCGTCAGGCAACTTCGATGAGGTCTTGAAAAAAGCTTCGGTAAGCGGCATCGAATACGCGATACGGATTGCCGGGCAGGCTAATGCGGATACCGGAGCCAATCTCCCGCTGTACTATTACAATTTCGATGCGGAAATCCCAGGTTGGGATAACCCTGGAACGTTCCACTCGGTGGATCTCTGGTTCTTCTTCGAGACCCTCGCCAAATGCTGGAGGCCGTTCGTCGGCAAACATTACGATCTTGCCCGCCAGATGTGCAATTACTGGGCGAACTTCATCCATTGCGGAGATCCGAACGGCAAAGATTCTACGGGAGAGGACTTGCCGCGGTGGGAGCCCTATACGCCAGAGGCACCGTACGGCATGCAATTCGCGGATCAAGCCGAGTTTTCCAGAGAACAGACTAGCAATATTATGAATTTCCTAGTGAGGCAATATTTCAAGGAAAAATCAGTTGAATCCATATCTGGAACAATAGATTGACAAGGGGAGGACGTTCCATGCAACTGGAATTCGGCAACTATACCCTGATCTTCAAAGAGGGTGGCATTGAGGTTCAAAAAAACAACAAACTTCTCTATTTCAATAAGCGGCCGATGTTCGTGACGGTAAAGACCGCTTTTGCCGTCAACGAGTTTTACGACCAAGCTTACGCTGACATCACCGCTTCCGGTAATAAGATCGTGGCCGAAGGCACATTAACCGCGCCCTCAGGCTCGGCATTTTCCTTCACGGACGTTTATGAAGCCGCCGACGCCGGGCTCAAGGTAAGCAGGAACGTCAAGGTGCTGAAAGCGGGAGACGACCTTGGTTTTTCCACCAAAGTCTCTTTGGCGATGGCGGAATCGGATGACGTCCATGACTATCATTGTTTCGCACCCGGCGTGTGGTATAAGCAGAACGAATTCGCGCCCGATGACGCGATGGGCAAAGATCTGGACAACGAATATTTCTGGCGGATGGAAACCGGTTACGCCTTGCCGTTGTTCGCGATGCAACACATCGCGTCGGGAGAAGCCGCAGCGCTTTCGCGCTGGGCCGCGGACGTAACCATGCAGTCTACGGACATCGTGAGGTCCGAAAATAACACGGACCCAAAGTGTACCGTTGGAGCCATCGGCATGAGCAAGCCGGAGAACAAGACGCTGAACTATTTGTATTACGGCTTTAGCATACGCAAGGAGCACGAGACGGAGATCGCTGGCCTGTCGATCGATTATGTGTATCCGGGCTGTGATGGCCAGATGCCTAGAAAACATCAATATGCGGGTCTGGACTACCATCAGAAATTGAAAACATTCCAACGTATTAACCATCCCGTGGAGGTCGGCTTTGAGCAACATTACGCCGTCGCCATCCATTTCGGTCATTATGGCAGCTTCCAGTCGATGATGAGAGAGATCTGGCGGGTCACCTATTCCCGGCTGCGTGACAAGTTATTCGAGGTGGATAACAAGCTCCATTTCTACAACTGCATGAAGATTCTTACCCGATACACGCGGCAATACGGGGATTCGTACGGTTTGCCCTTTGCCTGCCAATTGCCCGACATGGATATCTCTAGCGTTTCCTTCCAGTTCGGCTTCGTTGGGCAGCAGCCTGGCATCGGATATCAGTTGCTTCGTTACGGCGACAAAGAAAGCGTGCCCGAGTCCTTCGAAAAAGGCGTGAACGTGATCGACTTTTGGGTGAGGACAGCGATGACCGAATCCGGCCTGCCGCAAATGTGCTATAACCCGAACATCAAAGGGTTCGAGCCGTATCCCCACTATATCCGGATGCTGGCCGATGGGATCGAGGCCATCTTGGACGCCTATCTCTACATGTGCGGGAGAGGCGATGAGCGGTCGGCTTGGCTGGAATTCTGCAAAAGGACTGCCGATTGGCTAGTGAACGTTCAGAACGAAGACGGTAGCTATTACCGAGCGTACAATACCGACGGCTCCATCCGCATGGACTCGAAGTCCAACACGCCCAGCGTGATTCGTTTCCTGGTCCAATTCTATCTCGTGTCCGGCGACGACAGATATAAAGCCGCCGCGATCAAAGCCGGCGAATGGTCCTTAGATCGCAATTACCGAAATATGGAGTATCGGGGCGGCACCTGCGACAACTCCGACATCCAGGATAAAGAGGCTGGCATTTATGCTTTATTCGGATTCCTAGCCCTGTATGATCTGACCGATGAGGACAAGTGGCTGGAAGCCGCGATCGGCGCCGCCGATTATACCGAAACGTGGACCTATGCCTGGTCATTCCCGGTGCGCACGCTCTGGCCGAAACATCCGTTCAACCAATATTCGATCAGCGGACAGAGCATCATCACGATTGGCGGAGGTGCCGACGTGTATATGGCCGCCTGCTCGTACATCTATTACAGGTTATATGTAATTACAGGCGATGAACATTATCTCGACTTCGCCGAGTTCATCCATAAGAACACCAGGCAGTCGAACGATGTGGATGGCAGCGTCGGATACGTCATGCCCGGTCTGGGGCATGAAAGCGGCAACTTTACGAACCAAACCCTGCAAAGCCACTACCACTGGCTACCTTGGTGCACCTATGTGGAAGTCGACCCCTCATCGAGGTTGTATGACACCTTCGGCGGCTACGAGATCGCGGACGCGCAAAAGCTTAGTCCGGAGGAGAGGGTTAAGAGAAACCGCATCTATGACACATTCGTAAGGAGAGTACATTGAATCAGAGTCAGTCGAAACTTAAATTGCCCCGCTTGATCAGCGACGGCATGGTGTTGCAAAGAAACGCGTTGGTGCAAATATGGAGCGAGAACGTGAAGCTCGCATTGACGTTCCCCGGCACCATGCCTTCTATTTCGGCGACTATCGGATCGTGCCGAACAGGCACTTCCTTCTCCGGTGAGCATAAGCTTTATCCTCCTATTGTTGATCATTTCGAATAATGTCGGGCGTATAGATCGCGGATATATGGCTATTCATACAGGAAAATTCTATATAATTAACCGTTTTCAAACAATGAGATATGCTAAAATATAAATTGATGTATTGTATTTTTTAAACACAGGAGGATCATGATGACCAACATTTTCTATGTTGAGTATGATGCCGCGCACGCAAGCAATTTTGTGTTCAATATCCCCGAGGGCCACAACTGTTGGCTACTCGTCGTGACCCATACCCCTGTCCTGTTCTGGGTCGATGACGAATTGAAGGAGTACCCAGCACATAGTGCAATTCTATACCATCCACATCAAAAAATTTATTACCGGGCCTGCGCGGAACAATATAAGAACGACTGGATTCGTTTCGAATCCAACGAATCTTATGTAACGGAAACATCGCTTCCATTCGGGGTGCCATTTTCATTGCATGACCCTGAATACTGCCACAAATTATTCCAGTTGCTCGTCAGCGAACACTCCTTTCATAAAGATTATAAAGAATCTTCCGTCGACTGCTTACTGAGAACCCTGTTCAACAAGCTGCTGGAATCATACTTTCATGAAGGGATTACGCCCAAATATTACAACTTGTTAACTCTTCGGACGGCCATCTATAGTAATCCTATTCAGGACTGGACGGTTCCGAAAATGGCCGATTCTATTTGCATTAGTCCCGGCTATTTGCAGGTAATTTACAAGAAGACCTTCGGGATTTCATGCATGGATGACGTGATTACCAGCCGTATCCGCCAAGCGAAGGAGTATTTGTTGCACGGCTCTCAAACCATCGCTGAGGTTGCTTATCGCTGCGGGTATAACAACGTGGAGCACTTCTGCCGTCAATTCAAGCAGATTACGGGCTATACGCCGAGAAAGTTCCACAAGCAGATAGAAGGAGCGTCTGCTGAGAGGGCCGCCAAACTGTAAAGTACACAACAAGACAGGCGACTCTTTGACAAACGATTGCATTATCCCTTGATTACATTCGTTGAGTAGATATCAATAGTAACTTGAATTGGTTGTAGTATTTATATACTAGCATATTCCTGGTTTTGAGCACTTCCATTCACTCTGGCTTGTACAAGATGGGCAAATCTCCATCGCGTATTCTGCGAAATGATTCACAGCTACAATGGTAGTGCAGAGAAGCATGCTCTTGTTGAGTATGGTAGTCATAGTAAGAAGCTCTTGGAGTTATTGTCGACGGTAAGTCGGGCCTCTGACAAAGCCTGATGGGTAATACAGATTTCAGTATGGTTGAAATTAAAGCTATGACAAGCGGAGAGGATTTCCATGCTAGCTTCCACACGATTTCGTGCTTAGCGATAGGCGTGAGAATATTCCGGCTTCCCCGCTGGCCAAAGCTTCGGTTTTAGCTGCTCATTAAATAACTTTTATTCTGTTCCGAATTCTGCAAAGTTCCGCGGGCTTAAGTAAACTTCGAAAGCAGAAATGGTGGGGCACCATCGTGCTTCTTCAATCGTCAGGCGAACATATCGTGACGTGACTTCCGGGAACCGACAGATATGCTTGTACCCCACAACTGTGCATTCACAGAGAGGTTTCCACGAGCCTTGATGCAGGTATTCCATGCGAAGTTTTTCGATTCGCTGACCGGATTGAATATGTTCCTTGAGCACGATCGTGTTAAATGTTCGCTCCAGATTCAGATCGATTTCAATCGCGGCATGTTCCGTACCTTCTGTGGGACACCAGTACGTATTTGTATTCCCGTCAAATATTCGATTGGCATCGTGGCTTTCGTTCAGCGTTTCAGTTGCCACCGCATGGGCGTCTGACGCGAGATTGTGCCCGAAGGTAGACTGGAGGAACCGTCCGAGCTCGGCCATCCGCAGGGTATCGTTCTCATGGATGAGTCCGCGCTTATCCGGGGGAAGGTTCAGTAGAAACGTCGCGTTCCCCCCAACCGATTGAAAATAGATATGCAGAAGCTCTTCGAGGCTTCTGACCTTGTCGTCTTCCGAAGCGTGATAGAACCACCCCGGCCGGATCGAAGTATTCACTTCGGCCGGATACCATACAAGCTTGTCCGCGCCCCGAATGATCTCTCTGCCGCCCAGATTCTCGTTGCCGGAGCGGATTTGTTTAGAAAATTCTCCGTCGTCCACATGCTGAGACTCTTCCTGAATCTTCTCACGATCCTGCAGTTCCGCCGGGACGACGCTCCACTCGGATTCGCGGCACTGACCGGCTTCATTGCCGCACCACCGGACATCCGGACCGCATACGCTGATCACCGCGCCCGGCTGAAATTCGCGAATCACCTTGTAATAGCCGTCCCAGTCGTACACCTGTCTTTTGCCGTTGGGCCCTTCGCCGCACGCGCCGTCAAACCAGACGCAAAAGACGTCTCCGTATTGGGTCAGCAGCTCACGCAATTGCGCTTTAAAGTAGTCATTGTATTCAGAGGTTCCGTAGCGCTGATCGTGACGGTCCCACGGGGAAAGATAGACCCCAAACCGGATTCCGCCTTCACGACAGGCATCCGAAACTTCTTTCACGAGGTTGCCATTCCCGCCGCGCCATGGACTGTTTTTAACCGAATGTTCCGTGTAGGCGCTGGGCCAGAGGCAGAATCCATCATGATGCTTGCATGTTAAGATTAAGCCGTTCATTCCCGCTGATTTGCAAACTTCCACCCACTGCTTCGCGTCAAACGCTGTGGGATTAAAAAGAGCGGGGTCCTCGTCGCCAAGCCCCCATTCTTTATCCGTAAAGGTGTTGATGCCGAAATGAACGAATGAATAGAATTCCAATTCTTGCCATGCCAACTGTCGTGCTGACGCCACCACTTGTGCCGCATTCCTGATCCATTCTTTCATCAGTGTTGCTCCCCTTTGTTTGTAATCTGGTCTATCAGAAGTTCCGCGTCATAAGCGCCTAATGTTAGCGAGCTCTCAAACCGTTTGCCGGACAGGAACCCGGTGGCCGACCTATCTAGCTTCAAGGTTTGCTCCGTACCAGTGGTGTTCACATAGATCACGGAGCTGTCTTCCAGTTTGCGTGCGACGACACCTGGAGGAGTAGCCGGACCTGTCTCAATTCCAAGTGCGGGATACAAGATTTCTAGAAGCGGTCTAAGAAAATTCGTATTCGCCGGTATGGCGACATAGATGGCCTCTCCCTTACCATAACGGTTCCGAGTTACGGCCGGTGACTTATCTAATGTATTGGTGAATGCTGCTGCTGTCTCGGCAGTGTGAACTTCAAGTATTTCGTAGTAGTCGATATTAGGCTGATACTCGCGCCCTCCGAGTGAAATGATCGGTTTTTCCCTTTCTAGGCGAAGCTCTGTCTTCTCCAAACCGCCGGCATTCTCGATAGGCGTATGGCTTCTAGCTCTCATGAATGATCCACTGCGAATGCCGAATACGTCGCTGAGCTCTCCGGGCAGAGGTGTATCGAAGACACGATTGTGTTCATTGACTTTCGCAGAATACGCCGTCATGATAACGGTGCCTCCGTCATCAACGAAAGAGCGGATGGCCGCCGCCGATTCCTTATCCATGACGGCATGTCCCGGCACGATCAGGATTTTGTAAGCCTTGTGCAAACCGCGCAAATTCACAACATTGCAGTCAAGATTTGCAAGCGTGAGGGCCTCGTAGGCTTGCAATACTTGCTCGGTATACTCCGTCTTGTAAAAGCTCCGGTTGCCGGCCATCACTTTCAAGCTCTCGAACGAATAAGCGATGGCGATCTCAGGCTTGGTCCTTCTGGGAAAACCGAGTTGTTGCAGCAGGTTGAATTCCTCGGCGATTTGTTTGAACTCCTCGTACTTCCACCCCGGAATGCCGTCATGATCCACCAGACCGAACACGTACTGCTCCTCGCCTCCCAACATCGAGCGCCAGGTCCATGCACAGACCGCTTGGGCCCTATGAATAAGGGAAAGGTAAGCGTACATTCTCATGGCTTTCCGCGGTGAGCCGTAGCCCCCGAAGTCGCCGGTTTGAAATTCGAGACACCAAATCGGTTGATCGAGTTCCCCTATGCGATGATCCATAAAGAAGCAAGCGGCTGCCAAGGCTCTTCGATCCTCGGGATTGGTGCCGGGATAAAACCCGATTCCAGGCAAATCGATAATGTCTTGATATTGCTTTAAATAGTCGAACCCGTATCCAGGATTTTCAGACCAATGGTTAGTAGATTCCCGGACGGATGGCGCGAACTGTTTGACAATCCGGCTTAAACCATGCATATAGGCCAAGATTTCATCGGAATAAAAGCGCCACATGTCCAGTACCCGTTCCGGAGCACCTTGAATAGGTCCTGTAATCGGTAGTACGATATCGTGAAAACTATTCAATTTGCGGGACCAGCGCTGAGTCGTCCATGCTTGGTTCAGATTGTCTACCGTTTCATACTTATGCCTTAACCAAGCTTCAAAACGGTCTCTAGCGGCGCTGGAATAGGATGGCGAACCCGAGCCGAGCTCGTTGCACAATCCAAAGGCATAGAGTGCCGGATGGTTTCGATAGCAGCAAACCAGTCTTTCTGCGAATCGGTAGGCATATTCCTGGAAGGTCGGATGTCCGACGTCCTCCATATATCGCGTTTGCGCATCCAATCTAAGGCCGTTGGTATTTGCTAGATCAATCTCCGGATACTTTTTGTGCAGCCATGTCGGAGCGGGGCGGGTAGCGATATCGAGTACAACCTGTATACCAGCCTCATGAAAGAGATCCATGACCTCATCGAACCACTCAAAAGTAAAATTCCCTTCGGATGGTTCAAAGCTATCCCAACACAGATGCCCAAGTCGAACGATATTGAACGATGCTTTCCGCATCAAGTCGATATCGTGTTTCCATCTCTCACGGGGCCAATCGTGCGGATGATAATTCGTCCCTGAAAACAACAATTTGATCACCGCCATATAAGAATATTAAAATATGAAAGTTATCATAAACGCTATATTCTAAATAATAAATATAATATATAACCACAATATATAAGAATATGAACGTGAGTAATATCGACCAATATATTTGTATAAATATCGTATTTTTGATATTTATACGTTCTTGTTGCCGGTGCTATACTCAATCATGAATCAAATATATTAGGGAGGTCATTGCATGAAGAAGAGGTTTAAGAAGCAAGCGTGGATCGCAATCGCAATCGCAGTAACGATGTTGTCTGCTGTCGCATGTAGTTCGAAATCGAATACAGAGCAAAATGCGCAGACAGAGCAAAATGCGCAGACAGAGAACGTGGGAAGTGAAAGCCAACAAGAGGTCACGATTTCATTGGGACGTCTTGTTGGCTCCGATAACAAATTCAAGAATGGAGAGTCCATCGAAGATAATGTTCACACTAGGTGGGCCAAGGAGAAGTTTGGCATTAACTTTCAGACAGATTGGACAGTAGGAACAGGTGATGCCTTTACAACAAAGCTCCGCATTCTGTTGAATGCAAACGAAAAGTTGCCGGATGTGTTCACTTTGAATGATCCAACGCTTGAGAATCAGTTTGTCGATTCAGGCAATGTCATGGATATTACGGAGGCATTCGACAAATATGCTTCGCCGCGGATCAAAGAATTGTATGCAAAATATCCTGAAATTTGGAATACGGTATCTTATGATGGCAAGCATTATGGCCTTCCTACCTTCAATGCTATCAGTTCCTTTAGCGTTCTATGGATTCGTCAGGATTGGCTGGATAAATTAGGACTACAGGCGCCGAAAACAATCGATGATTTGGAAACCGTCATGGATGCGTTCGTCAATGGCGATCCCGACGGCAACGGAGAAAAGGACACGATTGGATTGTCTCTCTCTCTTAAAAAAGGCGTTAGCGCAGTGAAGGATACCTTCATGGTGTCAAGTGATTTCTTGTTCGGACAAACAGCCGTTCCGACTTACTGGACTGAGGGGATCGACGGAAAGCTTCAGTACGGATCTCTGCAACCGACAGTGAAGGCGGGACTGGTCAAACTTAGCGAATGGATGAAAAAAGGCTATCTGGATAAGGATGCAGGGGCTATGGATGAATCCAAGGCAGCGGAAAGCTTTGTTCAAGGCAAATCCGGCATAGTATTCGGACCGACATGGATGGCTACATGGCCATTCAACCAAGATATGAAGTTTGATTATAAACCAATATCAATACCTACAGGTATTGACGGAAAGATGGGGTTTGGCAGCGAACCTCAATCCTCAGTTAGATTTTACTTCAGCAAGGATTTCAAACAAATGGAAGCATTCTTTAATTACTTGGATGCTATTATGGGGCCTGGCTTCTATGATCCGTCATCGGAATTCGCTAACGGTTGGGCGGAAGGATATGATTATGTCATGGTTGACGGCAAGCCGGTCTATGATGCGGATCAAATTCCAGGCGGATGGATTGATGTGAAGAAGTACACGATATACGGCAACGATATCCAAACGCCGAAAAAAGAGCTTGAGGTTATGGCTAAACTCGGTCAGGGAAATACGCCTGAAACCCCGTACGAAATGTATTTCTCCGCCAGACCGAAGAAATGGGCGGAGGCTGCTGCCGTATTGCAAACTTATCTCGACGAGGCGGCGGTGTTCGATCAGTTTACCGGCCCTCCGACAGCGACGATGGTTGAGAAAGGCGAATTGCTTCGCAAAATGGAAAACGAAACCTTCCTGAAAATTATTTATGGACGGGAATCGCCAGATGCGTTTGACAGCTTTGTGGACAAGTGGAAGTCGTCTGGTGGGGATGCTATTACCGATGAAGTAAACGAGTGGTATCAAGCGGTCAATAAATAAAAGGTTTCGCCTTCGATAGGCCTTACGGTACAAGTTCGACGTAAGGCCTGTCGTATTTTGCATAATGAGAAAAAGAGGTGATGTCGAGATGATAGAATGGAAGAAGAGCAGGATGATGGTTTCTCGCGAACTACCTCTTCATTTGCTCATACTGCCATCAGTAATCTGTTTGCTCGTATTTAATTACACACCAATGGTGGGGCTTGTGATGGCTTTCCAGGACTTTAAGCCTCGATTGGGCTTCCTGCATTCGCCATGGGTCGGCTTCAAACATATTCACTATATGTTTACCTATCCTGACAGCATACAAGTCATTTGGAATACCTTTCTTATCGCGTCACTCAAAATTGCAGCCAATACAGTGGTTCCGATCGTTTTTGCCTTGCTTCTGAATGAAGTTCGCATGCTGGTATTCAAGCGCTTTGTACAGACGCTCGTTTATCTTCCCCATTTCCTGTCATGGGTCATTCTGGGCGGTATATTGACAGACATATTGGGGAATAAGGGGATTGTGAATCATTTGTTGTCCGGTTTGGGAGTCGAACCTATCTTTTTTCTCGGAGACGGCACTTGGTTTCGGATAACGGTCGTGATCAGCGATGTGTGGAAGGAATTCGGCTTTTCCACGATTATCTATCTCGCAGCATTGACAGGCGTTAATATGTCGCTCTACGAAGCAGCCGAAATGGACGGCGCAGGCCGCTTAAAGCAAACTTTCCATATCACCTTGCCGGCGCTTGTACCCGTTATTCTTGTTGTCGGAACGTTAGCGCTCGGCAACATCCTTAATGGCGGCTTCGACCAAATCTTCAATCTGTACAATCCGCTCGTTTACCGTGAAGGTGATATTATCGATACTTTTGTTTACAGGGTAGGTCTTATGAGCGGTTCGTTCAGTTTCGCAACAGCCGTCGGTTTGTTCAAATCGGCAGTTAGTTTCATCTTGATCGTTGTGGCTTACCGACTTTCCTACCGGTTTGGCAATTATCGCATTTTTTGAGTAAAGGCGGCAAATTCTATGTATCGAAATACAATCGCTTATCGATGGTTTACATTATTCAATACGCTATTGTTGGCAGTGATAGCACTTCTGTGCATTTTACCGCTTGTCCATGTTGCTGCGGTTTCCTTCAGCTCGAGCACGGCTGCAATGGCCAACCAAGTGTTTTTCTGGCCGGTCGGCTTTACGGCAGAAGCTTACTCAAGAACGCTCGCGAATCCTTTATTTTTGCATTCGCTGCTCATATCAACAGAAAGAACGCTCGCAGGAACCTTGCTGTCAATGGCATTGACCGTTTCAGCCGCGTATGCTTTATCGCGTTCGTTTGCCGGCAGAGGATTTTACTCCTGGTTTTTCGTATTTACAATGCTGTTTAACGGCGGACTGATTCCGTCTTATCTGGTGGTAACGAAACTTGAATTGACTAATACGCTGTGGGCGCTTATCCTTCCTTCTGCTGTAAACGTGTTTAACACGATCCTTATGATGCAATTTTTTCGCGCAATTCCGAAAGAGCTTGAAGAAGCGGCTTATATGGACGGAGCGGGTTATATGAGATCGTTGTTCGCGATCTATCTTCCATTATCGCTTCCTTCCTTAGCCACCTTATCGTTGTTTGCGATGGTATGGCACTGGAATTCATGGTTTGACGGATTGATTTATATAACCGATTACCGACAATATCCGCTTGCTACGTTCCTTCAGACGATCATACAAAGTGGCGACATGCGGAATACCAACATAAACCCCGCGCAGCTGCAGATCCTGTCTGAAAGAACCGTGCGATCTACTCAAATATTGATTGGAGCGCTTCCGATCCTGTTAGTCTATCCTTTCCTGCAAAGGTATTTTGTTCATGGGTTGACGATGGGTGCGGTTAAAGAATAAAATGAGCAAAAACACGGGAGTCGAAGAGGATGAGCAATAAGGAACGCAGTCTCTTTTCCAAACTGGTCGGCTCGCTTATTTTATTTTTGCTGCCTGTACTGATTCTGTCGATATATTCCAACAGAGTCAATGAGGACGTGATTACAGGACAAATCAAACAGTCGAGTATTGGCCGGATATCTACCCTGGCCACGCAAATGGACAATATTCTTCTGCAACTGGAAACGTTCTCACGCATGTTGATCCGTGATCCGAACGTCATTGAATTTCAAGATTTGTCTTTGCTGAATTTCAGCTACTACGAACAAATAAGCAGAAAAAATATCATTCAGGAAAAGCTGTATTTGCAAAGTGCCTCGACCGACTGGATTCATGATATATCCGTTTATTCGCCGCGGACCGGACAGACCATATCGACGGTTCACGGAATTGGGTATGATCCGGAGCGCCTTCAGAAGTTAAGCAGGGAAAACTGGAATTTTATTCTTCACGATGGGGATGCAGACGAGCAGGCAAAGTTGATCCACCTGACCGTCGAACCGTACGTGTCGGGCGGTGGTATCGCAAAAGCGAATTCCATAATCGAAATCAGCTTTGACATGCGCAATGTGATCCGAATGCTGGATCAGTTTAAGTCTCAAGGCAGCGGAGAAGTGTTATTTTATAAGCCCAATGTAACATCTTTATCATCAAGTTCTTGCCCTCCTGATCTTCATAGAGAAGCTGTGTTCGCGTTGAAGCAGACACAGCTTGAAGATCAGGGGGACATTACATTATATGCAAACGGAGTTTCGTATCTTCTTACCTACTCCTATGTATGGGAACTCGACGGGTATGTCGTCAACATTGTACCTTTATCCGAGATTCTGACCCCTTTACGAATGACCAATCGGTTCTCCTATCTTGTCCTCGGGCTGTTGCTTCTCGTCGGCATTGCAGTATCTTGGGTGTTGTACCGCAATGTTCAGGTGCCCCTACGCGCCCTTATGAAAGGCGTGCAGAAGATCAAGATGGGACAGTACAACTCCAGAATACCACTTCAGGTTAAGAACGAATTCCGGGTCATTATTTCCAGATTCAATGAAATGGCCGACCAAATTCAGCAGCTCATTGAGAATGTGTTAGAGCAGCAACTTCATGCGCGCGAAGCCGAGCTCAAACAGCTGCAATCGCAAATCAATCCTCATTTTTTGTATAACAGCCTATCGTATTTGATCAGCATGACCAAGCTGAACAGGAAAGATGCAGTTCTTCAAATGGCATATCATCTGTCCGATTATTATCGCTATACGACTCGGGTGGAGAATCAATTGGTGATGCTCGAGAAAGAGCTGAAGAACGCCGCCGATTACTTGAGTATTCATCGGATGAGGATGAACCGCATTCGATACGCGATTGATGTGGAGAGCGACATGATGGAGATTAAGGTGCCCAGATTAATACTCCAGCCGATTGTCGAGAACGCATTAATTCATGGGGTAGAAACTTTGGAAGGCGATGGGGTTATTATGATTACGGGTATACGAACTGGCACCGAATATTCGCTGATCGTAGACGACAATGGCGGTTTCATGACATTGGAACGGCTTCATAAGCTGCAGAAGCTGCTGGCAAACCAGCTTGGCGAAAGATCGCAAAGCTGCGGTCTTCTGAATGTGCATCGGCGGCTTCAGCTCCGTTATGGAGCTGATTCCGGCTTAAGGCTTTCGATAAACGCTGCATCGGGGCTGCGAGTGGAGTTGCAATGGAGAGAGGAGGCAGTGGACGGTGAAGCTGTTGATCGTGGATGATGAAGAGCACTTGGTCGAAAGCATGACCGCAAGCATATCTTGGCAAGAGGCTGGCATAACCACCGTGCTCTCCGCATATTCCGGCAAACAAGCGCTTGACGTCATGGATAGGGAGACTGCAGACATTGTATTAACTGATGTTCGCATGCCCGGTATGAATGGCATCGAACTCATAAGTGCGATCAAGAGAAAGTGGCCCCAAACGGTATGCATCCTGCTTACCGGCTATGCGGAATTTGAATATGCGCAGGAAGGGCTGAAACATAGGGTTTCTCATTATTTACTCAAACCAGTGAAGGATGCGGAACTGCTTGCTGCCGTTAAAGAAGCGGCTGACGTATTGCTTGCGGAACGAGAGCAGATGAGGGTGTATGTACAATCGCAAGCAATGGTTCATCGCAATTTGCCTATTTTGCGTTCCAATCTATTGAACAATCTGATCCAGGGGCGAATGTGGCAAGAACGGAAATTAGCCGAACAATTGCTCTTGTATGGTATTCCGGCCAATATCGGCGATACCATATCGTTGATTCTTATTCGTATCGAGGATCACCATAAGCGGTACGTCCAGTCGGAGATGTCGGTTATGGGCTTTGCCGTTACGAATATCGTGGAGGAACTGCTGGCCGACGGCTGCAAGAGCTGGAGCTGCGAGGACTTATACGGCCATATCTTGTTCATTGTGAATCGCAACGCAGGGAAAATGAATGATCATCATCTGGAACAGTTTGCGGACGACATGAGGCGAATTGTCAATCAATTGCTGCATCTAACCATTTCCGTTGTACTGTCTCCTTCGGGAACGTTTCCTGCGTGCGTGGAAGATCTATATCAACGTTGTGTTACCACGATCCGTTCGCAAATCGGATACGACAGCGACTTCGTTGTCCGACTTAGCGGGAACAGCGTGAGACCTGCGTCACATGTTGTCGCCTCTTTATATTCGCCTCCTTTATTCGCGCATTTGCTTGAGGCGGGAAACTGGGGGTCTGCTAGAGAGAAGCTGGAAGAAGTATTTCGTGAATGGAGAACAAAATATAGCGGATCGAACGAACATCTGTCTGAGATTTATTACTCGCTGAAGTCTGCTTTCTCATATTTCGTGCATAAGAGCGGCAGATTGCTTGCAGACTACCGCTTGTATGCAGCGGCGGATATGAAGAGCGTGGGGGAACTGGAGTATTGGGCAATGAACATGTTGGACAGGCTGCAGGAGGAGCTGAACACGGAACTGTCCGAATCCCGCCATTCTCTTGTGGCTCAAATTCAGCAATTTGTACAAGAGCATCTATCGGAAGATGTTTCGCTTCAAGCCATCGCCGATTACGTCTATTTGCATCCAACCCATGTATCCAAAGTATTCAAAAGAGAAACAGGGGAGAACATCTCCGAATACTTGCTGCGGCTTAGGATGGAAAAGGCTGTGTTCTTGTTAAAGGACAGCAGATATAAAATTTATGAAGTAGCGGGCCTTCTAGGATATAAAAATCCCACTTATTTTATCAAGGTATTTAAGGAGCATTTTGGTGTTACACCGCAAGAATTCAGAGAGTGAACATGTGCTGAAGGTCCGGCTTCCATCCACTCGTCTTCAGTGATACAGCTTGCGAAACTGTTCGGGAGTCATTCCTTCCAGCCTGCGAAACGTCGATACGAAATGACTCGAATCCAGAAAGCCGACCTCGGAGGCGACGACCTTCACAGTGAGGCTGTCTTCATTGATCAGTAGCTCCTTTGCTTTCTGCATGCGCAAATGGATCAGAAACTGATACGGGCTCATGCCTGTTGCAGCGCGGAACAAATGGTTCAAATGCTGAGGGCTGACGTGCATCTGTTCAGCCATTTGGTCTAATCCGATTGCCGCATCGTTATAGACGTCCTCCAGATACCGCATCAAAGGGAGAAGTTTCTCATGATAGTGGGAGAGGGAACGCTTGTTGTCGGCATGGCCGAATTTTTTGATATCCGTTAGAAATCGGTACAATGTTGCAGAACTGTCCAGACCAGAGAATCCGAACTGGCGTTCGACTAACTTGCGTATCCTCTTATGGATAGCCGCTAACGGAGATGACTGATCCCAGTTGATGACGGTCGACTCTGCCAAATCGAGAGCGCTAAGGATCGAATTGACCTGCGACCCGCCGAACGTAATGTACCAGGTTGACCACGGGTGGGTCAAAGGCGTATAGAAATGAGGGACGTGCGGCTTTATAAGAATGCCTTCGTTGGCCGATAAAGTGATTTTCCTCCCGGAGAATCGGAATTCTCCTGCTCCGGCAGTTGTATGAATCCAATGATAACAATGATAGCCGTCAGGGCGATCGAACTCGCTTTCGGTAAAGTTCCATCCGAAGGTCTCAATGTAAAGCGGCAGCTTCTTGTCCAGAGCGGTGAGCATCATCCGTTTTCGGTAATGATCCATAAAGTATCTACTTTCATTATTTTATATGATGCACCGATTGTATCACATCTAATCGATCGTTTATATGGCTGTTGAATGATACATCTAGTCATGTCGCCCAAGGGGATGGAAAAAATGAATTAATTCTAAAGACAGTTATATTGGATAATTAATAGGGGTGAAGCGCATGGGTAAATTATGGCTTCGTAAAATGATATGGTCGTACATTCCGCTTTTCCTGATTGTTTTTTCCTTTTTATTTTTTATCTTTTTTCAGGTATTGGTTGATCAGAATCACAAAAATACGAAAGCATCCAGCGAAGTGTTTACTGCACAGGTCCTGCAATCCGTCGATGTGTCGTTGAAGACAGTCGATCATATGGTGATTCGGGAGCTTCTGAACAATAAACTGCTGGCAAGCTTTTTCGAGCAGAAACAGGATGGCGATGTTTACTTAAATTACGAAGTACTTAAGCGATTGAGTGAACTTAAACAAGAAGTGCCTCTTATCGATTCGTTCTATTTGTACCGCTACAGTGACGGGACAATTTTCTCCAGCAATATGCTCACGAAGATCCATGAATTCGAGGATGAAGAGTTCTTGCGGTCCATAACCGGAAGAGCGGTGCGACAGCAGTGGACCAACCTGCGCAGCTACCGCGAGCTATTGTTTCAGACAAAGAAGCAGGTCGTCAGCATTGCCCATGAGGTGCCGATTAATTCGGGTACGCAGGGCATATTCGTTATTAATATTGATGTCTCCCAGTTTCGATCGGCCGTATCGTTTCTGTATAATCAATCAAGCACGTTCGTAAATATTATCGACGGGGCAGGTCAGCCGATTTATTCCGACAATTCCCAGTTGGACAGAAAGGTGATGGCTAGCCTTAAGTCAGACTATACTGGCTGGACCTTTGAAAGCGGCATAAATAACGGACTGCTGGTCAGCGCGGTACAAGCGTTCTCGAGCATTTGGTTTGCAGTCGGAGTGCTCGTGTTTGCTGGCGGGCTTGTATTGATCATCTATATCTCCCGCGCGAATTACAAACCGCTGGAAGAGCTCGTTGTGAAGTTGAACCTTTCGCTTTTCGAGGGGGGGAGATCGGCCGGCAGTCTAGCTGCGGATGAATTCACTTTCATCGAATCCGCGATCAACAACTTTGCTGCTCAGTCGAAGCTGGCTGAGAAAGAATTCAGCAAGGTGACGCTGCTAAAACGTAAAAATGCGTTCAACTTTATGATTTTTGGTGATCACGCAGATGAGGAGTTGTCCGAGAGACCCCCTTTCGAAGGACTGCAGATGCCGGCTTTTATAGCTTTGACAGTTCTCGTTATTGAGGTTGACAATCCCGAGCAGACGTTCTTCACATACAGCGGTCGAGACCGCTCTCTGTTCAAATTTGTTCTAAGCAGCGTTGTGAACGAGATGGTACAGTTGCGGGACATGTCCGTCTGGCTGGAGTGGACGTCACCGGTCCATTTGACGGGAATCGTATTCCAGCAGGACATAAACGACCTGACGGAAGTTTACGAAGCGATCGTTGGATGGGCAGCCAAAAATCTGAAATTCACTGTGACGATCGGCGTTGGCCGCTTGTACGGGAGCCTGCAAGGCGCACGGGTGTCTTACGAAGAAGCGTGTTCACTCCTTAATTTCAAGGCCGTTCTCGGTACGAACCGGATCATCCGCTATAGCGATGCCGAAAATCCCCAGCAGAAGGAAGAGCATGAACATCTTCAAAACATTCATGAGCTTTCCTCGACTTTCCGCCTAGGAGACGAACAGTGGAAGTCACATTACATTAGCCTGTTCGAAGGCATTCGAACAAGCAGACCAACGAAACCTGAAATCGTCAAACTCATGAACTACATGCTCGCTTATCTGGGGCTTCATCTGTCAAGATGGTCGAAGGAGGAGTATGAGTGCTGGCAGCAAACGCTTGAGGAAGCGAGATTTACGGTGGAGTCGTTCGATACGTTGGACGAGCTGAGTCAGGCGCTTTATTCGACGATGGACCATTGCTGGAGGCGATTGGAGGAAATACGAACGTCCCGAAGCCATCATCGCATGATGCAGGACGTGAGGGAGTTTATCGAAAGAGATTATGCAAATCCGGATATGTCGCTCGATTATCTTTGTGACAAATTCTCTATTAACGCCAAATATTTGAGCCGGTTATTCAAAGAAGCACTTGGAGAAAATTTCCTCGATTTTCTGATGTCTGTACGGATACGTTCCGCAAAAGAGAATCTTCTCAAAGGAGAGACTTCGATCCAAGAGGTGGGCGAGAAGGTGGGTTATCCGAATGCGGCGACATTCCGCCGTGTGTTTCGCAAAATGGAAGGTATTTCGCCGCAGGATTTCCGCAATCGCATGCAAAGTGGTCAAGACGACAACGGTCGGACATAATATCGACCGGAGAGGGGGGGGTAAGTATGAGATTGAGGCGCTCTGTTGTTGTATTATGCATTATATTAGTAGCTATATCTAGTTCCATAATTTGGTTGAATAGAGACTCGATTCCATGGTCCGGCACAACATCCGTCGGCTCAGCAGGGGAAGTTGTCATTCGCGGTCCTGGCGAATATCCGCTCGCTGACCAACGGGTGGAACTCGAGGTATTTATGGGTTCGTCCATTGCCAAGGAGGAACTGGAGAATAATCTGTTTACGACATATGTGGAACAAAAGTTGGGTATCCATTTCAAATTCATGACGGCAAGTGCGAACACGGCTGACGAAACGGAGAAGCTGCTTTTTGCAAGCGGGGACTATCCGCCTGTCATACTCAATGGTAACCTTACACCGGATGAACAGGTCCGTTACGGTCAACGAGGCATGCTTCGACCATTGAACGGCTTGATCGATCGATACGGAGATCGGATTAAAGAAATATTTCGCCAGAAGCCTGATCTGCAGAAGGCGTTGACCGCATCGGACGGCAATATCTATGCGCTTCCCTCAATCAACGAATGCCTCCATTGCTGGTACGCTCAGAAGTTATGGATCAACACGTCATGGCTCAACAAACTGGACTTGGACATGCCGAAGACAACGGATGAGCTGTACCGGGTGTTGCTGGCATTCAAGCAGGGTGATCCGAACGGTAACGGCTTACAGGACGAAATACCGCTGAGCGGGGCCATGAATGCCTGGCACACAGAAATAACCGGATTTTTGATGAGCGCCTTTATCTACAATACGGACACCAATTATTTCTACATGGACAACGGCGTTGTCGGAATGTCCGCCGAACAGCCCCAATGGCGGGACGGTCTTGCCTACATTCACAAGCTGTTCAGTGAGGGTTTGATCGATCCTGCAGTCTTCACGCAATCGCTCGACGGTTTGATAGAAAAGGCGATTCGCAAAGACAATGTGCTCGGCTCACTGACGATCGGTCATATACGAATGGCTTTCGACAGCCTCAATGGCAATATGCAACAGGAATACGAAACCGTGCCGCCGCTGGTCGGCCCAGCAGGTTATCGTGCTGCCGGGTATTTCAGTTCTTCTGAAAGTGCACCATTTGCAATCACCGACAAAGCGACAGATACCGAGGCCGCGGTAGCGATTCGTCTAGCCGACTTTCTCTTCACGGAAGAGGCGACTGTCCGAAACGAATGGGGGCCGGAGGATAAATGGTGGCGGACGGGAAGGTCAGGAGAAATTGACGAACATGGGCTTCCTGCAAAATACTGGCTGAACCCGGACTTTGCTACCTCGTTAACGCAAAATGATCTTTGGGGCCAAATGGGACTTCTCTATCGAGACCGAAATTTGCGCGAGTCGTGGGCAGTGACAGATGATCCTCATTCCGTTTCAGGTTACGAACATCGGCTTTATCAGGAGACACTCAAAAACTATGTGAATAAAGAACCGTCGGAAGTTTATCCCGATTACATCTTTATGGATGGGGAGGCTGCCGAAGAGGCCGGGAGGCTGCGAGCGCCCATTAACGATTATATCCGTACGAACATGGTACAGTTCATAATGGGCGTCAAGGATACGAAAACCGACTGGGATGACTATGTAGACGGCCTGAGGGAACTGAAGCTTGGCCGTTACCTCGAGATCCATCAAAAAGCTTATAATGCCTTTAAATAAATATAATGATGTTTGAAATGAGACGGCCTTGGTCCTGATCCACACAGGACTAAGGCCGTTTATTTGGGCTTTAAGCCTTCGTTATTATTTCTACACGCCATCTACTACCAATACTTTTTGTTACTTGCGCAGCCTAGGATATCAAGAAACATGCCATTTCCGACACGACCAAAAGCTTGGCGAATATTAATCCTTGTGCGAAAGATGAGCGGCGACCAAAATCATTCCAAATGAAGCAGATTAGAAATGTGTTTGTTGGGAGAATTCTGTTCGTTGACGCAGTTTGGAGTTATTCGCTAATGTTGATCGCAAGAAGACAATCTAGCAGTGGTGAAGGGGAGTGGTCGGAAGCGTGGGGAATACTGGTATATTAAAAGCGGGTCATACGCGCATACGCAAAAACGATAAAAAAAGTTTTGCATTCGTTGCAAAACGTACATTGAAAGGAATGAAGAGACATTGGCAGCTGTATCTGCTCATCCTTGCGCCAATGGTCTACATCATCATCTTTAAGTACATTCCGATGTACGGGGCGCAGATTGCGTTCCGTGACTTCAGCATCGTGAAGGGTTTCGCGGCAAGCGATTTCGTAGGACTGAAGCACTTCGAGATGTTCTTTAATTCGCCGAACTTCTGGCTTCTCATTAAAAACACGTTAGGCATCAGCCTCTACTCGCTTGCCATCGGATTTCCGGCGCCGATCATTCTGGCGCTTGCATTGAACGAAGTCAAGAATACCAAGTTTAAGAAGACTATGCAGATGGTTACGTTTGCGCCATTCTTCATCTCCACTGTAGTTATGGTTTCGATGATTATCATGTTTCTATCCCCGCGGCTCGGTTTCGTCGACTACATTGTAAGGGCTTTAGGGTTCGAATCCATAAATTTCATGGGCGTTCCCGAATATTTCAAGAGCATCTTCGTCTGGTCGAACATCTGGCAGGGTATCGGCTACGGCGCTGTCATCTATATGGCCGCCCTCGCCGGCATCAATCCCGAGCTATATGAGGCGGCTAAGGTGGATGGGGCTTCCCGGTTTCAGAAAATGCGGCATGTCGATATTCCGGGCATTGCGCCAGCCGCCATTATTCTGTTGATCCTCGGCGTAGGCCAGATGATGAACGTAGGCTTCGAGAAAATATACCTGATGCAGAATCCGCTTAACGTGAGCACATCGGAGGTCATCTCGACCTATGTGTACAAAGTAGGTCTGCTCGGCGCTAACTTCAGCTTCTCCGCCGCCGTGGACCTGTTTAATTCCTTAATCAACCTGATTCTTCTCATCACGGTCAACTACGTCGCTCAAAAGATTTCCGATAGCAGCCTATGGTAAAGGAGGAGCTCCATTGAATCGTACAAACGCCATTCGCGGATCGGTCGGCGATCGATTGTTTCTGATCCTCATCTATGTATTTTTCGTGTTTGTCTTGGCAATCATCATTTATCCGCTGATCTTTATCCTCAGCTCATCCTTCAGTTCGGCCCAAGCGGTTGTCAGCGGCAGGGTGTGGCTGTGGCCGGTCGACTTCAGCCTAGAGGGCTACAGGGTCATTTTCTCCAATCCGGCGATTATGAAGGGGTATGTCAACTCGATATTCTACACCACCTTCGGCGTGATGATCAACATCGTAATGACAATTGCGATCGCTTACCCGCTGTCGAAATCAACGTTCGTCGGACGCAACCTCATCATGATGATTCTTGTTTTCACAATTCTATTCAGCGGCGGTCTGATCCCTACGTACCTGACCGTCAAATCGTTGGGAATTCTGAATACCCGATGGGCGATGCTCCTGCCCGGCGCACTTGCGGTCTTCCAAGTCATCATTGCCCGGACGTTTTTCCAGACGACCATTCCCAAAGAACTGAACGAAGCCGCCGAGCTTGACGGATGCTCGGACATCGAGTTTCTGTGGAGGGTCGTTCTACCGCTCTCAAAGGCGATTATTGCCGTGCTTGTTCTGTTCTATGCGGTAGGCCACTGGAACGCATACTTTGATGCGCTGATTTACCTGAAATCGCCCGAACTGTTTCCGCTGCAGATCATTCTACGCAATATCCTCATTCTCAACTCGGTCGACGCAGGCACACTCGTGGACGCCAATCGATTGGCAGCATTGCAGGGTCTCCGGGACCTGCTGAAATTTTCGCTCATCGTAGTAGCGACCTTGCCAGTGCTGTGCATCTATCCGTTTGTGCAGAAGTATTTTGTCCAAGGGATCATGATTGGCTCTATCAAGGGCTGACCGGCTAGTGACATACAGGAAGGGAGGTGAGGCTGCCGGACCGGTATGGTAGTGAGCTTGACGTACGGTTGAGCGGTTTGAAGGGAAGCCTGAAGTTAAATTGAAGGAGGAGTCATCTTGAAAAAGAGAATAAAATTTGGTCTGGTCATTAGCCTTGCGCTGGTACTTGCTTTGATGCTAAGCGCATGCGGCGACGGAGGAAGCAACAATGCGGGGAATGCCGGAGATAAAGCATCCGATGAAAGCGTAAACACAGACGGCCAACAGGTAAATGCCGACGTAGAACCGGTTACGCTGGACACGTTCATCAGCTTATCGTCCCGCATTGAGGACATCAATACGAACTCCGTAACGAAGTATATCGAGGAGAAGCTCAATATCAAATTCGAATTCGACGCCGCTCCGTCGGCCAACGCGACCGACAAGAAGAAGCTGCTCATGGCGAGCGGCGATTACCCGGCTGTGTTTCTCTCCGGCGACTTCACTCAGGGGGAGCAAATCGAATACGGGGAACAGGACGTCCTGCTTCCGTTAAACGATCTGATCGAGGAGTACGGCAGTGAGATCAAGAAGGCGTTCCAGGACGATCCGGAATTGAAATCGGCCGTCACGGCTCCGGACGGCAATATCTATGCGCTGCCGCACATCAATGATTGCTTCCATTGCTGGTATTCCCAGAAAATGTGGATCAACAAGGTGTGGCTGGATAAACTGGAACTGGATATTCCAAAGACGACGGAAGACTTCAATAACGTCCTCAAGGCGTTCAAGGAGAGAGATCCAAACGGAAACGGCAAGGCAGACGAAATTCCGCTGTCCGGCGCCTACGGCACCTGGCACGGAATCCCGACGCACTTCCTGATGAACTCGTACATTTATGATAACGACACTGACTTCTTTATCATGAAGGACGGCAAAGTCGATCTGGCCGCAAACAAGCCGGAATGGCGGCAGGGTCTGGAGTATTTGAACAAGCTGTTCAGCGAAGGGCTGGTCGACATGGAGGCGTTCACGCAGAACAACGACGCCCTCGCGCAGGTCGGTAACAGGGAAGGGGACAATATTCTCGGGGCGGTTGCCGGCGGCCATATCGGCATGTACTTCAGCATCGAGGAAGGACAAACGCGCCATAAAGATTACATCTCTCTTGCGCCGCTCACCGGCCCGAACGGCGTTGCCTATGCGGGCTACTTCAAATCGTACGGCAACGGGCAGTTCGCCATCACGAACAAGGCGACGAAAGAGCAGCAGATCGCGGCAATCAAGATGGCCGACTACATGTGGTCGGAGGAGCATGCAATCATGAATGAATATGGCATTGAAGGCAAGTATTGGGAGAATGCACCTGCTAGCACGGTCGATGTTCATGGAAATCAGGCAAAATACAATCTCAAACCCGAGTTCCGTAATGTCGGGTCGTCGTTAAATGACACTTGGGACCAGATGGGAATTACCCGCCGAACGCGCGCGATCCGCGAATCCTGGGTTGCCCCGAGCGATCCGATGTCGCTGGAAGGCTTCGAGTACAGGCTGTATCTCGAAACTGCCAACAGCTACGAGAACAAGCAGCCAAAAGAAATCTTCCCGCTCAGTATCTTTATGGAGTCGGCCAACGCCAAGGAGGTGAACCAGCTGCGTCCGCAAATCAACGATTACATCCAGTCGAACATGGCACAGTTCATCACGGGCTCGAAGAAGCTGACCGACAATGAATGGAACAGCTATGTGAAAGGATTCGATGGCTTGAATCTGACACGCTATCTGGAAATTTACCAGAACGCTTATGACAAGAGTAATGCCAACTGAGCATGGTTAAGGAGAGTGGAAGCCGAGCTGGCTTCCGCTTGATTTGGGAATTTGTCGTCGCTTCCGAACTTGTCCCATTAAACGAAAGGAGATTTAGTAAATGACGGTACCGATACTTCTTACGGATGAGCAAATGCAGACTTTCATATCGCATGGTTATTTGATCCTACAGACCGGTTTTCCGGCAGCGTTTCATCGCAGCTTGACGGAGCAACTTCACTCCATTTACCAAGAGGAGGGGAATCCCGGTAACAATCTTCTTCCCAGGGTTCGGGAATTGCAAAAGGTATTCGACCATCCCATCGTCATGGGGGCTCTCACCAGCGTGCTTGGTGAAAATTATATGTTGCACGCGCATCGGCACGGCCACTACAATGCCATCGACAAGCCCGGACTCTGGCATAAGGACAGTTACTGGGGATACAACCGGACGCGCAACCATCATCCTTGGTGGGCAATGATCATGTACTTTCCGCAAGACACACCGAAACAGCTCGGACCGACCGGAATCATGCCCTGTACACAGAACTACGAAACCCGTACTTTTACCGACGAGAACCCGATTGACGAGGCGCAGGCCTCCGGTGAAGCCGGCACTTTTGCACTCATTCATTACGATATCTGGCACCGATCGACGGCAAATCTGCTGGGCCAGCCGCGATATATGCTGAAGTTCGAATTTATGCGGACACAAGCACCTGCATCGCCCAGTTGGAACCATCGGGGCGGCGGATGGCGAACGCCTCAGTTGCCGCCTTCGGTAATTCCGCAGGAGACAATGTGGCAGGAGACCTGGAACTGGCTGTGCGGGCAATCGGGAAGTCTTGTCGATTCCGCCCCGTTCGAGCCTGATGGTACGCGCTTAGCAACGGAGCTTCAAAGCGAATGGGAGCCGGACCGAATCCATGCATCATACGAACTGGCACGCCGTGGTTCAGATGGAGTCGCAGAATTGCTGCGAGCGCTGCGTGAAGGCGGGCAGCCGGTATCGCTTGCAGCCGCATACGGTTTGTCGGTCGCTGGCGCTGCGGCGCTGTCTGGACTCGTGGAAGCATTGGACTCATCCAGGACGGAGACTGTAATTCACGCGGTGTTCGCGCTTGGCGAGCAGGGCAGAAGCGCGGCCATTGCGGTGCCGAAATTGATTTCGCTGACAGCACAAGAGGAAGTCTCGGTTCGCCGTGTTGTCGTCGAATCACTTGGCATGATTGGAGAACCGAGCGATCAAGTGGCGGCAGCGCTGAACATTTGTCTCCAAGACGACGACGTGCAGGTGCGTTTTATGGCAGGACTTGCGATTGCAAAAATCGGGGATACCGGCGATGCATGCGTTGAGCAATTGGTATTCGCACTTGACGATGAGAATCGCTACGTACGAGCCCATGCGGCAGAGGCGCTTCGTTATATTGGCACCGAGCGAGCCCATGACGTCCTGATCAAACACCTGTTCAGTACTCGGTGGTGCGCGACGACGACCCCAGCCAATACGGCCTATCCTTGATCGAAATTACGCAATGTTCCAAGTGGGTGTCGTCCTTGACGTTTCTCGACAAAATGTAAAACGGAGGCTTGCTATATGTTTCATGCTGAAATCGCGAAAGGACCCTATGAACCAACTTTCGAATCTTTGAGGACATTCGAGTGCCCAGATTGGTTCCATGATGCCAAGCTTGGCATCTGGTCGCACTGGGGCGCCCAATCGGTTCCGATGTACGGCGACTGGTACGCCCGCAACATGTACTATGAAGGCTCGGATCAATACCGGTATCACATCCGGCACTACGGCCATCCGTCGAAATTCGGCTACAAGGATATCGTGCAGCTCTGGAAAGCCGAAAAGTTCGATCCCGAAGCGCTGATGGATTTGTACCAGGCGGCGGGAGCCAAATATTTCGTGGCTCAGGCCATGCACCACGACAACTTCTTCAATTACGGTTCCGTCATCCATCGGTGGAACTCCGTCAATATGGGACCGAAAAAGGACATTGTCGGCCTCTGGAAAGAGGCGGCTTCGAAGCGCGGCTTGCCGTTCGGTCTTACCGAGCACCTCGGAGCGACATTCAGTTGGTATCAAAGGAATAAAGGACAGGACAAGGAAGGGCTATATCAAGGTGTTCCTTACGACGGTAACGACCCGCAGTATGAAGATCTATATATGTCGAACCGCGAGCACTACCATCCGGACAAGAAGCAATACGATCTGGATCCTTGGTATACGTCCAACCCCCGGTGGCATCAACGCTGGTTCGATGTCGTGAAGGAAGTTATCGACCTTTACCAGCCAGACCTCTTCTACTCGGACGGCGGTCTTCCTTTTGCAAGCTCGTGGGAGAAGGAGCAAGCAACGCTTGACGATCCCGCATTCGCGGCAGGTCTCCATGCAGTCGCGCATCTTTACAATACCAGCGCGTCGCTTAACCACGGCGTGAACAGGGCTGTGTACAATCAGAAAGACCGCAGGAAGGAGATTTATTCTGTCGGTGTGCTGGATATCGAACGCAGCCAGGAGCCGTATATCAAGCCTGAGCCCTGGCAGACGGACACCTGTGTGGGGGACTGGTTTTACAATGTCAAAACCGTCTACAAGCAGCCGGGGCATGTCATTGAAATCCTCGTAGACATCATCGCCAAGAACGGCAATCTGCTGCTGAATATTCCGCAGAAGCCCGACGGTACAATCGATGATGAGTGCAAGTACATTCTTCAGGAAATGGCAAAGTGGATTAAGATTTGCTCGGAAGGCGTGTACGGCACACGACCGTTCCGTGTGTCGGGCGAAGGGAACTCACGTGTGCTTATCGATCATTTCAAGGAAGACAAGGTCGACTGGAATTCGTCGGATTTTCGGTTCACACAGAAAGGGAAAATGGTCTATGCATTCCAGATGCGTCCGCCCCGCGACAATCTTGCCGTGATCCGGACCTTTACGCCGCAGGATAAGGTTAAAACCGTACGATTGCTTGGAGTCGGGGAACTCCAGTTTCATCAGGCAGACGGCGCACTGGTTGTTTCGTTGCCGGAGCAACTGCCGACGCCGTATGCCAATTGTCTAGCTATTGAACTATAACAATAAATTGGTTTATTTAAGAAGGAGCAATATTCAGTTGCTCCTTCTCGTTTTCTTCTATAACCCAAACGAAATCCTTGATCTGACGAGCTTTTGGGACATTCGAGTAAACTCAATGATACTGAAAGACAGAATACCAAGGGATGATTGGACCTCTAACTTTACCCCTCCCACAAAAATTAAATTTATTTAGATTCTCTATAAATCCTGCTCATGTATTCTGACGGTGCACAGCCCATAATCTTTCGGAATACCCTGCTGAAATAAAAGGAATTGTTAAAGCCAAGTAACTCACCGATTTCTGATATATTTAGATTTGAAGTTCTCATCATTCCAGTCGCTCTATCAATGAAAATCTGGGAGTTATACATATGGATCGTGCTCCCTGTTTTCTTTTTGAATACTTCACACAAATAACTATAATTCATATCCAGATAAGTTGAAAGTTTCAGTGAATCAAGGCCATAGCCATCTTTTTGTTCAAGGTACTCAATAATCCGTTGTACAGTACGGTCAGATTTTGTAAGTGGGTATTTTTCGATGGATTCTCTGAAAACACCAAAAAAAAGATCCATCGTTTGTAAACTTAGTGTGATTGCCCGGAAAGGGTCGGTTGAATGATATAGCCGAATGATTGAATCTAGTTTGTTCTCAAGTTTTTTAGGATGCGATATATTCCCCTGTTTTGGAAGCTTGGTAAACTTACGATATTCTTCATGCGAAATTGAAAGTGATTGATAAGAATTCAAGTATGTATTCAATTCCTGGCAGGCTTCAGTATTCGAATTGCTGAAAAAATGTACCCAGTACCATGATGTGCCTGCAGGTGTTTTCGGCTCTCCCCAATGATGCAGACCGCCTTTCAAAAATAGAAACTGTCCTTTCTTGATCACATATTCCATGTCTTCTTCCCAAACTTCCATTTGGCCCTCGGCTACGTATAGGAAAACATCCCAGTCCAGCTTTCGATTTGGGTGAGTATATAGGTTCTTTATCATATGAAAACCCAAATCCTGTACTCGTAGTATTTGATCAAAGTGTAATAATACGTTTCTGCTCACCAGTAATCTCCTTTACAAAAAAGTAGCACACTCAAATTATAAGTTTACATGCAATATTTGTCGATTAGTTAGAAAAACCAAAAATAATATATATAAACCAAAATGAATGAATTCAAAGATGGGTATTGCCTCTATAAAATATAGATGCAACTGTTTCTACCTGCTTAAAAATACTCATTGGAATAGAGGTGTACGGTGTGTTTACCAATTTCAACATTGATGAAGTGAAGTTGACCGACAAATACTTTGCCATCCGTAGAGAACTCATTAAAAAGTATATTGTTGAATTTGACATGAATAGACTTATGCACACGTTTAAAATCAATGCGGGGACTCCATCAAATGCAGAGCCTCTGGGCGGTTGGGAAGGTGTTGAGTGCGGCCTTAGAGGACATTTTGTAGGGCATTTTCTTTCTGCCTGCTCTAAATTTGCATTTGCCGATAAGGATGAAATTTTGAAAATAAAAGCAAATGAGATCGTTGATATTATGGAATTGTGTGCAAAGCCAAATGGATATCTGAGTGCTTTCGAAGAAGAAAAGCTTGACAAAATCATGCAAGGTCTGGTTGACTGTCATATCTATCTGAGTAGCCAAAAATCCCTGACTCTTGCCGTAAACCTAGCATATTACATTCATCGACGCTTTGAGAAGCTTTCCTTGCGGAAAATCGACGGTATCCTCCGTTGTACACAGGTTAACCCGGTGAATGAGTTTGGAGGCATAGGTGATTCCCTCTACACCTTGTATGACATTACGGACGATGCCAAAATATTTGAACTGGCCAATATTTTCGACAGGGAGTATTTTATTGATAATCTTGAAGCCGGTAAGGATGTGCTTGAAAACCTGCACGCCAATACTCACCTTCCAATGATTATTGCCGCAATGCACCGATTTAACATTAGTGGCGAGGAAAAATATAAGACAGCAGCCGTAAATTTTTATCATTACTTATTGGGTGAATATGTTAGCGAAATAGAGCCAGTGTTAATATTTCAGAGCCACGATGTTAATCGGATAGAGCCACCCTTGTTTTCATCTAGTAAACTAAATTTTTCGGATAAGCAGTATGGGCTTAAGCCAGCGTAGCATTGCATCTAGTTGCCAATGCTCACGCAACACCGTTTCGGAGGTGTTATCCCGTGCATTTCAAAAGGAGTTAACATGGCCACTATCTGAAGATGTAACAGATGAAGATCTTCAAACTGTGTTATTCCCTGAGAAAGCTCAACAAGCATCCTCACGCAAATTGCCAGATTGCGAGCACATCCATCGCGAACTGTCCAAGAGTGGTGTTACGCTCAGTCTGCTCTGGAGCGAGTATTGTGAGGTTTGTCGTCTGAGCAAAGAAATCCCCCTGATGTACTCGCAATTCTGCAATTACTACCGCAAGTTCGCAGCCACCACAAAGGCCACCATGCACATCCACCGGAAGCCAGGAGAACAGTTGGAAGTAGATTGGGCAGGTCAAACCGCAGCCATTGTAGATCAAGATACCGGTGAGCTCATCCCGGTCTATGTGTTTGTAGCCGCATTATCAAGTAGTCAATATGCTTATGTAGAGGGCTTCTTATCCATGAATCAAGAAAGTTGGATTGCCGCACATGTTCATGCCTTCTCCTTCTATGGCGGTGTTACTACAATCCTCGTGCCAGATAACCTCAAAACAGGTGTGGAAAAATCCTCTTGGTATTCACCAGTAATCAACAAAACCTATCACGAAATGGCCGAGCATTATGGTACGGCTGTTATTCCAGCACGTGTTCGAAAGCCAAAGGATTATATTCAAATTTATATTATCCTCAATCTATGGCAGAAAGCTAAGTAT
>JBBDIY010000019.1:0-43926 GCA_040880185.1 Paenibacillaceae bacterium
TGTGAGGGGGGCAAGTTCAATTTCCAATAGGAGAGAGGCTTGCTTCTACTCGACCGCAGCTTCAGGTGTATCCTTCTCGAAGCGCTCGATATGAAGCTTTCCGTTCTCTACATTAACACCTTCAAGATCATCAACATTTTTTGAAACCCATTCCAGCCTTTTGAATAGTGATTCAGTACGTTCAGCCAAATAATCACTTATTGACATACCAACAGCAAGTTTCGTAGTGGCGGGCTCGACATGTGCCCAATTCTCTTTGGAAACAAGATATTCATCGAAATCTTTATGTTGACGACTACCAACAATGGATACGTCACCAGAACGAACATAATTCCGAAGTTCCGTAAGAACAGCCATTTCATAATAATGCCGGTTGATCGTTCCATCATAATCGTAGACATGCCTTTGCCAGCGACTTGAAACGAAATTAAGCGGAGCACCTTCAGGCACTTTTCGTTTTCCAGATTCGTTCATGTCTCGAATAATATCGATGGCTTTGATAAGTGACTCCGCGGATTTGGAGGAGCGAAATTCTAAGGATTTTAATAGTGTAGGGGTATACTTTCGTAGCTTATAGAACTTCTTTTCTAACAAGTCCAAATAGTCATAGTCGATGGGACGGGCCAAATGCTTTGCCTCTTCAATGGATGCGATAAGCTTATCCCATGGCAAGATAGCATCGAGTGCAATAAACGGATCGCCCCCTTCACTCCGAGCCTTGATGAGTGCTGTGCCAAGATTGGCAAACAGTACTACTTTCTCATTAATCGATTTTCCATTTTGCTTTTGAAGTTCTTCTTGCGCCTTTCGACCTTTGGAAAGTAGTTGTAGAATCTGTCGATCATGGATTTCAAATGCCTGATCAGTCAGGTCTTGTATAAGCTCTACGAGGTAGGCGACCAATATGGCGTATTTTTTGGGTGTATCGAAACGACGAAAGGAATGGGGTTCATATCGCGCTCCGACTTTAGAAAGCTGCCGCAAACGATTGGGATGAATACCCTTCGTATCAATCTGCAATTGTAGGTTTCTTACATAATCAAGCTTTTCAATTACTTTGAGAAATGCGTCAGGAGAGCTGCTTCCAGGAATTTCACGCAACCAAGAAAGATATGTTTTACTGCTCTCCGGCATGTGAGATAACATGATTTCCAATTTAGCAATTTGGTCCGGTGTGAGGGATGATATAAGTATTCTGGATATTTTATCCTCTGCGCGTAATCGGGTTTCCCACACCATTCGTTCAAGCGTTGTCAATGCTGGTAGAATAATTTTCTGCTTACGCAGTTCATCAATTGTTGTGCGAAGTAAATACACGGAATTTCCGTTCTCCAGTGCATATTTAAAGATAGTCTGAGATATGGTCCGATATTCTCGAAGCGTAAAATTCCGGTATCCATATGCTTGTCTTATCTCCTCCAAATGTTCGCGACGTGTTGGTTCACGCTGCGCGTACAGAGAAAAAACATCAGCTTCAACACCGATCTGTTTAGCAATGTAACGCAGCACCGTTTGTGGAATGATCTTGAGATCCGATAAAGTCCAACCCGGAAAACGTAAGACTGCCAATTGAATGGCAAACCCAAGACGGTTATGATCGCGTCTATGGTTGTTAATGATATCGAGATCATCTTGTGAAAACGTATAGTATGTGCCTAAATCCCAATTGCTGCTTGATGGTACTTGCATAAATTCCTCGCGTTGCTCTGCTGTCAGTAACTCTTTTCCTCTCATCGGAAACACCTTCCATTATAAAAGTTCCTATTGTGTTTTGACATGATACCATCCATCGAAAGCAAAGCTGATCCTGTGTGCTAGATGATTATTGAAATTCCTTAGATTCGTACTCCCGAACACGTCTGTAAAAAGTTGGTTTAGTTAGACCCGATAACCGCATGGCTTCTGTTGCCTTAATATGACCGCTTCGCCATTCCTTATAGGCCTGGATAAAAGAAGAATCAATAGGTTTCTTTGGCCTACCAAATTTGACTCCCTCAATTCGTGCCACCGTAATTCCTTCTGCTTGACGTTGCTTGTTCTTCTTACGTTCTTGTTCAGCGACATACGCCAACATACTTAAAAACTGATCTTCGAGCAACTTACCCAAATCGCCCATTGTCTTAAATTTTTGTGAATCAAACAACGTTTCGTTGTCTAGACAAACGATATCGGCGTTAATCTCCCGCGTGATATATTTCCATTCAGCAATAATGCCGTCATAATCACGACCTAGCCGATCGAGTGCATCCAAATAAAGTAAGTCTCCCTCACGGATCATCTCACGCATCGCTTGATAGCGAGGTCGTAAAAAATCCTTTCCGCTTTGCTTGTCCACGAATATAAAACGATCTGCTATTCGTAACTCTCGAAACTTAATAAGCTGTCTTTCCGGATTTTGATCCTTGGCTGATACACGGCCATAAGCGAGCTTCATTTGTAATCCTCCGTGTCAAAATGTCCTCTTGAATAACGAAACGTTTCTAAAGTTATTTTAATACATTATGAGACGTGAATACAATCATTTTATTTTTGTCTCAAAAAGCATACTTTTTGAAACAATCTTTTTTTGAACTTTTTGCAACTTTTCGCTCACTTTGAGTGTCTATATTTGTAAGGAGGTGGGATTTTGTTACATGTTGAGACAAATTGACCCATACTTCTGTGTCAGTCATAAAGAATCATCCACTCTTCTAAGTCAGTCAGAATAGACTAAAAAAAGAATGGAGGATTAGAATGACAAGAACATTCAGTAGAAAGTTACTCGCTTTGTGCACGTGTATTGCTCTCTTTTCTGCTTTCGCATCCGTCGCTATGGCAAACACATTCTCGTTTGATTGGACTCATGTAAGTAGTGGATTTGTTTCGGTTGCTGCAAGTGATGACTATCTCGACAGTGATTGGAATGGAACGGTTTACAACAATGGACGTGGAAAATGGAATAGTAGCTCCGCAGACATTTTCATTTCTGACACTACTTTTTCCAATTCAAATCTCGATTTGATGGGCGTAGACGAACAAACCTGGATTGACAATGGATGGAGCACTGGACTTTATGCATGGGCCCAACCTTGGGATGGAAGTACGGCTTGTTCCGATGATGCTAGCGACGACCCTGGAGTTGCATGTAACGAAGCTGATTACGGTGCCATTTATGTGAACGAAGGTAACACACCAAGCGGTTCTGATTTTAAATCGGCTATTCTTGCACATGAAATTGGGCACATTGTAGGGCTTGCGCATACAACGAGTAGTACCTCATCGATCATGCAGGGCTCCCCGAACTCTTATTTCAGTTACACGGTCACCACGTATGACGAGAACGAATTGGATAACAAATATTAGAAAGGATGTGATGATCCGCTATGACGATTACCAAGAAAACGTACATCACCGTTATTTCTTTGGTTCTGAGCATTGCTGTCGGCACGGCAGTCGGCCTTTTCTATGTCAATGCCAATGCGAATGATTCAAATTCCCATGCAGGTATTCACAGTGACGGGTTTGAAGTTCAAACGTCCAATTTGGAGGAAGAATTGTGGCATGTTGACGCCATTGTTCAAGGTACTGTACTCCAAGAAGAGGCTACTTATCAGCAAAAGGCAGCAGGGCTGAAGGAGAAAAAGGAATATTCATTTGATGTTACCCCTGCATCAATCAAGGTAAGCGATGTTCTCTATGGAGACGTTTCGTCCGATACGATTACTTTCCTTCAGCATGGGGCGTCCAATGAAAGCAAGGCGTCAGCAACACACTTAAAACAAGGAGAAGATGTGATCCTCCTCCTGGTCAAAACATCCTGGGGTGATTATTGGGCTTATGAACCCGATAATGGCGTTTGGAAGGTTAAGGACGGGAAAGTAGATTCCAATGCGGCCCAGGAACAATTCGTGCAATTAAAGAACACAGACGTCGATTCATTTAAACAAATCATAGCCGACGCAGCCAAGAACAAAAAGAAAAGTTCGCAGTTAAAGTAGAACTGCCACACGCGTACAAATAGAAAGGCTCCGAAACACACGGAGCCTTTCTATTTTCGTTTACCGCTCACTTCAAAGCGCAATAATAACAATATCCTTGACTTGGATCAAGCAAGGACTTATAGGGTCGCGTCAACATTTTAACGAAAATATTTGCAAAGACTTCGGGTCTAATCCTAATCGGCGCTTAGCGTACGTTTTACGCGTTTTGTTGGCGGTACCCCATTGTAAAGAGGTAGCTGTCTTCCCTCTTGCTCTGTCCATAGTCGATAGCATATTCCAGGACCTGTTCGCCCCGCGCGACCTCTTCGCTGATCAGCGGATGCTTGGGACACGGGAACAGTTTCTAATCTGGTTAGTCCCGTTCTTGGGGAAAATCGAGGAACTCGCATCCACCCACTATCGATGACAATATGAACCCCTTCTACCGTAATACTGGTCTCTGCTATAGAGCTCGATAATACTACCTTACGAATACCTGGTGAGCTCGGTGCGATCGCGAGATCCTGTTCCTCTTGCGTTAGACTGCTATGTAGCGGGCTAATACGAACATGTTCATCGAGGTTCATCGCTCTTAGCTTGTTACCTACTCGACGAATTTCGCCAATCCCCGGTAAGAATACGATGATATCCCCAGTATGCTCCTTCAGAGCTTGAGTAATGGAACGACTAACGGTGACATCTACAGATTCTTTTAACGGTTTACTCAAGTAATGGGTTTCAACTGGATAACGAATACCTTCACTCTCGATAATAGGTGCCTCATTCATCATAGACGCAACGGATTTGGCATCCAATGTCGCTGACATGACTAGAATCTTAAGATCCTCACGGAAAATCGATTGGGCTTGTAAACAGAGCGCGAGTCCAAGATCAGCATGAACACTTCGCTCATGATACTCGTCGAAGATAACGAGACCTATACCGTCTAACGAGGGATCATCCTGCAGCATGCGTGTAAGAATTCCCTCTGTGATGACTTCAATTCGTGTATGCTCGCTTACTTTCGAATCCAATCGAACTCGATATCCAACCGTACCTCCAACTTGCTCGCTAAGCGCCGTGGACATATAACGTGCAGAGCTTCGAGCGGCCAAACGTCTTGGCTCTAGCATGAGTATTCTTCTACCCGATAACCAAATCTCATCAAGTAGTGCAAGTGGAACACGAGTTGACTTTCCTGCACCCGGCGGCGCGATGAGTACGACATTAGCGTGAGTGCATAACACACCCTTTAGTTGATCTACAACAGCATCAATGGGCAAAACCTTCAATTTCGATCACCATAACGTGATACAAATTCCTCTTTCGTCATACCGTAATAAATTTCATCAACATACTGGCCATTCGTATACAGCATGCTTCGCAATTGACCTTCCTTCACAAAGCCCATTGTCTCATGAAGCTTTATTGATGCTGTATTAAACGAATATACATGTGGAGTCACCTTCTGGTAACCAAGCTCTTCATAATAATATCGCAGCACCATTCTGATCATTTCCTGGGCATAGCCTTGACCTCGATAGGCTTCACCCACCGTTATTCCGTATTTGAACGTCCCATGGCGCCGATTACATGCGAAGGTATCGATGGTACCCACAATTTCTCCCGCACGATTAACTGCCATAAAGCGGAAGGTATCACCGAACATCCGTTGTTGCTGACTTTCAAACCAACTTACTACATTCTGTTTCGTCGTAGGAAAATGGAGCATGTCCACATTACGATTTACCTCATCATCGAGAGTTTCAAAAAAAGCAATATCTTGTGCTTCTACAGCTCTTAATTGGATGATTTCACCTTGCCAATAATGATAAGACATCGATAACACTCCTTCATCAACATATTAACAAATTCGTCAATTGTGCAAGTATTTCCTCCTCACATCTAGAATCTAACCGTATTCGTGATTTAGCTTATGATTTTTGTTATACTAAGATTAAAAAAAGATGAACAAGGAGTTTACTTTACTATGAATATAGCCTTTTTCCTTATCCCTAAACAAGAAGTAATCAGTCTTAAGGAATCATCCACGCTACGACAAACTTTAGAAAGAATGGAGCATCATCGCTATACTGCAATTCCGATTCTCTCCGAGGATGGTAAGTATGTAGGCACTGTGACAGAAGGAGATTTACTCTGGTATATTAAGAATAAGCATGGTCTTTCCTTTGACAATATTCATCAATATCCACTTTCTGATCTTCCACTTCGTTTAGATATGAAGCCCGTTCGTATTAATGCGGACATGGAAAATCTAATTCGATTAGTAACTTCTCAGAACTTCGTGCCCGTCATTGATGATTCGGATGCATTCATAGGCATCGTTCGTCGAAGTGATATTATTGAATACTGTGCATCTATGTTCACGATAACGAATAAGTAATTACTTGTAATCCTGTGGACAAACATCTAATCGATTCTCTCTTCTATCACATATGTTGATAAGAGATCGAATTTCCTTCGATCAACCTTCATAGTGAGAGGGGAGGAATTAGTATGCGAGTCAATCAGAAGGCGCTCAGGAAATTAACAGGTCGCACTATTTATGTCATTAATAATAAAGGTGTCAGGTTAGCTGGGAAACTAGTAAAGGTTAGTAGTAAAAAATTATATTTGCAACCAACAAGGATCGGTGATAAAAGCGTAAAGACTAGTGCAATTATCCCCCTTGTACTTTTTGACCTACTTGCTGTGGGTACCGCACCTTACGGTTATGGTGGATTAGGAGGTTATGGTGGTTATGGATATTCAGCAGGCTATCCGAGCATAGGTTATGGTGGGTACCCAGGTTATTATTAGAATAGTAGTAGATTTTAAATAGAAAAGTCTACTGTCGGATTGAATCGACAGTAGACTTTTCTCTATTCATCATCACAATGCCCTAGACAATTCATAGCAATAGATATGCGGATGATACTGAATCGAGCGAAAACCTAGTGATTTATAAAATTGTAGCGCTTTTCGATTCGATTTATCCACATAGAGGGATATTGCATCCATTCGATAGGCTTTTCCGAAATTAAGTGCATGTTGGACTAGCTTGCGACCTACTCCTCTACCCTGCTGATGTCGATGAACAGCAATCATATCCAGCCAAACCATTTGATCCTGCACGAAAAGATGGATAAAGCCAATAATGCGGCCCGCTCGTTCTTTCCATACATAAGTTGTCCCATTGCTCAAGCGTAGCAAGAATTCTTCCTTGTTGAATAACGTGTCAGGAAACCTTAATAGAGCAAGTGGCAGCAATTCATCCTTAATAAGTTGGATAATAATCGTATCATCCTGCGTAGATTTTCGTTTGGCAATCAACTGCATCTGCCCTTTCTGTATACATATCTTCATCTATATGAAGAAATTGAATCATATGCTTGGGCTAAGATGTCTATGCCTTATTGCGAGACTGGCACCGCATTAGAGTACTCTTCCAACGTTAAACTCTTATCTGCGATTTCGTGTGCAGCTGTTATTCCGACATAACGCAAATGCCATGGTTCATACATGTAACCCGTGATGTCTTCCTTTCCCTCCGGGTAACGAATAACGAATCCGTATTCCGCTGCATGTTCTGCTAACCAAGTCGCTTCCTTCGTATCGCCAAAGCAACTCATAGCAGCACATTTGCCGTCACCACCTGTCACATCAATCGCAAGACCTGTCTCATGCTCACTATGACCTGGTACAGCGCTATAGGTTTTCGCCTTGTCCAATCCATCTCTCTTGACATAACGTTCGAATAGAGCCTTCTGTGTGGCGTTAGAACGATACGCCGACACACCAAGTAAGATCGTCTGGTCTTCTGCTGCTCCTGCAAATAATTGAACAATCGCTTCAGCTGCTTCTTTGCGAAGTTTCCGCTTATCTAATTTCTCTGAGAAAATAAAATCGATATCCGGGTATACAAGTTCACTCGGTTTATAATCCTTAGGTAAAGAAAATTGTTTGTTTACTAATGCGGTAATCGCCTCAGGTTCTCCCACAACTTCAACATCAGGTCCATTATCTATGGGCTTATTCTCATCTGCATGATCAATCGGGCCTATGACGACCTCATCTACATCATCCGGCTGTTCTGCAGCATCCGGTGTGATCTCCTCTTGTTCAGGTACCACTGTATCAACCGATGGTTTTACTGGTTTTGTTTCAAGTGGCGTAATCGTTTGAGTATTAGATGATTCATTCAAGACATTATTATCTTGATTACAGCCAGTTAATAGGACGATGGAGATACATATACAAGTTAGTAGAATGATGCTGTGTCGGATAATTATCTCCTCATCTCTGAATGATTATAAGCATGATATACCAATAGCAAAAACCGTACAACCAAATTGAAGGCATTGTGCGGCTAATTGAAGCTCTCTTGCTATATTACATTAAAGCTTACTCCGCACAATTACTTGTAGAAACAACGGTATTCGTATCAATCGCAATCTTCTCAGATACGGTGTCACGAATAATACCAATTACAAGCTGGAGCAAGTAATTAATATCTTCTTGTGATTGTTTAAATTCATTGACAACGGGATACTCATTCAATTGTCCTTCCAACTCTTCAATCTCTTTTTCAATCTTTGCCACCATAGCTTCGTTCTTGAAGTGTTCGAAGCCCACAATTTCTTTCTGTTTCTTCTTAATCACTTTTATAATATTTTGTACTTCGGTATGATTATTAACCTTTAATTCTGCTTTCTGATAAACTTGCACCTCGTCTGCGGTCGATAGTGATTCCGCCAATTCCTTGGCCTTCATCATAATATCTTCCCGTACGATCACCTCTGTGCTCGTGAAGGTAGGGACAGCGCAATGATCGTTATGTTGTGGCTGTGACATGTTAACACGCTCCTGTTCATCTTATATTTAATTATACGACGGCTGTAGTGGGTTCAAGAATCCAATTACCGTTTAAAAACCAAGTGTGTATATCCGTAATTTCTACTTGTACAATGGTGCCACATAAGCGCTCAGGACCGGCAAAATGGACAAGCTTATTCGTACGTGTTCTACCACTTAACATCGCGGAATTGTTCTTGCTAACTCCCTCCACCAACACATCAACAACTTGACCTTTACAAGCTTCATTGCTCTTCAAGCTCATTTCTTTAATTAATTCATTCAAGCGATACAACCGCTCTTTCTTCACTTGTTCTGGTACATTATCTTCCATATCCGCAGCAGGTGTACCCACCCTAGGTGAATATATAAAACTGAAGGCAAAAGCGAATCCAACTTCTCTAACCAATGTCATCGTATCCTCAAATTGCTCATCCGTCTCCCCAGGGAAACCAACGATAATATCTGTGGTTAAGAGGCTATGGGGAATGGCCAGCTTAATTTTACGAGCTAATTCCATATATTGCTCACGTGAATATTTGCGACTCATCCTCTTTAGTACTTCCGTATTACCAGACTGCACAGGAAGATGGATATGCTCCACTAGATTTCCACCCTTTGCTAGAACCTCGATTAGATGATCATCGAAATCTCGCGGATGGGATGTCGTAAATCGGATACGTGGAATATCTATTTTGCGCATGTCCTCCATTAAATCTCCGAATCGATAATTAAGATCATCGAAGTCCTTGCCATACGCATTCACATTCTGTCCGAGTAATGTGATTTCTTGAAAGCCCTGACGTGCTAATTCACGAACCTCTGTAATAACATCCTGTGGACGACGGCTACGTTCCTTACCTCTCGTATAAGGTACGATACAATACGTACAGAATTTATCACAGCCGTACATAATATTAACCCAAGCCTTCATACCTTCCCGTTTAACAGGAAGATTCTCGATGATATCGCCTTCCTTAGACCAAACCTCAACGACCATCTCTTTGCTATAAAAGGCTTCCTGCAATAGTGCAGGTAGACGATGGATATTATGCGTACCAAAGATCATATCGACATGATCATGGGATTGCAGAATTCGATGAACAACCGATTCCTCCTGAGACATACAGCCGCATACGCCAAGAATGAGTCCTGGCCGCTCTAGCTTCAGTGACTTAAGATGACCTAATTCACCGAATACCTTGTCTTCTGCATTCTCACGAATCGCACATGTATTCAACAGAATGACGTCCGCCTGCTCCCTGGATTCAGTTGACTGATAGCCAAGTTCCTCCAACATGCCCTTCATCGTTTCTGTATCATGTTCGTTCATTTGACAGCCATAAGTCGTAATTAGATAAAATTTCCCTTTACCGAAGCTCTTCATCTCTTCTGGAATCAGATTATTATAATGAACCTCGATTTCATTCTTACCTCGTTGCTTACCATCCTTATAATCAGGTGATGAATGAACATGAACCTCACGACCATTAAGTCGAAATTTAGTATGACTTTCGTCTTGTTCTCGCAATTTGAATGAACCATTGAAGTATTGAGAATAGTCCTTCGTATCCTTACTCATTTATGCACCTTCTTTCTATAGGAACACATTCTAATTTCATTCCATAAACATCCGTACAAATTATATCACGATTCATTGATGATATCCATTTACATGAGTATTTCGCCGAGATCTCCAGTCACCGCACCAGCAGCATTCGCTTCATCCGTATCGATGTGCATATCGAGTTTGAATTGATCACTCACACGAGCTAAGACATGGTCTAATATCATTCCACGTTCACCGGACAGTCGCACTTGGACAAACTGTTTATCGGTGATGCCCCATCTCTTCGCATCCTCTGTATGAAAGTGAATATGACGTGCAGCAACAATGACTCCAGTATCTATGGTAATTTGCCCTACTGGACCAACTAAGTGAATGCCTGGTGTTCCTTCAATATGACCTGATTGTCGTACTGGTGCATTTAATCCTAGCGCAAAAGAGTCTGTGCGAGAAATTTCGAGCTGTGTATGACCACGTGCAGGACCTAAGATCCGAACTTTATCAAACTTACCTTTAGGGCCTTGAACAGCAACAGTTTCCTCTGCTGCATATTGATCAGGCTGTGATAAGGGCTTTAGCTGTTTTAATTCATACCCGATACCGAACAAGATCTCGATATGCTCTGGGGACAAGTGAATATGTCTGGCAGATACACCAATCGGAACGATCATAGACATACGAATCTCTCCTTTTTGTTCAATAAAAAGACATGTGAATATCACATGTCTTTACATTAAATATATCTTATTTAAACTCAGAAACCAAGTAATTGAACTGTTCTTCAGATATCTTGATATCTTGGTGAGCAATACCTTGTTCTTTAAAACCAGGTATAAGCTCTTGGTAGCTCTTACGACTCTTATCTTGATACACAAGTCCGCATAATAAGCCATCGGTTTCCATCAACTTGGTCATCGCTTGAATTCGATTGGATGGATCATAATCGGGAATGTCCTCTGTGTTAACGATATGCTCTTTGAACCAATCATACGTATTAAACTTGTTGAAGGTTACACAAGGACTGAATACATTAATGAGCGAGAAGCCCTTATGATTTAAACCAGCTTCAATCAATTCCGTTAATTGCTTTAGGTTGCTTGAGAACGATTGAGCAATGAATGTTGCTCCTGCAGATAAGGCAACCTCAAGCGGAGCAAGTGGTTTCTCAATGGTTCCTGCTGGCGTACTCTTCGTCTTAAACCCCTCGGCACTTCTAGGAGAAGCTTGGCCTTTGGTTAATCCATAAATTTGGTTATCCATAACGATATAAGTGATATCCACATTCCGGCGAATGGCATGAATCGTATGACCCATCCCAATTGCAAAGCCATCTCCATCGCCGCCAGAAGCGATAACTGTTAATTCACGATTCGCCATCTTAACGCCTTGTGCGATAGGTAATGAGCGACCATGAATACCATGTACACCATATGCATTAATATATCCAGAAATCCGTCCCGAGCAACCAATACCACTCACAATGGCTAGGTTGTGTGGCTCTAATCCAACATTCGCTGCTGCTCGCTGTATCGCTGCTTGTACGGAAAAATCACCACAGCCAGGACACCAATTCGGTTTAACTTGATTTCTAAATTCTTTGAATGTTGCCATTTTTAATGCACCTCTTTACATTGTTCGTAAATTTCTTTAGGTAAGAATGGATTTCCGTCATACTTGAGAATATGATGTATCTTCTCACCGAATCCAGCATGTAGCTTGATCTGGGAAGCTAATTGGGCTGTAGCATTATTCTCTACGACCACAATTTTCTTCGCACTCGCTAAGTAAGGCTTGATCTGTTCCGCTGGAAAAGGATGAATCAAACGAACAGTAATATGATTGCTTGTAATTCCGTCTTTCGTCAATCTGGCTCTAGCTTCGTCAATCGTTCCACCAGTAGAGCCCATACCGATAATTAACAAGTCTGGCTGATCATGCGGAGCATCTACTAATATTGGATTCGTAACGACAAGATGATCTAATTTGTGCAATCGTTTGTCCATCATCTTCTTGCGATTAATGGAGCTTTCGGAAGGACGTCCTTCTTGGTCATGTTCAACACCAGTTACGTGATGAATACCATTCAATTGACCAGGTATCGACCGTGGAGATATCCCATCTTCCGATAATTGATAACGCGGGAACAGCTTGTTATCTTCGAGTGGCGGGAGATCACCTTGAAGCAACTTTCCGCGATCGATTGTAATTCTATTATAGTCAAGTAGATCAGACGTCTGTTTACCTAGGGAAAGCTGTAAATCCGTCATTAATATGACTGGAACTTGATATTTTTCAGCAAGATTGAACGCCTCTAACGTATCGTAGAAGCACTCCTCGATTGTACTTGGTGATAGAACAATTTTCGGTATTTCACCGTGAGTGCTGTATACCATCGCATTGAGATCACTTTGTTCTTGCTTGGTCGGCAACCCAGTGCTTGGTCCACCGCGTTGGGTATCAACGATTACGACCGGTGTTTCAGTAATTCCCGATAATCCAATGGCTTCAGTCATCAACGATAATCCTGGACCAGAAGAAGCTGTAAGGGCTCGTGCCCCCGCATAATTCGCTCCGATTGCCATCGTTACTGCAGCGATTTCATCTTCAGTTTGGATCACTTGTCCACCCAAGCTTGGTAGCTTCTTAATTAAGTATTCCATAATCTCTGAAGCAGGAGTGATCGGATATGCTGGCATAAATCGACATCCAGCAGCAAGTGCTCCTAGAGCAATGGCATCATTACCAATAATGAATAGCTTTTGTTCTCCATCTGGAGGTAATAACTTGAACGCTTCTAATGGACCGCCAGCTTCATCAAGTACGAATTGTGCGCCTCGTCGAACGGCCTCAATATTCTTCTCAACAATCGCTGCACCTTTACGACCATATTCTTCCTCAACTGCTTTATTGAAAACCTCGATAGGTAGTCCTAGTAACGCCCAGGAAGCTCCGGAGGCAGCCATATTCTTGAACAAGGAGGTTCCTAGCTCTTCAGCAATCGCTGTAATCGGCACAGCGAACAGGCGAGCTTCTACACCATCTGGTAATGTTGGATTAAATTTAGCGTCAGCAACAACAACACCACCAGCACGAAGCTCATGTGCATTTAAATCAATGGTTTCTTGGTCGAAGGCGACGAGAATATCTAAATCATCAGAGATTGCTCGAATAGGGTGCGTACTTATACGGATTTTGTTATTCGTATGTCCACCTTTAATACGTGAAGAAAAATGACGATACCCATATAAATAATATCCTAATCTGTTTAAAGATGTGGAGAAAATTCGGTCCGTACTTTCGACGCCTTCTCCTTGTTGTCCGCCGATTTTCCACGATAATTGACTGATCACCAGTGTACACTCCTTTGAATTGTGTAAATCCGATTGTTTTCTTGTTTTTTAAAAGTAAAACAATAAATATTTCTTTTCAATGGTCATATTAAATCTTATGGCTTAGAGCGAATAAAAGCAAGTGTTTTGGCTACAATTGGTGATAGCTTTATTAGATTGAACTCATATCAATATTAGATCAATATCTAATCAAAGGAACTCAAATATTATCATATAGAAATTGATACCAATTTTTCCAAAGCCAATTATTTACATCCGTTTCATTATAATGTTGAAGTAAGATATTGTGTAGATTTGAGTATTGCCCTGGATGCTCTAATTCCTTGATCCATTCATCTATTCCATCAAAATCAGAACCGAATGCCAAATGCTTACTTCCACCAATTTCACATATATGATCGATGTGCTTTAATATATCAACAATTGCTACCGCTTTATTCGCGCTAACAAAGTGTGGTACAAAAGTTAAACCGATACAGCCTCCTACGCGAATGATCTCCATGATCTGATTGTTCTTTAAATTCCGCGGATGCTGACATACGTCAAATACATTTGAATGTGATGCGTAGAATGGTTTTTGGGCAATCGCTGCCACATCCCAGAATGCGGCCTCAGACAAATGCGATACATCGACTAGGATGCCCAACTTCTCACATTCCTGTACAAGCATTTTACCCAATATAGTTAAACCACCACCACGCGGTTCGCCAGCTCCATCTGCAGCCCAATTTGCTTGGTTCCAAGTAAGGCCCATTGCTCTAACACCCAAACGATGCAAGATACGCAAATAAAATAAGTTCCCCCCTAATCCATCTGCACCCTCTAATGTAAGAAATGCCCCTATCTTAGATCCACTTAGTAAAGAAACCATATCCGATTGGTTAAGAATTGGAGTCATGTGGGGATTGGCTAGAATATGACGTTCATAGAGATCAACTGACAATAAGATTTCATGAAAACCAGGTGGAATGTAATCACTTGTACCACGACTTGAGCTCGATATATAGATGGCAAAGCTCTGTAGCTTCACATTGGCTGCTTGAAGTCTGGGAAGAGTCACATCCATTAATGTTGAATCATAGAAATCTGCCTGCGGGTTTTTCAGCAACTTACTGATCGCATCACAATGACCATCCATAATATACATATAATGATTCTCCTCCTAAAAATTTTTAATCATAATCACATAAAAAAACCTATTTACCTTAAAGCGTAAACAGGCGTAATATTCTATTCAGAACGCAGCTATATCATTCCTTATCTCGCTCCAACATCAACGAGGTTCTACAATTATCTTAATAGCAGTACGATCTTCTCCATCGATCTTAATATCCGTAAAGGCAGGAATACATATCAGGTCCACACCGCTAGGGGCTACAAATCCGCGTGCGATCGCCACTGCTTTTATTGCTTGATTCAATGCGCCCGCGCCAATTGCTTGCATCTCAGCTGTACCGCGTTCTCGTAAAACGCCTGCCAATGCTCCTGCTACAGAGTTGGGATTGGACTTTGCTGATACCTTTAATATATCCATACGCGTACCTCCTCGAGTAATAACGGAATGCATCCACTACTAGACATACATATTCGAGGAAAGGCAAATCATTCCTTTAACGTATAAATACAAGACCGATATAATGGAGTAGTTTATCGCTATTCTAATATCCACTCATCTTCAAATTGGCGAATAAGCTGGATGTTCGTGGATAATCCTGTCGTATCGTCCACTTCAATGATAACCGCGTGAAATTGCCATTTGCCCTCATCTACGATAAATCGACTTGGGAGCTCTGTTCTAAATTTCAACAATACCGCTTCACGTTCCATACCTAATACACCGTCCCTTGGTCCAACCATACCTACATCTGATACATACGCTGTACCTTGAGGTAGAATGCGCTCATCGTGCGTCTGAACATGGGTATGTGTACCAACAACTGCGGACACTCTTCCATCCAAATGCCATCCCATACTGATCTTCTCCGAGGTTGCCTCAGCATGGAAATCAACGAGTATACACTTGACCTCCCCATTCCATTCGTCCAATATCGCATCTACAGATCGAAATGGGTCATCCATCGGTTGCATATAAGTTCTGCCAATCGCATTGATTAGCCCGAGCTCCTTCTTTCCATTATGAACAACCGTATATCCTCTTCCAGGCATACCGGGAGAATAATTTAACGGACGGATTAGCCGTGGCTCATCGTCAATAAACTCGAAGATATCTTTATTCCCCCAAGTATGATTACCCATCGTAATACCGTGAACCCCTAGCTCGAATAATTCCCTTACGATCTTATGGGTTATTCCTCTTCCAGCTGCTGAATTTTCTCCGTTAGCTATGATGAAATCCGGATTAAATTTACTTTTGAGTCTGGGCAATACTTCTTTCATTGCTCTCCGACCTGGTGCTCCTACAATGTCGCCAATAAATAATATTCTGATGATGTTCTCTCCTATCTAACCTTCTTATTCGTGAAAAAAGAGAAGTGGCATATAATCAGCCACTTCTCTTCAGTATTACATAATTACTTAGCGTATTCAACAGCTCGGGTTTCACGGATAACCGTAACTTTAATATGTCCCGGGTAGTTGAGCTCACTTTCAATTTGCTTTGTGATATCACGTGCCAATCGGAAAGCATCTGCATCGTCAATCTTATCTGGCTGTACCATGACGCGAACTTCGCGTCCAGCCTGAATGGCGAAGGATTTCTCAACGCCTTCGAATGACTCTGAAATCTCTTCAAGCTTCTCCAAGCGTTTGATGTACGTCTCTAACGTTTCTCTACGTGCTCCTGGTCGGGCAGCGGATAGTGCATCTGCCGCTCCAACGAGCATCGCGATCACCGATGTAGGTTCGGTATCACCATGATGAGAAGCAATACTGTTGATAACGACTGGATGCTCTTTGTACTTCTTACCAAGCTCCACGCCGATCTCAACATGTGATCCTTCTACTTCATGATCAAGCGCTTTCCCAATGTCATGAAGTAATCCAGAACGTTTAGCAAGTGTAATGTCTTCGCCAAGCTCCCCTGCCATTAATCCAGTTAAGTAGGCGACTTCCATCGAATGCTTAAGCACATTCTGTCCGTAGCTCGTACGGAATCTTAGGCGACCTAGAATCTTAATTAAGTCAGGGTGTATACCATGAACACCGACCTCGAAGGTAGCTTGCTCACCATATTCACGAATTCGTTCATCCACTTCTTTACGCGATTTCTCCACCATCTCTTCAATCCGAGCGGGGTGAATTCTCCCATCAGCAACAAGCTTCTCGAGAGCCGTTCTAGCAATTTCACGTCGAATTGGATCAAATCCAGACAGTATTACAGCTTCTGGTGTATCATCGATAATCAGATCAATCCCGGTTAACGTCTCCAGTGCACGTATATTACGTCCTTCACGACCAATAATACGACCTTTCATCTCCTCATTAGGGAGAGTTACAACAGAAACCGTTGTTTCTGCCACATGATCTGCTGCGCAACGTTGAATAGCCAACGTAATAATTTCTCTTGCTTTCTTGTCGGCTTCCTCTTTAGCTTGTTGTTCAATCTGCTTAATCAATTGAACGGTTTCATGTCGAACCTCTTGTTCAACATTGCTCAATATGATTTGTTTGGCTTCTTCCGTACTTAAACCGGATACACGCTCCAGTTCAAGAACTTGCTTCTTGTAAATCTGTTCAATGTTTTCTTGTGTTTCCTCGACACGTTTCTCTTTGTTGGCTAAATTCTCTTCTTTATGCTCTAGGGATTCTATTTTCTTATCCAGCGATTCCTCTTTTTGCAACAATCGTCTTTCCTGGCGTTGAATTTCATTTCGACGCTCACGAATGTCTTTTTCAGCTTCAGTTCGAAGTCGATAAACTTCATCTTTCGCTTCGAGAACTGTTTCTTTCTTCAGCGCAACAGCGTCCTTATTCGCCTTCTCGACGATTTGTAATGCTGCTAATTCTGCACTTGAAATCTTAGCTTCTGCAAGAGATTTGCGGATAAAATAACCAATCCCAAAGCCAGCAACTCCAACAACGAGAACGATCAAGGGCCAGATGAATGACATCATCCTTTTTTCACCTCCTCGTTATCACTCCAAGGGGTTAGCTTGGGGATTATGTGGTTTTAATCCGTATTCATTTCGACTCATTAGTTATCAACCGATGCCTTACATATTTATCCACCATCATCGGCCAAGGTAAGAAAGTGTAAGTGTTATCCCACACCTTTTATTATTGTAGCTTTTGGTGAAGAATAATGTCAAGGCATGTCCGTCGGATCTTGTTGATATTCATCACTCTTCGAAGTAAAGTTCATTTGTGTTCTTAAGCTTACTTAGTACTTTCCGTACGATCTCCGATGTATACCCTCTGCGTTGTAGTAAATTCATTACTTTCCGAAGCTTGGTTAATTCGTCTCCCTTGTCTAACTCCCAGCGCTTTGAAGCTAGAGTAAGCGCTTGTTCGAATTCATCACCTTCATCAAATTGATCGAGAGCATCCTGAATATCTAACTTAGATATACCCTTCTGAGTTAATTCGCGTTTAATCCATAGGGGTCCTTTCTTATTCATTCTCATTCTCTGTCTAGCTAGTGTAGTGGCATACTCATTATCATCAATAAATTTCTGTTCGATTAGTATGCTGAGAACTCCGGTGATGATGTCTTCTTCATAGCCCTTACTTGCTAATTTACTCGCAACTTCTTTCTTCGAACGCATAGATCTACCTATATATCTTAAAGCGGCTCGAAAGGCACTATGCCTTTCTTCTTCACTGACTACGTCGTCAATAAATCGTTTCGAAATCGCTGAATCCTTCAATAAACGATATTTCACTACGATATCCTCATGAACAGCAAAAGCATATTCACCACTCACATAAATATTATACCGATGCTTATGCCGTTTCTGTTGTTCCACCATTGTGATCGTTATGCATGCTTCTTCGTCACTCAATTGTTGTAGCCTCCGTTCAGAAAAAAAACCGCACATAGGTAACTATGCGCGGACCTCCTAAAATTATTCTCCGTTATCATCGAATGATGACTTATTCATTGTTAAGGACTGAGCTGTGCCCGCTGCGCGAATCTTACCTTCAATAATGTTGGCAATATCGGGGTTATCCTTCAGATATTGCTTCGCATTCTCTCTGCCCTGACCCATTCGTTCGCCTTCATATGAATACCATGCGCCGCTCTTCTGTACGATATCAATTTCTGCACCAATATCAATAATACTACCTACGCGTGATATACCCTCACCATACATGATATCAACCTCGGCTTGTTTGAAAGGAGGAGCAACCTTGTTCTTAACAACCTTAATTCTTGTGCGATTTCCGACTAAATCATTACCTTGCTTAATCGATTCAATACGACGAACTTCAAGTCTTACTGAGGAATAGAATTTCAAGGCTCTTCCGCCAGGTGTTACCTCTGGATTACCGAACATAACGCCAACCTTCTCACGAAGCTGGTTAATGAAGATAGCAATAACCTTAGATTTTCCAATGGCACCCGATAGCTTACGTAATGCTTGCGACATTAATCTTGCTTGCAAGCCTACGTGAGAATCACCCATATCTCCCTCGATTTCGGCTTTAGGAACTAGGGCAGCCACGGAGTCGATTACAATAATATCTACTGCACCACTACGAACCAACGCTTCAGCAATTTCCAAGCCTTGCTCACCGGTATCTGGTTGAGATAATAGAAGTTCGTCGATATTAACACCTAACTTGCTTGCATAGCTTGGATCAAGTGCATGCTCTGCATCAATGAAAGCAGCTTGTCCGCCAATCTTCTGTACTTCTGCAATCGCATGTAAAGCAACCGTTGTCTTACCGGATGATTCTGGACCGAATACTTCTATAATACGACCTCTTGGAATCCCTCCTATACCTAGAGCAATATCCAATGCTAATATACCGCTGGAAATCGTCTCAACTTGCATATGAGTCGATTCTCCGAGCTTCATAATCGAACCTTTACCGAATTGCTTCTCAATTTGCTTCAATGCCATATCTAGGGCTGCACGACGATCGGACAAATGATTCACTTCCTCTTCTTCTTAAGAATATAAATCTATGATAGTCCATTTTGCTGCGCTTGCCAAGTATTTTTTCGAACATTCGTTCGTTTTTTTTGCTTGACAGCCACATGACCTTGAAATGCAACGATAAATAATAAAAAAGTACCGTACGCAAAGGGCCCCTTTGCTACGGTACTTCCGTTAACAAGAATATTTAAGATCAATTTAACATATGACCTAATAATAGACAAGTACTAATTTCTCAGATTGCCTTTAATTGCTTCCACAACTCATACATAACCTGTTTTACCGTTCTTACACGAACCATCTCGCGATTCCCAGCCATATTCATCTGATGTACGAGTGTACCGCCATTCTTACTAGCAATAGCTGCATATATTAATCCTACTGGCTTGCGCTCAGAATGTGTAGGACCAGCTACGCCTGTAATAGAGATTCCTAAATCACTGCCTGTAAGCTTTACAATCTGCTCAGCTAATAGGATCGCGGTTTCCTTACTAACAGCTCCAGGAGCATCCTCTCCCTCAAGCATCTCCATAGGAATATGAAGAGAACGGTGTTTCCACTCATTGGAATAACAGATCACGCCACCATGGAACATCGCCGAGCTTCCCGGAATTGAAGTGATCAATTCACTGAACAAACCACCCGTACAGCTCTCAGCAACGGAAAGCGTAAGTCCCTTCTCTTCCATCATACGAACAATGACGGTCTCTAAGGGAACATCTACATCTGCATATAAGAATTCACCTACACGGTTAATAATTTCTTGGTGGGTAATATCCAATACCTGATTCGCCACAGCAATCGTATTCGACCGTGTCGTTAATCTGATTGTAACCTCGCCTTCCTTGGCGTAGGGGGCGATCGATGGGTCACTCTGCGCTGTGATCAAATCCTTAAGCTCATCCTCCAAGCGAGATTCTCCAATACCACAAAACTTTAACATCCGTGAATGTAATGCACCTATATTCGGCATTTTACTTAGAATCCATGGTCTCGCATATTGCTCGAACATCGGTTTCATCTCTCTAGGTGGACCTGGTAACAGCACATAGTGCTTATTCGAATGGGTAATCGCTGAACCAACGGCCATACCAGTATCATTCATTAAGGGATCAGCACCCTCGATCATCAAGGCTTGACGTGCATTACTCTCAACCATGGCCACCTTGCGATCGACAAAGAAGGAAGCAATTCGGTCATAGGACGGCTGATGAATGGACAAACCTAATCCAAATAATCCGGCCAGAACATCCCTCGTAATATCATCCTGAGTAGGTCCAAGACCACCGGTAAACACAATTAAATCAGCTCGGCTACTCGCCAAACTCATCGCATTAGCCATTCGTTCAGCGTTATCTCCAACCACGGTTTGATAATATACATTGACGCCCATCTCCGCGAATTTCTGCGATAAGTATTGAGCATTCGAATTGACGATCTGACCCATCAGGAGTTCGGTTCCGACTGCAATAATCTCAGCTCTCATATGTCATATCCTTTCACAATAATGCGTTATTGCTTGTCAGAAAAATTAATAACAGTCTTCCCTTTGACAAAATAATCAATGCCCGAATAAATCGTGATCAGTGCTGCAAACCAAGTAACGATAAGATCTACTCGCCATCCAATAAAGACGAATGGGAAATTATTAATTAACAACAGGATGATCGCCGCAATCTGAAATCCGGTTTTCCACTTTCCAAGATTACTTGCGGGGATAACAACGCCTTCTAGAAGGGCAACTTGTCTTAATCCAGTTACAGCAAATTCACGGCTGATAATAACGATCGCGATAAGGGCATTAAGCTTATCCATCTCAACGAGTGAAATAAGCACAGCTGCAACCAATAGCTTATCCGCGAGCGGGTCAAGCAGCTTCCCGAGATTACTAACTAGCTTATGTTTTCTCGCGATATAACCATCAAGCCGGTCCGTGATAGCCGCAATACTAAATATAAATACGGCAATAATCTGATTGTAAGTAATCGTGAATATAGTACCATTAATTTCCGGTATGCTGATATCTGGTAAATTTAAATTCACGAGTAAGAAGAACATGATAACGGGAACGAGGAATATACGTACAACCGTGATTTTATTTGCTAAGTTCATGAGACAGCAACTCCAGTCAAATCATACTCAAATGCATGAGTAATGTTAACTTTAACCATCTGTCCAATCTCGGCGTTACACTGACTTACGAAGACCTCTCCATCAATCTCAGGAGCATCGAATTGTGTGCGTCCGATATAGACATCGTTACGACCATCATAACGTTCTATGAGTACATCAAGTGTCTGCCCTACCATCCTCACGCTTCGGCCTGTTGAGATTTCACGTTGAACTTCCATCAATGTATTCGCACGCCATTCCTTCATTTCCTCTGGCAATTGGTCTGGTAATCGAGCAGCTGGCGTATCTTCCTCTTGCGAGTACGTAAACACACCCAATCGATCGAATTGAATATCTCGCACAAATTTGGTCAAATTTGCAAAGTCCTCTTCTGTTTCTCCTGGGAATCCAACAATAAGTGATGTACGAAGGGAGACATCGGGAATAGCTTTTCGAATGTTAGTAATTAATTCACGTACGTCCTTCTGTCTGCCCGGTCTGCGCATCTTCTTAAGGATATGATCCTCACTATGCTGCAAAGGCATGTCTACATATTTACAAACCTTCGGATTGTTGGCAATCGTCTGAATGAGTTCATCTGTAAAGAAGCCAGGATAAGCATAATGCAAGCGAACCCAAGCGAGTCCAGGTACTTCTGTTACCTTATTCAGAAGGGCTGGAAGCATAAATCCATCATAAATATCCGTACCATAATTCGTAGAATCCTGAGCAATTAGACTGATTTCCTTCACGCCTTGTGAGACGAGCTGCTCGACTTCACCGATAATAGACTCCATACTACGACTACGGAAATTTCCTCTCATAATCGGAATACTACAGAATGTACAAGCGTTATCGCAGCCCTCAGCAATTTTCACATAAGCCGTGTAACGAGGAGTTGTTACACGTCTTGGTAGCTTCTGATCATAATTGAACGCAGGATTACCAACAAGGATTGGCTTCTTGCCCTTCAATGCAGCATCAATAATATCGGTAATCTTGTCGAAATCGCCTGTGCCCACGATGCCATCAATTTCTGGCATTTCTTTCATCAATTGTTCTTTATAGCGTTGTGTTAGACAACCAGACACAATAAGCGCCTTTAAATTACCGGTTTGTTTCAGATCAGCTATCTCAAGAATCGTATTAACAGACTCTTCTTTGGCCGCATCAATAAATCCACATGTATTGACCACAATAACGGTCGCATCCTGATTATCATCAACTAATAGAAATCCCTGTTCATGAACTAAGCCACCCATAATCTCAGAGTCGACTAAATTTTTCTCACAGCCTAATGTAACAAATTTCACCTTTTCAATCATGTACGTCTCTCACCCGTTCCCTATCTGTCGATTGATGTGTCGAAATTTATGAATCGTTTACCGATCCTTATCTGTAGTTTGCAAATTGTAAATCAAGTGACAAATCAGCGCCTTTAAGCAGCTGCATCACCTGCTGTAGATCATCTTTACTCTTCCCAGTTACTCTGATTTGATCGCCCTGAATAACGGTCTTAACCTTAAGCTTTGAATCCTTAATTAGCACATTAATTTTCTTCGAGCTGTCTTGATCAACACCTTGCTTCAACTTAATGCGTTGTCTCATCGTGTTCGAGGCAGCAGGCTCTATCTTACCATACTCGAGACATTTGAGAGAAATACCACGTTTCACCATCTTCGTTTGTAGAATATCCACTACGCTCTCTACTCTAAATTCAGAATCCGAGACCACAACCAGATCTTCCTTGTCGATCGAGATATCGCTTTTACTTCCCTTGAAATCGAAACGAGTTTCAATTTCTCGTTCCGCTTGTTGAATGGCATTTTTCAATTCCTGCATGTCTACCTTCGATACGATATCAAAAGAGCTTTCTGTGCTCATTGATGGCCACTTCCTTCCGTAATCACATAATGCAAAGATTATACCAATAAAAGATCAGCAAGAAAAGACACCCCTTGGCAATTCAGAGATGTCAGCTTGGTGTTCATATGATAGGCTTCTCTAAATCCAACTGTAAACGTCGAGGATTAGGTTTATCGCCCATATTAATTTCAGTGCCATTAATCGTTATTTTCAGAGCATTGCCTTTACCAATATTAAAATATACGGAGTCATCGAAGGTCCATTCTTTCGTTTCACTATTCTTTAAAGACAAATTCTCTTCGATGAATTCGCCATACTTATTCAATTTCTTGATCGCCATCCAGCATTGATCGCCAACCACTTCTAGATGAACGGATAATTGCTGCGAGTTCTTAATTACATAAAAATCCGTATCACCTTCTGTCTTAGCTAAACTAATTTCCGCGGTCGGAACAGGGTCATCAATCGGATCAGGTACAGGATCAGGTACGACATCAACAATAGGTTCCTTCACATCTGGCTCATTCTGACTCACATTATTAGTGAGTTTGGTAGGAGGACGCGATGCATTGTCCACTTCAGGCTTATGGACATAATAATAATAAAGTACACTTAATATAAGAATAGGAAAAGCCACAAGAAGAAGTGCGGAAGCCCATTTACTCATCTTATCCGAATTGCGAGGTGGTTTCGTATTCCTACGTTTGGGTTCATTCGTTGGCTCGGGGTTTGTCTCTGGAAGCACGCTACGATATAATCGGAGCACCTCATCTGGTTCAAGCCCAACAGCTTCAGAATAGCTCTTAATAAAGGCTCTCACATAGAAATTTCCGGGAAGGATCTTATAATTCCCTTCCTCAATGGCTTCCAGATACCTTTTGCGAATTTTCGTAAGCTCCTGTAGCTCATCTAAGGTGATTCCTTTTTGTGTACGTGCTTTTTTTAATAATTGGCCCAGATCAGACATGCTTCACCTCCTCCAGGATATGTAAATCCATTAAACTCCTTCTGATTGGGAAGTTAATGGATCAAAGTTTATTTCTTCATCAGGTGTACTGCGAAGTTCAATGATATAATCAAAATCATCAAAGGTATATTCCGATTCTTGGACGAAAATATCTGGGTGCTCAATGACCTTCGTAGTTGGCATAGCCATAATTTCTTGAAGAAGTGCATAATGCTTCTCATTGGAGCGCAGAGTACTTACGATTCCATCAACAATGAATATATTCTGAGGACTTGCTTCTTCCTCTGACAATTGACTGCGAACAGTTTGTCGCAGCAATGTGGATGAGACGAATGTCCATCTCTTGTTCGCACATACGCTACCAGCAATAATCGATTCAGTCTTACCCACACGAGGCATACCTCGGAGGCCAACAAGCTGATGCCCATCAATTTTAAAAATCTCACCTAGAAAATCTACAAGCAAGCCTAATTCGTCTCTGGTGAAACGAAATGTCTTAATATCATCTGAATCTCGTTCGATGTAGCGACCATGGCGAATAGCTAAGATATCGACTAACTTGGGTTCGCGCATTTTGTTAATTGTAATGTTATCAACTTTACGAAGCAGCTGCTCGAATAGAACAATTTTCTCATCATCGTTGGTTTCAACTAACATCCCACGAGTTCGATCTTCCACACCGTTAATAGATAATATGTTAATTCCCAACATTCCCATTAGAGATGCAATATCACCTAATAGTCCAGGACGGTTTTTATGAATCTTATATTCCAAATACCATTGTTTACTATCCATAAGAAACTTAAACCACCTCGTATTAGGTCAATTATCACCTATATTGCTTATATTGCTTATATTCTACAATTTTCGTGGTAATCCTCCCCAGAGGGTGAATTTAGTTGAAAAAAGCCTTCAGAAGAAGGCTTTTCTTATAACTTATCCTTTTTCAACCAGTTTAACCATTAATCGAGCTATTGTTTTTCGTTCGTCCTTGTCACCAATATCCCATAGTTCCTTCAGAACACGCTCTTGATCATTTTTCGGATCGACCTTATTGTCTAGGAACTCACCGATTTGAAAAGCCAATTTTTCAATCATTTCTTCACCCATACCGCTGCTCTTGGCCTGTTCTACTCTTTCACTTAGAAAGCTTTTCCATTTCTCAAAAGTCGATAATACAGATGTCATAGTGAATTCTCCTTTAGAGGTTTGTCATTGACATCTGTACTATTTGCAAATCGAGCCAAGATTATTCGTGTTACGTCATCCAACCCCCATTGGGACTAATAATCTGTCCGGTAATATACCCTGATTCTGGTAATGCAACGAAGTATACAAGTGAAGCAATTTCCTCTGGCTGTGCTAAACGTCCCAACGGAATATCACTGATCAACGATTGTTTGTCTTCATCATTCATATGGTTCAACATTGAGGTGTCCACAGCGCCAGGTGCTACCGCGTTCACAGTAATGCCCGAAGGTGCCAGTTCCTTAGCTAAAGCTTTCGTAAAGGCGTTCATTCCACCCTTGGTTGTCGAATAAAGCACCTCGCACGATGCACCTGTAATCCCCCAGACGGAGGAGACATTCACGATTCGCCCATATTTCTGTGAGATCATGTGAGGCAGGAATGCTTGCGTACATAAGAACATTCCTTTCAAGTTCGTATTCATGACTTGGTCCCATTCATCCTCCGACACATCGGAAAGTAATCCATAATGAGCAATTCCAGCATTATTGACCACGATGTCAGGTACCATCTGGTGATGATCAAGCTTCTCCTTCATCTTCAGAATCTGGTCCTTAGACTTTAAATCTGCAGTAACCGTTAATACACGTACACCGTGCTTCATGCACTTACGCGCGACTTCATTCGCTGCTTCGTGTGCTTGCAAATAGTGAATAACAACATTCATTCCAGCACTGGCGAACCTCTCGGCGATGGCCGCACCGATACCACGATTCCCACCAGTTACCAAAGCTGTTGTTTCAGATGATGCTTTGACTATGTTCAAGCTGTACCATTCCTTACGATAGAGATGGCCAATTGCTCCCATTGAATATGATCTTTCATTCGTTGATTAATATCTGTTAGGGTTAAACCCTCATACACGCCCAAGAATCGGAAAAAATCAATGTTCTTGAAGCTGTACTTCGTATACTCATTAGCAATTGCTTCTGGTGAGTTGAGCACCCTTAGATAATTACCCATACGCTTCTTCTTACATCGATCAAACGAGGTCTGATCAAAGCCTTTATCCATAAGGGGTTCTATCAGTTCGCGAATACGAGCTAGCAATAGATCAGGGTCTTTCGTCTCCCCTCCGATGACCGAGAATGCATACTGCGTGTTAGCCTGATATTCATAACCGAATTGGTCAGAGATTAGATTCTCATCATAAAGGGTTTGATATACTTCAGAGCTCGGACTGAATAATAAATCAAATAACAGCTTAGTTGTCAGCTCGCGGTATAATACCGCCTCTGGGTCTAAATAAGACACCTTTTCTTTGAAGCCAAACAAGCATTTGGGTAACGAGACAGGTAATTGAGTTATTCTTTGTTTTTCTTGAACCTCATAAGGCTCATCTGGGTATAAGCGAGATACCTCCTTGTATACGCTGAAGGAGGTTTTCTTCTGTTGATTGTCACGTATGAGCGTAATCATCTTCTCTGGGTCAACTCCACCTACAACAAAGAATGTCATATTACCTGGATGGTAGAAGGTTTCGTGGCAAGCATAGAGCATTTCCTTATCAATCTTCGCGATAGACTCGACAGTACCCGCAATATCTATATGAATCGGATGCTGACTGTACATGGATTCAATGAGCCCATAGTAAACACGCCAATCAGGATGATCTTTGTACATATTAATCTCTTGGCCGATGATGCCTTTCTCCTTCTCCACATTCTCATCTGTGAAGTAAGGATTTTGCACAAAATTCAACAAAGTCACTACATTCTCTTCAATATGATCAGTCGCTGAGAATAAATACGAGGTCCGATCGAAGCTGGTGAAGGCATTTGCAGAGGCTCCTTGATCGGCAAAGCGCGAGAATACGTCTCCTTCTGGCTCCTCGAACATCTTATGCTCTAGAAAATGGGCGACTCCATCAGGCACTTGTTTCTCAGTACCATCGCTTAGCTGAAAATGATTATCCACAGAACCATATCTGGTGGAGAAAACGGCATATGTCTTCTGAAAGCCTGGCTTCGGCAGGATACGTACGATTAATCCATTAGGTAACTGCTCAACATATAATGTCTCGTTTAGATGAGGATAGTTGATCATTTCCATATATCATCATTCCCCTTCCTGATTTTTCAAGAAATAGATCGTATCCAATTCAACCTTACGAGCAACCGCTTGAATTTGCTCCTTGGTCACTTGATTAAGTTCCGTGAGAACAGATGAGGCCGTACGTTCAACACCTGTCAATACGGTGTTGAAGTCAAATCCAATCATCTCGTTAGGTGAGTCATTCATTTCCTTGATCTGATTCGTCATCATTGCCTTCGTCTGCGATAATTCTAAATCGGATATTTGACCAGAACGTAAAGCTTCTAATTGTTCAGTAATAATATGAACCGCTCGCTCGTAATTCTGGATTTCGATGCCCGATTGGATCATCAGATTGCCTTTATACCCATCTAGTCGAGATGAAGCATAGTAAGCTAAACTCGCCTTCTCACGAACATTAGTGAACAGCTTTGAGTGTGGATATCCGCCTAATATGCCGTTATAAACCATCGCAGTAGAATAATTAGCATCGCCGTAGATGAATGGAGCGCTCAGCCCCATATTTAACTTACCTTGATTAACATCTAGCTGTTCAACCACACGTTTAGGTTCTGAAATGGTTCTAAGGGATGCTTCAATTCGATAATCGAATAGCTCGCCCCGCTCGATTTGGAATTGCTCTTTAACAATCGTTACCACCTCATCGAGTGTCGTATGACCTACGACATATAAATCTATAGGTGCATGCTTCAACCAGTTGCGATATTGTTCATATAAACGATCACTTTCAAGTGATGTAATATCCTCTAGACGTCCTAAAGGATTAAAGCGAAATGGATCATCCCCATACATCACCTGCATGCAACGCTCCGCCGCATATCTAATCTTATCGTTGACGATGGATTCAAGCTTGTTCTGGATCGTTTGTTTCTCTGCGTTCACATATTTGGATAAGAATTTACTATTCTCAAGAGCAGGCTGGGTAATCGCTTGTCCTAAGAAGGCGAGTGTTTCTTGAAGCAGGGAAGGCTTCAACTGCCCCATAAACCGATCATCAACCGTGTCCATTCGAAATTGTACAATCTGATTATTACCCCGTTTATAAATGTCGAAGCCAAAGCCCGCACCATACAGCTCATCCAGGCGTTCCCTGAATGCTCTTGTTTCTGGGTATTGTGCGGTGCCTCGTCGAAGAATAAAAGGAATGATCGCTGTTGATGTTACCGTGGTTTCCTCTAAAGGTCGACCTATGTACATAGAGACCGCATACGTCTTAAACCGATCTGTCGGTAACACATGTATACGAATGCTGCCTTCTACTGTGCGTTGAAATTGAACGGGTTGCATCGACTCACTCCTTCTCTATAATGCCATTATATAAAAATTTGTTGTTAATTACCAATCGATGTGATTAACCAATATAAAATGAAGAAGTAGCCTCCGAAGGCTACTTCTGATCAATTCGGTTTATCGTACGCTCAAGTTTATGATTATTTAGCAAATATATGCTTACCGATTTTCTTCACCTGTGGTCGAGACCAAATCCATTTGGAGGTAGCGGTTGCGGGGTTAAAGTAATAAATACAATCCCCTGACGGATCCCATCCATTAAGTGCGTCACGGACAGCTCGTTTAGAGCTTTCATCCGGTTCTAACCAGATTTGACCATCTGCCACCGCTGTGAATGCACCTGGTTGGAAGATGACGCCAGACACGGTCTTAGGGAAGCTTGCTGAATCTACCCGATTTAAGATAACCGCTGCAACTGCAACTTGACCAATATAGGGTTCTCCTCTTGCTTCACCATGAACAGCGTTGGCCATGATCTTCAGATCATTCGCCGAAAGTCCTAAGCTATTCGATGTAGTCATATTACTTGCGTTATTCGCTGGATTCGTTGCCGGCTTATCCATTGTTAGTTCTGGAGACCATTTCTTCGTCACTTTCCATAGCTTCAGCTTGGTCTTTGAACCGACGATCCCATCAGCTGGCATACCAAACTTCCATTGGAAATTCTTGACCGATTGAAGTGTCTTCCAACCGTAGTCTCCGTCTACCCTTCCATTATAAAATCCGAGAAACTTTAATCTTCCTTGTAATTCAAGGACATCCTTACCGGAAGCACCATATTTAAAAGTTACATTACTAAATGTTTCTTGGGCTTTATTGAACGTATGGTGGATCTGGAACGAAGCAATAAGACACATGATGATACTTCCTGTAATCAGCAGCAATCTTCTATTCATCGATTCCAACCTTTCTCAATCTCGTTGATCAAGATTATTATGAGAAAAGTTGGACGATTCTATACTCTTATTTCAATGTTCAAGAACTCATGCGACTATGTTGGAATTGTTCAAAGGTCATCAGTACTTCTCTAGGTTTACTACCTTCGTACGGACCAATCACACCGGATGCCTCCATGTAATCGATGAGACGTGCAGCTCTTGTATAACCGATTCTTAATCTACGCTGTAATAATGATACAGAAGCTTGTTTAGCTTCTAGAACAATCTGTGCGGCTTGATCGAACAACTCATCCATATTCGGATCATCCATCTCGATCTGCTCTTCTACCTCAGGAACCAAATCCTCTTGGTATTCAGCTTCTCCTTGTGATCTAGCATACTTTACAACAGCTTCAACCTCAGGATCCGAAAGAAAAGCGCCTTGAACCCGAATTGGCTTCGATTCACCAACAGGCAAATATAGCATATCTCCTCTACCTAGTAGCTTCTCCGCTCCAACCCCATCGAGAATCGTTCTTGAGTCCACTTGTGATGAAACTCCAAAGGCAATGCGTGAAGGAATATTAGCTTTGATCAAACCAGTAATTACATCTACAGAAGGGCGTTGTGTTGCGATGATCAGATGGATACCTGCAGCACGCGCCATCTGAGCTAGTCGACAAATCGCATCCTCTACATCATGAGCAGCAACCATCATCAGATCGGCTAACTCGTCCACAATAACTACAATAAACGGAAGAGGATCTATTCCCTTCTCCGCACATATATTGTTGTACCCTTCAATATTCCGCGAGCCAGATTTGGAGAACAGCTCATAGCGTTTCTCCATCTCAACGACTATTTTCTTCAATGCAAGTGACGCCCTCCTGGGGTCCGTTACAACCGGAGCAAGCAGATGAGGGATGCCATTGTATACGTTCAACTCCACCATCTTAGGGTCAATCATCAGAAACTTAACTTCATCAGGCTTAGCCTTGAAGAGAATACTAACAATAATGGCATTAATACAGACGGATTTACCAGAGCCTGTAGCTCCTGCAACAAGTAAATGCGGCATTCGAGCTAAGTTAGCTATCATCGGTTGTCCGGAGATATCCCGACCTAATACAATGGAAAGCTTGGCTTGTGCTTCATGGAAGGAAGCACTTTCCATTACCTCGCGTACGGTAACGATCGATACTTCTGTGTTCGGCACTTCAATTCCAATCGCTGATTTTCCAGGAATTGGCGCCTCCATCCGAATATCCTTGGCGGCTAAAGCTAGAGCAATATCATCCGTTAAGGAAACTATACGGCTAACCTTTACGCCAACATCAGGTAATATCTCATAACGAGTGACTGCCGGTCCACGAACTACCTCAATTACCTTCGCACGTACTCCGAAGCTTTCTAATGTCGTCTCTAGTTTGCGAGCATTCGCTTTATAATCCGTTGATAGACTTCCTTTAGTCGCAGCCGCAGGCTTGCCTAATAAATGGAATGGCGGTAGCTTGTAAGCCATGTTGACTCTTTCTTTGACAGCATGTAAGGGTGGATTATCGATCCCATCCTCTTCAGCTATCGGTGTTACTAATTCGGAAATTTGGGCTTCTTCAGTACTTGTACTTCTTTCTGTCTGATTAACATGCTCCATGAAATCCCTAACGAGGAGATCATTCTCAGTGTGGCCAGTAGATGAAAGCTTGTCCTCATTGTCCATCATTTCATCAGGGAAATTAGTATTAGCTTTGCCTTTATTTTTATCTGGCTTTAGAAGCTCCATGAACAAGGATTTCTTAGCGGGTTTACGCTTCGATTCTGGTTGATGATTCTCTTCATCGATTTCATTCAAGATCGGATATTTCGTTACAATCTCATCTTCTTCATCGTCTTCCTCTTCTTGAGCAGCTTGTAGCTGCCTCAACTGTTTCTTCCGCTTAAGCTGTGCAAAGATTTCCTTCCATTGTCGTCCGCCTTTACGGCTCATCAAACTCAATATTCGTTTGATCCGGTTTCCCATCTCTACGTACGACCATCCCGTCAAATATAGAAATCCGATCGCTAATAAAGCATATACGAACAATTGTGAGCCATATTCATCAAAGAAAATATACAAACCACTGAAGACAATAGCACCAACCATACCGCCTCCAAGCTCTGAATTAAATTGATCCACGGTTTTCGTGTCATCAAATAATTCCAAGATGTTCTGCATCGGCTGATTCAGGATTGAGCCTGCTTTGTAATCACCGGATGGATATAAATCCTGAATCATCGAGATTTGGAATAACGTTAGAATACCAATAAGTAATAAGACAATTCCTGTACGGCGGTAACTCCATCCCTTCGGCCATTGTCGCTTGATCATGACGTAAAGTCCTACATAAATGGCAATAAGTGGAATAATATAATTGATCTGCCCCGCTAGGAATAAACATATGTAATTGATAGCTCGACCTACGGTTCCCATTCCTCTAATAGGACCTTGTCCCGCTAATGTAATGATGGAGAATATAAGGATAATGATTCCGTAAACTTCATAAGATAACGTGGTTACACGGTTTTTTCGTTTTCTTTTCTTTGCCAACGTGCACACCTCCATAGCCATTATACCACAACGAATCCGTGGTACCACGAATTATGATGTACAGACGACTTCAGGCTAAACTACAAGCGAATAATTCGGCCCGGCATATAGGCATCATTCAAATATGGGGCAAGCTCAGGACTCATTAATCGAATAACCTTTACTTCATGATTCGGCATGATTTCGACCTGCATCAGCACCCCATCCACCCACATTTCTACGGCAGTCTGGATTTCTTCGATTCCTGCATATAAGAGTTCATCTGCAACTATGGTGTACATGATCATTGGATGTCCCTCCCTTGTTTACGTTCAGCAATCCGCCGATTTAATTCGTTCAGAGCATCTCCAATCCCACCAACCGCTTGGATTAGACCACACTTCACCGCATCAGGTCCCATGACGATCGTTCCCACATCTCTTGCGAGTTCCCCTGTTTTGAACATAAATTCCTTCAACTTTTCTTCTTTCAGGTTCGAATGATTGGTAATAAATCGAATGACTCTCTCCTGCATCTTGTCCAAATACTCGAACGTCTGTGGCACACCAATAACTAACCCATTTAAGCGTATAGGATGAATGATCATCGTAGCGGTATCTACAATAAAAGAATAATCTGCGGCTACTGCGATCGGTACTCCGATACTATGCCCTCCTCCTAGAACGAGTGCTACAGTTGGCTTGGATAGCGTGCCGATCATCTCGGCTATCGCTAATCCCGCTTCAACATCTCCACCAACGGTATTCAGTATAACGAGTATGCCCTCTATTCTACTATTCTGCTCAGCGGCGACGAGCTGTGGAATCATGTGCTCATACTTCGTCGTCTTATTGTGTGGCGGCAGCACGAGGTGACCTTCAACCTGTCCGATAATCGTAAGACAATAAATATTTGATTCCGCTGCTGGGAATTGAGTTTGTCCATATTGCTGAACGGGATCAGAAGCAGTATTCTTCTTCACGTCCTCGGTAGCAGACTCATTCGTTAGATTCTGATTTCTCATCATAGATCTCCTCATATGTTTATAATTGCGTGCTTGTCATAGTATGAATTGCTCAATGGGAATTATTCAGCGAATTGGTAACTTGTAATACCCAATATTTATATCCAATATTTCTATTGACTACCAATGTCTAGTACGTAATAATACATTATTCGGCAAATATTGGTGAAAGAGGTAGCATCTCATGCATATTTTCATAAAGGCAATTCAATTAAATCTAAAAGTATTTTTGACCTATCGAAAAGGATTTCTGATCTCCATCATTATTCATCCGATCGTACTTGTACTGAATATTTATCTATTTACGAGTATATTTGAATACAATGGCACCTCAGAGATCAAAGATTATTCACTTGAACAGATGGTTTGGTATTTCGCAGTTACCATATTTGTCTTTATCTTTACTTTTAATTTCGCTGATCGACGGATGTCTAATTATATTATCTCCGGTGATTTGGGGCCTCTGCTGTTACGCCCTATCTCGTTATATCGATATGAGCTTGCTAACGCAATTGCACTTCGCACGGCTGGCGTTTTATTCGAATTCATTCCGGATATGATCATCTACTCCATTATTTATCCACCTGTCTTCCTCACCTTGCTCTCGTTCAGCAAGTTTCTAATCGTGATTATACCTGCCTTTCTATTAAATTTCTTGATCCGGTATTTGATAGGATTGAGTGCTATTATTACAATGAATAATTCCAGTATGAACCGTGTCACAGCGGTCATTATCTCTTTGCTTGGAGGAGCCATGATACCGTTGGATTTCTTCCCGTTATGGTTACAGAAGGTTTGTGACTATCTTCCATTCAAATATATTTTCTATGAGCCTGTGCAATTTTTTCTCAATCGTGGCCATGCCACATCTACCGAAGCCCTATTGTATGTATTGATGATGCAATTTCTGTGGATCGCAGGTTTGTATCTATTAACTAGAATCGTTTGGTCCATATTAATGAAAAAAATTGTATTGGTAGGTGGGTGAGCAGATGGCAACTTTTACAGGATTACTCCGCTTATATGCGTGGCATATGAAATTAAATGTGTCTAAATCTATGATCTATCGATTTGATTTTATAAGTGGTATATTCATCTCCATTCTGATATCTGGTATAGCTCCATTCATGCAATATTTATACTTCACACAAACAAGGGGCTATCCAGGTTGGACACTAAATCAAATCTTACTTTTTCAGGGGTTACTATTGTTGTGGTTTGGCATTCGCGATGTATTATTCGGTGATATTCGCGGTTTAATTATGAATCTGGTGTGGAAAGGTGACTTTGATCGACTTCTGCTTAAGCCCTATTCTCCAATCGGCGTATTGTTATGCAGCGGCTTTCAATTAAATGGAATCGGATCGTGTTTAGCGGGCCTGCTTGTTACAATATTAGCCTTTCTGCAATTAGATGGATCTATCGGGCTATGGACATTCCCCCTGCTCATACTTATGACCGTATGTGGCTTGATGTTATATATGGCTGTGACGATTACCTTCGCTGCTATTGTGATCATGTTAATTCAGATGGGACGAATTGGTGAGATGTTCGAGAAAATTATGGAATTTGGCACCTATCCCATGAACATATTCCCCTCTGGCATTCGAATCTTGATGGTCACGATCCTGCCCTTTGCCGTATGGACTTACTATCCAACACAAATCTTACTTCAGCGAGTAGACCATCAAATGTGGGTTGCCTGTGCATTCAGCCTTATCATGTTCTGGTTAAGCATTAAGCTTTGGAATCGTTGTTTGCGTAAATATACGAGTGCTGGGGGATAAAACAATGAATGAATATATTATCGATGTCAGAGGATTAGAGAAAACCTTTACGAAGGTTACCAAGCAAGAAGGCTTCCTATCGTCATTACGCATGTTATTCAGTCGTCAATATGATTTAGTACATAGTGTGGCAGGGATTGATCTTCAGGTGCGTAAAGGGGAGATTCGAGGTCTAATTGGACCTAATGGCGCTGGCAAATCAACCATAATCAAGATCATGTCAGGCATCCTTCATCCGACAGGTGGCACTGTGGACATCATGGGTTATACCCCATGGCTCGACCGAGAGCGGTTTGTTCGTCATCTCGGGGTATTGTTCGGACAGAAGTCGCAGCTGTGGTGGGATCTTCCACCCATTGATACGTTCTCTCTGAATAAGGAGATGTATAAGATACCCCATGACGAGTACACGAAGCGGGTTGAGTACTTTAAGGAGCTGTTGCAGATCGGGGACGTTGTCCACCAGCCAGTTCGAACGCTCTCATTAGGAGAACGTATGAAATGTGAGCTCGTATGTGCGTTATTACATGACCCGCCCCTTATCTTCTTAGATGAACCGACTATTGGTCTTGATATCGTCTCCAAAGAAACGATACGTCAATTTATTAAGCAGATGAATCGCGACAAACAAACGACCTTTATTATTACGACACATGATCTGACTGACTTAGAAAATTTGTGTGATCAGGTTACCATTATCAATAAGGGCTCGGTTGTATTCGATGAGTCGATGAGTCGATTAAGCACATTTTTTGCAAATCGTAAGATTATCGATGTCAAATTCAAGCATGCTGTGAACGAGGAACATCTTGCGCCGTATACGATTATCTCTTACACACCATTATCCGTTCAAATCGAGATTAATTTAGCGGAGAAAGATATTAAACAAGTCGTATATGACATTTTCGACCGTTTTCCCGTTCTCGATATTAATATTGAGAATATTCCTATTGAAGACGTCATCAAGCATATTTATCAGAGTTGAGTGATAATGATAAACCATCAGAGAAAATCACTCTGATGGTCCGTTAATGTACAAACTTGCACAATAAATGTGCAAGTTTGCTCCCAAGCCGCCTCCAGCTCTGTTACTTGCACATTTATTGTGCAAGTTTGCTCCCAAGCCGCCTCCAGCTCTGCTACTTGCACATTTATTGTGCAAGTTTGCTCCCGAGCCGCCTCCAACTCTGTTACTTGCACATTTATTGTGCAAGTTTGCTCCCAAGCCGCCTCCAGCCCTGCTACTTGCACATTTATTGTGCAAGTTACCTAACAAGCAACCGCTTCACGTTCTTGATATTAATATTGAGAACATTTCTATTGGAGACGTCAACAAGCGTATTTATCAGAGCTGAGTAAGGGCAAATTGCTGTATAAAACTCGCGGCAAACCACTTTTCACTCTTCACTTTTCAACGAAAAAAAGGTATCCCTCAGGTTCTAAAACCTTGAGGAATACCCTTTTCCAATCCAATTTATACCATTAGACTTCCATTATGATGGGAAGAATCATCGGTCTTCTTCTCGTTTGTTCGTAGAGGAAACGACCAAGAGCTTCTTTCACATGGTTTTTCAATGAGGCCCATTCGTTCACGTTCTCGGACATTAATTTATTCAATGTGCTCGAGACAATTCGATTAGCTTCATCCAATAATGTTTCCGACTCTCTGACATATACAAAACCGCGTGAAATAATGTCCGGACCAGACAAAATCTTGCCCTCTTGCTTACTCAGTGTTATAACAACGACCAATATACCATCCTGAGACAACAATTTACGGTCACGTAGTACGATATTACCGACGTCACCCACACCAAGACCATCAATAAGTACGTTACCTGCCTGAATTTTGCCAGCTTTACGACCTTCACCATTAAGAAATTCAATCACATCACCATTGTCGACAAGGAATATGTTCTCCTTCTCTACACCAACGGATTCAGCTAATATTCCATGCTGGCGAAGCATTCGGTATTCACCATGAATGGGAATAAAGTATTTGGGCTTAATGAAATTTAACATCAGCTTGAGTTCTTCTTGGCTTCCGTGTCCAGATACATGCACACCTGACGTCGAGCCAGATCCATAGATAACATTAGCACCAAGTCTGAATAACTCATCTACGGTACGTCCCACATATTTCTCATTACCAGGAATAGGTGTAGCCGCGATAATAACGGTATCCCCTGGCATGATTTCGACTTTGCGATGCGTAGCTCTAGCCATCCTTGTTAAGGCAGACATCGGCTCGCCTTGGCTACCTGTGGATAGAACAGCTACTCGTTCTCCAGAAAGCTTGTTGACTTCATCCGTTTCGATGATCATACCATCCGGAATATTGAGGTACCCGAGTTCAGTAGCAATATTAACTACGTTCACCATACTACGTCCTACAACAGCTAATTTGCGATTGGTTTTGAGGCATGCATCTACAACCTGTTGAATACGATGTACATTGGAAGCGAAGGTAGCGACAACAACACGCTGTTGAGCGCGGCGGAATTCTTCTTCTAATTGACGACCTACGCCACGTTCAGAAGCGGTGAAGCCTGGACGTTCCGCATTCGTGCTATCGGAAAGAAGGACAAGTACTCCCTTCGTGCCGATTTCAGCCATTCTGTGCACATCTGCATATTGCTCATTCACTGGCGTTTGATCGAATTTGAAATCGCCTGTGTGTACGACAATTCCTTCTGGTGTCTCTAAACATACTCCAACTGAATCAGGGATACTATGGTTTGTCCGAAAAAAGCTTGCCTTCATGCAGCCGAGTTGCAATTCAGAATCACCATTAATCAGATGACGCTTCGTATCCCCTAGAATACCAGCTTCCTTGAGTTTACTCTCAATTAATCCAAGTGTAAGCTTCGTTGCATAAATAGGTACATTCAATATTTTAAGAATATAAGGTAGTCCACCAATATGATCTTCATGTCCATGGGTAATTAATATACATCTTACTTTATCACGGTTCTCCACCAAATAGGTAATATCAGGAATGACAATATCTATCCCCAGCATTTCTTCCTCAGGGAATTTCAATCCAGAATCAATAATGACAATATCATTGTCATATTGAACGACGTACATGTTCTTGCCTATTTCTCCCACGCCGCCCAAGGCGAAAATAGACAGAGCTTCACTATTCTTCTTTGCCAATTTAATCTTTCCTCTCATAAGCATCAGCTTAAGTATTTGATGACCGTACGAAACATACACTTAGTTTGTATCATGTTGATATCTATATGCGTTCGTAACAAATAAACTATCTCGATACAACCATTATTCGATTCCCGCTCCAGTTACTCGCACACTTATTATACATGATATAGGAAGTGGAAGCAAAAACCGATGCTTGGGAACAACCGAATAATGAAGTGCGGTTGTTCCTAAGCATCGGTTTGGTGTATTAACCCTTAAATAATGAGTTAATTACAATTTTCTCTTCTTCCGTAATCGCAGCTAATGGAAGTCTAACCGAGCCTACATTCATACCATGGAGCTCTAGTGCGTACTTCACAGGTACTGGATTGGAAGTGACGAACAAACCTTTAACAGTCGGTAAGAGCTGCTGATGAAGCTGAGCAGCCTCATGAACCCGACCTTCAAAGAATGAATCAATCATCTTATGTAACTGTTTGCCAATAACGTGACTGACTACACTAACTACACCATAACCACCGATGGATAGAATAGGTACAATCAATTCATCATCACCACTATACACTCTAAAGCCAGCAGGAACCCCACGAAGGACGTTCGTGATCAACTCCAAATCTCCACTTGCTTCCTTCGTTGCAACTACGTTCGAGAGCTGTGCTAATCGAATCGTCGTTTCCGCGCTTATCGTAACACCCGTTCGTTTAGGAATATTATAAAGCATAATCGGAAGTGATGTGCTATCAGCAATTGCCTTGAAATGAAGATATATCCCCTCTTGCGAAGGTCTATTGTAATAGGGAGCAACTAACAATATGCCATGAACGCCAGCCTTCTCTGCTTCTTTCGTCAAATGAACAGAATGTGCAGTATCATTGCTTCCAGAACCAGCAATAATCTTACAACGACCAGCAGCTTGCTTAACAGCCAATTGATAAAGCTTGATCTTCTCTTCATCAGTAAGGGTAGATGCTTCACCTGTGGTACCGGTAATCACTAAGCTATCACTTTGTTGCTCAATAATGAGATATTCGATAAGTTCCTCTGTCTTTGCCCAATCTACTTGTAGATTGTCATCAAAAGGTGTGACCATCGCTGTAACAACTCTCCCAAAGTCCACTTTGTATGTCTCCTTTTAAAAGTTTTGATGACTGCACGAGCAGTCGATAAAACTATCTTCGTAAGCATAAGCTTAGTTTTTATTGTTCAAGTGCAATATATTCGGCAATCTGTACCGCATTCCAAGCAGCACCTTTTAGAAGATTGTCAGATACGATCCACATGCTTAATCCGCGCGGATGATCCAAATCCTTACGCACTCTACCTACGAATACATCATTCTTACCAGTGGAATCAGTAGCTAGCGGGTATTGTTGATTCATAGGATCATCAACTAATACAACCCCTGGCGCATTCGCCAACAATTGTCTTACTTCCTTCATGTCGAAATCGTTGGTTAATTCAACATATACGGACTCAGAATGACCTCGAACAACAGGTACTCGTACACATGTAGCATTGACCTCGATGGAATCATCACCCATAATTTTCTTGGTCTCACGAACCATCTTCATCTCTTCTAATGTAAATCCATTGTCTGTGAATTTGTCGATTTGCGGAATGGCATTAAATGCGATCTGGTGCTTCACAGGTAACGATGCTGCGGGAAGAATATCTGGAACGAACACTTCATCATTCAGAATGGCCTTGGATTGTCTAAGCATTTCCTCTGTCGCTTTACTACCTGCTCCCGACACCGCTTGATAGGTCGAGACTATGATCCGAGAAATACCATACCGATCTTGTAAAGGTTTAAGCGCAGTAACCATCTGAATCGTAGAACAATTGGGGTTAGCAATAATGCCTTTATGCTCATTGATTTTATCTATATTCACTTCTGGAACGACTAATGGTGTATCTGGATCCATACGGAAAGCATTCGTATTATCAATGCATATTACACCTGCGGCCGCAGCAATGGGTGCCAAAACCTTACTAATCTCTCCTCCAGCACTGAATAAAGCGATCTCTACACCCTGAAAGCTCTCTGGTGTCGCTTCTTCAACTACATGCTCGACTCCTCTGAATATGACTTTCTTTCCAGCCGAACGGGCTGAAGCGAGTAGCTTCAACCGTTCAATAGGAAAATTGCGTTGTTCGAGCAGGAGCAGAATTTGTTCACCTACTGCACCTGTTGCTCCTACGACCGCTACTGTAAATTTCTTCTGATTCGACATTTGCAGATTCTCCTAATCTGAATATAATGATTGTGATAAACTATGCCCCAGGCTCATACCGGAATCTCTCTATGATTAATGGCTGCAGTTGTTTACCTTGAAGGGCCATCTCACATGCTTCCATCGTAAGGTCCATTCTAGCTACGAGCGAATTAGGTTTCTTATCAGGGGCATCTTGACCGAATGGAACAAAATAAATATTCTTGGTAACTAACAGTTTGGCAATATTCGCTGCATTCAGTCCTAGTCCATCATTCGTCGAGATGGCAATGACTAGGGGACGTTGATTTCTCATCTGGGCCTTTGCCGCCATTAAGACTGGGCTTTCTGTCTGCGCGTTCGCGAGCTTGCTCGTTGTATTCCCCGTACACGGTGCTATAACCATTACATCAAGTAATTTAGTAGGTCCGAGCGGTTCTGCATCTACAATTGTAGAAATAATATCATTACCAGTTATATCTTTCAACTGTTTTCGCCAGTCTTCTGCTTTTCCAAACCTTGTATCTGTCGTTAACAATGTGTTGGAGATAATCGGTACCACCTTGGCACCAGCATCAACAAAACGTTGTATTTGTGGCATGACTTCCTCAAATGTACAATGTGAACCTGATAGAGCATAACCTACTGTTATTGTGTTCCAATCCATCCATCATTCCCTCGCTTCCTCGCCTCTTCCAAGATTAGCTGGCTTAGTGCTCGAGCAATGATCTGTCCAGCCGTCTTGGGAGCGACAATACCGGGTAATCCCGGAGCTAAAATCGCTCTGACGCCTCTCTTATCCGCGAAACGAAAATCCGTTCCACCAGGTTTAGAGGCGAGGTCGATGATGACCGCTTGATTGGGAATGTTAGCTATGACCTGCGCTGTGATTATCATAGTCGGAATAGTGTTAAAAATCAAGTCAACCTTATCGACCTCGGAAGCAAGACCCATTGTATAAAATGGTTTAAAGCCCATCTCATACGCTCTCGCATATTGCTCTGTTCGATGCACACCGATCGTTACATGTGCACCTAATGCATGCAGTACTCTTGCCAACGTTAAGCCCGTTCTCCCCATACCTAACACCATGCAATTCGAGCTATGAATAGTAAAATCCGTTTGTTTAATGGCAATCATGATAGCACCTTCAGCAGTGGGAATTGAATTGAAGATAGCTACATCATCGCGATCAAATAGTTCCACGAGCTTAATATCCTCGTTAGAACAAAGCTTTTTGAGATAGGGTTGTGCTAAACCTGTGTATACGACGGCATGCCTAGGCAGACTCTGTATGTGTGCTCTAGTTAGAATCAACTCATTCGTTGTGAAGTTCGATTCTACAATACCAACTGAGTCCGTACCTACTGCAGGTAATATAATCGCATCCACATCTAGGCATACATCAGGCTCGAAATCATGTTTACTTACTCCGCTAAACTGCATTTGCAGTTGATCGAAGCCATATAATCTGACCCCTGCATCCAATTCAGACAGAATTCGCATGACCTCAATCTGTCTAGCATCACCACCAATGATTGCCACCTGAACACCGGTCAACATAACGACATCACACCCTTGCCCATTGCTATCGTTTATATAACTTATGCGTCCGCCCAGTTATCGGTTCACGAAAAAATCCATACCCCCTCATCAATCGAGGAGAATATGGATTTCATGATTGGAATGGAAATACAATTTTACTATTGACCTGTATGTCCGAAGCCACCTGTTCCGCGAGTAGTATCAGATAATACATCCACTTGAATAAGATGTATGTCTGGTACGAGTTGGAATACGAGCTGAGCTATTCTTTCATTACGATTGATCGTGAATGGTTCCTGACCGAGATTAATAAGTAATACCTTGACCTCACCACGGTAATCCGCATCGATCGTTCCAGGAGAGTTTAAGCAAGTAATGCCATGCTTATAAGCCAGTCCACTTCTTGGTCGAATTTGTGCTTCTAGCTCCTTGGGCATGCTCATAGCGAACCCCGTTGCAATCAGTTTCCGTTCTCCAGGATTCAGGATAACTGTTTCTGTAATAGCTGCATAGAGATCAAAGCCACTTGCCCACTCCGACATCTTCTGTGGTAATGAGATATCTTCGTTGCCTGACAATCTTAGAATTTGTACATTAAACAAGCTGATCCCTCCTGAAGCCTGTAATCGTCTTATCGTTAGAACCAACCATTGACATCGCAAAAGGCTGAGCAAAAGTATGCTGAATCACAGTTTGAACTTGCTCTAAACTGACTTTCTCAATTCTATCAATTAACTCATCTAAATTATAGTGCTTAGCAATTAATAATTCATTCTTGCCTAAACGGTTCATGCGACTGCTCGTGCTTTCTAAGCTCAGGATCAAGCTTCCCTTCAATTGTTCCTTCCCTCTTCGAAGCTCAGCCTCTGTCATCCCATTGCTCTTAATACCATGAAGCACATCCATCGTAACCTGTAGTACTTCTTCGGTTTGACCCGGAGCTGTACCTGCATAGAGGGTGAATAATCCACTGTCCCTATATGAGGAATGATAGGAATATACGGAATAAGCAAGTCCTCGCTTCTCGCGGATTTCTTGGAACAGCCTTGAGCTCATTCCTCCGCCAATCATATTGTTCATTAACACCATCGCATATGTATGTTCATGATCCACTTGATAACCTGGCAAGGACAAGCAGATGTGATTCTGCTCAGCCTTTTTCTTATGAAAGATCATTCCATCGCGGAAAATAGGTGCTGTGACAGCTTGCACGCTGCCATGGTTCTGAAAGCCATCGAAATGCTTGCGGATTAAATCCAGCACATCCTCATTGATGTTACCCGCCAAACTAATAACGGTATTCTCGATCATATAGTTTCGTGCTATATATTGCCGTAGACTCTCAGGGTCCATAGCCTTCAATCGCTTCTCAAGCCCGAGAATGGAATAGGCAAGCGGATGATCTACATAGGCAGCCTTAG